>CAKUYO010000367.1 GCA_934716995.1 uncultured Bacteroidales bacterium | reverse complement strand
GCCTGCCAATGGGGAGGGCTGTTATGATCCTGATCACCGGGCCGCTTTACAGCGGCAAGCGCACCTTTGCCCGCACCCTGCCTGGCTGCTGCATTGCGGATGCGCAGCAGCTTGCCGCCGGGTGCAAGGACAACGCTGAACTTGAGAAACTCGCGGATAAATTATCCGCTTATGATATCGTGCTGTCCACCGAGGTGGGCGGCGGTGTGGTGCCCATAGACCCCGCAGAGCGTGCCGCGCGGGAAAACGCCGGGCGGCTGGCCTGTATGCTGGCGGCGCGCGCTGCGTGCGTGGTGCAGATGTTCTGCGGCATCCCCACCGTTTTGAAAGGAGAATTGCCGGAATGCTGATCTATTTATTGCGTCACGGTCTGACCGAATACAATGCTGAAAAGCGCTATCAGGGGCAGCGGGATATCCCCCTTTCTGCCGCCGGGCGCGCTATGCTGTGCCGGGCAGATATCTCCCCCAAGACTGTGTATATTACTCCCCTTTGCCGCACCCGGCAGACCGCTGAGGTGCTGTTCCCGGGCGCAAAACTCGTAGAAATAGACAACCTGAAGGAGATGTGCTTCGGCAGCTTTGAGGGGAGAAACTATATCGAGATGGAGCACGACCCGGACTACCTTGCATGGGTAGCCGCCAACTGCGAAAGCCCCTGCCCGGACGGCGAGACCAAGGCTGCTTTTTGTAACCGCATTTGCGCGGCTTTTTCCGCACTGGTAGATAAAGCCCTTGCAAGCAGCGAGGAAATGCTGGTCATTTTAGCCCACGGCGGCACTCAGATGGCTACCATGGAGCGCTACACCCTGCCCCACAAGGATTACTACGAATGGTGCGCCCCCAATGCCGGCGGCTTTGTGCTGGATGCCAAGGACTGGGCGGCAAAGCGGGTACTGCATCTGGTAAAAACCGTGCAGTACACAAAGGAGGCGCAGAAATGATCGGCTACGCGGTACTGGGCGGCTTTGTGCTGGACGCGATTTTCGGCGACCCTGCGTGGCTGCCGCACCCGGTGGTGTATATGGGCAAGGCCATCTCCGCGCTGGAAAAGCAGCTGCGTACCCGCCTGCCCAAAACACCGGAGGGTGAACTTTGGGGCGGGCGCATCTTAGCTTTTTGTCTGCCGGTGGGCACCTTTGCGCTTACAAGCCTTGTCTGCATGGAAGCTGCTGCCCTGCACCCGCTGCTGGAGCTGGCAGTGCAGATGTTCTGGTGCGGGCAGGCACTGGCGGCAAAGGGGCTTGCGCAGGAGAGCATGAACGTTTACCGGGAGCTGACAAAGCCCGACCTGCCCGCCGCCCGCATTGCCGTGAGCCGCATCGTGGGGCGGGACACGCAGGCGCTGACCGCCGAGGGCGTGACCAAAGCCGCTGTGGAAACGGTTGCCGAAAACGCCAGCGACGGGGTGATCGCACCGCTTTTCTATATGCTGCTGGGCGGCGCACCGCTGGCGCTTACTTATAAAGCCATCAACACCATGGACAGCATGGTGGGCTACAA
>CAKUYO010000366.1 GCA_934716995.1 uncultured Bacteroidales bacterium | reverse complement strand
AAACTCCTTGATTTCCGGATATTTTTTCAGCAATTCCTCCACGATGACCATCTTCTCGTTCAGCTGCACAGCTGTGCCTCCCACAGGCATCAATCCCTGTATATGAAGCACTTTGTCCCCATCAGCTTTTCTGGTCTGCTCATGCTCGTTCAGATAATCAGCAAAGAGCTGAATCGTACCTCCAAAACAAGAAGCCAATTTATCCGTTGTAGCACTTTTCCAATCTTCAGGCAAAGCTTGGAATGGTATGCCGAATGCCCACACCAAGACGATATAGACTATCCATTTGCGGCGCGATGCCATCAAGATATAGCGTCTATAGAAATGATTCCAACAGACCACCCATCTGCGCTTGCCCCTAAAGACGCTCGGAGCTTGGCACTTGCATCTTTGCATGGCTGCAGGCACAAAGAAGAGAGCCACCAACAAGGCAACAACCAGGTTGATGACGATAATCAGGGCGAAATCATACAAGTCTGCCTGCAATTCCTCTGGCAGGAAAAAGACGATGACAATCGAGCCTATGGTTGTCAACATCGCTGCCAGCATGGAAAGGAAAGCCTTCCGGTTGTGATAATAGGTATAATGGTCGGCCATGACAATGACAGAATCGATGATAATGCCAAGCGACACCGTAATGCCTGCCAACGAATAAAGATGCAGTTTGATGCCACAAGCACAATAGATGATTACGGCTATCAAGATGTTAGCCGCCAAAGCCGATGTCACCACCATAAGATACCTGGCATTGCGGTAAATGACCCACACAAAGAGCAGCAGGATGAATAATGAGGCTAGGCTACGCCCTATCAGCTTGGACATTTCTTCTCGTTGGAGTTGAGCCACATCGTATGACAAATGCACATACAACGGACTGTGCAATTCACCCTTGACAGCCTCCATCTCGTCTTGCACCTGGTCAGACAGATGCAAGATGCGAGCAGAAGGCTTTGCATAAACATTCACATATACCGTATTCAATCCATTCACACGATAAAAGCCAGAAGGCTCATATCGCTTGACATGAATCCTAGCCAAATCATTGAGATAAACCACCCGATTGCCATTGACCTTGATGGGAACATCAGCAAGCGACTTTCCATCGCATGCCGTTTTCAATCGAAAAGCAATCCGCTCCTTCCTGTTGTCCACAGTGGTATGCAGCATCGTGCCAACCACCTCATCCTTTCCCAGGAAATTGCGGATTCCATCCTGCAAGTCTTGGCTTGTGATGCCACAAGCAGCAAGTGCCATCGGGTCATAGCTCACCTCCACATACTTATCCGTGGTTCCTGCCACCTCTACCCGGTCCACGCCATCCAGCAACTGCAAGCGTCGCACCACATTTCCTGAAACAAGCTTCTTCAGCATTTCGGGCGGCATATCACCATTCACCTGATAAGTGAGAAGCAGCTGTTGCTCTTGGTGCATTCTCGCACCACCGGTTACCTCGCCACCTTCCACCACAGGATAGCCAGCACCCTTGGGCAACTTGGCATACGAC
>CAKUYO010000365.1 GCA_934716995.1 uncultured Bacteroidales bacterium | reverse complement strand
TTCATCTTTAGTGCATCAGATACTCCTGCAGCTACAGCTGCTGCTTTGGAGGCACTCCATATCATTCAGCAGGAGCCAGAGCGTCTTGAAGCTTTGTGGGATGTTACCCGCTATGCTTTGAAGCGTTTCCGTGAGGAAGGTTTCGAGATTGGCGACACAGAGAGCCCTATCATTCCTCTCTATGTTCACGACACAGAGAAGACATTCCTCGTTACAAAGTTGGCTTTCGAGGCAGGTGTATTCATCAACCCTGTTATTCCTCCAGCATGTGCTCCTCAGGACACATTGGTACGTTTCGCCCTTATGGCAAACCACACCAAGGAACAGGTAGAACGTGGTGTACAGGCTCTCACCAAGATTTTCGTAGAGCAGGGCATCATCAAGAAGTAATATCCATATCGGATTATTTTCATCGAGAACAATACATATTATATAATATTAAGGCTTTCAATCAGCAATGGTTGGAAGCCTTTTTTAGTTTTGACTGATACACATCGCTTTCCGATGATATTTCTTTCGCATATAAAACATAAACCAAGACTGATAGCGTATGGGAAAACACTAAACATTAAACACTAAACATTCCCAATGTCTTTAATTCCAGTATGGCTTTTATGATACTGTCTACAGAAATAGTTTATTAATCAAAAAAGTGTCATAGTGAAATCAAGAAAAAGACAGAAAAAGACATAATACGTGATACTTGGTCAAGTATCACGTATTACTTTACAAAGTATCACGTAATACTTTGCCAAGTATCACGTAATACTTTTTTAGCCCTTTTTTTTGAACTGTTGAAGTATGCAAACTTCTCTCCAGATATTCTACAAAACATTGAGAATGGAATAGGTTTGCATCTGCAAGACATAGAAGACGAAGAACGTAAAGAGAACGGATTCCTTGCTATAGACCTTATTGACTACATCTATGCCGTGCTGCATAGCGTAACATATAGAGATACATATCATGACTTCCTGCAGAATGACTTTCCAACTTCTATGTGTCTGCGATTACCAACATGGAGAGGATGTCTTGTGATAGTTTAAAGAAGACGCTTGAAATAGTTAGTTCTGTGAAAAACCGTCGAATTTCGACGAAATTCACATACTTCCGTCGAAAATTCGTCGAAATAGTTTCAAATTCGTCATAATTCATCGCGGAAGCGACCAATTATAGCGGACACCGTCAAAAAGCAGACCGATTTAGTTGAACTTAAAATGCAAAAGATATGTTATTAGGAAACAAGATAAGGTCTTATCGATGGATAAATAGAATGGGATTGAATTAACTAAAGAAGTAGAAGTAGGGGAGAAAAAACAGTAAAAACGAGGGTGAAAACAGTAAAAACGAGGGTGAAAATGACGAAAAATACAAGAAAAAGCGGTTTTTTATTAAAAAAGTTGCAGAAATGTTTGGTGGGTTCGTAGAAATGTACTACCTTTGCAACCGCAAATAAGGAACAACACTTCCTTAATTAAGAAATTAACTTCTTAGTTATTGCAAC
>CAKUYO010000364.1 GCA_934716995.1 uncultured Bacteroidales bacterium | reverse complement strand
GTCAACCTCGTCCCCCACTTCGAGGTAGTCCTCAACGCTTGGCAGGCCGCTTTCCCGCCATCCAGAAAGCGTCTTGAGGCCGGTCCCTCTTACCTCTGCGCGCTTCTTCAATATTTCGTTTGCAACAGTCACCATCTGGGCATCACTCAGGCGGACTGCAAAACCGTTGTCGAGATAATGGTAGATGTTTCCGCACTCTACGAGTATCACGGTGGTCTCGAGGTTTGCCACAGGTTTTCCATCACTCTTACTGACAACAGGAAGAGCGATGCTCTCCATGTTGTGCGGCCCGCCCTTGTTGTATTGAATCTGGTCGAATGCGAATTTGTGCTCATTGATGCGGTAGTCGCGGTAGTGAACTTCTTCATCCGAGTGCAGCAAATCCAATGTAAACGATTTCATTCTCTGATTTCCTCCTCAAACATAGTCGGCGTACCGGGTGCTGATGTTCTGCACCCACTCTTTGTCCAGCTTGTCGAGGTAGGTGCTCCACGCCTCCTCGTAACTGTTCCACCACCATTTCCGGCTCTTGAGCGCAACGATAAGCTGCTGCCGGGGCTTCATAACGAACTTAATGTATGCCCGGTCGCCCATCGTGTAGGCGACGAGGTTCTCGTCCTCGAAAAACTTCTGCCGGTTCAGGTTTGCGAGCTTGCCCTCTTTCCCGGCCGCGTAGAGCTTTGCGATGACGCTGTTCTTGCGCCAGCGGTACTTTTCATGGAGCTTCTCGTAATACTCCATGAAGAGCTCCGGGTCCTTGTTGGCGAGCTCGCACAGGCTCGCGGTAGGATTAAGCGTCGGCCGCTCGATGCAGAATTTGATGTCATCGACCAGCCGGGCAATTTCCTTGGCGTCCTTGTCCTCGATTCGGCCCTGCCAGACTTGCTCCTGCAGGCCGTTGAACCACTCCACGAACTCAGAGGAAAGGCGGAGAATAGTGTCGCCGTGGTCCAGCTTCTTCGCGTTGTACCGCGCCGGTCCGGCGACGGCGACGCTCACATGGGCCGCCTCGTGCCGGAGCTGCTCGCTCCACTTTGAATAAATCTGGTCCACAATTTTCTGCTTGCGGCTGTCCGGGATGTTCCAGCTCATAACTTTCTGGCAGTAGACCTCGTACTCGTGTGCCGAAATGTCACCGCGCTGGCCGCTCATGCTGTTGCTGTTCGCCTGATGAATGAGGCTCTTGTCCAGCTCCTTGATTTTCACTTCACTCATGGTCTGCCTCCTGCGGAGCCTGCACAAGCTCGTAATCAGAGACCTGCTGCGGGTCGAGCGGGGCCGTGTACTCGATGTAGCCCCACGCGGGACGGTCGATGTCCTTGCAGTGCGTCCGGCCCTCCTCGAAGTTGACGATGGTGGTGATGCTCTCTCCCGGGTCTTTCGGGAACGGGATGCCGCCCACCATCAGCGGGCGGAGGGTGCTGTAATACCTGTAAGCCATAATTTTCTTTCTGCCTCCTGTAATTCAAATGCGAGCTCGTCAAGCTCTTTTTGGATGTCCTCTGCA
>CAKUYO010000363.1 GCA_934716995.1 uncultured Bacteroidales bacterium | reverse complement strand
ATCTTCTTCTTTACGGTCGGCGCCGAGATTGTTGGAGCCGTTCACATAGATGAGATTGTACTCGGCTTGTTTTTCATTCAGGTTGATCGAATCGCCGAGATACCAGTCGAGCATCAGGTTATCTTCTTCCGGCTTTCCCGTGAGGGTGCGCCAGAGAATGAGGACGTTCTTTTTCTGCCCGTCATTGGGGTTGAGGGGATTAGCGGGAATCCAGCCTTCGATCTTGCGGAATTTCCATTTTCCATCCTCTTTCAGTTCCGGTGATTGCGCGAATCCCAACCTGGTATCGTAATGATCCGGCAGTTCGGGATCGGTTTCCCGCTTGAACGCGGCGTCATAGCTTTGCAACCGGTAATATTGTTCCACCCGCAAGCCGATCAGATAGTTGAAGGTCTCCATCAAATCCACCGCCGTTTCATCGACGGCGTCGCTGCCGGGGCGTTTCACCTTCAATTTATAGTCGCCGAAAGGATTGGAAAAGTCCGAAACATTGAGCAGACTGTCCTCCGCTTCGACGTCGAGCATATAATGCAGCAGATAATCCTCTTTCAGCGCGGGCGGCATTTTCGTAAGTTTCGCATCCTCTTCGGGCATCACCAGATTGTTCAGCGCGTCCTCATACGATTCCAGCCGCATATACTTGATGCAATGGGAAATGCCGTTGAACGGATTATGCTGATCGAAGTTTTCATTGACTTCGAGTTCCTGCTTATCCAATCCAACATCGAAACTCAGGGTAAGTTCTTTTCCGTTAGAACTTCTTTCGACGGCTTCATTGTGATGGATCGTCTGCTTCAACTTGGCCGGAGAAATCGGTTGCGGCTTGCCATCCTTCCAGTTTTCAGAAAAAACAGCTTTTTGCAGGCGGGGCTTTAAAACAGCATCGAAATGATCACCCATTTCAATGAGAATATATTTATGTTGCTTTTGATTTTCGCGATTAAGGTTAATAACGGCATTACCAGTTGTTCCAGAACCAGCAAAATAATCAAGAATATATCCCGGATTACTCATTGCAATGTTGATTAATTTTTCAGCTAATGCCGAGGGCTTTGGAAATGAAAAAAGCTGGGCATCGTTAAATAATCTTATAAATTCATTTGTTCCATGCTGAGTATAGATATCATCTATTATGGAAAAGGCTTTTCCTTGCCTTTGCTCTCCGTTGTCGTCAAATAAATATTGCTTGGTATGAACGCTCCACCCATTGGTAGTTTTGATAAATTCCAGCGTTCCTTTTTTGAGAGCTTCAAAAGTACGCTCTTTAGACCAAAGCCATTGACGTACCGGAGATATCATCGTTCCATCCGGTGCTGGAATATCATTAATTAAATTAGGTCTAGTCCCCATACTTTTAGTCGCTTCAAGCGGATGGGTTCTATATAGTCCGTTTTCATCTTTTTGCTTATAATATTTTTTGATGGAGTCTTTTTCCAGCGGAATGAACAACTCTGGCAATTCTGTTATTTCCTTGGTATAACAGAGGATATATTCATGTAAGCTAACAAGAAATTT
>CAKUYO010000362.1 GCA_934716995.1 uncultured Bacteroidales bacterium | reverse complement strand
GTTCTATGGTGAGCGGCATATTGCTTTCAAATCATATATTTTAGGATATTTACATTGTCGGAACATCAATGAGGGCAAGACAGGTCCATATGTTTTGTGCCTACTGGGGCTTTGCGGTGATGTCGGTTCATCTGGGAATTCATTGGAATACGGTTGTTATTATGACGGGAAGATTATTCAAAAAAACGTCAGAAGCAAGAAGTATTGTATCGAAATTTGCAGCGGCAATTATCGCATGTTACGGAGTATATGCTTTCAATGTAAGGCATATCGGTGGGTATCTATTGATGAAAATACATTTTGTTTTTTATGATTATTCTGAAAACGTAATGTTTTTCATTTTAGATTATATAGCGGTTATGGCATTATTTGCCTATATCGCATATTACATAAGCAAAATAATAAAAAATAAAAAAATTAATTAAGGAGTGGAAGAAAGTGAAAATTTTATTTATTAACGGAAGTCCGAACAAAAACGGAAACACAGCAGGCTTGGCTGAGACATTGTTAGCTGATAAGGCATACGAAACACTTAATCTTACAGATTATAAGATTTACAGTTACGGACAGGATTTTGCCGATGACGAACTTGACTTTGTTATTTCAAAAATGAAAAAAGCAGATGTTATAGTTATCGGTTCACCTTTGTACTGGCATAACATATGCGGTTCTGTGAGAAATGTGCTTGACAGATTTTACGGTCTTGTAGGTGAAAAAGAACTGGCGGGAAAAGACATGTATTTTATTTTCCAGGGTGCGGCACCTGAAAAATGGATGCTTGAGGCAGGCGAGTATACAATGAAACGCTTTGCTGGTTTATACGGAATGAAATACAGAGGAATGGCTACCGACAAAACAGAGGCAATAAAGCTTTCAAAGAGTATTTAATACACTTTTAAGGAGGCATGGCATGAACAAAAAAATTATATGCTTAATTGCCGCCGCAGTACTTATGCTTTGTTTTACAGTATGTACAAAGTCTGTAAATAATAATGTTATGGATAATACAATTGTGACTGAAAACAGGGAAAATATAACAGATATGCAAAAAGTTAATTTGAGCGGGACGGTTCCGGATGAACTTGAATATATACCGGATGGCTATCAAAATCCGGAAAGCACCGCAAAAAAATATAATGTTGAGCCGGGAACAGAAGAATATAAGGGGTTCCTGCTTATACGGCATATCTGCAATGCAGTTCCCAGTGGGATGGCGGTTATTTGTTTGTACGCGATAACGGTATTATGAGCTGGCTTTTTGGACAAGTTAAAAATTAATTTTTAAGGAGGATATAAAAATGGAATATGTAACATTAAGCAACGGAGTAAAAATGCCTATACTTGGCTATGGTGTTTATCAGGTGACAAAAGACGAGTGTGAAAGATGTGTTCTTGATGCTTTAAAAACAGGATACAGGGCAATCGACACTGCACAGAGTTATTTTAATGAAGAGGAAGTCGGTAATGCAATAGCAAAATCAGGAATTCCGAGAGAAGAAATCTTTCTCACAACTAA
>CAKUYO010000361.1 GCA_934716995.1 uncultured Bacteroidales bacterium | reverse complement strand
TATCCGCATATAAACTAGAAATATAAATACCATCCACAGGCAATCTTACATACTTAGAATCATCCGCAACACCATATATCATCACTTCATCACTTTTACACGCTGCACTGCCAATCGTATGCAATGTATATGCTGAGAATTTCTCAGCACTTTCATTTGTTGTTTCCACAGCTTTTGAAAACTTCATGAATTGCATTAAACTTTGAAAACGATGATTCTCATCCATTGCTTCACTTGGTATTGATAATACTGTCTGATAATTCGCAATCAGATTCTTTTCAATATTTGCTTGATACGACTGTAAGATATCTGGTAAAGCAAGCCCAAACATCAGCATCGTATTTCCAAACATAATTCCTAGAAACAAAATGATATAGTTTGGAATATTCTGAAAATTGATACGCAGACGAAACTTCGTAAAGATTGGAAAATGATGTGATAAAGGAAATGCACGATGATGTTTCTTTCTAGAAAGATCATTTCTAAGAAACTTCAATGGTGATAATGATAAACTGTGCCATAAAACGATCCACGTCACAAATGCCATGATCAGACAAGGAACTAGAGTTGTCTGTATGAATGCATCCGCATTCCATACCGTTTCATATGTTGGTAAAGAATAGCTTCCATAATACATTGCTGCACAAACATCTTTCAGCCATGTATATCCAAGAATATTTCCAATCAAAGCACTCAACAGTGTCACTAAGACTGGCATGATCATATAATGATGTACAAGTTCTCGAATTGTAAATCCACTTGCGCGTAACGTACCAATCACATTAGCTTCTTTTTGAATGGTATCTCGTGTTGTAATTGCGAATACAAAGGCAACGATGACAATAACGATATCTAGAAACACAACCATCATCGCACCATCTCCACCCATATCTTCTCCAGTAAATGTAATTGCCTGGTTTTGATAGCGCGGAATGAATTCTTCAATGCTGATAACTTCACGTAGTGCACTTTGCAGATGTTTACTCACATCTTCTTCCCTGTCACTATCAACAATAGAAGTATCATCATATTTCCATGCATATGTTTTTCTCAATGTATTTGCATCATAGGATTGAAACTGTTCTTCACTCACAATTCCAACACCAAACTTCACCGCATCAAACATCAATTCCGCATTATCCTGAAACAATGCGCTATAATCCGATAATGCAACAAAACCACAAATCGTATAAACATTTCCATCAGTATCTTCTAATGTATCTCCAATCGATAAACGATTATTATCTGCATACATACGATCAATCGCAATCGTACCTGTGCCTTGAGGCATTTCACCTTTCATCAGGCACACACGATCCACTTCATCTCTTTGTGCAAAGATACGTATTGTTGTATCGTTTGTAAAAGCATTTTCATAGTTATTCAAGTTAAAAATCTGAATTCCATTCTTTTCAAGAATTGTTTTTTGAGAAGCTGTGATCGTTCTTTCTGTTGTGAAGTTGCCATCTTCCACATTATATTTTTCAAAAGATGCATTATATGCTTTGATCAAAGA
>CAKUYO010000360.1 GCA_934716995.1 uncultured Bacteroidales bacterium | reverse complement strand
GGTGAAAGAACAGGAATGGTTCATTCAGAAAGCGGTGGCCTGGCATGTGCGTGAGTTGTCAAAGCAATTCCCGGTTGCGGCCCAAAAATTTATTGAGAAATTTCGCGGCGACATGAAACCGTTTGCTCTCCGGGAAGCCGGGAAATACCTTTCGTGATCAAGAAAGCAATATCACTTATAGATAAAATTGGTTAACTCAAAGTGTCTATTGGTGGCATATAATTACCAACAGGCATGTAAAATGGTTGGAACATTTTACATGCCTGAAGTTTGATTATCTTACATGTTTTACTATCAAATCTAGTTTAAGGAACTATATTTTTTGACAATATTGTTTACCTCTTCCTCCTGATCTATTTATCTACTTGGACTTTATACCTTTTGTGACCTACATGTTTAATTTGTATTTTATTTGTTTGTAATTGCTTATTAATTTCTTTTAATCCCTTTGAAAGAAATGTTGCGATTGTCAATTCTTGATCCATTGAAGGAGCAATTATATCAAGTTTCATCAAAGCATTGCGATATTGGCTGAAACTATTAAAGGTAGATATAGCTCCTGAAGATAGATGCAAAATAAAGAATTGACTATCTGGCGAATTCCACCCATAGAAATACTCAGAATTCAGCATAAATCCTATGATATCTCCTGTGGTTGGATATCTTGCAATAGATTGACCGGTGATATAAGTCCCATGAACATCAGAATGGAGTTCATATCCATACGGAAGTTCAATATTAAGAGTATCGTCAGAACAACCTGCAAGATAGCAAGCGCATAGCAAACTTATCAGTAATGTAAATATTGGTTTCTTCATTCGATAATTCCACCTCCAGACATTGTAACTTCCCATACTTCGCCAACATGAAAACCATCTCCCCCCAAATTGGCAATACTGACCAACCAATCTGGTGCATTGGGAGAGGTCGAACTTCCATATGTATGTTCAATTATGCTAAGTGGATCAGTAAATTCATCGCTAAAAGTTAAAGTCACAGTCCCTGACCAACTGTACATTTTTTTGCCGTCGTCAAGCAAATAGGTTGTCATATTTCCAGAAAAAGCTCCAGACAGGACAGCACTACCGATAGAATAGGAGGCATCAATGAAATTATAGGAATTATTAAATGAATTTGAAAACGGCCCATTGTAATCAAATCTTTCTGCCATGCCACGAGCAACATCATCAGTCTGCTTTTTAAAACGATCAAGAATTCCTTGTTTATCAATTTCCTTCTTGATGGCAGAAAATACTCCCATTTGACTGAGCGTCACACTTGCACCATCTCCAGTATAGAAGTGTTTCACAAAGCCATAATCTTTAGAAGAGAGTTGTGAGAGATCATAATCATCAAAACTACTTAAACCTAAAGGATCAGTAAGAAAAGCTTGATTGTTGCAATAGGCGAGGTTGTTCCACCCATCGGGATATCCGAGCGGATCGGTGGTCTGCCACTTGCCGAGATCGGCGCGGTAGTTGCGGAACAGGAAGCTATACCCCAACCCGTCGACTTCAG
>CAKUYO010000359.1 GCA_934716995.1 uncultured Bacteroidales bacterium | reverse complement strand
GCTATCTTTTGTATAAACGATTTATTCATCTATCGTTTTTCCTCTTTCCGTTATTTTTTTGAAATCGTCGGCGCGTTCGTAAAAACACTCTAAAATCAACGGGTTAAACGAACCGCATTCGCCGTTTTTAATCATCTCTATCGCCCGTTCGTGCGTGTATGCGGGCTTGTACGGACGCTTGGAAACCAACGCGTCGTAAACGTCGCAAATCGAAACGACCTGCGCCGAAACGGGAATTTCATCTCCTTTAAGACCGTTCGGATAGCCGTTTCCGTCGTAGCGTTCGTGGTGACAAAGGCAGATTTCCCGAGCGTATTTTACGAGAGGCTCGTCGGCGTAACTCTTGATTTTTTCAAGCATTTCGCTGCCGTATACCGTATGATTTTTCATCGTTTCGTATTCTTCCGAAGTGAGTTTGCCCTTTTTATTCACTATTTCGGGGTCTATACGCGATTTCCCCATGTCGTGCATTGCCGCCGCGTACGCTATCGTCGAAACGTCGCTGCCCGTAAAACCGTACGGATTGTTCTTGCAGATGAGCCGTTCTAAAATAAGCCTCGTAAACTCGGTGATTCTCGTCGTGTGGCTGCCCTCTTCGCCGCCGCTCGGTCGTTCGATAATCTGACTGAGTATCTCTAACATCATCGAACGGCTTCTTTCTTTTTCCTTGGTCTGACGCGTAATTTCGGAAATCAACCGCCTTTGTCTCGAATATACTTTTATGGTATTCGCGACCCGTCTGTACACGTTCCGAGCGTCGAAAGGCCTTGTTATATAATCGGAAACGCCCTTTTCGTATGCGATTCTTATCGAGTCGCTGTTGATATTGACAGATAAAAACTCGTAAGCGTCGGGGTCGAGGTATTTAAGACACAGATCTTCGAGTTCGCATTTGATTTGCGAAATACCGAGCCTGCCGGCAAGCGGTGCGTAAATATCGAGAGTTTCGCGAGCCATTCTGAGTTGCCGTTCGTGCGAAAGGAAGTTGAGCGAACGCATATTGTGAAGTCTGTCGGCTAACTTGATAATGATAACCCTTATATCCTTAGCCATCGAGACGAAAATTTTCTTGAAATTTTCCGCCTGCTCCTCTTCCTGACTCTTAAATTCGATTTTGTCGAGTTTCGTTACTCCTACGACGAGTTCGAGAATTTCCTCGCCGAATTCTTCCTTTATATCGCCCTCGGAAACGGGCGTATCTTCGATTACGTCATGCAAAAAGGAAGCCGCCACGCTATGATAATCCATACCGAGGTCGATGAGAATCTGCGCAACCGCCACGGGGTGCGTAAAATATTCTTCGCCCGAAGCCCGTTTCTGACCTTCGTGCGCCTTTTTTGCGTAATAAAACGCTTTGCTTAATACTTCCTGCTCGCTTACAGGATATTTCGCTATGCTTTTCAGTATTTCGTCGTACATTCTTTTACCCTGACGTAAATTTTCGATTGATTGAGGTCGCATTTTTTACCGCTCTCGACGAAAAAGCGACCGCCTTTGTAGGTCAAAAGTTTCAGTTCG
>CAKUYO010000358.1 GCA_934716995.1 uncultured Bacteroidales bacterium | reverse complement strand
GATCTGGCCAAGTATGTTGACATGAGCAACGTGTACTGCGCCATCTATCAGGAAGAGCTGTGCGGCTACATGGCCGGTTACGCTGCTGTGAAGCTGGGCTACAAGAGCCTGGGCTTCCTGGGCGGCATGGCTGTCCCCGCCGTTGTCCGCTATGGCTACGGCTTCGTGCAGGGCGTTGACGCTGCCGCTGCCGATATGGGTCTGACCGATGTGAAGGTCAACTACATCTATGGCGGTCAGTTCTTCGGCGATGCCGACATCACCGCTGTGATGGATACCTGGTATGCCGGCGGCACTGAGGTCGTGTTCGCCTGCGGCGGCGGTATTTACACCTCCGCTGTGGACGCTGCCAAGAAGGTCGAGGGCGCCAAGGTCATCGGTGTTGACGTTGACCAGGCTGGCGTTATTGCCAACTACGCTGCCGGCGAGGACGCTGATGCTGCCACCGTCGAGGGCTACAAGGCTCTGACCGTTACCTCCGCCATGAAGGGTCTGTATCCCGCCACCTATGACACCCTGACCGATGTTATCGTCAACGGCAACTGGGCCAACTACGTGGGCAAGATCGACAACCTGGGCCTGGTGTCCGCTGACGACCCCACTCTGAACTATGTCCAGATCCCCATGGAGTCCACCCAGTGGGCTGATGGCAAGTTCACCCAGGATGATTACAAGACTCTGGTGAAGGCTATGTTCGACGGCACTCTGGCTGTCAGCAATGACATCACCAAGGCTGCTTCCGACTTCGCCACCGTGATCGCTCTGGACGATCAGGGCAAGATCAAGTAAGTCCGTACGCAACGTAAAAAGAGAGACACGCACGAGCGTGTCTCTCTTTTTTGTATACCAAAATCACGCGTTAGACGCGTGGCTCGGTAAGAATTAAATAGTTGAGCAGAAAAAACTTCTTACGCAGCGGGGAAATTGCCGCTCTCGCGGCGTCGGCTTGACGGACAGAGAACTGCATATTCTCGGAATTTCTCATGACGGAGAGTAATTTTAGATAGAAAACCGACGGGAGGCGTGGTATCATGTTTCATATCGATGCGTCACAGCTGGATCATCGTCCGCGGCAGCATCGGCGATGCGGCGGGGAGTTTTAAGGAGAATATCAGGCGGGCGGGATCATCCTTGTTTTGGGGCTGTCCCAGCGTGAGTCATTTCCCCTGTACCGGTATGCACGGTGGAAAGCTCTATCTGCGCTCAGACGGCAGCGGCCTGCGGCTTCCCAGACAGGTCAAAGCGTGGCCTGCCGGGGTGGATGACCTGACCGTGATCACACCGGATACAAGGAACCCCTATCGCCAGATGTATGTTTTGAATTAAGAAAAGCAGGTGAGAGCATGAAGTACATGCCGGAAGAAGTGATACAATTCGTGCAGGAGGAGGACGTCAGGTTTATCCGCTTGGCCTTCTGCAACGTCTATGGAAAGCAGCACAATGTAGCCATCATGCCAAGTGAGCTCAAGCGCGCCTTCACCTACGGGATCGCCTTTGACGCCTCGGCGGTGGAGGGCTTCGG
>CAKUYO010000357.1 GCA_934716995.1 uncultured Bacteroidales bacterium | reverse complement strand
AACATGCACCTCACAGCCCGACTCGGCCATCACTTTGTGCTCACGCAGCTGGTGCTTCTTCGGCTTCTCGCCGGGCGCTTTCACCTCGACCCAAAAGTGCCACGCGGGCATCATGATGAAGAGATCGGGGGCGCCGATATGCCCAACCCAAGACGTCTTACGGACTTCGCCGTGGAGTTCTTTGATTACCGACTTGATCGCGGCAACAACTTTTCCTTCGGGAGTCATTCTTTTTCCTCCTTTTTCGTAACCGCGCCCCAGTCATCGACAATCCATCGGCCGTTGGGGATGCCGCCGAAAATCGTTGCCCACAGAGTCAAAATTCCGCGCCGGATTTCTTCTACCGTCTCAGCAAGAATGGGCTGGTTCGCCCATGGCATCGGGTACAGCGCCGGATTCTTAAGCGCGGCCAATCGGGCGTCTACGAGTTGATTGATGTAAGGGACGTCCTGAGGCTTCACCCAATCGCCGCAGATACGTATCCCTTGCACCATGACAGACACCTTCACGCTTCCTGCCGCATAGCCGCAGGGGCCGATCTTGACTTGGCACACAAGAAGGGTGTTCCCGGTGTCCATGCTCCAAGTTGAGATGAGAGGGTGGCCGTAGAACGAATCGCTTTTGGCCGTCATTCTTCGCCCTCCTCATCCCACGGGCGGAAGCGCTCTACCTCCCGGCGGTCTATCTGCGCGCAGGCTGGGTTGGGGTCGCTAGGCCGGGGGATGCGCCAATACCATTCTCCGCGGAGAAAAATTGCACCGTGCTTGACGTGGAAATGCTTGGCTCTATCCCCTTCAACGCGCATCCATACGCCTTCAGGCGGGGTGACTTCAGGAAACTTGTTCCATGCCTTGGGGTCGTACGCCCTTTCCGTACAGATTGCGCTCTTCATGATGTCCACCGCGCTGTCGTAGACGACGCCCCCGCAATTGCTGAGTCTCACGCTAACGTGGCAGAATCGATCGTCGAACTCGCACTCGCAAGTGCTCTGCAAGTCCGCGCCGAACCCCGGGAACGCCTTTTCCAAAGCGGCCTGGCGCTCTTTGTCTTTCAGTTCATAGCGGATCATTTTTATCCCCTCACACGCGTTTCTTTAAAAAGCGAACCGCCGTTTTCTTCCGCCTTCCGGACGCGGGTTCGAAGGCAGCGCAGGTACCCCAATGTCGCGCCGATCATCTCGGCAATCGATGCCGGAACTTCCTCGAATTTGTCTTCGGCGTTTTCCTTAAGACCATCGACCAGTTCGATGATCGCGTCGATGTCTTCCACTGTGACTTCAGTCATGCCACTCTCTCCATTTGCGCCAATCTTTCTTAGCGTGATCGCCCAGGTCATGCTCCGTCGCCGACAGCTTCCCTTCGGCGACCGCCTGCTTAATTGCGATCTCCGCGACTTTCTTCGCCCAGTTTTCCTCGGGTTTGGTGAAGCCTTCTACGGGCGGAAGGTAGATCGTGGGTTCGGTCAACCGGGGATTCCAAACGTAGACCGTGTTGCGCAGGTCAACGTGCGCCTGATACACACCCCCGGGGC
>CAKUYO010000356.1 GCA_934716995.1 uncultured Bacteroidales bacterium | reverse complement strand
GACAAAAAATGGGACCACACGCGCTTTTGGCTGCCCGAATGGGAGCCGGAAAATAACAGCGGCAACTGGACCTTCGGCTGGGCGCTGCGCAATCTCGGCTTCAAGCTTTCTCTGTGGCTTTGCAACAATTACGATCTTTTGTGGGAAGAAGAGCGGCAGGCAGGCTGCTTTGATAAGCCAAAGGAAATTCAATATGCCTATACGGACGCGATGATCCGCGATGGGCATTTTGCCAATGCAACCTGGGTGGACGAGCTGACCAAGCGCGATGAGGCATGGTTCAAGCATCTTGAAAAATTTGTGGATAACGGCGCCGCGGGCTTTAAAATGGACGGCTGCACACAGGTCACGCATCACCCCGACCGCTATTGGGCATGCAAATACCATGACGACGAGGTGCACAATGTTTACCCCGTGATCTACGCAAAGCAGATGAAAGAAGGCTTTGCGCGCCACACGGACGGGCGCAGAGTTGTGCTGTATACGCCGTGCGTTTATGCGGGCACCTCGCAATATGCCGCCTCCTGGGCGGGGGATACGGGCGGCGGCTTCAAAACGCTGACCTCCATGCTCAACTACGGCTTCTGCGGACACACGAATGTTACCTGCGATATGGACCCGACCCCGCAGGGCATTCATTACGGCTTTTTGCTGCCCTGGGTGCAGTATCTTGGGTGGAACAACTGGCAGCAGCCCTGGTTTCTCGGCGAAAAGCTGCATACCATGCTGCGCGATTATGCAAAGCTGCGCTCTTCCCTGTTTCCTTATATGTATTCCATGGCATATCGTTCGCATCAAACCGGCATGCCCGTGGCGCGCGCGCTTTCCATGGTGCATCCCGAGCGGGGGGATTACGATGCGGTGCGCAACTGTTATTATCTCGGGGACAGCCTGTTTGTCGGCGCGTTTGATATGCATTTGACGCTGCCGCAGGAGACCTTCTTCGATTATTTCACCGGGGAGCGCTATGAGGGCGGGCGCGAGATGGAGTATGCGATTCCGCAGGGGCGCGGCGGTGCGCTTCTTGTGCGCGGGGGAAGCATTTTCTGCACCATGCAGCCGCAGAATTATATTGAAGAAAAGGTTCCGCAGGAATATAATATCGAGCTTTATCCCGGCGGTCGGGGAAAGTTTACCCTGTATGATGACGACGGGCTGACCTATGCCTATGAAAACGGCGATTATACCGAAACGGAGATGCTTTGGCAGCCGCAGAATGATAAAATGTGCCTGAGCGTCAAACAGCGGCAGGGCGGCTGGAATGCGCGGCCACGCAAAGAGGGCGAGCCTTTGTCAACGCCGGACGTTGCGGGGGTCTCCCCCGTTCCCTCCTTTGTCGTTCGCGTGCACGGATGCAGGAGCGTGCGCGTGTGGGCGCAGGACGGACGCGAGCTCCCGACGGAATTTGTTGAAAAGACGGAGAAAACGGATGCCGTATTCACCTTCCGCATTGAAAAAGAGCAGCATGCGGCGGGCGATGTTTCCTATCTCATTGCGCTTGCATAAATTTTTCGGTGGCGCCGCATTTTTG
>CAKUYO010000355.1 GCA_934716995.1 uncultured Bacteroidales bacterium | reverse complement strand
GGAAATTCAGCAGAACATGGCCATGATCGCCGATACCGCCGGCCGAGTACCATGGAATCCTCCGCAGACCTTTTACGAAGGGCTTTGCACCATTTGGTTTGTCCGCGAAATAATGGGAGAGCTGGATGGCATGGCCACCAATACCCTGGGGCGGCCGGATGCCTGGCTTGAGACGCTCTATCAGGCCGATCTTGAAAATGGCCGGATAACGCCGGAAAGAGCGTATGATCTGATTTGTCGCTTTCTGCTTCTCGCCGATATGATGTACAGTCATGACACAAGCGTAATCGGATACGGGGATCATGAAAATGAATGCGTATTCACACTGGGCGGTTGCGATTCTGCCGGGAAGCCGGTTTTCAATGATCTTACCCGGATGTTCCTCAAGGCGCACCGCGAACTCGGCTGCATTTACCCCAAACCGCACTGCCGCTATTGCTCTGCATCGCCAGAGGAATATTTGAAGCTCATCTGTTCGGATATCCTCTCCGGGCGCGGGGTGTATTCTCTGATAAACGACGACAGCATCATTCCCGCTCTCGTCAAAGATGGCAAAAGTCTTGAAGACGCACGCAATTACTGCTGTACCGGCTGCTGGGATATTGTCGTGGACAGTTGCGAAGACAATGAAGGCGGCAACTATTTCAACCTTGCCCGTGTATTGGAGGCAACCATTTATGAGAGTGACCAAAGACTGCAGGAACTCGGCCTGAAGTACAAACGCATTGACGATGCCGCCACTTTTGAAGACGTGTACAGCAATCTGATGGAAAATGTGCTTCAGACGCTTCAGGGAATGATGAAAATGGAACAGCTGGGCGCCATCAGGAGCCAGGTGGCGCCTGCTCCACTGGATTCAGCCTGCTCCTCTGACTGTCTGGAGAAAAGGCTCGATTATACTGCCGGCGGCCAGCGCTACAATCCTCACGCCGTATCACTGTGTTTCTTTGCGAATTTTCTCGATTCCATGCTTGCAATTGACGATCTCTGCTTCCGGAGAAAACTTTGCTCTTTACAGGAACTTCTGAGTGCCGTGCGGAACAACTGGCGGAATGCCGATGAATTACGCCTGGCCGTACTCGCCGCGCCCCACTGGGGCGATGCGAAACCGGAAACCATCCGGCTGGCACAGCGTTTTTTCAATGAGGTTTACGAGCGGACGCGCGGCATTAAAAATTCACGGGGCGGAGATTACCAGCTCGGCTGCTGGGTCTATCGGGAATTCCGTTTCTGGGGAGAAAAGACGCGTGCGTTGCCGGATGGCCGTCATGACGGCGATGAACTTGCCCAAAGTCTCAACCCATCTCACTTCCGCAATCACAGTGACATTACAACGATGCTGCGCTGCCTGAGTTCTCTGGACTTCAGTAAAATGGCAGGAGACTCGGTAATCAACATCATGCTTGACAAAACTGGTCTGACTTCGGAAACAATGGAAGCCCTTGTCCGTTCCTGCGCGGCATTGAAACTGCAGTTGCTTCAACTCAACTGTTCCAGCCGACAGGAGCTTCTGGAGGCCCAGAAACATCCGGAA
>CAKUYO010000354.1 GCA_934716995.1 uncultured Bacteroidales bacterium | reverse complement strand
ATCGTGAACAGCACATCAACGACCAGGTTCGCGCCCGAACGGTCGAAACTGTGCGCGATATTGCGAATCGTTCATATTTGTCCAACACTCCCGCTTTTTCAGCGTTGCATGGCGTTCCCTTCCCTTACGAACGACTGACTTCTGCATTGACGCAGGAGATGCAGATTGAATCTCCTTTTGATATCTCTGCATCCATCCGTTCCTCGAGCGGTGAGGCGTACCGCGCCACGCTCTATGAGTGTGATTGCCCTGACTTTCGTAACCGCAGACAGCCGTGCAAACACATGATTCGCCTCGCTCTCGAGGCTGGATTGCTTTTAAGCGCAGATACTTCTGCCGCCCAGCGCGATATCGTCGGTCTGTCCTTTCAGCGAGATAGGCTTAAAGGCGAATGCGAGGTATTAGACGGTGCGGTCAAACGCGCCCGCGAGGCCCGGGCGTTTGAAATCGGAAAGACGCAAGATGCGCAGCAAAAAATCATAGAGGAAGCTCGTTCCAAATGCCTCGAATATGAAAGCCAAATGCGCCGTGTGGAAAGGCGGCTTAGTGAGAAAAGCGAGGCTCTTAACCGTATATATTCCGAGCGCGTACAGTCTCAGCCGTGGCTTGCGTCTTACTACGCTGACCTGTACCAGTCGTTTGATGAAAAATGGGTGCTGCATCTTCGCAATAAAAACCGCCCAGCAGAGCAAAAGGCCGGAGAGGTGGACAAGCTCATTCACGGCGAACTGCGTGAATGGCGTCTCCGCGCGAAGCGGTCGGAATATCAGCTGAATTTCTACGAATCGCTTTTCCCTTGGCTGCTCGACTTCAAAGAGGTCCCGCCGATGGATGCGTTCAAATATGTGTCCGACGGTCCATCCGATGATGATGAGCGGGCGGTTATGCGTGACTATCTGTCGCCCGCCGAGTGGAACGATCTCCCTATCGCTGAAAAGTATCAGCTTGCGCTCGATCGCTATATCAAACGCAGCAAGACCAACTGGGAAGTCGGCATAGAATACGAGCGCTATATCGGCTACCTTTGTGAATCGCGCGGCTATCGCGTCCGGTACTATGGCGCAACAATGAAGAAAGAGGACATGGGGCGCGACCTGATCTTGCAGCGCGGCAAGAAAGTCATTCTGATTCAATGTAAGCGTTGGGCGAGGGAAAAGGTCATCCACGAGAACTATGTTTTCCAGCTCGCGGGCAGCGTTTTTGAATACCAGTATTCTCACCCCGATGCTGACGTTGTCGGTGTCTTCGTGGCAACGAACGACTTTTCTCCCGTTGCCAAGCTCTGCGCCGAGCGGCTGGGTATCAAGCTGTTTCCTAACATTTCATTTGCCGAATACCCGCGGATCAAGTGCAATATCGGTCGCGACGGGCGAAAGATTTTCCATCTCCCTATGGATCAGCAGTATGATAACGTCCAAATCTGCGATGACGGCGAGCGCTATGTTTCCACTGTAAACGAAGCGCTCTCTCTTGGCTTCCGCCGTGCATACCGCTGGCGCGGAAGTTCTCCCGAATGATAGAACAAAAGGGCGAGAC
>CAKUYO010000353.1 GCA_934716995.1 uncultured Bacteroidales bacterium | reverse complement strand
GAGCGGATAGGCTCGCTTGCCTGTCCGCTGGCTATCACCCCACCCTCTTGGTCGAAATTTCTTTCTGGATGGCATTGCTGCCACCCAAAAAGATCAGCCGTTCATTCTTCGGGTAAGGTTCGGGTCGCGGAGCTTTTCATTCTCTGCCGTGCCCTTGTCACTATTATGACAGCCGCGTTATTCCTCTTTTTTCTTTCATGCACTCTCCGGCAAAGCTTTCTTCCGCTCCCCTTCCAGCACTTCTTTCAATTTCTCAACCTGTTCCGGCTTCAGCTTTCCCGGTTCCTCCCGCAGCAGTTTTTTCTGCAGATACCACCATCTGCCCAGCCAGAAGCCCTCATCCGTTTTATACTTCGCTGGAATGTTCAAATCACCATACTTTTTTTGATATGCTTTCACGCATTCCAAGCGAGCCTCCCACTGCTCTTCCCGGGACAATCGAACCGTTTTCGCTTTTGCAGTCGGCTTTACCCACTGCATCCCGATGGTATCCAGCATTGCAATGCGTTCCGGAGTCAGTTTTGTGCGGACATCTGTCTGTTTCTTTCGGGCATAACGCAAGGTTGCGATCCATTTTCCAAGCTTGATGCCATCCTCAGTCACATAATTTGCTGGAACATCCAAATCGCCATGCACCTGATAATAGCGTTCTGCCGCGTGATATTGCTCCATCCAGCGGCGGTAGTTCCGTTCACTCCAGTTCATGCCGATCTGCTCCAAACGGCGGATCTGCTCCGTACTCAGCAGCCCTTTCTGGTAAGCATCTTTCTGATAGGAGAGCCACGCACCCAGCTTCAAGCCACTCTCGGTAATATATTTCGTCGGCACTTCCAAATCGGCATACTGCTCATAGTAGGCCGCCGCTTCTGCATAACCGCGCTCCCACTTGGCACTGACTGCATTCCACGCCATTCCAAGGGCATCCAGCTGGCGAATTTCTTCTTCGGTCATCCGGCCATTGGAACGATCTTTCCGCTTTGTCATGATCCAATGCCCAAGCGCAAAATCATCTTTCGCCTTGTATTTTGCGGGTACCAGCAAATTCCCGTGCTCTTCAAAATACGCCTTAGCGTATTCCAATCCACGTTTCCACGCAAATTCTGTACGGTCATCCCAAATCATTCCGATGCTGTCCAATCGCAGGATTTGCGCTTCGGTCAGATTGCCAATACGTTTTCCATTCCGGATCAGCCGTTGCAGCTGCACCCACGAGCCGAGATGCAAGCCAGCCGGTGTCGCATAGTCCACCGGCACCCGCAGATTCCCGTGCTCTGCGTAGTAGATGCTGGCCTCGGAAAAGTAGTGATCCCATGTGGACGACAAACTGGCTTGCAATCGCTCAAACAGAACACGACAGTCATACACCTGCTCGATGATCTCAAAGCGTTCGGTCACGATCTTGCTACCCTCGCCATTGGCATACAGACGATGTACTGCTTCCCGGAACTCCAACTTGATTCCAGAAATGCTGCTCAAGCCCTCAAAATTGTTGACCACATCCAGAATCAGTGGTGTCTTGCTATCTCCCGCTGTTAATGCT
>CAKUYO010000352.1 GCA_934716995.1 uncultured Bacteroidales bacterium | reverse complement strand
CTGCTCGCTCTTTTGTGTTTTTTTAGCGAATCTTGGTGCCGGCGGTCATACCGTCCACAAACAGTACCTGTACATCATGATCGCCGACATCGCCGGCCAGAAGCATACCGTTGCTCATTTCGCCGCACAGCTTGGCAGGCTTTAAGTTGGCTACGATCACCACTTTTTTACCGATCAGGTCCTCCGGCTTGTACCAGGGGGCAATGCCGCTGACGATCTGACGGCTGCCGTCGCCGTCATTCACTTGCAGCTTTAGCAGCTTCTTTGCCCGCTTAATGGGTTCGCAGTCGGTGATCTCTGCCACGCGCAGCTCTACTTTGCTAAAGTCGTCAAAGGCAATCTGCGCCACACCGGGCACCTCTGCCTTAGGCTGCAGGGCAGCGGTAGCCTTCTCCATTTGGGCTTTAATTAAGGCATTCAGTTCGTCGATCTCCTTGTCTGTGTCAATGCGGGGGAACAGAGCGTCGCCCTTGTGCACCGTTACATTGGCAGGCAGCACGCCGAATTTGGCAGCGTTCTCATAGGTGATCAGGTCCTCCGTAGCGCCGATCTGCGCCCAGGCCTTGGGCATAGAGGTGGGCATAAAGCAGGACAGCAGGGTGGTGGTGATCCGGATTACCTCCAGCAGGTTGTACAGCACGCTGGCCAGCCGAGCCTTGCGGCTCTCGTCCTTGCCCAGGATCCAGGGGGTGGTTTCGTCAATATACTTGTTGGCTCTGGAGATCACTTTGAAGATCTCTGCCAAGGCGTTGTTCAGCTGGGTCTGGTCCATGTAGGCAGCCACTTTATCCCGCAGCTCCAGTGCCGGGTCAATGAGAGAGGCGTCCAGTTCTTCGTCTGCTTCTCTGCATTCCGGCAAGGTGCCGCCAAAGTATTTCTCTGCCATAGCCACGGTGCGGGACACCAGGTTGCCCAGATCGTTCGCTAAGTCCGCGTTAATGCGGTTGATCATAATTTCGTTAGAAAAAGAGCTGTCTGCGCCCAGCGCCATCTCTCGCAGAATGTGGTAGCGAATGGCATCTGCGCCGTAGCGCTCGCCCAGCACCAGCGGGTCTACCACATTGCCGATGGATTTGCTCATTTTTTGACCATTAAAGGTGATCCAGCCGTGTACTGCCAAGTGTTTGGGTAGCGGCAGATCCAGCGCCATCAACATGGCGGGCCAAATGATGGCGTGGAAGCGCATAATATCTTTAGCCACCATGTGCACATCGGCGGGCCAATAGCGGTCAAAGTCGTCATACTTGTCATTCAGGTAGCCCAGGGCGCTGATGTAGTTGGAGAGCGCGTCTACCCACACATAAACCACATGACCCGGGTCAAAGGTGACGGGAATGCCCCAGGTGAAGGAAGTGCGGGACACGCACAGATCTTCCAAACCGGGCTTGATAAAGTTGTTGACCAGCTCTACCGCGCGGCTCTTAGGCTGTAAATAATCTGTCTCCAGCAGCAGCTTTTCGATCCGGTCGGCAAAGGGGGACAGCTTAAAGAAATAGGCTTCCTCAGCGGCCTCGGTGACCGCACGGCCGCATTCCGGGCACTTG
>CAKUYO010000351.1 GCA_934716995.1 uncultured Bacteroidales bacterium | reverse complement strand
GCAGGAGGCCTCTACCGGCCAGGTGCTGATGCTGGCTTATATGAACAAGGAATCCTTAAAGCGCACCCTGGAGAGCGGCTACACTTGGTTTTGGTCCCGCTCCCGGCAGGAGCTTTGGAATAAAGGCGCCACCAGCGGCCACCTGCAAAAGGTGGTGGCCATGTACAGCGACTGCGATAACGACACCCTATTGGTGCAGGTGGAACAGACCGGCGCCGCGTGCCACACCGGGCACCACAGCTGTTTTTATACCAAGATGGAGGGCAATTTCAATGACTGCGATTGAGCGTGAATATCAGGTGATTCTGGATCGTCGGGCGGATCGGCAGGAGGGGTCTTATACCTGCTACCTGTTTGACCAGGGCATCGACAAAATTTTGAAGAAAGTGGGCGAGGAATGCACCGAGATGGTCATTGCCGCCAAGAATAACGACAAGGACGAGAAGGTGTATGAGATCACGGATTTGATCTACCACACCCTTGTAATGATGGCCAATCAGGGCATTACCCCGGCGGACATTCAGGCGGAGCTGGACAAGCGCGCCGAAAAAGCCGGCAATCTGAAAAAATTCCACCAGGTGGATAAGAATACATAATGCTGCATAAAAAATGGGTGATCCGGCAGGCAGACAAAGAGGCTGCCTCTGCCATTAGCGAACAATTCAATATCGACCCGTTTTTGGCATTTTTGCTGGTGTCTCGCGGACTGACGGACGACCTGGCGGTGCAGGAATTCCTCCACCCTGGTCAGGCGCTATGCGCTCCGGAGGGCTTTGCGGATATGGAGGCGGCTGCTGCCAGACTGCAACAGGCGCTGGACAGCGGCGAAAGAATATGCGTGTACGGAGATTATGACTGTGACGGTGTGACCGCCACAGCTTTGCTATACTCTTTTTTAGAGGCCATGGGCGGCAATGTGATCTACTATATCCCGGATCGGGAGACAGAGGGCTACGGCCTAAACAAAGGCGCCATTGACACCCTGGCCGCCAAAGGCACCGGCCTGATTGTTACGGTGGATAACGGGATTTCGTCTGTGGACGAGGCAGAGTATATCTACCGGCTGGGTATGCAGCTGGTGGTGACCGATCATCACCAGCTAGGAGAGCAGCTGCCCCGCGCAGAGGCCGTGGTGAACCCACACAGAACGGACAATCAGCTGCCCTTTACGGATTTTTGCGGGGTGGGCGTGGCCTTTAAGCTGGCTTGCTGTTTGTACGACGGTGAGCCGGCGGAATTGTTGGAGCAGTTCGGCGACTTGGTTGCCATCGGCACTGTGGGTGATCTGGTTCCCTTGGTAGGGGAGAACCGGGCGTTGGTGCAGGCCGGTTTGCGCACCCTGCAAGAGGAACCGCGCCCCGGCGTATATGCGCTGTTACAGGCAGCCGGAGCCGGAGAAGAGCTGAGCGGCACCGATGTGGCCTTTAAGCTATGCCCACGCATTAACGCAGCCGGGCGAATGGATAGTGCCCTGCGGGCGCTGGAGCTGCTGCTGGCGGAGGAGGAAGAAACGGCTGCGGCGCGCACCCGTCAGCTGTGCGACGATAAC
>CAKUYO010000350.1 GCA_934716995.1 uncultured Bacteroidales bacterium | reverse complement strand
TTCAAAGGTCTTGCGTTTATTTTCACGATTCATGGTATCGTCCTCCTGAAGAATTGTGTCTGTTCGTCCTCGGGAGGCGTGGCTTGTGGTATTTGCCAGACCTCCCGGTCAGCCCACAAGTCCCAGTGCAAATGTTGTATGTTTCAAAAAGCTCTCCTTTGATTTTAGCATTTTGGGCGTTTTTCTACTTCAATATAAAATTCAAAAATTCCTTTATTTTTCACCTCCCTCAATGTTAAAGGTACGGAAGAACAGCTTTACATGGGCATCCAGCTTTGCAAGGCTTTCGGCTTCCCGTTCCGGCTGACGGTCGCAGACACTGAGCAGGGTGATGACCGGGGAAACGTACATCCATGCCAATGTATCCGGGTCCTCATTCCGAATTTCGCCGCCTGCGATCAGGGAACGGAAAATTCCTGCATGGTAAGCGATCATACGGTCCACATAGCGTTCCGAAAACAGTGCTGCAAGCGCCGGGGAGCGGAACTGCTCCAGCGTCATCATCCGGCGGAACTGGCTGACCTGCTTATCGTGCAAAGAATACAGAAAGATCTGCCGTACCTTGTCCGCAAGAGCCTGCTCCGGGATATGAGAAAACGTAGGACAGTCCTGCTTTACATTCTGCACATGAATGTCGATCCTGCCCGTATCCTCTTCGTAGTGGGCAGCCGTTGATTCTACGATGGCATCAAAAATGGCCTGCTTGCTGGGGAAATGGTTGTAAAGCGACGGAGCCTTGATGCCCACCGCCTTTGCAATTTCGCCAACACTGACGGCATCATACCCTTTGGTCGAAAACAGTTCCAGAGATTTTTCCAGAATGCGCTGCTTGGTATCTTCCATTTTCCTTCGCCCTTTGCTAACTAATATTCGTTAGCTCCACTATAATCAAAAATGTTCCCGTTGTCAAGAGGTTTTTAAAGACAATAGAAACAAAAAAAGCACCCGCAGCAGGCTTTTCAGAGGTTTTGGCCTCCGGGCGCAAATGCTGCGGGTGCATTCTTTTTTATTCACCTGACCGGCGTTTCAGTCACAAAATTTTGTGCAGTTCCTGCACAAGGTCGCCGATCACGATGGGCTTGGACAAAAAGCCGTTCATGCCGCTTTCCAGGGCGTTGCGGCGGTCCTCGTCAAAGGCGTTGGCGGTCATGGCAATGATCGGGAGTTTTTCCAGCGCCGGGTCGTCCAGTGCGCGGATCTTCCGGGTGGCGGTATAGCCGTCCATGATCGGCATCTGCACATCCATCAGCACCAGATCATAGCTGCCCGGTGCGGCGGTGCTCACCTTTTCCACCGCCACTGCACCGTTTTCGGCCGTATCGACAAGGAAGCCGTACTCGCGCAAAATTTCCAGCGCGATCTCGCGGTTCAGCTCGTTGTCCTCCACCAGCAGGATGTGCTTGCCCTTGAAGTCGGCGTTCTTATCCGGCAAAAGTCCCTGCGCTGCATCCGTCGGCTTCTGGCCGAGGGCGCTCATCAGGGTCTCGCGCAGGTCGGACATGAACATGGGCTTGGAGCAGAAGGCGGTCACACCGGCAGCCTTTGCCTCC
>CAKUYO010000349.1 GCA_934716995.1 uncultured Bacteroidales bacterium | reverse complement strand
CAGCCGTCCAGCCACCAGCCGGAGACTTGACTCCCCCAGCGGCAGGACCATTCGGCAATGACTTCCTCCCATCTGCGCTGAAACGTACCAAGTCGGCTGTCCGGATCTGCAAACGGACTCAAAGCATTCTGACGGGCGGGCGACCACAAATGGAAATCCCATTCGGGAATGCACTGAAGCGATTTCATCGCCTGATCGTCCCATGCCGGTGCATGCGTCGGCAAATAGACCATAAGCGGGATTTCGTAAAAACGCAAGGCCGCAGAGAACTCCGCAACCAGATCCCGGTGCGAACAATGCGAATCCTGCCCGGTGCGTCCCGTCCAGCGATCCAACGATGCGTTGGGCGAACAATACCAGCCGGAATTCTGCCCGAGCGTTATGCCGCAATAGCCAGCTTCATGTTCGGAAAGTTGCGTGGCAAGAGCTTCGACATCAAACCGTTCCACTCTGGCATTCCAGCTCGATACCGTAACGGGGGCGTGCGCGTTTTCTCGTGACAGAAAATGCAGAAACACGCCCCATTGTCCCCGCCGGAAAAGAGCGGTACGCTCCGCTTTGCGCGAGATATCAGAGCTGATCGTAAACATTGGTGCAGTCAAGCTGTTCCAGCTCGGTTTTATTGAGCGTCCTGACACTGCCGTCGCCGAACCAATTGTTGGTTCGCCTGTCGTGCCGGATATGCGCTTTGTAATTTGCCCATTGGCCATCAAAACTGAACAGCGCATGCGGAAGTGTCTGCGGCAGTTGACTGACATCGATCGAGTCCGTATACAAAATGAATTCTCCCGGAGAACGTTTTTTCCCTTCGATTATCTGAGTGGATTGTTCAATATTGGCAATCCGGTAAACGCGCTTGAAACGCTCGGACTGCAGCACATTGGTTTCACGCATTCCGTAGGAATAGGTCCAATCATTGGCGGGAAGCGGCAAGGATGGACAATTGACGAGTTTGAAGGGAGTGTGACGTAAATATTTTCCTTCCCGTAAAGTCCAGCCCCACATTTTGTAGGTGTCGCCGCCCTGCCAACGCGGCGGCGCATAGCCCTTGTAATCGTCCGCATAGAGCAGTGTCGCGGTACCGACCTGTTTCAGATTATTGACGCAGGAAATGGCATTGGCCCGGTTCCGGGCTTTGTTCAATGCCGGCAGCAGCATGGCGGCCAGAATCGCGATGATGGCAATCACCACCAACAACTCAATCAGCGTAAATTGGGATGCGGAACATTTTTTCATTTTTTTACTCCTTTTTTAATGGGGGTATTGAAGATCATCTTAAATACAGCTTTCCATATTTTTCCGGGGTTTTATCCGGATGAATACCTTTGAAAATACGCAATCCGTGACGTCCCCGTGGGGCACCGGGGGCCGGTTCGGGATCGACATCGTTCAGCAGCGCGGAAAACCCGATTTCGCTTCCCGGAGCAGGCATTGTATTCAAGCCGAGACACTCCCAGGGAAAGATCAGTTCGTAAATACTGCATCCTTGTTCCCTGCTGAAATTCACCTGAACGCGTTCTTCGCTCACATTATCCAGCAAAAGCGGATCATAAG
>CAKUYO010000348.1 GCA_934716995.1 uncultured Bacteroidales bacterium | reverse complement strand
CGGTGCAGCGCTCAGGATGCGCTGCGCTGAAAGCGATCCTTTCCCATCTGGATCAGGTCTTTCAGGTTGAGCCCCCAAAGGCTCTTGGAGCGCTGCCAGTCCTTGCCGGTCTCCTTGGCAAGCACCTTTGCAAACCGCTCCGGGTTTGCGGGCAGCAGGCTGCCCTTGGGGATCATCACTGCCATCTGGCGGCTCTGGAAGATGTAGAAATACTGGTCATCCTCCACCAGCCGGTCGATCTTTGCAAAGGGGATGTGAGCACCGTTTTCCACGTCCACACCGCCATCGTTGACCCGGCAGCTTACGGTGGTCTCCGCGCCGCCCCGCTGCATGATGACGCCCTCTGCCGCCACCCGGCTCAGAAAGTCCGGCATGGCGAACATGGCACAGCCCACCAGCAGGCAGAGCACCTTGATAAAGGTAGGGATAGCGGTGAACAGCGCCGCCATCACCAGCACAAAGGCTGCTGCAAGCCACAGCAGATGCCGCATTCCCTCGTAGGTGTAGAACTCCGTGCGGAACATCCGGCGGATGGTCTCATCATTAAAGACCACCTTGGCTTCAAAATGATTCTTTGAGGTCTGCATGGACGGACTCCTTTCAGACGGTCACGAAATGCGACTGACGTATTTGTTAACTAGCACAAAAATATTGAAATAGCTTTGTGCATTTGGTCAATCTCGTCTCCTTGCACCCTTATCATACTAAAAATTCCGCTGCTTTTCCGCAGATTTTGTGATTCAAATGTTGCAAAATGTGATATATACTGATATACTAGGGCAAAAAACGACGTAAAAGAATGATTCTCATTTTTTTAACGAGGAACAGGAGCGGCTATGGGCATCGAACGGGTCTCACATTATATCGATAATGTCCTTACGGAAGCGCAGGCGCGGATGGGGCTGCGCGACACCCGGCTTCTGGTCACATGGTACACGAACCGGGAAAACCGGCAGTCTGTGGTGCACTCCCACCCGTATCACGAGCTGGTGCTCCCCATCGGCGGCAGCACGGTGCGCTACTCGGTGGACGGCAGCGTGTATCTGGTCCATGTGGGGGAGCTGGTCTACTTTCCCTCTCAGGTCTACCACTCCGGCAACTTTAATATTGACGATGCCCAGTCGGATCGTCTGGTCGTCCAGATCGACGACGCCCTCTGGCAGGCCACCCGCCGGCGCACGAACCTGAAAAATGCAGACTGGATGCACGAGCTCACCGTGCTGGACAGCGAGGCCTGCCGCAAGTGGGATTTCAAGGGGCTTTTCATCCGCATGGCGCAAAGTCAGGAGCTGCCGGGCTCCATCCGGGATCTCGTTTTTGAGGCGCAGGTCGCTGAGATGATGCTGCTCATCACGCAGGCCACCGGCAGCGGACAGACCACTGCGCCCAGCAGCACCAGCGTGCTGGTCGCGCGCGCCGTGGCTTACCTGCAGGCCCATTATCAGGACCCGACCCTTACCACCGCGCAGCTGGCGCAGGAGCTTTACGCCAGCCGGGAGCACCTTTCCCGCGCGTTCAAGGAGTGCACCATGGAGAGCATCCACAACTACCTGAC
>CAKUYO010000347.1 GCA_934716995.1 uncultured Bacteroidales bacterium | reverse complement strand
TCTACACTCTCTTCCGCAGAAAAGCAGGAACTATCAGTTTCCCGGTGCGGGAAGAAAAATCGAAAAAGAGCGATTCATCGTCATTAAGGATGCTCCCCGTACCCATGCCGGAGACCTTCGTCATCGTCTCTGGTCGGACGGAACGATTGATTATTACTATCCATGGAAAACACAAGGAGATGCCAAATGAGAATCTTCGTTACGATGAAACAACTCGGCAAACGGTGCGATATGCTGGGACGTATTCCGTTTGATCTGCCGGAAGCGCCGCGAACATTGCGCGATCTTTTGACCATGATGGTAAAAACAATGGTCGCGCAATATAACGCCAGACAACTGGAAGCTCCTGTGTTTCATTATCTTGCGGAAGACGCTCTATTGAATTCCGCCGAACAGACCGGAAAGGTCGGCTTCGGAACGCGTTATAATGAAAATGATGCCGATCCCGAACGCGCAGTCACTACAGCAATACAGGCTTTTGAGGACGGTCTTTACCGGGTGTTTACCGGGAATACCGAACTCACAAGTCTCGATGCCCCTTTGGAACTTGCACCGGACGAAACCATAACGTTAATCCGCCTGACTATGCTGGCGGGAAGGATGTGGTGAAGTAATGAATCAAGATAACATTATGAAAATGCTCGCCGCGCAACTTGGACAATCTCTGCCGGGAACAATACAGAACGAACACTCTCTGAATTCCTCCTGGTTGGAACCATTCAAAGAAAAAGCCAAACAGTTTATCGGTACGCCGTATCACTTGTTATCGGAAGTCCTGATGGATGCCGGAATGCCGCAAAGTATCGGTCATTTCACAGCTATCCTTTCCGCAGGATTCGCTGATAAGCATGACCCTTTGAATGAACACCCGGAAATTCTGGACGCATTGACAGATCCTGAGAATCCGTTTCTCATCGCTTTCTGGCCACCGGAATGGGTTCCTGTTATAGCCAAGAGTATTGAATATGCTTTTTACGGCATTTATCAATCTCCTATACTGAGCAGATATCGCTCCAGATATGATAAAAGCATCTATGCTATTTTACCGGTTATGACCGATCTGTTCGCAGTCAATCATACCAGCAAAACACCGGAAGCGTTTGCCCTCGAACGAATGAAAAATGAGATGCTGTTCAGCGCTTCGCTTGCACCATTTCTTGCCGTCATGCTGGATTCAGAAAACGCAGCTGTTACAGAGGCTTTCCGCACGGCGATTTATGAAAATTCAGGAACCGTTTCACGTGAATTGGTTTTGTCATTATTTTTTTCCAAGCAGGAGTCCAGCTGGAAAATGGCAGCAGATCTGTTACTCGCGGCAAAATTGCAGGAAGGTTTGCGCCAAATCGTGTTGGAGAACTGCTCTAACGGCCGGGTGGAAGCCTTCCGATATATGATGCATGTTATTGCAGACAATGATCTTCTGCGTTATCCCGCAACCATTTGTGCATTTAACTCTTGGCTGGGCATTGGGTTTGACACGGTTCGGGCCGATACGGTCAGACGGATGTTTGCATCCGCTCTTGCTGCGCTGGAAGATCCGGAAAACTTCAAAGCAG
>CAKUYO010000346.1 GCA_934716995.1 uncultured Bacteroidales bacterium | reverse complement strand
GCCTGAAGCATTGTTCCCATTGCTCCATCAAGAATAACATAATCTCTTTTTAATAATTCTCTAAAATCTCTAGCCATTACAACGTCCGCCTTTCTGTCTGAACTGACACTTCTTATTCATACTGCATGTCTGACATCCTCTTGCTCTCTGAGGAATTGGATTTTTCGACAGTCCTATAACTGCAGTCACCGATTTTGTCGGTGTGAGCATATCTGTCGAACTGACATTAAGCCCAATCTGTTTTGGAGCATTTAATACATGAAGGAACTGTCCCTGAAGACTTATCGGCAGATCTCCGTATCCAAGTCCAAACCTGAATGTCTGGTAATATCCGGGATTTTCCTCTTTTATGATAAGTTCAGCCCGGTCACATGCCTGTTCAACTGCGACACTGCACAGACTGTCTATCGCAACAGCCTCAGCCATGTCACGTATCTGTGCTATTCTTATAAGCCTGTCTGCATCAGCAGATATCGTAACCGCCATAAGCACAGCCTTATCGCATCCATCAAGATGTTTTTTTATAGAATTTCCTGTAAGAAACAGATTCGTATCTTTAACAAGAATTCCTTTTTCTTCTCTTGAAATATCGCATACTTTGTATACAAATCTGGGTTTTACACAGCTAAGCACTTCTTTCTCACATTTTGTTATAAGCTTATCAAGCTGCTCATCAATATCTTCACCTCTGTGTCCCATATATCTTAATGCTTCGTTTTTATCGAGTTGTCCAAGAACTATATCAGCATGCATGTATCATTAACTCCTGCCTTTCATAGTATCTGCTATGAATTTTATCTTTTTTTCTTCTTTTTACGTCCTGTTCCCTTTGCTTTTTCCATGCTGATTTTTCTGCCCTTTATGGTAACATTTTCCATTGCAAGCAGAACTGCATCTGCATACTTTGAAGGCACTTCAACAAATGTATAATTATCAAGCATATCGATAGAGCCGACAAGCTTACCGGGAATTCCTGACTCACCTGTTATTGCTCCAAGAATATTAGCCGGCTTAATCTTATCTTTTTTACCCACATTGATAAAAAGTCTTACCATGCCTCTCCTGTCAGCATCAAGGTCATAATGAACCTGTTCAAGTTCCTCTCTGTCCTCAAGGGAATCACCTACTACCATTTTAAGAAGTGCAGCAGCCACATCAAGACATGTATAATCTTCCATATTAAGCCTGTCCTCAACAGCCTCAACCATATCTGAAAGCCCTCCGGCTTCAATAGTCTCCTTTATATTTGAAAATATTGCTTCAAGCTTTGTATTTTTCACATCATCCATTGACGGAATAGGTTTTGCCTTGATTTTCGTCTTGCAGTAACGCTCAATATCCTTCAGCTTATATGCTTCTTTTCCGGAAACAAATGATAAAGCAACACCCTCTCTTCCGGCACGTCCGGTTCTTCCTATTCTGTGTACATAATATTCTTCATCCTGAGGCAGGTCATAATTAAATACAACATCAACATCATCAACGTCAATTCCTCTTGCCGCAACATCTGTAGCAATAAGTATTTCTGTCTTTCCGCTTCTGAAATCAGCCATTACC
>CAKUYO010000345.1 GCA_934716995.1 uncultured Bacteroidales bacterium | reverse complement strand
CGTGAAGCGAGTCTTTCGGATTGATAAACCCGGCCGCCGGTAAATCCCCAATTGCGTCTCGGACGGTTATTCTATGTCCAGTTGGAGTAGTAGGTAACGGCAAATCAACCACTCTTTTTCGAGAAGCGACGATAACGCACCTTACTCGTCTTTGAGGAACACCATAATCTGCAGCATCAATTTGCTTCGGTTCGCTCAAATTATATCCTAATTTTGAAAATTCGGATTTCAACTGATTGATTACGGTAGAGTTTTTTGTTATACCCGGCACATTTTCAAAGAGTACATATTTAGGTTTTAATGCTTTGGTGAAGCGCACAGATTGGAGTATTAAATATACGCGTTCATCTGGCTTTTTGGATTTGTTTAGTCTACTAAATGGCTGACAAGGAGCACATACCACTAATAAATCTAGTTTTCGTTTTCCTAAAATTGATTTGAGGGAACGCGCACTGGTTTTACAGATGTCTTTTTCAAGAAGACTAACTTCTGGATGATTTAAACGATATGTTTGACAACATATTGGATCGTTATCTACCGCTGCAATAACTGTAAAACCAGCTTGCTTAAGTCCTTCTGTAACACCGCCACAGCCGCAAAACAAATCTATGGCAAGAACTTCATTTGCCGTGTTCTTTTCATCAACCTTGCTTTGGCCCAAATAATCACCCTCTTATTTACCTGGATATCTTTCTACGCTCAAAATCCGATTAATTTTTTCGACTGTACAATCCAAGTTTTTCTTCTTCAACTCGCACTCCCAAATCCGTAGCACCGTCCAGCCGCGCGCCTCGAACATGGCCGTTACTTCTCTGTCGTGCTTCATGTTCCGTTCACGTTTCTTCTGCCAGTATTCTTGATGATCGGCAGGGCGAGTGTTTCGGCAGTCGTGTCCATGCCAGAAGCAGCCGTCCACAAACACGGCAATCTTCTCCTTTGGAAATACGAAATCCGGATGCCCTTTTACCGGGTAGTTTCTCCGCCAGCCTGTGATTCCGTTCTGCTTGAATATTTCAATTAACCGCAGCTCGGTGGACTTGTTCTTTTTGGACTTGACCTGACGCATAATGTCAGAGCGTTTTTCCGCATCGAAAACATCCGCCACGACAGATCACCTGGCTTCAAACTCTATGCGGAGGCTGGGATCGGTTTCTGCCTCCAACACGATTTTGTTGTATCGCTCAATGATGCCGGAGAGTGTGGAGTTTCTCTTACTCTCATCAAAAAGACTATGCTCGTAGACATTGGCGGACAAGAACTGCTGAATGTCCCACACTTCGACGCGCCCGGCCAATCCAGCATCCTCTGCAAGATTGAGAGCGGTATGTACGCGCTCGAAAATCGTAATAATAACGGGGTGGCAACCGGCGCGGAGATTTGCTTTACATTTTTCAATCAGCAACGCGCCGGGCATAGTCGTACAGTGGATGACTGTATTGCCAATAACAAAATCGCCGTTGCGATCTGTGGGGCCGTCTGCCACGGATGCTCCGTGGATTTCAAAAGAACCTTCCGGCAGGATCAGGCAGAGTTTCGCCGCCACAAGATGCTGCAACAC
>CAKUYO010000344.1 GCA_934716995.1 uncultured Bacteroidales bacterium | reverse complement strand
CTTGTACACGCCATACTCCGCTTGCCCCAATGTCCGGATAATAAACGGGGTCAACAGCAGCGTTGACAACACTTCAAATATCATCAGGACATACGAAAGTACCACGCCTATTTTTCTACTCATCTAATCTCCCTGTATTTTATCACCTTCGCGGGAACTCCGACTGCAATTGCATTAGTCGATATCTCCCCGTTGACCAAACTTGACGCGCCAATAACCGCGCCATCGTGGATCTGCGATCCTCTCAATATCTTACAGCCTGCAGCGATCCACACATCCGCATCTATGCTGAGGGCGTCACTGCATTTTGTCAATTACAAATTAATTTACCGGCCGCGGATTTCTTGATCCGTACCAAAATCGCCCTGTCAAAAGCAAAATGATATTCATGTTCTCACCTCTGCCAAACAGTCATTTTATTCAAACAAGTTCTGAATGCCTCTACAGAACTTTCGGTCTAACTCTTTTATTTTCTTTCTGCTGTCATACTCTTTTTGCGTATCAATCGCAGTTATTGCTTTGGCAACCGCTTGCGGCACAGGACGATCGTAATAGGTTATATATTCGTTGATTTCAGATTCACGTAAACATCTTAAATCCTGCGCAACAATATGCAATCCATTACCTAAATAAACCAGCAGCTTAGACGGGAAAGTATAATCAGCAGATTTCATATTTGTGTCATCGTACATATGCGTACTGAGTGCGATACTGCATTTTTGTAGCTCTCGCAAGTATTCTTCTCCCGCCATATATCCTAAGTACTTGATACAACACCAACCTTTCTCATCATTTATATTTTTTATTGCCTTCTTTAGATCACAAATGTCTTTTTCGTTTCCAAACCCTAGAATGACAAGCTCGTAATTTTCGGGCAAATAGTTCATTGTTTCAACTGCTAAAAAGGCTCCTTTACGCACTTGCTCAATTACTCCTGCATACACCAAACGGCACCTAGTTGATATTTTGCTTTCTATGACACCTGAAACAGCATATCTGCCGTGAGATATGATCTTAGGCGCAGAATTATGTATTTTGTCTCTTATCAGAGTATTTACACAAAGGTATCCGTTGGCCGTCTCAAAATAATCCCATTCTTTTTTTTCATAAGTACTACCCGCAGGAGACAATGCAGAGTACACATCCTCAATTTGTAAAATGTATTTTTTTCTAAAGATTTTTTTTAACGCGGGAGCCCAGAAACAATGATACATAGAATGGTATATTAAAATACGGTCATCTGATTTCGTGTTTACAAGCAAATAAGCCAAAATCTGAAGCATTTGCAAAAAGTTGTTTAGCTTAACTAATGCCTTTGATTTACGCTTACTAAATGCCGAAAAGTAAATATGTGTTTCCTGCTCATCTTTTCTTATAACTCTTTTTTTAAATCTGCCTTTGTGCGGAATAACAGGGCAAACGTAGCAGACATTATAACCGATTCTTTTCAAAGTGTCTGATACATAATCGATTTTACTCCAAACAGAAGGATATGATGTAATATCATCTGAGAACTCAGGATCGGCATAAAAGCAAACATAGTATACCGTTTTTTTCTTATTCTCCATT
>CAKUYO010000343.1 GCA_934716995.1 uncultured Bacteroidales bacterium | reverse complement strand
GCCCTCGCCGACCAGGTCGGAGTCGCGCATTTCAACGCCGAGATAGAGAAACCGGTCGTCCCGCAAAAAACGGATGGTCGTTTCCTCCGCCACTTCCTGATAAAAGCCGGTTCGTTCAAGAATCGGTTTTCCCCAGGCGAATGGTTTTCCCGGCGCAAAGGGGTACGATGGCGTATTTTGCCACGCCGTTTCCGCGAGAACTCCGTCAAGCCGCAGGGATGTGTCGAGTCGCGAAACCACGGCTTCGGACGGCGGAAGCGATGACGAGAGGCAACCTGTCAGAAATATGACCAGCAGGAAGCCGACGGTCGACAGATGGGCATGTTGTGGGAATGAAAACATTTTTCTCACCTCGCATTAGTCGTTCAGGGGTTCAATCAGACAACGAAAGGATTTCCATTGGAGCTCAGTGGAAGTCGGGACGCCATCAAAGAAGGCGAAATGAAGTTGAAGTTCCTCCGGCGCACTTCGGAGGAAAAATACGTTGCACACGTTTCCGCCGAACGGCTCGGACGCGGCGAGATGAAGTTTGCGACCGTTGCGAAAACACAACGTAACTTCCCGGAATTCCGCGCCGGAGAGAAGTGCAAAACGTTGATTGATGGCTTCGGCTTCCGGGAAAATGGTTTTGCCCTCCAGCAGAATTCGCTCGACTTCGGGGAAGGTCAGCACGGCAGAGGCGAATGCCTCCGTTTCCGACGGCAGAACCCGGCCGAACAATGCGAATTGTGCGAGAATGCGTCGGGAGTCATCCAGTTCATACTTCTGACGATAGGCGATCAATGGCCGTCCCGGCTGCTTCCACGCGTTGTAGGAGAGACGCAGAAATCCGCTGTAGGTCAGTTGGGTTCGGCCGGGTGCGGTATGGAGCGACACGTCCGGTTCCGGGTCTTCCTCCGAGGAGCCGATCACGCCGATCCGGCTGGAATTCTTGTGGTCGATCTGACTTGGAAGCAATCCGGTTGTCGTGCGAATCCGGCTGTCGGTTATCAACGGCCGGTCGTCTCCGGCTGCAAAAAGAGCGCGAATCGCTCCGCCGCGGGAACGGCGCAAACGCAGCAGGTAATGAGCGTTTTCAATCGTCAGATTCGCACTCTCGCATGTGAGTTTCCCCGCGGCCGGAATCGTGCCGGTCACCGCCGGAAGCGGTGCGGCCGGTTGGAGTTCCAATGTCAACCCGGCACGCTGCTGTGCGCCGGTGCTCCGGGTCGCGAGATTCAAATTGAGGCCGGGCAGACGCGACGAACTGCGTTCCCGCAGAATCGCATTGCCGCACATTTCCAACTCCGGCAGGAGTGCGAGGCGGGTATTGCCCTGGGTGACCGCAAAACACGGGTTCCGGGGATCGAGCGGATTTTGCGAGGAGTCCCATAAAATGCCGCCGGGCCGGGCGTAGCGCCCCGGAATCATGTCGCCTGCCGGGTGCGTCGGAAAATACCAGTCATACAGTACGCCATCCAGCGCCGCAACGAACCATTCACGCGGTTTGCCGAAGCCGACATCAAGCCGGAGATCGGAATCTTCCGGCAGTGTCTGCTCCATCTGAAAATCGATGTGGATTCGCGTGGAG
>CAKUYO010000342.1 GCA_934716995.1 uncultured Bacteroidales bacterium | reverse complement strand
GCAGATCATTAAATGACAATATCGAAAAATTGGCGCAATGGCTCAAAGCCAACTTTGGACTTTTTCTTGAAGGTCACTGGAACCTTGATTGCGATGACGGGGAATTTCGAGGGGAAGTTCACAACGGGAAAGTCTATGAGAGTAATCTGGGCTGGCTGAAAAGCCATACCGTTGAAGAAATTGAACTGATCCGAAGATGGAGCGAAGAACATTTTCCCCAAGAATCATTTTACACACCTCAAAAACCTTTGGAGGAATACAAAATTTCCGCTGAATCGCCCGCAAAACTCAATGCCGGTTATGTCTATACCGCATTACAGGTCACATGCAGAAATCAGAAACAGGCCGAATCACTGGTTCAAAAATTCAATCAGGAATTCTGTGATGGGAAATTCTATTCCAAGCGCGTCCATCCCACCTCAAAGATGATTACATTCCTGCTGACAAATCCCCAAATAACGGAATCCGTTCGCAGCGAAATCTGCGAGCTGGATCAATGGCTCAAGGCCAATTTCAAACTCAGGCTGTCAGGATATTGGTATCGGGACAGTGAAGATGAATTTTACCGCTGTGAAATCAGCAAAGGAGAAATCATTGAACCACTGCTGGACTGGCTGCTTGATTATTCCGCCGAGGAAATCGACCAGATCAAATATTGGGCGGAAGATCATTTCCCCCATCCGTCGCATCTCCCGGCCCCGCTCGCGGATTCGGATTCCCCGTCCCCCGATACCCCACCCGGCAAAACGTTTGAAAATGCCTATATCAGAGTATCGGTTTATTGCCGGGGAAAAGAACAGATGCAAGCTCTATGCAAAAAATTCGAAATCGACAAACCGGGCTTCGGAATGTTCACTCTTCAAGCACTGACGAACGACTTTCCATATCAAATCTATTTTGAGAACAATGACAATCCGGCATCCCGCTCCGTTGATGAAAGCATTTTGCATCTGCATCAATGGCTTCAGCACAATTTCGATCTTCAGCTCGGCGGTTTCTGGCAGCAGTATTATCCGAGACTTTGTCGCGGCGAAGTGCACTACGGTAGAATTCTCAAAAGATACCTCGGCTGGCTGGTTGAGTACAGCAATAACGAACAGAAACAGATCAGCAACTGGGCCCGCAATCGCTTCCACCCGGCTGATGAGGATACATCAAGCCCGGAAGAAAACTAAGATACGCAATCAGACAAGGAGCAACTCAAATGAAACATCTCAATGTCGAATCAACCCGGATCATCCGTAAAATCTATGATTACATGAACGATCCGGAATATACCCATACACTGGGTTCTTACGCCAAAATCGACAATGGCGGCAATGGTTTCATGCCGGTATCGGTCGAAAAGTTATTCCACATACCAACCTTTGACGAGCATTTTGTCATCAGCCATACTTACGAACAAAACGGCGATCTGATGCGCGATCCCGAAATGGAATTTGTCATCAAAGACGGGAAATACTTTCCAATCACGATGTTGATACTTGATTCTTCCCCAAAAAGAGAGCGTTCTTACCGCTTAGACAGGCTTGAGGATGAGGAGTGGCCGTGGGAGAGCGGCCTGTGTGAGAAG
>CAKUYO010000341.1 GCA_934716995.1 uncultured Bacteroidales bacterium | reverse complement strand
GCAAGGAGCTGGAGCACCGGCTGGACGAGGTGCATATCACCCTGAACAAGAACACCGTGCCCAACGAGCCCCTGTCTCCCTTTATCACCTCCGGTGTGCGGATCGGTACTCCGGCAGCCACCACTCGTGGACTGAATACGGAGGATATGGACAAGATTGCCGAGTACATTTACCTGGCCATCACGGACTTTGACAATCAAAAAGAGAACATTGCAGCGGGCGTGGCAGAAATCTGCAAAAAATACCCGCTCTATGCGTAAAATTTTATGAAAATTCTGTTTGTTTATCTGTTTCAGGCGCTGCTGCAACTGATTTATCTGCCGCTGAAAGCCTTTTGCAAGGTGCAGGATCAGGTGGTCTATCTCTCTCGCCAAAGCAACGAGAAGAGTCTGGATATGCAGCTGCTGGAACAGGCCATAGAGGAGAAAGCCCCCGGCACCCGCCAGGTGTTTCGGCTGCAAATGATGGAGGACGGCTTTGCCGGCAAGCTTCGCTATTTCGGCCATTTGGTAGGGGATATGAAAGCCCTGGCTTCCTCCAAAGTGGTGATCGTAGACACTTACTCCATCGCTGTGTCCTGCCTGCGGCATAAAGCCGGCGTGCAGGTGGTGCAGATGTGGCACGCACTGGGGGCCGTTAAGAAATTCGGCTTGCAATCCCTGGGCACCAAGGAGGGGCGGGACGCCCGCTTGAGCCACGCCATGCATATGCACCGAGGTTACGACTATGTGTTGTGCCCCTCGGCAGCCACCGCTCGGTTTTATATGGAAGCCTTTGGCTGCCCGGCGGAGAAGATCAAAATTTGCTCCCTGCCTCGGGTGGACGATATTGTGACTCCCAAAGAGGGGCTGGCTCAGCGCTTTTATGCAGAGAACCCGGGTCTCAGTGACCGGCGGCTGGTGCTGTATCTGCCCACTTTCCGAGATCGAGAGGCCTATGTGGCCCAGGAGCTGAAATTGGCCTTTGCGGAGCAGGAGACCTACCGGTTGGTGGTGCGTACTCACCCGCTGAGCAAGGTAAAGCCGGACCCGGAATTCAGTATCCACGGCGACTACTCCACCTATGAATTGATGCAGTTGGCAGACGCCATCGTAACGGACTATTCCGCCTGCGCCTTTGAGGCGTCCCTCTTAATGAAACCCCTGTATTTCTTTGTGCCGGATTACGATCTGTATATGCGGGACCGGGGGCTGAATGTGGACTTGCGGCAGGAGATGCCCACCGCCACCTTTACGGACGCGGACGCGCTGGCAGACAGCCTGCGCGGGGCGGCTTATGACTATGACGCGCTGTATGCGTTTCAGTCTAAATATGTGGAGAATACCAAGAATAATAACGCAGCCATCTTAGCCAACTTTGTGCTGACTTTGCTGCAAAAGAAGGACAGCGATTCTTAATGGAATACACATTTTCAAACAAGATCTCCGCACTGCAACCCAGCGCCATTCGGGAGATCTTAAAGGCTACCGCCGACCCGGCCATTATTCCGCTGGCAGCGGGCAACCCGGCGCCGGACGCTTTTCCGGTGGACGAGGTACGAGCCATTACCGCCGATATTCTGCAAAAAACGCCCATTGACGC
>CAKUYO010000340.1 GCA_934716995.1 uncultured Bacteroidales bacterium | reverse complement strand
CCCTGCGGGCCAACATCCACTGCCAGATCTCGCTGGCGCTCAACCGCATCTACACCGAGTGGTACCCCAGCAAGGGCTACCGTTTCAACATCACCAATTCCACCAGTTATGACCAATACTACGTCCACGGGCGGACGGTGTTTGACGTGATGGTGCGCCTGACGGACGACATCTTCAACACCTACATCCGCAAGACAGGCACTGTGAACCCTTACTACTCCGAATACTGCGACGGCAGATCCGTCACCTGCCCGGGGCTCAAGCAATGGGGCACCGTCACGCTGGCCAACCAGGGCCGCAATGCCCTCAGCATCCTCAAATACTACTACGGGAACAACATCGAGATCATCCGCACCAACAACATCGAGTCCATCCCCCAGAGCTACCCGGGCAGCCCGCTGAAGCAGGGCGACCGGGGCACCAGCGTGTTCACCCTGCAGCGGCAGCTGAACCGCATCACCAAGGATTACCCATTCCTGGGCCTGCTGACCGTGGACGGCATCTTTGGCAGCAGCATGACCAGCACCGTGAAAAAATTCCAGAAGCAGTTCAACCTCACCGCCGACGGCGTGGTGGGGCGGCAGACCTGGTATAAGATCAGCTATATCTACGTCTCCGTCAAGGATCTGGCCGAATTGACCAGCGAGGGCGAGACGGCCAGCGGCACCCTCTCGGATGGCAGCTGGGGCGGCACCACCCTGCGGCAGGGCTCCACCGGCAGCGCCGTGGAGCAGGTGCAGTTCTGGCTGAATACGCTGGCTCAGTACGATTCCGCCATCCCCTCGGTGACGGTGGATGGTGTGTACGGCACCGGCACGGCCAACGCGATGCGGGCATTCCAGCGGCGGTACGGCCTGACCGTGGACGGCGTGGTGGGCCAGAACACCTGGAACGAGCTCTACGACGAGTTTCGGAGCATCCAGTCCGACAACGGTGCTCCCAACGCCTACCCGGGCACGCCGCTGCGGCAGGGTGCCAGCGGGCAGAATGTCCGGCTCATCCAGTTCTGGCTCAAGATTGCCCGGACGGTGTATTCCTCGCTGAACCATGTCACGGTGGACGGTCAGTTTGGGGCCGCCACTACGGCAGCGGTGAAAAAGTTCCAGAGCTACTTCGGCCTCACCAGCGACGGTGTGGTGGGCCGCGCCACCTGGACCAAACTCTATGAGGTGTACAACGACATTGCCAACCGACTGCTCTCTTCCAGCCTGCGGCCCGGCGAGTACCCGGGCATCCTCCGTCGGGGCAGCACCGGCACCGCCGTGCGGGAGCTGCAGTTCTACCTCTACCTCATGAGCGCCTACGAGCGCAGCATCCCCACCGTCTCCATCGACGGCAGCTTTGGCGCGGCCACCGAAACCGCTGTGCGGGCCTACCAGCGCTTTGCGGGGCTCACGGTGGACGGCATCGTGGGACGCACCACCTGGAATTCTCTCTACCGCACGGCTTCCCGCCTGCGGCAGTCCGGGCCGGTGGTCACACTGAGGCGTCTGCCCTACCCCGGCACCCCCCTGACCGTTGGCTCGGACAGCAGCACTGTGCTCTACTACACGATTCTTTTGCAGCGGATTGCCTACTATTACCAG
>CAKUYO010000339.1 GCA_934716995.1 uncultured Bacteroidales bacterium | reverse complement strand
CGCCAGCTCCGCCTACACCGCCCGCACCAACACCCTGCGCCAGTGGTTTTTGCTGCAAACGGTGCTGACACTGGCCGCGCTGCTGATGGCCCACCACATCACGGCCCTGCAGCAGCTGAACGACCGCCAAAGCCGCTTTGTGGCCGACCTGACCCACGAGCTGAAAACCCCGCTGACCAGCATGATCGGCTACGCCGACTTACTGCGCGGCGGTGAGCTGCCGCCCGAAAACCAGCGCCGCGCCGCCGATGCGATCTATCATGAGTCCGCCCGGCTGGAAAGCCTGAGCCAGCAGCTGCTGAGTCTGCAAAATCTGCGGCAGGAAACGCTGACCCTTACTGCTGTGCCGGTAGCCGCCGCCTTTGAGGATGTGGCCCGCAGCCTGCCGGACTGCCCCGTCACGCTGGAAAAAATCTGCCCGCCGGATGCCGCCGTGCGTGCCGACCGCGTGCTGCTGGCTGACCTTTTGCGCAACCTGGTATTGAACGCCGCCCACGCCAGCGCACCGGGCAGCATCGTGGCGCTGCGCTGCCTGCCCGCCGGGGATCGCTGGCGGCTGGAGGTTGCCGACACCGGCTGCGGCATCCCGCCCGAGGCCCTGCCCCACCTGACCGAGCCGTTTTACCGCGTGGACAAGGCACGTGCCCGGGCCGACGGCGGCAGCGGCGTGGGGCTGGCCCTTTGCGCCGACATTGCCGCCGCCTTTGGCACCAAGCTGGAATTTACCAGCGCCGTGGGCAAAGGCACCACGGTGGCCCTGACCTTGCCCAAGGAGGTGTACGCCCATGAAGAAACCGACGATTGACCGCCGTTTCTGGCTTACTGCGGTTCTTTGCGCGGCGCTGCTGGCCGTGCCGCCGCTGGCTGTGCAGGCCCGCGACCATCAACTGAACACCGCCCTGCCCCGCCCCGAAGTGACCGGCGTGATGACCGACGAACAGCGCCTTGACCCCACCGTCAGCGCACTGTATAAGCAGCAGGTACTGTCCAACAACGGGTACTCCCTCACCGAGGAGAACACCCACAAATACACCCAGATGCAGGGCAAGCTGCGGCAGGCCAACCGCCGCGGATTGTTGAGCGATGAACAGCTCGACTACCTGCTCGCACTGGTAGATTCCACCCAGGCTGCCGAGGAAGCCGATACCGGGGAGTACCATTATCCCGGCCTGAACTACTGCACCGTCCACACCGACGAAGCCGGGATCGAGCATCTTGAGCTTGCCAATTGCAGTGCGCCGGCTGAAGATATCGCCTCGCCCGATGTAGCCGTCCAAATCGACAATTATCTCTACATCAGCTACCTGCCCAACAACGGCCCGATCCTGCAGCTGTGCGTCAACGGCGGCATGCCCGCGGATGATGTAGAGCCCGCCACCTTGATGGAGCGTTTTACGAGCCAGCTGAACCTGACCATCCCCGGCGAGTGGGAGCAGGACAGCGATACGGTCTATTTTAACCGCGCCGCCGATCTGACCGCATCGAACTACCACACGGCAGGCCAGCGAAATTTGATGGTGCAGCTGGGAGTTTTGGAGTAAGCGCAGCTTATAAAGGCTCCCCTAGAGGACAGACTCCCCCGATACGGGGGAGGTGGC
>CAKUYO010000338.1 GCA_934716995.1 uncultured Bacteroidales bacterium | reverse complement strand
CCCCAGAGGAACAGCAGGATTTTTTGAAGCTTCTGGCCCAGCTATCCCCGGAGCAGCGTGAAGCACTGAAAAAAGTGCTCAAGTCCTTTACTTAACAAAAATGTGCAGGGCGGCGTTGCTGCTACCCTGCACATTTTTATTTTTTTGTTATGCACGCTCTACTCTGACGCTACCAGTACGAGCATCTTTGATGATACGGAACCGAGAACCGCAGCCAGAGCAGGTTTTGGTTTGATTTGTTCCACCGCCAAGAATTAGACGTGCCAATTCGTGTCCACAATCAGGACATTTGATAACTTTCATAGCCATATTAAAGCCTCCATTCAAATTTTGCTTTTGTACTGCCCGTAGAGATTAGGCAGCGTTACCATCTTTGAAGTTGCCTTTATATTGAACACTGCCGTCTTCATTATAAAGGGTTCCTTTACCGTTGTACTTTCCTTTCTTGTATTCGCCTTCATAGCAGATTTGGCCGTTTGAATAATAACTTTTTCCTTTTCCAGAGCATTCATCGTCTTTATAGCCACCCTCATAAAGAAGGAAAATTGGTTTTCCATCAAAGCCATAGAAGTACCGCTTACCTTGACCGTCTTTTTGATTCTCTTTTAAGTCACCGTCGTATACAATATATGCATTATCATCGAGTTCCAACCCTGTAGTTTGAGTATCTCGGCATGTCTTAAAGCCGTAGTAAATATAGCCATCACCAGATGCAACAAAGCGATGGTGAACAACGAGCATTGTGATAGTCGAGCAGTCGTCGCCTTCATATGCGTAGTCAACATTGGGAATGTCTGAATCAAAAACGATTCCATAACCGCTGGGCTTTCCTTTTTTGAATTCGCCACCGAAGACCAGTTTATGATCGCGGTAAACCAGGCCGATGCCATCGGCTTTACCATCTTTAATATTTCCGTAGAAAGTATAGTCTGCTTTTCCATCAAAAGATTGAGTCAGTGCATTATGCGAAAAGTACACCTCTACACCTGCACCTTTGCCAATCAATGCGAGGACTTTATTGCGCTTGTCCGTGTACTTTTGAGGGAAGACGAAACCAGTTGAAGTTGCTGCGGTGGTAGACGTGCTTTCTATTTCTTGTTCAGAACTATCGGAAGAACTCTCCTCTTCAAAAGACGAAGCGCTCTGCTCTACACTTCCTGCGCTAGAAGCGTCTTCCTCAACAGAAGAACTGGGCTCAAGCTGCGGAATGATTTCGGTATGTTCATATCCGCACACAGAGCATTTAGAAACAATAGAGCCATCGCTTGTTTCAGATGCTTCTGTCCGAGAGATTTCGACCATGGTATGTCCTGTTGCGGGGAGTACAGTGTCAACTTTCTTTCCACACAGGCTGCATTCCTTTATAATTTCTCCATCTTCTGTACAGGTTGGCTGTACATCTTTGGTAGTTGTATACTCGTGCTTGCAACGTGCTTGTGGATCTGTTTCCATGGCAAGCATCATTATCACAATTCCGATAATGAGTGTAACAGCCATGAAAATAGCATCTTTTTTCTTGCCTTCCCTTTTCAGAAGATGAACGACAAACCGTGCAAGAAAATACCAAAAGGCAATAATAAATCCTGCACCAATAAAAG
>CAKUYO010000337.1 GCA_934716995.1 uncultured Bacteroidales bacterium | reverse complement strand
GCAATATGGAATGGAAAGTCGAATGGAGCGGCGAAGTGCTTGCCGATTTATATGCAAGCGAAGCCGAATGTAAAAACGATAATATCAGACTGCTTTCGCTTGCCACCAAATTCCACGAGCAGCCGACAAAAACGCTCGAACAACCGCCCGTATGGAACGGTGCGAACGTTTCGTCTATAAAGAATTTCTCCGCCGTGGGCTATATCTTCGGCAAAGAAATGCAGAAAAAACTGGACTGTCCCGTCGGGCTTATAGTAAACGCAATCGGCGGAACGATAACCGAATCGTGGATGGACGAAGAGGCGTATACCGAATACGAAAAGATTTGCGATACCGCTTGCGACGAAAGTCTTATATGGAAAAAACACAGCCAAAGTTTTAACGGCGTCGTTTACCCGCTCGAGGGGTACAACATAAGGGGCGTGTGCTGGTATCAGGGCGAATCTAACATTTACGGCGCGGAAAGGAACCACGACAAAGCGTTGAAAGCACTCGTTTCTTGTTTCAGAAGATTTTTCAATAACCCGCAACTGACTTTCAGCATGGCGGAACTTGCAAGGTTCGTGGAAGATCCCGTAGGCTACAGCATAATCAACGAAAAAATAACCGTCGTGGCAAGAGAAGACAAACTCGTTTGCAACGCGATAAACCTCGATCAGGGCGACTGGAGCGATATTCACCCCAAGGACAAACGCACCATCGCCACCCGCCTTGCGAGCGAAACGCTAAGGAACTTCTTCGGCAAAGACGAAAACGCCGCGCCCAAAGTAAAATCCTGCAAGGTCGTTTCGGATAAAGAAATTCAGCTTACAATGAACGAAAAAGTCGTTTTAAAGAACGGTTCGAGCGGCTTTGAAGTGCTGACCGCGGAGGGGTACTCGCTTAAATGCAACGTTACGATAAACGACAACGTAATCACCGTTACGTCCGGCGTGCCGTTCAGCGGCATAAGATACGGCTATAATTTTGAAAAAACCGCCGAAAACGTAGAGGACCTTTCGAGAACGATAACCGTTTACGACGAACAAGGTCTGCCCTGCGATATGTTTATGATCAATTTTTAAACGTATATTAAACCTAAAAAACCGTCGCAATTCGGGCGGCGGTTTTTTCGTCAAAAAGAGTAAAATCACCGCATAACCGCGAATCAGACGTTTTTGTATGCGGTAAATTTGTTAAAACCGAAAGACAATCACCTAAAAACAGCGTCTTTGCCGACGTTGAGGAATGCGGTACGTTTATTAAAACCGAACTACCGAACTGCGTTTAAGCGGCGACGAACTTAAAAGCGGAACGAAGGTTACCGTGTCCGTGCAATCTATGGAAAAATACAACGTTCCGTCCGCTTCTTTTTTGCGGCGTTACCGAAGATTTTCGGAAATAAAAAAGGTTGCAACTTAGTATCCGTAAAGATACTATATTGCAACCGGGCTTACTTTTTTGCAAAACGCGGATTCGCCTTCCCGCAGTCTCCCGCAAGGCGATATTTCGTTTGTAATAAAGTTCCTTGGCTTTGCGTCACCGCCTCACGACGGTTTTGCCGACAAATATTCAGTTATTTTAAAGGGAAATTTACAAGCGACCTGCGCAGTATACCCC
>CAKUYO010000336.1 GCA_934716995.1 uncultured Bacteroidales bacterium | reverse complement strand
AAACTGTACACAGAAATAAAGAGCGAATGGTTGTTTTTCATTCAAAAGGCACTGATTGGTGGAACGTCAAGTGATGTATATATACTCGATAATGGGGTAAAGTATTTGAACTCTAATTGTCTGTTAATAAGTAGACAGTATAGAGATGCCTTGAATTATTTCCTATCCTTAGATTGCGAATACATGGTAATCACTGTTGGCAACGGCGATGGTGATGAACAAATAACATTACATGCCTTGGAACGGGATGGGAATAGTTTGATTTGTTGTAAAGATGGTTTTCAATATACAGAAGCGTTCTATAATATGACTGTTCAATATATAAGACAAATAAATGACTACCATCCAGATTATTATTGGAAAACTTGTCCAACAAAGAGTGGTAAGAAAAGACTGCTAGAACTAGAGTATAGACGCAGAGAAAGCCGCGAGGCGAATAATCGTAAATCAAGTGTTGATTTAGGTAGTTTAGTATCTGCGTTAATAGCTAGAGGACAAAGGTATAATGATATATGGGATTATCCTATATACATGATATACGACCTATACAGAAGACTGTCACAGGTCGATGAATACAATGGTACAATGCGGGCTATATATAGCGGTTGCATTGATACAAAGAAGAATCCAGTTAATTGGGATAAGATTAACTGGGCAGCTATTATAAATTAAAAGAAATGGAGTGTTTTTAATGGCTATGAGTAATAACGCAACGCCCAAGAAGTTTTCAATGCAGCAATGCTTTGAGATTCTACTTCGTAAGCCTGCAACTAAGCAAATCGTTGCATATCTGACTGATTGCAAGACCTCTTCACTTGAGAACACTGTCGAAATGACCTATCCTACTGGTGGTTCCGGCAACGTCTATATCGGTACTGGTTTTGGTCACTCAAGACGTGCTACCATGACTGTCGAAAGTGCTACTTTTAACACCGAGGTTATGGCAATTCAAAATGGTACTGAGCTAGATACTGGCGCACAGACCATTACTTATTATGATGTAATTGAGGTAACTACCGCTGGTGATACTCCGGGTGTTACACTGCATCAGACCCCAGTTGGTACTGCTGGTAAGGAAATTGGATATGTGTATATCCTAAACGCAGATGGCACTTATGGTAAGTCCTTTACTCAGGGCGCTGCTGCCGCTGTTGGTGTGTTTAAGTATGCCACTGGCACTTTGACCTTTAATAAGGGCGAAGTTGCTATTGGCGACCGCATTGCTTGTGCATATAGTATCAAGACTGGTACTGGCGCACAGCGCGTTACTGTCGAGTCCGACAAGATGCCTTCTACCGTGCTAGTTTCTGCTTATGGTGTCGCAAAGGATATTTGCTCTGGCGAAACCTATCCTTGCGTTATCGAAGGTACTGCACAGATTGATGGTAACTGGAACTTTGACCTATCTGCTGATGGCGACCCTGTTACCCAGAACTTGACCCTTGAGTTCGTTCGTAGTTGCCTAAGCAATAAGATGTATGACTTTATTGTTTACACCGCCGAGGAAGACGGAGAGTAATTTATTCTTAGATTATAGCTGGGGCAATAGCCCCAGCATTATTTTTTAATTATGGCATATCAAAATAGAAAATGTGACTA
>CAKUYO010000335.1 GCA_934716995.1 uncultured Bacteroidales bacterium | reverse complement strand
CGCCGGCATCAATTAGTTGCTCGGAAAGCCACTCCCGCCCGCTTTGCGCTCGGAAAATTAATAGCGATTTCGGTAGACCCGCAATCTTCATCGCTTTAAAAAGAGATTCACTCCCGGAGGAAGCTACCTGACCTTCCGGGCAAAGGATTCGGACCGATGGGCCCCAGGCATTTTGCACGGCCCGAGCCGTTGCCCCTCCGGCACAGCAAACGGTAACAGACGGCGGGATGCTCGGCATCTGCACGTGAGCAAAAGAAACGGCCGTCGGACTGACAAACAAAAACGCATCAAATCGCGACAGATTCGAAAGCGTCCGATTCACGGCGTTCATGTCGCTCGGAGGAGCAAACGTAAAGGCAGGCCAAAGCCATGTCGCGGGTTCGGCAAGGTTCCGAGCTAAGTTTTCCGACTCCTTGGGCGGGCGCGTCAAAATGAAGCGAGCCTTGCGCGTCATGAATTCCGTGTCTCCGACAAAACGGCATCCAGGACTTTTTGCGCGCCCTGCTTTAATAGTTGCCCGACAACACGCGAAGCCAGCTCTTCGGCTTGTGCGTACGGGGCACATTCTTGAGCAAAGAGCACGCGACCGGTTCGATGATCTCCGACAAGAGCCCGAAGCCAAAGGCTCCCGTCCCGGTCGACGGCATACGCAGCAAGCGGCACCTGACAAGAGCCGCCGAGCGCACGACTGACGGCGCGCTCGGCCGTGCAAGCCGCACGCGTTTTTTCGTCATTCAAAAACGCAACCAGTCGAGCCAAGCGTTCATCGTTCGAACGAATTTCAATTCCGAGGGCTCCTTGTCCGGGAGCGGGAAGACTCACTTCAGGCGGAAGCCACTTGCGGATGCGATCGGAAAGCCCCAGGCGCTTTAACCCTGCCCCGGCCATAATCAATGCATCGAACTGTCCGGCATCGAGTTTACTTAGCCGCGTTCCGACATTACCGCGCACGGACCGAACGACAAGGTGCGGATACCGGCTTTTGAGCATCAATTCGCGTCGCAGGCTTGATGTTCCGACAACAGAGCCCTCGGGCATCGCTTCTAAAGAGGCAAATCGGGAACTGACAAACGCATCGCGCGAATCTTCGCGCACCGTGACGCAAGCTAAGGAAAACCCTTCGGGCAGTTGCATCGGGACATCTTTAAGGGAGTGAACGGCAAGGTCGGCTCTTCCCTCTTGCATCGCTGCCTCAAGTTCTTTGACAAAAAGCCCCTTGCCGCCGACAAGCGAGAGTTTCTTATCGAGAATCTTATCGCCGCGCGTTGTGATGCTGAGAATCGAAACATCACAGGTCGGGTAGCGCCTCTGAAGTAACGACTGAACGTGCTTGGCCTGCCACATAGCCAGGGCACTTTCCCGACTGGCGATAACAATTGATTGTTTTTCCATTGTACTTTCGAATCCTTCCCGTAAAACCGCCGGTTCGAACGGTCTTAAAAAACGATGTGAAATTTTACCGAAAAGCAAACAATGTCCTTCTGACACCCCCGTTCGGAGCGATACCAGTCCTCAGACTTGACGCCCGTGGTTTGTGTTAGGTTTTGACCTTGGAAGGATTGCTCTGAGCGTGCAACCACCTAGGCGGAACGGCTCCGACG
>CAKUYO010000334.1 GCA_934716995.1 uncultured Bacteroidales bacterium | reverse complement strand
GAGCAGTGGTAGACCGTCCGAAAGCGCTGGGTGATATCCGGGGCATAACCTACATATACGGAATGTTCTATCGGTTTGGACTGATCGATATTCCAGAAACGGCGAAGGAAAGGCGCAGGAAGCGAGTTGCTGGGGGAGCTTCAGAGAACGGAAAATAGTTGAAAAGCGAAAATCTCCTTCTGGAAAGGTGACGCAGCTGGCGGTATGTGGTATACTGGGTCAGAAATAATGGCTTCGCTGCCAGAAAACTTAAAACGTAATAGGTGATATAGTAATGACAGTTCTCTATATAATTAAGACGTTACTGAACGATCCCATCATTCAGAGCTACCTCATTAGTTGTGGGGCGAGTGCTTCTTGGGATGCAATGAAACTCCTTGGAAAAAAGGTGATGATACGCTTGAAAATCAACTGTATGGGGTGCTATCAGAAACATTTGAACGATTTGCTGACGGTATGAAGCTTGAATATGACGAGCAGCTCGTCATGGACTCCTTTCTGCAGAACATAAACAATACAGAGGACTTTGGAAACCAGGCTGTGAGCAATAAGGTATTATCGGATACATTAAACGTTTCAATCGGCAATGAGCAACTAAAACGATGGAACGCTATTTTTGTAGAAGTATGCTCAAAACCAAAATATCAATGGCTCTACAACAAACTCTCGGCAAATTTTGAAATCGCCAAATTAAACGATAGAAACTACGAATGGATGACAGAGTGCATGGAGGAAAACTTCTGCAAGATCCAATGCGAGAAATTACAAAAATTACCGCCGTTGTTTGACGACATCGGAGTAGAACTGGACAAAACGTGTTGGTATACCATCAAGGTCCTGATTTATGAAATCGTATTTAATGCAAAGGAGCACGGAAAAGCGCAGAAGTGCTTCGTACAAATTACAAAAAACTCCATTGCTGTTTTCGACGATGGAACGGAATTTGATCCTCAGGAGATGAAGCAGCGTGAAGAATGCCATGGCGGTGCAATGGCATTGCAGGACGTGATGGAGAACTATCCGGAAATCGTGTTGAAAAGCACCTATGCCAATGGACTGAACCGCTTTAAAATGATTTTCCCGAATGAGGTTTTTGATGTAAACCGGATGAGCGAAATTGTGATACCGGACTTGTACTGTATGAGAGGAGGCGTTCAACTCAAGTATCCTGAGGGCAAGTTTCGATATTACTTCATCGATATTGGCGAGATACCAACGGGCCAAGGAGACGAATTGTTTGCAACATACAGTGGAATTGCTCTTTTGGTAGAAAAACTTCAGAATGACATCGAGAAGCTGACAGGGGATAGCGAGATATTCGTGCATTTTCCAAACACATCAAGACCTGACTATAAGAAGGTATATTCTATGATGGCCCGCGTGCTGCAGGGACGATTAATGCTAGGGAAAATAAAAATTTCGCTGAGCCCGTCCTCGTTGGAAACAGAGACAGAGTGAATGAAGGAGTCACATGATTTGTTTTATATCGAACAAAAATTACCCCGTTTCTCCCTCCATCCCTCAAAATCACTTCCGGTGAAATTTCAGCAAAACAGGCAGCAGAGGAGCGCATCTGGGCAGGGCGAACGCCCCCGGCGGGAGC
>CAKUYO010000333.1 GCA_934716995.1 uncultured Bacteroidales bacterium | reverse complement strand
GCATAACAGTGCTCAAATCGGTGTAAAGACAAGCGGTGCAGTGACAAAAGATAATCCGGTGACGATCGCAAAGGCGGCAGATGGGTCAGGTTTGGATATTTCTGGATATGTAAATAATTTTAAATCTGATGATCCACGCTATAAGATTATATATGATACTGATGCGAAAGAAATAAAATTAAGCGTAAACGAAAGTTATGTACCCAAGACAGCAGTGCAGGCACCTGCAGAGGATAAGACGGAATATGTCTACAACGGCAAGCTTCAGACTTATCACATTCCAATGAATAGTGCCTATACCATAAGTAATAACACGAAAACCAATGCGGGTACATACAAGGTCACACTTGCTTTGACGGATCAAGAGCATACTGTTTGGGCTGATACGCAAGACACGGCGGATAAAACGTATACTTTTACGATTAAAAAAGCGGCACTGACCGTGAAACCGAAGGATGTCACAATCAAAAAAGGCGATGCGATGCCGACAGGAACGGACTTTGAGTACGCAGGTTTACAGGATGCAGTTGTTTCTAGTGCAGTCGTAATAGAGAATATAGGCGACATTCAATTCGAGTTCCTTGATCAGAATGGACAAGCTTTAAAGGACAGCAATACACCGGGCACCTACGTAATTCGATTTAGTCAAAAGCCGACATTTTCGTATAAATCGGATAATTACGAGGTGACTACAGGTGATGGCATTTTTAAGATTACGGATGCTGCTTCCGGCGGTTCCTCCGGTAGCTATCTTGCACCACCTGCGGATGTTAAGACAAGCGGCACGACGGACAGCAAAGTGACGAGTTCTCCGGCTGAGGTCAAGAATGAAACGAAGCGGGAGGCAGACGGCAACACTGTGACCATAGCAATGGTAACGGTTTCGGCAGCGAACCAGAGGGAAATTCTCAGTCAAGCGAAGGCGAACAAGTCGAAGGCTATCGTCATTCGGGTCGCTAAGAATGCGGTACGGAATGGTGCGAAGTTGGAGATTCATCTTGAGAAGGCTTTCGTGCAGTCGATTCTCAGTGAGACCGAGGCAGAACTGACGATTCAGACCGCAGACGGCGAAAAAGTGATCTCTCAGGAGGAACTCAAAAACATGGTTGCACAGACAACTGGCAATACAATGACGATTGATCCGGCTGCAGTGACCGACCAGACCGATCCGGCGCAGCCGTCCGGTACGCTGACACCTGCACAGAAGAAAATCGCCAAGGGTGTTGAAAATACAGGAATCAGCCTGCGTTCTCAGCGCACGCAGGACGGCAAGGTCCTGCTGACTTGGACGAAAGAAAAAGGCTACAAGGTCGATTACTTTGAGATTTATCGTTCGACCAAGCGCAGCAGCGGCTACAGCAGGAAACCGTTCTTCCGTACGCCGAACGGCAGTTGGACGAAGTATCTGAACACCAAGGACGTGGAAGCAGGCAGCACCTACTATTACAAGATTCGCGGTGTGCGCATCATCGATGGCAAGGAGTACTATACAGAGTATTCGACAAAGGCATGGAGGACGATCCGCTAGAACACGCAGTAGGTGTTGATGGCGCAGGATAGCAGCAGACTGCGATATTACTGCATACGGTCCGGGTCGCATATGAG
>CAKUYO010000332.1 GCA_934716995.1 uncultured Bacteroidales bacterium | reverse complement strand
CTCCCGTTCAGCGCGAAAACGGCAGTTACGTTCTCGATTCCAAGGGTAAGGGAATTCCCGAAATCCGCTACGAATTTAACGAAAACGGCGAAAAAACGGCTGTTACGGACGAAGAGGGCAACCCTGTGAAACTCGTCTGCGAACGCGGCGTAGGCTATGAATTCGCGGCTTCCGCGGCAAACTGGATTCACTCTTTTTACGAGGAAGAAAACAGAGAATACGCCTCTGCCGTAGAAGCGTGGGCGGGTCTCGGCGCGTCCAACCTCCATATCTGGTCTTACGAAATAAGTTATTATCAGTATCTTTATCCTTACAACAACTATCAGATAATGCTTGACAATTTCAAGTATTTCAAGGAGTTCGGCGGATATTATATTTACCCCGAAGGGACGTGGGAAAACAGAAACAACCCCGGATTCGCGAAACTTCGCGACTATATAAACTCCAAGGGAATGTTTGACGTCAACGTCGATTATAACGAACTTGTAGACAAATTCTTCAAGTATTACTTCAGAGAAGCCGCGCCGATAATGCGCGCCTACTTCAACGAAGTTCAGGTCGTTTTAAGCGACAACGAAAGAATAACGGGCGGCGGAGTCCACTCCTACGCGCTTTCGGACAGCAGAATCTGGCAAGAAGGCTTGATAACCAATTGGAACAATTCCTTCAAAAAAGCCGAGGAAGCGATCGAGAAATATTCGGGTACGGACAACGATCTTTACGAGGCTTTGAAAAAGCACATTTTAATCGAATCGCTTTTCCCGAGATACGTTCTTTGCACGACGTACGCAAGATCTTACAGCGCGTCGCAGAGAAAGGAAATGCGCAAGGCGTTCATCGAGGATTTCGAAAAACTCGGAAATACGACGCATCAGGAGCATTTCAAAATTTCCGCGATCACTTCGACGTGGGATTTAACGTAAGGGGGTAAGACGATTATGAAAAAGAGTTTAACCAAAATCGCTTTTATTATAACGATGGCAACGTTGCTCTTTGCCTGCGTTGCCGGCGTGACTTCGTGCAAAAAAGGCAAAGAGAGCGTATCTTCCGAACCGACGGAAAGCGTTTCGGGCAGCGAGGTATCCGGCGAGGTATCGGTTACGATTTCTCCTGACTCCGTTACCGTCTCGGAAAACGAATACGTCACTCTCTCGGCGACTGTCGAGGGCAGCGACGAAGCCGTTATCTGGTCAACGAGCGATAAAAACGTTGCCGAGGTAAACGAAAACGGCAGGGTTTACGGCGTTAAGCGCGGAACGGCGGAAATAACCGCGACGGCGGGAGGCGGAAGCGCGAAATGCGTGGTTACCGTAACGGGAACTCTCGACGCGCCCGTGGTAAAACTTACGGACGAGATAACGATCGAAGCGGGAAAGAGTTTCACGAGCGAACTTAAAGTATTATTTAACGGCGAGGACGTCACGGGCGAATCCGTAGCGGAATGGTCTTTGTCCGACGGCTCGGCAGAGGACGTCTGCGACGTTAAAGGCGAAAATAACGGCATATACACGTTCACGGCTAAAAAGAAAGGACCGGTTGAATTTTTCGTTTCGGTAACGGTAAAGGGCGTTTACGTCAATAAATCCGTTAAGGTAAACGTAATAG
>CAKUYO010000331.1 GCA_934716995.1 uncultured Bacteroidales bacterium | reverse complement strand
CTGTGTGAAAAGCTGGGTCTGGACAAGGATATGTATTCCGTGTCCATCCCGCTGGGTGCCACCATCAACATGGACGGCGCCGCCATCACCATTACCATCATGACGCTGGCAGCGGCCAACACGCTGGGCATTCAGGTGTCTTTGCCCGCCGCCATTGTACTGAGCGCCATGAGCGCTCTGGGTGCCTGCGGAGCCTCCGGCGTGGCTGGCGGCTCTCTGCTGCTGATTCCCATGGCCTGCTCGCTGTTCGGCATCTCCAACGACATCGCCATGCAGATGGTGGGCGTGGGCTTCATCATCGGCGTGGTGCAGGACTCGGTGGAGACTGCGCTGAACTCTGCCGGTGATGTGGAATTTGCCGCCACCGCCGAGTATCACCAGTGGCTCAAGGAGGGCAAGCCCCTGCCGGCTTTCCTGAAGGGCTGATAACCCAGCATAAACAAAGCAGCCGCTGCACGAGAAAGTGCGGCGGCTGCTTTTTGCGTGGGACGATTTAAAATGGTCTCCGCTGACGCTCTGACCATGTTCAGCGGAAAGATTATTATAATTTGTGGCTCAGAAACGCCTGCGGGCGTTTCTGAGCCACTTTTTCACAGGTGGGGTCGTAACGGAAAACGGCAGCAGCAAAAAGCTCCCCCTTTCGGGGGAGCTGGCGAACGAATGTGAGCCTGAGAGGGTTTATATTACATTTTACCCAAACAGCACCACGGCGTAGCGCACGCCGTCCTTTACCACATAGGCAACACCCAGCTTGGTCTTGCTCTCTGCGGCTTTGGTCATGGTTTTGGTGTAAACGCCGTCCTTCGGCAGAACAAAGGTGATGTCCGATGTGCCGTTGGCTTCCAAATTACAGTCGATGCCAAAGCCCGGAATAAAGTCGTCTGCGGCCATACCGCCGCCGACGCCCTTGCCGATGCCCATGATATCAAAGGCAGTAGCATAGCGCTTGATCTTCATCTGTGCTTTTGCTTCGTTGCTGATATTGTCCTTCCGGTAAAGCTCCGTCTTTTCCGTATTGACCTTGCAGGACACCGAAGTACCGGCGATCCAGCTTGCAATGCTGTAAGCCTTATTGCTCAGTTCCTCATCGTAGGTCACTTTGAATTTGTCGCACAGTGCCTTTGCGCTTTCAGCGTCCGAGCTCTTGGGGCCCATCGGTGCACCCACGCTGCCATCGCAGGCGGTGAATACGGTCAGTGCCATCAGGCTGACCAGCAGGCAGGCCAGCAGTTTTTTCCAGTTTTTCATAAAACGATGCTCCTTTCCGTTCTGAGGTCTTTGCGGTTCTGCGTCCATGCGGACGCAGTTCTTTTTGCTTTCTTCTGCATCCATGATACCTTTTTTTAGCGGGAAATGCAATCATTTTGGCGCAAAAAAACAGGCTGCCGTGTAAAAACACGGCAGCCTGCGGAAAAAGCTTTATTTTGCGTACTCCACAGCGCGGCTCTCGCGGATGACATTGACCTTGATCTGGCCGGGGTAATCCAGCGTATCCTCGATCTTTTTAGCGATGGCGCGTGCCAGCAGAATGACCTGATCGTCGCTGATGACGTCGGGCTTGACCAGAATGCGCACCTCGCGGCCTGCCTGTACGGCAAAGGCCTG
>CAKUYO010000330.1 GCA_934716995.1 uncultured Bacteroidales bacterium | reverse complement strand
ATATCGACCTGAAGGAGGATGATATCACCCAAATTAAAGTTACACCTTATAAGATTTCTAGAAACAACGGTACGACTCCGGATAAGCATATAGACTGTACGATTGATATTGTCAACGATAAGGTCTATACCGCAAGGTTCTGGGTGATGGAGCCAGGTGCATTAAAGTATGAAATGAAAGACTCCACGACCTACCTGAAAGGGCACGAAGTCAGTGAGACGAGCAATGCAACGATTGGCGATGCCAAACCAGTTGGTGGTGTGACCTATGTGCTCAGAGGCTGGTACAAAGAAAACTCTTCTCATGAGGGTGCTGCCGACGAGCCAAATGCTGCTAATAAGGATGAGCTTATCACAACATGGGACTATACGCCGTCGAAAGAAGAGCTTGCTGATGGTACAGTTAACTTCTACGCAGTGTATGACCGTGTGAACACGGACTTCACCGTAAAGAAAGAAGTGACCGGCTGGTTCGGCGACAAGACCAAACAGTTTACATTCAAAATTGAAAGCGCCGATCTTTCCAATCATGTGACCGTGAAGAGGAATAACGAAGTCGTGGATGCAAATAACTTCACGCTTGGTGATGGCGAAACGGTTACAGTCAGTGGCATTCCTGCAAACACTATCATTACAGTAACAGAAACATTGAACGACGCCGGTTACAATACAACCGCATCTGGTTTCGAGCAATCAGCACAGACTACTGAAGAACGCACATTCCGATATAAGTTTGTATGGGAAACGGATGGGAGTGGAGAGAACGGCAAGTTTGTTCTGAAACCGGTAGACCAGTATGGCTGTGTAATTGGTGATGAAGTCAGCAGTACCACAATCGTTGTGCAGAACGAAAAGAAGGGCGAAATCGACAACGGTGTCCTCCTCGATACCCTCCCCTACATCCTGATCCTCGTGGTCGTCGCGGGCGGCGGCGTGCTGCTCTTCCTCCGGAAACGGAAGAACGACGACGATGAATAAGCCAACTTCCAAGCCAAATAAAATCACGAAAGGAGGTGGATGGATGGCAAAAGAAAAAGCCAAAGGAGGCCCGCAGCCCGCACAGCGCCTGCCCGGCGCGGAGGATGCCTGCATCAGCCAAGAGCAGCTGGAGATCGTGGAATGGTACCGCAAGGTGAAGTTCCGCAAGAACCTGCTGGGCGGCGTGGATGAAGTGCAGATGTGGAAGAAGCTGGAGGAGCTCTACGGCCTGTACGAAAACGCCATCCGGGCCGAGAGAGCAAGGTATAACGCCCTGCTGGAAGCCCATACACCTCCCGGAGAGAACCATGAGGAGGGATGTTGATGGCGAAAGCCGCAAAAACACTCCCTCCGCAAGACCCGCTCACGGCAGGGCGCAGAGCCCTGCACAAGCGGCGCAACGCCGCGCAGGACCGCCGGGACGCGCTCAGTCTACTGGGCCGGGTGGTGGTGCTGGCGGCAGCCGCGTGGGTGCTGTTCACGCAGGTGTTCCTGCTGACACAGGCCTCCGGCAACAGCATGTTCCCCGCCGTCAAGGACGGCGACCTGCTGATCGGCTACCGGCTGCAGGGCACTTACGCCAAGAACGACGTGGTGCTCTATGAGCAGGACGGCAAGCTCCGGGTGGG
>CAKUYO010000329.1 GCA_934716995.1 uncultured Bacteroidales bacterium | reverse complement strand
CGCCGAGGTATTTCGTGCCGTTATATATAACGATTTTTTGCCACATATAAGTAGTACCCTCGTGACTTTCCCAATTATAAGGATTTTCCTTATCACGCGGAAGGGGCGGCTTCCCTGCCATTTCGTTGAGTTTCGCAACGACGTTTTCGTCGCGCTCGCAGGTTTGTGGCCAGTAACCGAAATAGATATAGTTGCCGTCGCGCGTGTATTTTACGGGGTTAAGTCCGTTGCACGTGGTGCATACGTCGCAAACGTAACTATGCTTGCCGTTGGCGGGAATTTCCACCTTCGTATTATAGTCGCAACCCTCGCGCTGACATTCGTCGTACGCTTCCCATCCGGGCAAGCAGTCCGCTTGTTTTGCCTCGTGGTGTTTGAGATTGTGTCCGAGAGCCTTTTCGACGTATCTATCCACCTTTGACGAATAATCGCAACCTTCGCGCTTGCAAGTGTAATAACTTCCCCAATACCCGTCCTCGGTGCAGGTTGCTTCGCAGGGATCGTGCCTTTCCTTGTCGTGTCCGAGAGCGGGCAAACCATTATAATCGGTATTATAATTACAACCCTCGTTGGAGCATTTGTAATACTCCTCGTGGCCCCACTTTTCGCAAGTCGGCTCAACGCGCGGAACGGTTATAGATAAATTATGTCCCGTTTTTTCGATTTGCTCATACCCTTCGGTTTTGCCGCAATAATGCGCGCATCTCTTGTATGCTTTCCATCCGATTTCCGTACAAGTCGGCTCTTTTGCGGCAACGTCCTGCATATCGTGTCCGATAGCGGGTATCGGCTTCTGCTCGGTATAAGTACATCCCGGATTTATGCAACGTTTGCCGTGGGTAAGTCCATCTCTTTCGCACCAAGGATCGTAACCTTTTTCTTCGCGCAGGTTGTGATCGGCAAGTTCGCCGTACTCAAATGTTTCCCTGCCTAAACTTCCGCAAATACTGCATACAAGGCGATACACAGCCTTTCTTTGGCAGGTTGCATTGTCCACAAGGTTTCTGTCGGTGACTTTTTCAACGTAACTGTGTATATGCTGTTGCTCGGCGTTTACCAAGCCCGCAACCACAAAATACGAAAAACTTGTCGTTTCAAAGTATATATTATTGCCGTCAACCGTGGTTTTTAGTTCCTCCACCGTGTTGTCGTCCTTTACGTGATAGGTAACGTAACCGTCCGCCTCAAACGGCTTCGGCATGGTAACTTTCACTTTACCGTTAGGTTGAATTTTTTCGCCGTTCTTTGTGAGCGATATGTCAAAAACGGCAACTTTGGCACTGTCGTAAGGTTTGTCTATCGCAACAATAGCCGCTTTTCCTTGTTCGCTGTCGACGGCATGATTTTCGGCTTTTAGCACGGAGTCGTTTTCAAACGCGCCGTCCAAAGTAATGCCGCTTTCGGCAGTCAGTTTGTTTACTCCTGTCTTGTCACCGCAAGCGACCAGCGCAAAACATACCGACAACGCTAGTACAAGCGTAATAAATAATAAAAATTTTTTATTCATTGTTCCTCCTTTTTAAAGTGCGTCGATTGCGTCTGCAAGATAGTCGGACGGGACGGATTCATAGAAGAATGCGTCGATACTGCCGTCTTCTTTGGCGCATTT
>CAKUYO010000328.1 GCA_934716995.1 uncultured Bacteroidales bacterium | reverse complement strand
GGGTCGGAATATCTCATTTTTTCGTATAATTTATCTATATATTTTTTATTTTCTTCAGAGACATCCAAGCGGCATATTTCAAGTTCTTTGATAAGATTTTTAAAATCACGTATTGAATTCTGCTCATTCTCCTGAACTCTTTTTATATATTTGTTGCTGCCTGACAAAGCCAGCTCCAGAACTATAAATACTGCCAGTATCGCAGCCTGAATCAGATAAGAAAATATACCGTATTTTCCCGGAATTTTTATACACAGTTTGAAAAACGCATATACCTGCACAACAAGATAAAGCACACTGCAGCCAATCATCGGAATCTTTAAGGCAGCCTCTCTTTTATCCTGCTTATGGTACACATACCACACAAATAATGGCTGTACTAAAACAGCAATCACGCAAAAAATATATCTTGTCATACGTCCCTCCTTGCTCCGCAGTGCATGCAGAATTTAGCTTCGGGACTTATCGGCTGTCCACATTCCGAACAGAAAACTGTCTTTGGAATCTCAACTTTTTCTCCGCAGTTAAAGCAGAATTTTGAATTTGACGGAAGTTCAGTGCCGCATTTTGCACATTTTATAACAGTAACATCCGTATTATTTTTCGTTTCGGCTGTCGAAGCCACTGCAGAATCTACATTTGATTTAATCATGTCTCCCATGGAAAATGCCAGTGGAATCTGTGCCATCATATTGGCAGGATTACCCGCAAATCCCTCGTTTTGTGCAAATGTTTTACTAACATCAAACTGCTGTTCCTGCTGCCATGTGTAGCCCTGAATTTCTCTTGCTTTCGCCATTCCCTGTGCCTCGATAACATTCGCATCCCTGTTACCCATAGCCTCAAATCTTTTCTGTGCCATGCTGTTGTCGAGATTTTTTAATGCTTCAAGATCATCAGGCTTTATATTGACCGAAGATAAAAAGAAATTAAGTATCTGTATACCGTAATCAGAAATATCTTTTTCAATCTGTGACGCAACGCTTTCCGAAATGTCACTTAAATGCTGGTTAAATTCATTGTAGCTGTATCTGCCGAGTTCAACCGCAATACAATTTTTAACTCTCGTAACAATCAGATCTTTAAAATACTTCTGAACATCAGATGTCTCCATCTTCTTCTCTGTTCCGACAAGATTAATAAGGAGTCTGCGTCCGTCTGTTATTTTAATTCCGAACGAACCACTTGCACCCGCACTGTAACTGTATCCGTAATTCGGATCTCTCACAGTTACCTGGCTCGGCGTGCCCCACGGTATGTCCATCATCGTCGCAAGATTTATAAAATAAACCTCTGTGTGAAACGGTGATACGCCGCCCGATACAAGATTTCTAAGCTTGGAAATTAACGGGATATTCTTTGTCTCAAGAGTATATCTTCCTGCCCTGAAGCTGTCCAAAGCCTGTCCGTCACTAAAAAATACCGCTTCCTGCGACTCATGGACAATGAGCTGTGACATCGTATTAAAATCCTCAGCAGGATGCTTATATATCAGAACAGAATTTTCTCCCTCGTACTTTATAACTTCCTGTATTGCCATTAAAAATTTTTCCTCCCTTGTAATTTTATATTTCTGTCCAAAATGGAAGTTTTTATCATTGTAGCATATAAC
>CAKUYO010000327.1 GCA_934716995.1 uncultured Bacteroidales bacterium | reverse complement strand
TCTTGGTGCAACACGTTCATCGATGTGGATATTTGATACCTTCGGTTGCAACGAATTGGCAGACGAAGATAATCTGAAAGCAATCAGACGGAAAATTAACGGTGGCGACAAAGGACTGGAGAAATGCGAGGAGTATTTGAAAAGGTCCAAGCGTGCCTTAAACATATCATAGCTTATGAAGACAAGACATTGGATCATCGATCTGCTGGTATGGGTAGCTTATTTCTCTGTGCTCTTTTTGACGAGCTGCAAGACGAAATATGTGACCGTGCCGGAATATCATACCCAATATGTGGTAAGGACGGACACGGTGGAGAAAACAGATAGCTTCTACCGGAAGGATAGCGTATATATCTATCAGAGGGGTGATACCATCTTTAAGGATAGGCTTGTGCTGCAAGATAGATACAGGTATCTGAACAAAGTGAAGACGGATTCATTCATCAAACGAGATACTATCTATGTTCCGAAGCCGATGGTACGAGAACTGAGCAAGGCAGAACAGAGGTATATCACCCTGGGGAAGTATACAGCCAAGATCATCTGGACCCTGGTAGTTGCAGTGATTGGTTTGCTGATTTGGTTGTGGCATAGAAAGAAATAAGGCTTATGAAAACGATAACTATAAAAATAGTGAAAAAGAGCGTAATGTACGTGGTAGAGGGACTATCTGTCACCATTGCGCAGCATAACCCGGAGGTGGACTTTCAGACCGTCTGGGCGAGCGATGGCGAGGAAGCGAAACTGGATATATACTATCGGGAGGCAATAACCGACCTGGAAAACTTCTTGGCAAGATTCTCTTCTTCGACCACACAGCAGTTTGACCTACAGACACTGGCTGATGATTTCTCAATCACCATCAAGACTTTAGTTTTTTGGCCACCTAGGCTAAGTGGGGTCCTTACCAACCAAATACAGAACTATCTGGTTCATGCTATCCTTGCCGGATGGCTGAGCGACTTCCCGGATATGAACCATACGGACTATGCCAGCATGGGAGCAAGTGACCTGGAAGCTATCAAAGAGGTGCTGCTAAAGAAGGATTTTAGCTTTGCTGAGGCTGCAAGAATTGCTGATGATACAGAGAAAGAAGGATCTTCGGCTGTGGATGCTGAGGCTAGAAATGGGGATGCGGTAGACAAGGATGAGCAGAAAGGGCTGAAAGGCTCTGAGCGAAACCCAGACTTTGCTTCGCAGCATTTTCACCAAGACTTTGTGGACTGGAGCGGAGGCAGACCACCTTTCGAACTGAGATAATTTTTCTTCAATATAAATAATTGCAATTATGGATAGAAAATTGATTACATTGAATTTTAGCATGGAGCAGGTATGTAATGATATACTGGCAAGATGCTATGTAGTAAGCCAGGGAATGGTGGACGAAGCTCAGAAGGACATCAGAGCCAACATAGAAAGCCCTGACAGTGACGAGACTCGCAGTATCATCAATCGTGCCGTGACGGAAGCCATCGCTAACATCAAACTGGCTGCTCAACGTTATCAGACTACTGGTAGAGTGGAGGACAACAACAACCTGGAGCGACTGGTGAAGGGCATCAGAAAGTATGCCTATACTGACAACGAAGACGGTACTTGGACGGAGGTAGTG
>CAKUYO010000326.1 GCA_934716995.1 uncultured Bacteroidales bacterium | reverse complement strand
CTTCCGGGACATCCGGGACGGCGTCGGCGTCCGTCTCTCCCTCGGCAACCACATTTTCTTCGGAACTCCCGTTCAGCAGCCGGTCAAGCTCGTTTGTGTCGAATCCGAGGAGCGACAGGTCAAAATCCTTTTCCTGCAAATCGCGCAGTTCGATCGGCAGAAGGTCGTAGTTCCACTCCGCGATCTCGCCGGTCTTGTTGTCCGCGATCCGGTATGCCTGCACCTGTTCCGGCGTGAGGTTTTCCGCGATCACCACCGGAACGTCCGTGAGGCCGAGCTGTTCCGCCGCTTTCAGGCGGGTGTGCCCGACAACCACAACGAAATCCTTGTCCACGACAATCGGCTGCTGGAAGCCGAACTCCTTGATCGAATTGGCAACCGCCTCCACTGCGCCGTCGTTGAAGCGCGGGTTTTTCTCATATGGATGGATCTCTGAGAGTTTCATCATTTGAATCTGCATAAAGGCTCCTTTCCTGGAAAAATGATTTGCAAAAGCAAGATTTGGAGTTACTTTTGCAAGGGTTGAAGAATAGAGAATTCCGGAGAAAGACGATTTCGCCGGAAATGGGGTAGACAGCCCCGCTGTCGCGTTCGATTCCGACCCGCTATACAGCCCCGGCGAACGTCCTGTCGTGCGCGTAAGGGGGCTGTCCCGGGGCGTGTCGGCGCGCTGTCGGAGTGAATCGCAAGTCGTTGAGAATCAACGAGCATAAAAATTTTATCACCGGCAAGCAAGTCTGCTTATAACGCCGACTCCTTCCGCGCGCCCTCGAAAAATCCCTTTCAAGGGGGGAACCGTTGACTCCAGGAAGCACATAAGCCTCGGGGCCTCATAATCGACCCCTCGATATTTTTGTGCTTCGATGAGGCTGGAAAGCCTGTTAGAATGAACGGCGGTTTCTTCCGTCATTTCGGCAAAAGTGACGGAAAAGTGACGGAAGGCTTACGAGGACACCACATTCAGCATGAGCCGCGCCTCTTCCGCTGAGAGAATGAGGTTGGCTCCGGGCATGCCCGCTCCACGGAGCTTGGGGTTGAAGAAAAAACTTAGAACTTTCCAGCCTCTATACACGCGAACGGCATTTTCGGAGGAGTGCGCGAACAGCCGTGAAGTTTCGAAGAATTTAAAAAAAGAAGATATAAGATATCTTATTTAACCTCAAAAGCTCTCTCTTGCAGGCCAAAAAATCCTTCGCAGAAAACTTCGCAACTTCGCAAAAACCTCTCCGCTTTTTCCGGCAAAACTGCTGGAAGAAACGGAGATGAATATGCTTTCTCTGGCGATTTATTCCAGCAGAACATACACTTTCGACGGTCTGGTCTTCGTTGCTTCCATTTCATATGTCAGAATGCCTTGTTCCATGAGGGTCTCGACAACCTTTTTCAGATTGTCAAGAGAATCGTGAAAGCGGTTCAGCAGCTTTGCGTGCTTGATTCTGCCGCCGTGTTCACGCAACATCCGGATGACCTTCTGGCACTTTTCATCGAACACGTTCTCGTAAACGTAGGAGTCCGCCATGTAAAGCATCCGCCGCGTCAGATGATCGATGAACTTCCACGCCCATCGCACGGATTTCTCCGTGATCAGCGGGTTATAGACATTGCCGCTGATGC
>CAKUYO010000325.1 GCA_934716995.1 uncultured Bacteroidales bacterium | reverse complement strand
AATGAGTTCCATAAAATGTAAATCCTCCGGTAAAAGTGAGATAAGTATAGCATATCCTCAAAAAAGTTTCAAAAACCCGTTGACAACCACCCGAACCTGTGGTAAGATAATTCCACGTTAGAGATAACTAACCAAGAAGCGGCAAGGCAGGGACCAGCCGCGTTCTTTTCAGTATTTTGGTTAGCGTATTCTAACTATCGCCCGCATAAAAGACAGGGCACCGGGAAACGATATCCCCGAAAGAAAGCATCCGATGGAGGAGACCAGACATGGAGCGAAATTTTGAAACCGTGATGATCGAGCAATGCGCCCCTGTACTGGCCGGGCTCAAGCCTGCAGGGCTGTTCCGCTATGAAACGCGGGACTGCGCGGACCTTGCCCGCCGCGTGCGCAGCTGGAACGAGCAGCTGGCCAGCAAGGGCCTCAGCGTCCGGGTGCTGAAAGGCTGTGTGCGGACGCACCAGTTCCTGATCTATGTTTACCGCGAAGCACGCCTGCGCGCGATTTTTGCGGACGAAGCAGTCCGCGTTTTTCTGGCACGGGAGGGATATCAGCTGCCCCAGGAGCAAGAGCAGACGGGGATCATGCTGACCCAGCTGTCCCGGCGACTCTGCTGTTCGGCGGAGTTCCCCCATGAGATCGGCGTGTTTCTGGGCTACCCGCTGACCGATGTGGTGGGCTTTATTGAGAACCGGGGCCGCAACTTTACCTGCTGCGGCTGCTGGAAAGCCTACGGCGATCCCAACGCCGCCCGGCGCCATTTTGCACAGCTGAGCAAATGCACAGCCGTGTACCTGCGCCTGTTCCACAGCGGCACCCCCATTTCCCGCCTCGCGGTGGCGGCTTAAATTTTGACATTCTCTTCAAATACTCTCTTTTTATCCTGGCGCCCGCCGAAGCCTCCACGCGTCGGCGGGAAGAAATCCTCCTTTTGACACGCGGCCGCCCGGTGCAGAATGACCACTGTACCGGGCGGCTGTGTCATATAAGGAGCGGAAATCGTTGAAAACGCACCCATCAGAAGATGAAAAATGTTTCAAAGTTTTTCGTAAAAAATACGAGCTATAAACGATGATAAGAGGAAAAGAGAAAATGAAAATCAAAGAGTTAGTACGTATAAACTTTGTGGTTAGTGATTGTTACCTCTGCAAAAAATCTTGGGAAATTCGTGGACGAAAATTGTTTGTGTCTACAAACCGCTAAGAAATTATGAAAAAACTGTTGACAGCAAAGGTTAGTAAGTATAAACTATCGATGCTGATAGTTGCCACTGACTAACCTTTGCGGCGGCTGCAGGAGAATAACAAAGGAGTGTGGAAGACATGATGCCTTTGACGATGGCAAAAGCGGGCGAGACCGTGACCATTAAAAAAATCACCGGCAAGGATGAAGTCCGCCAGCACCTGGCAGAGCTGGGCTTTGTGGTGGACAGCGAAGTGACCGTGGTCAACGAGATCGCAGGCAACCTGATCCTGCAGGTCAAGGAGAGCCGGATCGCACTGGACAAGACCATGGCGAACCGCATTATGATTGGCTAAACAGCGCCAAAAGCTGTTTAGAGAGCTGCTCCGAAACTGGAATAGTCTCTCGTATAAAGACAAGTAGAGGAGGATCTACAATGAAGACTC
>CAKUYO010000324.1 GCA_934716995.1 uncultured Bacteroidales bacterium | reverse complement strand
ACCCGTGCCGGTTCGACCCCGGCTCTGGGTACTTAAAAGCGGTTAAGAGTTCTTCAACTCTTAACCGCTTCTTTTTTATCCCCCTGCCCTGCCGTTATATCCATTCCCGTTCCTCCCGCAAAGCGTAGCCCTTTTTACTCTTTTACCTTTTTACCTTTTTACCTTTTAAAGCCCTTTTTACTCTTTTACCTTTTCTGTCTCTTCCTCCAGAAGAAGTGCCACGTCCTAAACACCGGTTCACTCAGCGCCTCAGCAGGATAATACCTCACAAAATGCATATTCCTCCATATCTTCAAGAAATACTTCTTACCCATGCTCTGCTTCGTAAACTCCCCATATTTAGTATAGTGCCTACCAAAGTTGCCACCATTCAGAATCTCCGATAGCAGCAACCTACCACGCTTCACATCCATCGACCTTATCATCCTCTCCTCAGGCAACCCAAGAGCCACATGCAACACATACATCACAGCACCAGCAAACTTCCACAAACCAAGATACCTCAGTTCCTTCTGCAACGAATTAAACATTACACAATCAACATTAAACATTGATACCACATAGTAGTAGTCCACCATCTGCCTCAATCCAATACCCTCATCAAAGAAATGATGATACAAATGCGTCAGCTGATAAACCACGTTAAACGCCGTTGTAGGCACAGCAATCTCGCCAGCCCCATCAGGCAAGCTAACCACATTCGAGCACTGCAAGTCCGCATTCCTTCTAAACCACTTCTGCAGTCTTCCACTATACACCAGACAATTCATCACTGCAGGAGTAAAATGCAACTCCACAGGTACCCCATCCACCGTAGTCTCCAAATGCTGATACCTAATATCATCCTCCAAGTCGAAATTCCTTCTTCCATACTCCATTATTTCCTCCCTGGTAGCATTCACCCATACATCCACATCCCCAGGATTACGAGAATAAGGATTCCCATACATCAGTGCATTTCCCTGCCCCTTCAGTATGCAGCAAGCCATACCATCCTGCGTCAGTTGTCTATACACCTTAGCAGCCACGGCATTCACCTTCATATTCTGCCTACGAATCTGCTGCGCCATACCCATCCACTTCATCAGCAATCCAGCCCCGACAGGATTCCCCTTCATCTCCTCAGGATACTCCCGTCCCAGACGTTCCACCCCCTCGAAACAGAATCCCACCATAGCCTGCTTAGCAGCAAAATCATACAGCAGTTGCCAGTCCATACCAGCAACCACCCTGCTCATATCAACCTTATCCCCAAGGCAATACTTCAGAAAATCAAAAAATGTAGATATATTAATCATAGTAATTATAAAAAGAATATAGATGTATCAATCATAGTAGTTATACAAATAATATAGAAATATACTAATATATAATAAGTGTATCTTTACATCCGGTAAACCATCGCTCTCATTGGCTTAAAAATACCTAATCCGTGTTCAACTCAAACACTAAACATTTAACACTACACACTAAACACTAAACATTAGCGTTATTCCTCCGTGCCCTCAGTGTAATCCGTGTGCGACATACTCCAGCAGCAGAGTCCCCGGTCTCATTCGCTTTCTATGTTAAAATCCAAATATTTTGACCATTATTTTTAATTTATGCTGATATTTTATATTCAGGTG
>CAKUYO010000323.1 GCA_934716995.1 uncultured Bacteroidales bacterium | reverse complement strand
TCTGATAACTACGCAGAGATCAAGACGTGGTTGTCAAAGATGCCGGTCGATACCGCCGTGATCGACGATGCCGGTTACCTTCTGACCAACCACTTCATGCGCGGACACAGCGGCCCCAAGGGCGGCGGGAACACGTTCGACCTGTTCAACGCCATTGCAGATGAGTTCTGGCAGCTCATGTCCTTTATCCAGTACCAGCTCCCCGCCAACAAGATCGTGTATATCATCATGCACGAACAGGCAGACGACTATGGAAACACCAAGCTCCGTACCATCGGCAAGCTGCTGGACGAGAAAGTCTGCATCGAGGGCATGGTTACTGTCTGCTTGCACTGTCTGGCAGACAAAGACCACCACTATTTCCGCACAAACAGCGACGGCGGAGACATCTGCAAAAGCCCGGAAGATTTGTTCCCGTTGGAGATCGAGAACGACCTAAAGGCGGTGGACACGGCTATCCGCGAGTATTGGGGCATCACCCCGGAACCCGCACAGGAGGCCCCCAATGGGCAGACCTGACAGTGGCGTTGCGCGGTATGTGTTTGCCAGCGCCACAGTGAGAGTGGGGTTCCCGGTAGACTTCCGGGGGAATGTATCCCTCAGCTGCTATCACTGCCCATTTTACCAAAGAAACTATCGCTCTTGTGGGTTAAACAAGAGAATAGTAGCCTATCCCGAACACTATGTAGGGGACGAGTGCCCCTTAGAAATCGAAAAGGAGACTGACGAACATGAGAAAGTTTGATTGGAACAACATCACCGCAAAGGACCCCGACGAGTTCAGCCTTCCCGAACCTGGCGGCTATATCGCCCAGATTACCGCTGTGGAGGACCGCGAAGACAAGGAATACATTCTCGTCGAGTGGGAGTTTGCTTCCGGTCAGTACAAGGGAGACAACGGCAAGACCTACTCTCGCGCCGGTTTCTGGCCTGCTCCCTACTACGCCAGCTACAAGGCGGACAATATCGGCTACTTCAAGCACTTCAAGGATGCTGTGGAAGCCTCGAACCGTGGATATGTATTCACCGAGGACAACATCCAGAGCTTGCGTGGAAAGTTCTTCGGCGTGATCGTGACCCAGGAGGAATATCAGAACAACCAGGGCAAGATCAAGAACAGCCTCAGAGCAAAGAACTGCGTGTCCATCCAGGACATCCAGACCGGCAACTTCAAGGTGCCGAAGAAGAAGACTCTCAGTGGTGGTGCTGCTCCCGCTCCTGCTCCTTCCTACGCTTCCCCCGCTCCCGCCGCTGACCCCTTCAACAGCGCCAACCCCTTCCAGGACCTGACCGAGGACAAGAGCGAGTTGCCCTTCTAAGGAGGTGATTGCATGAACATCCATCTTCGGCAGAAGCGCGATTACATCGCCATGCCCAACACGCACTTGACCGACCACAACCTTTCCCTGGAAGCGAAAGGACTTCTCAGTATGCTCTACGACCTTGCTGGAAACGGTATCCCGATCAACGACAAGCGGATCGTCACAATGACCGCCAGCGACGTAGAAGAGCTTCGTGCAGCCTTTAAGGAACTCAACGCATGTGGATACCTGTACTTTAAGGGGGATTTGGATGACCTTTTCGTTTGACAGCGATACCGCGCAGGCCGTCGGTGTTCTGAACGCTGTTG
>CAKUYO010000322.1 GCA_934716995.1 uncultured Bacteroidales bacterium | reverse complement strand
GCAATCAAGGCTGCAACAGGCAATCTTGCACAGGAGACAAAGACAATGGCACTTGCAGAAGGATGCCTTGATATGTATTCAGGTGAGGACGGACTTATCGTTCCGCTTATGTCAATCGGTGCAAAGGGTGTAATTTCAGTATTGTCAAATGTTGCACCAAAGCAGACACATGATATATGTGCAAAGTTCCTTGCAGGTGATGTTGCAGGAAGTGCAAAGATGCAGTTTGAGGTACTTGAACTTGTAGATGCTCTGTTCTGTGAAGTTAATCCAATTCCTGTAAAGCATGCACTTAACCTTATGGGAATGGAAACAGGACCACTTAGAATGCCTCTTTGCCCAATGGAAGATGCAAATCTTGAAAGACTTAAAAAAGCAATGAAAAATTATGGCATTCTTGCATAAACAGCAAATAAAATGCAGCAGTTATAATTAAAATATAATATAAACCGCAGAAAATAAGGAGCAGACAGATGACCAGAGTAATAATGCATGGCTGTAACGGCCATATGGGCAGAGTTATAACAGACCTTGTAAGTAAAGATGATGATATAGAAATAGTAGCAGGAATTGACCCATTTGATGACGGACATAACACATATCCTGTATTTGCATCAATTAAAGACTGTGATGTAAAAGCAGACGCAGTCATTGATTTTGCATCTGCTAAGGCAGAAGATGCACTTCTTGACTATTGTGTGGAAAAACAGATTCCTGTTGTTGTATGTACTACAGGTCTTTCAAAGGAACAGCTTGACAAAGTAAGAGAGAGTGCATGCAAAGTTGCTGTATTAAAATCAGCTAACATGTCACTTGGTATCAATACACTTTTCAAACTTTTACAGGATGCCGCAAAGGTATTTATACCATCAGGTTATGACGTAGAGATAGTTGAAAGACACCACAACCAGAAACTTGACGCACCGAGCGGTACAGCACTTGCACTCGCAGATGCAATCAAAGAGGTTGCCGGAGACGAATACTATTACAAATATGACAGAAGCCAGGAACATAAAAAGCGTGACCCTAAAGAAATCGGAATCAGTGCAGTCCGTGGCGGAACAATCGTAGGTGTTCATGATGTAATATTTGCCGGTGAGGATGAAGTTATAGAATTCACTCACACAGCATATTCAAAATCAGTATTTGCCAAAGGTGCGATAGAAGCTGCCAAGTTCCTTGCAGGAAAGCCGGCAGGAATGTATGATATGACAGACGTAATTGCGTCAAAATAGGCAATCTGGATATTAACTAAAAGTATTAAGCCGGGTTTTTGTATAACGCACAGTAATCAAGCTGTTCAGTTATATTAAATCCGGCTTTTTTGTATAATTTCACGGCTGCGGCATTTTTGCTGCTGACCTGTAAAACAAGCGGATTTTTATTATTTTCAAAATAATCATTTAAAAGATTGGCAATAAAAAAAGTTCCAACCCCTTTATTACGCATATCTTCATCAACATATACATCATATATGCAGGTCTGTTTTTCGCCATAGTCAATGGAACACACCGCACATGGCTCGGCCGCATCATCATTCATGTATAAAAGATAATCATTATTATCATCTGAAAAAAACGATTCATATTCATGCAATCCTTCAGGAACAGCACATTTTAAACGTGTATAA
>CAKUYO010000321.1 GCA_934716995.1 uncultured Bacteroidales bacterium | reverse complement strand
TTTTTCTTTGTATAATTCTCAAACGCCTGACGGTATTTGACCGCGCCCTGCCGGGAAGCAGTGATGACCATTGCCTTTGCCATACCGCCAAGTTCCGGCATCACTGTTGTGCGGAAATGTTCAACGATAACCTCCACACGCTGTGCAATGTTCGTCTCGTGCAATTCCACAAACCGCGCAATTTGCCGCTTTGCATCAGCAGTCTTGCATCGAGGATCTTCTTCAATCTCCTTGTTCAGCTGATAAAAGGTATCATAAGTGGTATAGTTCTGAAGTACATCAAGGATAAAGCCCTCCTCAATGGCCTGCTTCATAGAATAGATATGAAACGCCTCACGCTGTCCCTTGGTGTTCAATCGACCAAAAAGTTGAAGGGTAGTCGGTTTTGGCGTAGCAGTGAATGCAAATATAGAAACGTTCGCTTGTTTTCCATTTCGTCGAATTTCATCCGTGATCAGGTCCTCAACATCTCTACTTTCCTGATCCCCGGAGCCAAGCGACATAGTGACCGCCGCCATATCTTTGCCCGCCGTGGAAGAATGGGCTTCATCGATGATAACCGCAAACCGCTTGCCTTTCAATCCCGCAACGCTGTCCACAATATAGGGAAATTTCTGGATCGTGGTTGCAATAATCTTTGTGTTGCCGTTTAAGGCAATTGCAAGGTCTGCCGAGTTACACTTATCATCCATCACACGGATAAGTCCGGCTTTGTGTTCCATGCCCATAATGGCTTTCTGAAGCTGGCGGTCAACCACAACACGATCGGTGACAATGACAACATTATCGAAGATGATTTTATTGACCGCATCATGCAGAGAAGTCAAGCGGTGCGCCAACCATGCGATGGAGTTCGTTTTGCCGGAACCTGCGCTGTGCTGGATCAGATAATTCTGACTAGAGCCATTTTCACGAACATCTGCCAACAGTTTACGGATCACATCCAACTGGTGATACCGGGGAAAGATGACGTTCTCAGACTTCTTCGTTTTCCCGGTCAACTCATCTTTACTCTCCTTGGTTTCGATAAAGATAAACTTGCTGATCAGATCAAGAATAGTATCTTTTTTCAGAATATCTTCCCACATATAGGAGACGCTGTACTTGTCTTTGAAGGTGGGGTTACCCGCACCGGCATTGACACCCTCGCCGTTACCCATGTTGAAGGGCAGGAAGAAGGTAGATTTTCCGGCGAGTTTGGTGGTCATATAGACCTGTTCCAGATCCATTGCAAAATTCACAAGGCAACCTGCCTTGAACAAGAACAATCGAGTCTTCGGATCACGATCTACACGGTACTGATAGATGGCATCCTGATACGACTGGCCAGCGGCATTGCATTTCAATTCAAAGGACATAATGGCAATACCATTCAGAAAGATCACCAGATCAACGCGCTCATCATCGCTGGCCCATACTTCCTCCATAACGGAAAAGGTATTCTTTTCGTACTTTGCCAACAGTTCCCGGTTAAAGGTAGTCGCAGGTTTGGTATACATGAGTTCCAGCTTCATGTTGGAGATTTCTATGCCATGCTTCAGCACATCCAGAAGACTGCCGCGCGCTTTGGTGACCTCGGCATTGATGAAGCCGACAATCGTATCCTCCAGATCCGTTTTATAGATCTTGCG
>CAKUYO010000320.1 GCA_934716995.1 uncultured Bacteroidales bacterium | reverse complement strand
AAATTCAGTGCTTCCATGGTAAATTCCTTTTGGTTATTTCCCGGTCACCTCTTCAGTGCCGGGAAATAACCGGAAAAGAGTGTCAGGATTAGCATGTTGGCGCCGCAGAAAAAGAAAAGTTTCCTGTGTTTCAACGAGAAAACTGTGAAGAATTTTTATCGGAACTCTTGAATTTTTCTTATTTTGTTATATTATAAAATAACAAAGGAAATACAAATGCAAACTTACAATAAAAAAGAACTGATAAAGATAGCTGATGTGTTCAAAGCGCTTGGACACCCTACGCGGTTGTGGATCGTGAAGCAGCTGGCGGATGGAAAAGAGCATTGTGTCTGTGACTTTGTCGATGGCGTCGGAGTCGATTTTTCCACGATCAGCCAGCACCTGAATGTTTTGAAAAAGGTTGGTGTTGTCGAGGATGACAAACGTGGGAAGCATGTATTTTACCGTCAGGTTTATCCCTGTATTCCATGGCTGATCAGCCGTATGGAAGCCCGCGAGCATATGACTGCGGAACAGATTCAGGAATTGGAGGCGCATCTGGAGGAGGAAAAGCGAAAGTTCATAGAGGCTGACAGTGTTGTTGGGAAATAATAATTTTTTTGAATGTTATTTTGTTGTTTTGCAAAATAACAACAATAGAAAGAGGAATGAAAATGACAACATTTAATTACACACATCCAAGAAACATTCTTGTTGCCACCTTGAAGCGGCTCTATGATTATGGGATGACAACGACTTCCGGAGGAAATATTTCCATGAAAGATGATGATGGGAATATCTGGATCACCCCCGGGGGGATCGATAAGGGCGCTTTGCGTCCGGAAGATATCGTCAAGGTTACTCCGGAAGGGAATATCATCGGAATTCATCGACCGAGCTGCGAGCTCCCTTTTCATGCGGCCGTGTATTCCAAACGTAGTGATATCCGGGCGGTTTTGCATGCACATTCACCGGCGCTGGTAGCATTCAGCATGGTAGGAAAATGTCCTGATCCCACCTTGGTTCCCGGTAGTGCCGAGGTATGCGGCAAGGTAACGTTCTCTAATTACGATATTCCCGGAAGCGCCAGTCTCGGAAAGATTATTGCTGCCGAATTTGAGCGGGGGGCCGACAGTGTTATGATGGAAAATCATGGTGCGGTGATGTGCGGGCGAACCATTGCAGAAGCCTTTCGGCGCTTTGAAACGCTTGACTATATCGCCCGGATTCAAATCAATGCCAGCGGGCTCGAATCACCGCTCATCCATCCCGCAGGTTTCCCTGAACACAAAGACTGGCCGGAATTTGAACCGATGGGAGTTTCTCCTGAAGAATGTGAACTGCGGGACCAAATCGTTAATTTTCGCCATCGTGCCTATCGGCAGAAGTTGCTTTTTTCCGGCAGTGCATATTTGTCCGCACGGCTGGGGGAAGATGATTTTCTGATTACTCCAACCAACTTTGATCCTATGTCAATGAATGCGGCGGATATGGTCAGAATTCGGCAGGGAAAACGTGAAAGCGGTAAAATTCCCGGAACCGGGGCGTCTTATTGCCGGGAGTTCTACCGAAATTGTGATTGGGCCAACGCCATTATCATGACCCGCCCGCCGCACGCCATGGCATTTGCAGCGACAGCCACTCCCATTGAC
>CAKUYO010000319.1 GCA_934716995.1 uncultured Bacteroidales bacterium | reverse complement strand
ATGATATGGTGTAATCATCATCGTCACTCAGCGGCTTTCCCGGATTGAACCCATGCATCAATGGCGGAACGTTGAAAAAGCCAGCGTTTGCCTACCCGGTGAGCGGGAAGGCCGTTCTTCTTGATCCAACGGTAGACTGTCTCTTTCGTGGCAGCCAAATAGACGCAGACATCTTCCGCCGTCATGTAGGCTTCGTATTTTTCAGAGGTTGCCTTTTTCATCGCTCAATCCGTTATCCTTCTGTGACAAACGTATACCGGAAAGATATTGCTTATCCCTTCATTTTTCAAATCGGTTTATATCGTTTTTGCCGATATTTATCGAGATTGACCGCCAATAAGCAAAAATGCCGGTAAGATGCCTGGACAGACCGGCATTTGAGCGGAGATTGCAATTACGGCAAACCGGAATCGAAGAGCAGGCGTTGGTCTTGCCGGTGTTTGGGGAAACCGCGTCTGAGTTTGATAAGCGTTAAGCTCGATGACTCAGTACCGTTCATGACCGCTTTGAGAAGGTCGGGGGACAGGTTGACCAACGAGAGAGCGGAAGAGAAGGGCGCGTTCGACGTTTTCTTTGCGGGCGAGTATGGTTACAGTACAGACTTGCCCGGACTCCAACTGATCGCAACATTGGCGCCTTTGGACGACCGCTTTTTGTAATGGAGAAAGCTGTTAGGGTTCTTGATGGAGGAATCGTCCGGCTTCAGAAGGACGGTTTTGTTACCGTCGTATTTCTGTCTGATCGGGATGGTTACGGCGATGTTGGCGTTGACCAGTTTTCCAATTTACGTTTATCCATCGATTTCAGTTCCTCCTCCTTTAAGATTTATTCCGGTCCCAATACGTTGTATTCCATCCACACCGAATTGAGGATAATGGTAATTTCTCTGACAATGGCGTGGATGAATTTGTAACGTTTGCCGGGAAACATCACGTCTCTGGCCGTTTTCAGACAAGGAACGCCTCGTTGACTTGCTGCGGTTTAGTTGCTTGCTGTTGACCGACAGCTCTTGGCCACGCATTGGATGTGTGCGGCCATGGTCGGCATCGCCGGTATCGCGGCGATTTCACGCATCAGCAACTTCTCAGGTTCCGCCGTTGGAACCCACTTCAACGGACATTCCGTTCGGGTGTGTTTCAGCTCCTTGCGGCAGACGTAATAAGGATTACCTCGTGTCCTCTGTTTTTTCTTATCGGATCTTTCTCTGAATGGTATAAATTGTCTTACTCCAGCGTCTATTGCTCTGGATATATGCAATATAAGAATCCGCATGAGTACTATTCACCTCGTCCAAGGTCTTCTGGTAAAAAATTTTCTTTGACGTAACTTACGAAGTCTAACCAATACTTGCGGGAAACCGTCTTGAATCGTCGCAGGCTTCCCGGACGTGCGGTTTAGATTGGCCAAATCAAATAGTATTATTCAGAGTGACCAACGGTTTCGCTTTCAATTTCTGCATAGCTTTCAGTCGAACCAGATATTCTCCCTGAGTTTCGATTCCCTAGATATGCTGTCGCTCGTGAAGAAACTTTTTAGCGGCATCTTCAACTTCGCGTTTTATTGACATCATTTGCAGAATTGGAGTCTGTCCAAAACCCTTTTGCAATTTTTTGCATTTTTTGTATCAGCACATTGG
>CAKUYO010000318.1 GCA_934716995.1 uncultured Bacteroidales bacterium | reverse complement strand
GCATGTAGCCGAATGCCGCGCCGCCCACCGTCTTGAAGAACGCCGCCACAGGGGTGTTCATCCCGAAGTTGGAGGGATCAATGGTGTAGTCGTCCAGCAGGAATGCCAGGGCGATCATGATGCCGCCGCCCACCACGAACGGCAGCATGTGGGAGACACCGTTCATCAGGTGTTTGTAGAGGCTGCGGCCCAGGCTCTCGCCTGCGGTGTCCTCCTCCGCGGCCGCCTGCGCGCCGCCCTTGGCGTGGAAGACCGGCACCTCACCGTGGGCCACTTTCTTGATGAGTTCTTCGGGTTTGTGGATGCCGTCGTCCACCCGGGTGAACAGGACGGGCTTGCCGTCAAAGCGGGCCGTTTCCACGTTCTTGTCCGCTGCCACGATGATGCCGTCGCATTCCTCGATCTCTTTCCGGGTCAGGGCGTTCTTGGTGCCATCGGAGCCGTTGGTCTCCACTTTCACGGGCAGACCCAGCTTGTCACCGGCCTTGACGAGGGCTTCGGCGGCCATGTAAGTGTGGGCGATGCCGTTGGGGCAGGCGGTGACGGCCAGCACCCGGTAGCCGTTCTGGGGGATCTGCTGCTGGGTGAAGCTCTCATCCCCGAACTGAGCCTCTTCCTGTGCGTCGATGGCGTCCAGGAACTCCGCCGGGGTCTTGGCGGCGCGGAGCTTCTCCACGAAGTCCTCGTTCATCAGCATCTGCATCATGCGGGCCAGCATATCCACATGCAGGCCGCCGTCCTCCGGGGCGGCAATGGCAAACAGCAGGTCGGTGGTGCCGTCGTCCTCGGCATTGTACTGCACCGGGGCGCTCAGGCGGAGAGCCGCCAGGCTGGGGCGGGTGACGCAGGCCGTTTTGGCGTGGGGCACGGTGATGCCGTTGTCCACATAGGTGGAGCCCTCCGCCTCGCGGGCGTAGAGGGCCTTTTTGTAGGCCTCTTTGTCGGTAATGTTGCCGTGGGTGGCCTGCAGCTCCACCAGACGGTCGATGATGGCGGCCTGATCCGGCGCGGCCACATCCAGCGCGATGGACTTTGCGGTAAACAATTCCGTGATACGCATGGGGTGTTCTCCTCTCCTGTTTCTCGTATTTGTCAGCGTGCTTGCCCTCTCCGTCACCTACGGTGACACCTCTCCCAAGGGGAGAGGCAAGCCTTGGCTCCCCCTTTGGGGGAGCTGGCGCGTCAGCGCCTGAGAGGGCAAACCCGTTAAATCGTATTCAACAATGCTTCGATTTCCGCTTTCTTCGCCAGCCCCAGGCTGAACGCCGTGGCGCTGCCGCAGGCGGTGCCCAGGCGGAGGGCGGTGGTGTAATCACCGCTCTGCAGGTAGCCTGCCACAAAGCCTGCCACCATGCTGTCGCCCGCGCCGACGCTGTTGACCACTTTGCCTTTCGGGCAGCCGATGCGGTGGGTCTGGCCCTGCTCATCCAGCAGCAGAGCGCCATCCCCTGCCATGCTCACCAGCACGTTGCGGGCGCCTTTTTCCTGCAGGGTCCTGGCTGCTGCCACGATTTCATCCTCCGTGTTCAGAACACGGCCCACGATCTCGCCCAGCTCATGATTGTTGGGCTTGATGAGGAAGGGGTGGAAAGGCAGCACATTGACCAGCAGGTCCCGGGTAGCGTCCACCACGGCC
>CAKUYO010000317.1 GCA_934716995.1 uncultured Bacteroidales bacterium | reverse complement strand
TCGGTTGAAGTTCCTGAACTGGAAAAACTGCTGGCTGGAAAGAAAAAGAAATACGTTCGCTATGAGGAAGGGGCAGTCCTCTACTCAATGGGCAAAAACTCCTTCCGACAAGTCGCACAGGATGCCCACGCCATTGTCCGGCTGAAACGCATTGCACTGGTGAACGTAGAAGTGCTGGACGAATATCTGGAATCCTTTCGTGAATAATTGAATCAGCTTTACATAGCGCACTTTCAGTTTCCGCAAAATTGAAGGTGCGCTTTTTCTTTTGCAAAAATCAGACAAGGAGGTTTTGCACATGAACACACACTTACAGTTGAAAATTCGAGGCTACACCAAATGACGCTCGACTACTTCTATGGGCAGTCGGGTGAATTGTTCGCCTACTTCCGCATACCGAAAGCACTCTTTCAGGACAGCCGTTTCCGGCAACTCTCTACGGATGCCCGGACACTGTACGGCATCCTGCTCGATCGTATGAGCCTGTCTGCAAAGAATAGCTGGCTGGACGAACAAGGGCGCGTGTATATCATCTACACTGTCCGGGAAGTGCAGGAATCCCTCTGCTGTGCCGAACACAAGGCGGTCAAGCTGTTCCGGGAACTGGAACAGACCGACCTGATCGAGCGCAAACGGCGTGGGCTGGGCAGACCCAGCTTGATCTACGTCAAGAACTTTTCATCTGGACTGCCAAAAGCGCAAATACAGAATTGTGCAAACAGCAATTCTTGTGCTGCCGAAAGTGCAGTTCAGGTGCGGCCAAAATCGCAATCTAATAAGACTGATAAGAATAAAACAGAGAGGAACCATCCTTTCCTCCCGGATGAAACGGACAGGCTGACCCAGCGAGAACAGCTTGAAGATTATTTTTATCAGGCATTGGAGGTCGAACTGCTGCTCCGGCTCTGCCCGGATGATGAGGACGCCATCTATCAAATCGTGGACTTGCTTGTGGACACCTGCTCCACCAAACGCAAGATGTTGAGGATTGCCGGGGATGACAAGCCTGCCGAAGTGGTGCGTAGCCGACTGAAAAAGCTGAATAACTTCACTTAATCGGGAATGAAACAGCAGCCATGTTACCTGTGAAGCCGTGAAAAATGTAAGCGGTGGAGGGACGGGCTGTAGTCAAGGTAAGATTGCAAGGAAAAATACGTTATAAGCAAACACCATAGGTTCGAGTAAGACTAAGAAAGGCCAAATCCAAAACGGAAAGAGGCCGACTATGGCAACAAAAAGAAAGGTTCAGAAGAAAAAGAAACTGCGCAATGCGGAGTATTACAATTTCCAGAAAATCCAAGATAAGCTCTATGCCGACAGTATGCAGGGAAGGACATTCAATCGACTTGTCGAATTGATTGCCCTGCCCGAAAATATTCGATTGGCATATCGCAATATCAAGGCAAATTCAGGAAGTCGTACCGCAGGAACAGACGGCAGAACAATCAAGGACTTGGAAAAGATGTCTGACAGCAAGCTGGTTGCGCTAGTACAGCGGAAACTGAACTGGTATGAACCGCAAAGTGTCAGGCGTGTAGAAATCCCGAAAGGAAATGACCCGAAAAAGAAACGCCCGTTAGGTATTCCCACCATACTGGACAGATTGATACAGCAATGTGTCCTCCAAATTCTGGAACCCATTTGTG
>CAKUYO010000316.1 GCA_934716995.1 uncultured Bacteroidales bacterium | reverse complement strand
CGTCATCTCCTGCATCTACTACTTCATAGTCACCCATATCTCCGGCTGTGAAGGAATCTCCTTCGGCTCCTGTGATATCTCCATTAACAAGTGCAATTGATGTATAAGCTGCAAGACGTCCTACATCGATTGGATTCCACAGATACATGTAAGGGCAGGAATGTGCATCATCATCACCAATATACTCAGCCATCTCGGAAGGAAGTCCAAGTCCTGTCAGTTTTACAGAAGATTTCTCATCCTGAAGAACTTTTGCTGCTGCGTTGATACCTACTGTTGTAGGAGCGCAGATCAGTTTCAGATCTGGATATTTTGAAAGAAGAGCCTGTGTCTGATCTGTTGATTTCTGTGGTTCGTCATCACCATATGCTACCTCAACAAGCTCAAGTTTTGAATATTTATCATCAGATTCCATAACATTCTTCATTGCATCGATCCATGCATTCTGGTTTGTTGCCTGTGATGTAGCAGACAGGATTGCCCACTGTCCTTCTCCACCTGTGATGTCATAAACTGCATCCATCAAAGTCTGTCCAATTTCTTTTGTACCAGCCTGGTTTACAAATGTCATACGGCTGTCGGCATTTACTTTTGAGTCAAATCCACAAACCTTGATTCCTGCATCCATAGCTTCCTCAAGTGCTGCCTGAAGAGCATTCTCATCATTTCCTGCGATTGCGATAGAATCAACTCCCTGAGAGATCAGAGACTGAATAACAGATACCTGTGCATCAGCTGTTGCAGATTCCGGATGTTTTACGATACACTCTCCACCTGCTGCTTCGATTACTTCCTGGAATCCTTCTGCTTCTTTCTCATTATACGGATTTCCTGCTGATTTTGTTACGATTGCGTATACTTTCTTTCCAGAATCACTCTTGTCTCCGCCATCATTAGATGCGTCATTTCCGCTGCTTCCACATCCTGCTGCCATTGAAGCTACCATTGTTGCACAAAGTAATGCGCTGATCATTTTTCTCTTCATACTTTTGTCCTCCACTTTTAGGAAATTTTCTTTTTTGCAGGAAAGTCTGTTTTTTGGCAGCTTTCCTGCCTCTTTATACAAAACGTGTCTGTTCCCGGCACGCCTGGTATCATATTAATATCTTTTCTATAGTAACATCTTCTCTGCTACTATTGCATCTTATTTCGCTGATGCTGCTTTTTTCTTTAATTTCAGTTCTCCTGCAATATTCGGAAGCAATACTGCCAGAATAAGCAGAGCTCCAAGGATTACAAGGATAAGCTGTGGATTCATATTGATCTGTCCAAGACCGATTCTCAGACTGATGATAACAAATGCTGCAATGATTCCACCAACCAGTCTTCCTTTACCACCTGATGTGGAAATTCCTCCGAAGACTGCCATCGCGATTGCATCCATCTCAAATCCATTACCTGTTGTTGTGTTTGCTCCATACAGTACAGATGTAAGGAACAGAGCTGCAAGGCCTGACATAAATCCAAGTGCTGTGTAGATGATCAGGCGAATTCTCTGTACAGGAATTCCTGCAAAGTAAGCTGCTGTTCTGTTTGATCCGATCGCATATACTGATCTTCCGAATGTTGTCTTGGCAAGAACAACTGCGAAGATTACTGCGAGGATCACAAACAGGAAGAAGATGTATGGAACAACTCCAACTTTTCCTGCGA
>CAKUYO010000315.1 GCA_934716995.1 uncultured Bacteroidales bacterium | reverse complement strand
CGTTGTCTCCGCCTCCCTTCAGCTTGTTCAGGTCCCCGGACATGTCGTAAGGGATGTAATTTTCCAGGACCTTGTACTCCGTCAGCCCTGCGGGGTCCCGGTAAGCGTCCTCGCGGACCTCATCGCCGTTGAGGTAGCCCCGGTCGGCCATGGAGTTGTCGATGTCAATCAGGGTCTTGAGGTCATAATCGTACAGCCGACGACGGTTAAAGCTAAAATATTCATCCGGCCGGTCGGCCAGCAGCCCCAGAGTCAGGGTCTGCTCGATGACGGTGGCAATGTGGTTGATGGTGGTGCGGACAAAATTGTTATGGGCTGCCTGGCTGTAGGATTCCAGCCCCAGCATGTAGGGCGGGCAGCCCAGCAGGGAGCACACGCTCTTTTTGTCCAGCTCCACGGTGTCCTTAACTGCCATGTCCACCAGAGACATGGGACTCCAGGTCTTGATATCGATCAGCCCATCCGGCAGGATCCAGGGTTCGCCGGGGTCGTCGGACAGGTACTGGGCCCGGAAATTGTCCCGGGCGTCCTTGTCGGACAGGTCCGAGTCCGCGTTGACGATGATGGCCATGGGCGGACGGTAATCCGGCTTGGACAGGTTGTCCTTAAGGGCATTGGTGTTGGCGATGCTCTGGGCCAGCCGCTCGCCGGGGATCCGGATGCCGCGGCCCCGCCAGGGGATCAAAGGATCCGCATGGAGCCGGAAGTGGAGCACGTCGGTGGGAGAGTAGGGGGTGCCCTGCCAGTTGACCACATAGGTGTCGCCCTTCTGCACGGCGCTGGCTCCGGGCATGGGGTCCAGGGCCACAAACTCGCCGCCCTCCAGTCGGGGGTAGACAAAAGCGTTGCCGTCTCCGTCGCCCAGCATGGTCGAGACAATCCAGTCGATCAGCAGGGCACGATTGCCAATGCCGGGCATGGGGTTGATATCCACCATGCGGGACAGGGCATCAATGACACGCTTGTCGCCCTCGGCCGTGTTCCGGCGGAGGTAGATGGTCGCGGAGCTGAGGATGGACGCGATGCGGTTGATGCAGTCGCTGACTTCCGGCGCGTCGATGAGCCGGGAGTACCCTTCCGGCAGGTCTCCGCTGCCGGAGAGATACAGCCCCAGCAGGGGCGTTTTGGCGGGCTTGTCCCGCCGCTTAAAAAATGCCATGCGTTAATCTCCTTTGCTGAGGCTGTCAAACCACTTGGCCGCTGTGGAGCTCTTTTCCGTGTCGATCAGCATCCGGATGGTGGCAAATACGGCAGCGTCAAAAACGTCGATGCGGCTCTGGGGGTTGATCTTGTCATAGACGACTACGTCGTCCGTCTTCTCCTGGCCCCGGACATTTTGCACGCAGTAGGCAAATGGCTCCGCGTGGCAGTAGTACAAGCAGCCGATTTTTGCCTTGTGCTCGATGTAGCGCAGGCCCTCGGATTTGACCACCGCCAGCTGGGGCTGGTCGGCAACGGAAAACTTGGCCTTTTTCATGGCCGTGTAATAGGGCCGGGCAAACTTCCGGTCGTGGCCGACCTTTTTGATTGCAAAGCCCGCAGCCCGCCATTTTTCAAACTGCTTGACCGGCTCCGTGGGGTCCATGGATGGCTCGTTGGGCATATCCAGCCAGCCGTCATCTTTCCAGCCAAACAGCGGAATCTGATCTTTATCC
>CAKUYO010000314.1 GCA_934716995.1 uncultured Bacteroidales bacterium | reverse complement strand
ACATTTTATAATAAATCTTTTGCTGTAATTGACTGTAAAAGTAAGTTGTTATATGATAACAGCAAGTCGGATAGCCGGCGGATGAATGTTGTAGTTCATTTACCGAATGTCCGGCTTGTTGTTTGCAGGAGGAAGAGGTCTTTGTACGGATATGTGGTTGTTAATAAGCCTGAGTTGAAGTTTCGTGAATTTGATGTTTACAGGTCGTACTATTGCGGATTATGCAAGGTACTTGGAAAGGAATACGGATTTACCGGTAAAATATCACTCAGTTATGATATGACTTTTTTAATAATGCTGTTAAGTGGTTTATACGAACCAAAGACTGAATATGGAAAGGAAAAGTGTTTGGTCCATCCGGTTGCAAAGCATGAATACCGCATTAATGAAGTTACAGATTATGTTGCGGATATGAATATACTTATGATGTATTATAAATGTATGGATGACTGGAATGATGAACATAAAGTTACGAGAAAGATTCTTGCAGACAGCTATAATTCCAAAGTTAATATAATAAGGAAGAAATACGAAAATAAAGCACGTATAATAGAGTCGTCACTAAAGGATTTATCTGAACTTGAAGCACAGAAATGTAATGATATTGACAGAGTTTCACATTGTTTTGGTAAGCAGCTTGCGGCAATAACAGCATGGCGTGACGATGAATGGCATGAGACTCTTTCAAAGCTGGGCTTTTTTCTTGGCAAGTATATTTATATACTTGATGCATATGACGATTTGGAAAAAGATGTTGAAAAAAAGAATTATAATATGCTTATTCCATATATGAAACAGCCGGATTTTGATAATTATGTAGGAAATCTGCTTAATAGTATAATGGCGGAATGTGCAAGATATTTTGAACGTCTTCCTATTATTAATGATGTTGAGATTTTAAGAAACATAATCTATTCTGGTGTCTGGACGCGTTTTGATGCGGCAAAGTTAAGACATGAGAAGAAAAATAATTAATGTTAATACAGGAGTAAATAAGTGAGTGATCCATATCAGGTATTAGGTGTATCAAGGGATGCATCTGACGAAGAGATAAAAAAAGCATACAGGGCATTAAGCCGTAAATATCATCCGGATGCTAATATTAACAATCCGAATAAGGATAAAGCAGAAGAGATGTTTAAGATAGTCCAGCAGGCTTATAATCAGATAATGAAAGAAAAAGAAATGGGATACAGTTCATCCGGAAGTTCATATTCCGGATATGGTGGTTATTCCGGATACGGTCAGACAGGACGCTCAACAGGCGGCGGTTATGGCTATGATGGAGATAATCAGCAGAATGGTAATCCATATGAAGATTTTGGTGGATTCTGGGGATTTGGACCGTTTGGATTTGGTGGATATTCTTATAGCGGAGGTCAGAACCGCACAGATAATATGGGAGATGATGAGACAGGAATGCATCTCAAAGCGGCTGTAAATTATATTAACAGCGGAGCTTTTCAGGAGGCAATTAATGTCCTTAATGGAATAGATAACCGTGACGGAAGATGGTACTATTACAGTGCACAGGCAAATTCGGGAGCCGGTAACACTGCAATAGCACTTGAGCATGCAAAGCATGCCGTGGAGATAGACCCTGATAATATAGCATATCAGAATCTTTACAGACAGCTTCAAAGCGGTGGACAATGGT
>CAKUYO010000313.1 GCA_934716995.1 uncultured Bacteroidales bacterium | reverse complement strand
GGATGTAGCCATGAAAATCACCCAGATTTACAGTTGTGTATTTGCCGAATTGAAAGTCAATGAGGAAGCACGCAAGGACGATAACGCTCTGATTGTCGGTGTCCTGCGGCGTCTCCATATTGATCCGAGTGCCCCTTTTTCCGCGGTCATGCGAGATAAGCGCCTGCCGAGTTTGGAAGGTATCACAAGATGCCGCCGCAAGGTTCAGAACGACTTCCCTGAATTGAAAGACAAGGCATCCGCCATGATTCGGGATGAGAAGAACAGAGATTACCGTAAGTTTGCGAGAGAAGGCAGGTGACAGCCGTGAGCGCGCTGCCGAAAGAGACAGGAGAGGCTTTGGACTGGCTTCTCAATGCTCTCAATACCGAAGATATTGACATTGCAACCGATGAAAATCTTGACCACATTGAAATGAACGCCTACGAGGACATTGCCCACTACAAAGACGGGACAAGCCGTGTAATCTATCATTACTGCGATTGACACCAACAAATACATACCGATAAGGAGAATGAAAATGCTTACAATCAAAATTCCATCCGCAAAAGAAATGGTTAAAATGCCCCTCTGTGAGGTCGAAACCCTGCTCTCTCTTGTGAGCGATGATCTCAAAGAAAGAATCGTGCGTGAATTGTTCCGCGAACTCCACAAATGCAAGGCTCCCGTCACTCCCACTGCGCCACAGCGCGGGCGGCACAGCATCGTAATCATCACCTTATGAGCCTCGACCTTGAAATCGTCCGTATCCAGCACAACACGCCAGAATGGCTTGCGTATCGGCTGTCTGGTATCGGAGGTTCGGATGCCGCCGCCGTGCTCGGCTTATCTCCTTTTAAGACGAATGTGGAAGTTTGGGAGGAAAAGGTCGGCGCACGGCAGGCGGAGGATATATCGGACAAGCCTTATGTCTTGTACGGGCAGGAAGCAGAGACGCCGCTTGTGTCGCTGTTTCGGCTGGATTACCCAGAGTACAGCGCGACTATTGACAAAACGGTAGTGTATCGGCGCGGTTTCATGTTCGCCTCTTTGGACGGTGAATTAACCGAACGCGCAAGCGGTCGGCGCGGTGTTTTGGAGGTCAAAACCACCGAATTGTACAAACGCGCGGATCTTTCAAAATGGAACGGGTGCATACCGATGTACTACTACATACAGGTATTACACCAACTGATCGTGACGGGATGGGATTTCTCCGTCCTGAAAGCACAGATAAAACTCCCGACACCGCAGGATGGTCAGCAAGAGACAATCACAAGGCATTATGCCTTTGAACGCAAGGACAGGCTTGCGGATATGAAGTACCTGTATTTGAAAGAACGAGAATTTTGGGGATATGTTGAGCGGCGCGAGCGTCCGCCGCTTCTGCTCCCCGCATTGGAAAAACAATAATTTTGATTTTGGAGGATTGAAAAATGTCTGAACTGGCACTTGTACTGAAAACCCCTGTTGAGGAACTGATTCCCGCCATGCTTGCGTGGAACAATAAAGAACTGATGGAAGCAGTCACTTCCACCCTGTCCCACTACGAAGGTATTACCTACGATGATGAACATATTGGCGAAGCGAAGAATGACCGTGCCCGCCTGAACGCCTTTGTTAAGGCGCTGAATGATGAACGCATCCGTATCGGCAAAGTATATTCTGCGCCATACGA
>CAKUYO010000312.1 GCA_934716995.1 uncultured Bacteroidales bacterium | reverse complement strand
TTTGCGACAACGCTCTTTCTTACAGAAACAACGATTCCAACGCTCCGTCTTTCACCGTTTCGGGCGATTACGGCGGAAAATGGGAAATCAATTCCGTTTACACGATCAGAAAAGGAGTCTGCGGAGATACGTTCGCGCCTTCGTCCGAGGTGGAATTTACGGTTACCGCTCCCGACGGTTCGGTAGTTAAGGATTTAAACGGCAAGGAACTCAAATCGGTAAAACCCGACGAAGATTACAAAATTTTGCTTTCCTCTTACGGCAAGTATAAAATCGCTTACGCCATAAAGGAGGTTGACTGGCTCGGAAACTCTAAGCCGTTCAATATTACCGTTTTCGTCGTCGACGAAGAGGCTCCGAAAATCGAGTTTACGAGCGACGGAACAACCGAGGCGACCGTCGGAGACGTGTTGGTTATGCCGAATTTCAAAGTTTCGGATAACGTTACGGCGGAAAGCGATATAAAGATTTCCGTTTACGTCATAAACGCGCAAGGAAAACTCATTAAACTTGCGGACGGCGCAAATTCGATAAAATGCGCTTATAGCGGAAAATATTCGTTTGTTGTCTGCGCGACGGACGCGGAATACAATTCTTCCTCGATCGTGTGGGACGTCATCGTTAAATAAAGAGGTGAAATGATGAGAAAAAATAAATTACTGACAATGTTTGTCGCGTCGGCGATCGTTCTTTCAAGTCTTTTGAGCATGGTTTCGTGCCGTTCGCCGAAATCGAGCGAAAGCGTCGGTTCGTCCGAAACAAATAGCCTTCCGAATCCGGTTTCGACGGTTGACGACGTTGAGACGCATAAGGTCGATGGTACGCTCCACGACGTAAACGTAAATTACGAGGCTCCCGTCGGCGAACTTATCGGGGGAGGCGCGGCGCAGTACGTCATAGTCTCGCCCTCGGAGTATTACGCCGCGGCAAAGTTTATGGCTAATCATCTCGGAGCGGCGACGGGCGCGGTATACAGCGCGGTCGTTTCCGATACCTGCGATTTGTCCTCGGGCAAAATAATCGCTCTCGGGACGGACAATATAAAGAATACGATAACCGTACCTTCGCAGGAAGAACTCGGCAATCAGGGTTATTATATAAAAACCGTCTCCGACGACGTTCTGATATACTGCTCGAGCGCAAACGGCGCTCAACTTGCCGCAATCGCGTTTCTTCGCGCGGCGGTAGGCTACGATATGTTTTCCGAGGACTGCGTGGTTTACGAAAGGACGGACGGAAAACTCCCTGCGATGGAGATAAAAGAACGTCCCGACTACGAGTTCAGAATCAACAGCAATACCATAAGCGATACGGCGAAATACGGCATGGGATTTTCGATGAACGGCGGACTTCTTACCACGGACCTCGGAAACGTTCATAACCTTTGGGATTTCTTCTCGCTTTCCGATCTTGAGAACCATAAAAAGTGGTTTTCCGACGACGCGGCAATGGCGGACGATAAAGGAAACAAGGTTCGTATCGGTCAGCCTTGTTTTACGGCGCACGGAGATAAAGAGGAGTATAACGCGCTTATCGAGCATTTTGCGAATAAGGTCATATCTATACTCAAAGAAAAACCGACGGTGGCGAATATTCGTATATCGCAGAACGACACCGTAGCCGAAAACGTTACGAGAAAATGCAACTGCGTAGCCTGTA
>CAKUYO010000311.1 GCA_934716995.1 uncultured Bacteroidales bacterium | reverse complement strand
AAAAGTATTATCAGAGGTAATTTTTTTCTATGATATTCGGAAAAACGGGTAAAAGAGTAATAATCGAAAACAAGCGTAGGGCGGGTTTCTCCCTTCTTATGCTTGCGATTCCTATCGCGCATTTCTTGATTTTTTACCTGTATATAAATTTAAGTTCATTCGCCTTGGCTTTCCAAAAATATGAGATAAAAGACGGGGTCGGAATGGTGACGAGTTTTGCAAAACTCGACAACTTCAAAGACGCTCTCGGTCAACTGTTCAGTATAAGCGGTTGGGCTATGATAAAAAACTCGCTTATTTTCGAAGCGATAAATCTGTTTTTCGTTACGCCGCTCACACTTATATTTTCTTTTTATATCTATAAAAAGTGCTTTATGAGTAAATTCTTCAAGGTTATGCTCTTTATGCCGTATATCCTTTCGGAAATAATAGTGGCGACGTTGTACAGGTGTATTATGAACGACGTTATACCGGAAATTATGCTCGAATGGTTCGGCAAAAAAAATTTCCCGACGCTTTTGACAAACCAGAATACGAAAATGTTCGTCGCAATCATATTCAATATCATAATGTGGTTCGGCATAAACAGTCTTATCTATTCGAGTTCTATGGAGGACGTGAACGTTTCGATGACCGAGGCGGCGCAACTCGACGGGGCTAACGTGTTTCAGGAGTTTATATACGTTACCATACCGACTATATTCCCGACTATAGTAACGCTTTTTATCGTCGCTTTGGCGGCGGTATTCACCGACCAGTTCAGAATGTTTTCGCTGTACAGTTACAGCGAAGTCGGCACGCTTGAAAACATAGGGCATTTCCTCTTTATGGAGGCGAGCAGGGTCGGAAAGACAAAAGCGGCAGGACAGAGTAGTTTCTCCGACAACACTTACGGTTCTTTATCTGCAATGGGGCTTTTGCTCTCGTTCGTCGTAATTCCCGTAACGCTTATCACGAGACATCTTTTAAACAAATACGGACCGAGGGCAGACTGATATGAAGAGAAAAGTCGAAAAAAATACGGTGACGACCGTTATACTCGCGATTATTTTCGCGATTCTTATCATCTATTCTTTGTCCGTGATTTTCACGCTTTTGTGGGGATTTATGACTTCGCTTAAAAGCGGGAACGACATCAAGGGCGCATTTTACGGCGCAAATCTGTTGGGTTTTCCGGATCTCGATCCGTCTCACGTCCGCGTAACTTCCAAGGGGAAAGAGGTTATCTTTCACAGCCGTAAAGAATTTTTACAATTATACAATTACAGGCGTATAATAGAGGAGTTCACATACCAAAAGTCGACTTCTTTTTACGTAAACGGCGGTAGAGACGCCATAGTTCATTACCAAAAAGTATGGTTCGGCGGTTCGAAAGGCGGAGAAGTGTTCGCAACGTTTATCGACATTCTGATAAATACCGTTCTCTACACGGTCGGCGGCGCGGCTATAATGTGCTTTATGCCCGCCATTACCGCCTATATAACGGCGAAGTACGACTATCCTTGGAGTAAGGCGTTGCATATGATAAACATTATCATAATGTGCATACCCGTCGTAGGAAGATATCCGACCGAACTCACGTTTTTGAGAAACAGCGGCTTATACGACAATATGCTCGGCAACTACGTACAGAAAATGACTGGTTCGGGAACGTATTACC
>CAKUYO010000310.1 GCA_934716995.1 uncultured Bacteroidales bacterium | reverse complement strand
AAAGAAAGTAGACAGGAGATTTAATTTCTCCTGTCTACTATTATAATATATACTTCAAATATTGTTCAAAAATGGAACTCAGTTTAATCCCTTGGTAATATCATCGAGTACCAGATCACCTTCATCGGGACCCTGTACATCATCAGCATCATCTACCAGAGGAATGTTACCCATCTCATTGGTACCCATCTGAGCAGGGAATCCACGAGAAGCCCAGACATCAAGGAAATGCAGTTCATCGATATAAGATGTCAGAACCACTTCATCCTGATAATAGGGATAGCAAGCACGACGAGTACCAGTATGACCCATGCTAGCACCATAGAAGATAAACTCCTTCAGGATATTCTCACAGCAAGGCAGATACAGAGTACTGGTAGTATCATACTTACCACTCTTGATAGCAAGCTCCTGAGGAACCAGCATCTCATACTGAGAAACGGTACCAAGAGTCTGATGGCGCATCTGAACCTTCAGATCCAAACTACGACGCAGACAGGCACTGGCTTCTTCGATAAACTTCAAACCAGCCAAAGGCTTCTCACTCTTAATCAGAAACTTATCAGGTGTTTCTGGAATAAGAATAAGTTTAAACTCCATAAATTCACCCCATTCCTATAGGAAAGTATTGGAAAGAAATAATCATTACCCTTATATGTATGTCCAATGTTAAATCAGTCATACTTACTAGATGGACCTTGTGCGGCTAAGAAGTTGCGCATTAATTTATCAATAATACGACCTTCTGAAGTATTACAAGCGATTGCCATCTGTGTAATATGATAAGCAGTTTGAGATGTTACATGATAATTCTTTCTGATGATCCGAGGTTTATGTGGATCAAAAGTATTATCTGAACCCTGCTTATTAGTAGGTTTATGATTATGGGGTTTCGTTTTCATATCAACAAATCTCCTTGTCCGATATGATACTCGAAGATGATTAATTACTCTTCAGTAGTAACAGTAGGCTCATCCTCGAAAGTAGTAGCACCTGACTGGGCAGCCTTTTCAGCAGCCTCAGCTGCAGCAGCTCTACGAGCAGCACGACGTTCAGCCTTGGTCATCCCAGCATAGGGATTAGGAGTAGATTCAGTCTTAACTTCAATAGTTTCAGCATCTACCACAGGAGTCTCAGTCTCTGGAACTTCATCCATGGGATCAGCAACAGGAGTAACTTCCTCTTCCTTAATCTCAGTATTTGTGATATCTTCAGTAGTCTCCACCACCGAGTTTTCAGGCTCTTCAACAACCGGGGAACTCGGAACCACAACAGGGTCAGTTACTACAGGAGTAACAGGAACCGGCTCTTTCATAACAATCGTCTTTCCTTCATCAGCAGGATCCATACCAGCAATCTCTTCATAAGAGAGACGATAGTTCTCAAGAGTCAAACGAACAGGATCACTAAAGACCTTGGGTTTGTCAGTCGGAATAACCTCATATACAGTAACCTTCTCACGACCAGTCTGCTGCAGCAGACCGCCAATCACATCAATCGGAGTACGAGTAGGCTGAGTCAGAGGACCATGTTCCGGACCGAAACAACTATGCATAGCATACAGGGGAGCATATTCCGGAATCAGAATATATTTGGTCATGTTGTTTTCACCTCATACATATTAGAGTTTATAAACCAAATCCTGGATCTCATTACAAGAC
>CAKUYO010000309.1 GCA_934716995.1 uncultured Bacteroidales bacterium | reverse complement strand
GGATGGTTTATTGCCAAACAATCAGTTTCAAACCTTTGGGAGGAATCAAAAAACGCCTCGTGCGCTGCACGGGGCGTTTTTGCAGGTTGAGAAAGAATGGGGAAAATCAGAACTGGAACAGAGCGATAAACTTTTTCCAGAGCCGGACGAAGAAGTTGTCGGCCTCGGCAGGGGCAGCCTGCTGGACCACAGAGGCTGCGGGTTCCACGTTCTCGGCGGTCTTGTAGAGGAACTTCATGCTGGAAACAGCACCCTCCGGAGCGCCGGAGAAACTGGTGTACTCCTCCATGCGGCCCATCATGGCATCCAGCACTGTTTTCAGGGCGTGGAGCTGGTCGGCGTCCAGCGCGCCGGTCAGCTGGGAGATGCCCTCCTCGTTGAACTGGTTCAGGCCGCTGTGGAGCTGGTGGGTGCCGTCCACCAGCTGGTTGGCACCGTTGAGCAGGGCCTGTGCCCCGGCAACCAGCTGGGTGCTGCCGTCCTTGGCGGCGTGGGCACCATCCGCCGCGGCAGCCACACCGTCAGCGTACTGGTCCACGCTGGACACAAAGAACTGGATCTGCGCCAGATTGTCTTTCAGGGTGCGGACATCGGCAATGTCCTGGCTCTGGGCGGTCTGGAGCACCAGCTCGTCGTGGATGACCTGCCGGGCGTCCGGGTCGGTGGCTTTCTGGAACATGGCCACGAACATGGAGGGGCTGTAGCTCTGCATCAGCCGGAGCGCGGCTTCCAGATCGCTGTCCGTTTTGGTGGCGGAGAGGTAGAGGGCCAGGTCCAGCTGGCTGGCCTTGAACTGTGGGGCCTGCTCCCAGATGGTGCGCACCATCTTTTTGCGGCCGGCCTCCAGCGTTTTATCGTTCAGGGTCAGAATTTCATCAATGACAGCGGCGTAATTGTCCCAGGTGAGGGGCGTGTCGATCAGGCCGCCCTCCATCAGGGTCTTGCTGGCGGAATCCAGCACCCCGTCGGCCACCTGCTGGGCACCGGCGGTCAGGGCCGCGTTGTTGGAAGTCAGGGTATCCAGGCCCTCGGTCAGCTGGTCCAGACCACTGTTCAGCTGGCTGGTACCATCCAGCAGTGCCACCGCGCCACTGTCCAGCTGGGCCACGCCGTCCACCAGCTGGGAAGCACCGCTCAGCAGCTGCTGCATGGCGTCGTTGAGCTGGCTGATGCCGTCGGTCAGGGAATCGATGCTGCTCAGGTCAAACACGTTGTCCTGCCCCAGCGCCTCAGCACTGGCGGCACTGGCCAGCAAAATCTGCGGGGCGGACAGGTTTTCCACGTCGGCTTCCACGGTCACGCTGTCCTGCAAGTAGTCCTCTGCGGCGGAGAAGCTGTCCGGCAGCAGGCCGCTCAGGGCACCACGGACGCCGGGCAGGGTGACAAAGGCGGCGACCGTGGATTTGGCGGCACTTTCCAGCAGGCCGTGCTCCAGCGTCACATTGGAGGCGTCTTCCCCCAGCACCACACCCACGGCGGTGATAAACGGCGTGACAACGGTGCGCTCGGCCCCGTTGACAGTCACGGTGCCGGTTTCGTTGTTGGTCAGGTCGATGCGGATGGTCAGGTGGCCGCTCTTGCCCAGCAGGTTTTCCAGCGGGGCGGTTTCACCGTCCAGGGTGTAGGTCACGGCGGCGGAAACCGGCAGGGCACGGCTGGTGTTGCCCTTATA
>CAKUYO010000308.1 GCA_934716995.1 uncultured Bacteroidales bacterium | reverse complement strand
ACAGTTGAGCCAAGCAAAAAACTAAGCAAAACAATAACTTTTTTCAAAATTTACAGAAAAAACATTCAACGACTCCTAGTCTTCCACAAAGCCATAGGATGAAATTGGATTCTATTGACCATCTCTTTATCTTATGCCATTTTGAGTTTGGATGGCAAGATAATAATGGAATGTTATAACGGAGTATTCAAATTCTTGCGTCGTTGCATCATAGCACAACTGCCAGAGTTCAAGCTATCAAAAGCTTTAAGCATTTGGATTGATGGATAAAATGATATAACAAATATAAACATCCCTCACCATAAATCTTTGATTTCGCTAAATATCAAAGATTTATGGTGAGGGATGTTTATAGTAGAATCCGTTACTTACTACCTTTTCTTCTGTTGCATTCCCTGCAAAGCATCTGGCAATTCTTAACCTCCGTTCTTCCACCCGAGAAGATGAGAAGGCATCCGCTATCAGTTTGGGGATGACAATGTGAGCATTACAAATATTACGGCATAGAATTTCCATAAATATATTGCATCATTGCAGGAAAGAGATTAATTCTAATATTTTATTTTACACCCTCCTGCATTATTTTAAATTCAGAATCTGTCATTTGCAAATAGATGGAAACACCATAGACGGTTTCACCATTGGATTTTACTCCCAAAGGATGAACCATACAGAAAGAGGGTTGAGTACCCATTGTCCAGCCTGTTATCTGAATGTATTCTTTATTGTCAAGCAACAGGACAGTGTGTCCCATTCCATTGTAATTATTATTGAAAGAATATGTTACTTCTTTCTTTTTCATATCGTTCTTAGCAAGAGCTGAACGATGATAAATTGTTAATTTAGTATTGCTATCAAAATAGTAATTATCTGGAGATGCACCAATCTCATTGTGATAATATTCGAGAGGCAACCTTTTTCCATACTTGTCTATTTCCCATGTGCCATAGTGCTTCCAGCCATGACCAATAAACATTTTGTCGAAGTTTTCTTTGCTGATGCCGCCACCAGCACCAAAACATTTTCCACCATCACTAAAGTCGTAGTTGCTTCCATGATTATCCAATACCGAAGCCCATTGCTGTTCAAATGTTTCCTCGGAATCATCATTGCAGGATACCACAAAGAAGGATGCAAACAGAACGAATGCTAATCCAACAAAAGATCTAATTGTTTTCATAATTAATCAATATTTATTGTTCTAACAAAAAAAACGTTTTATCGTCTGTATTATTATATTAGAGGAGAGTTTTTTTCTGATTTTAAACTAAATTAAAGTTATTGACTAGGTGCTAATTGATACTAACAGAACTTTTTCTTTTTTTACTGCACAACAGCTGGATTACAAGCGCACAACACGTGTTGTGCAAGCGCATAACAGCTGATATGCAAGCGCACAACAGCTGTTGTGCGACTGGCGAATGCTATAATCCCGACGACAGACATTAATGATTCCGACAACTTCTATAGTATATTCCGACAACTTTCAATGCTTCTTTCGATGCTTGTTCATACATAATAAGCAGTCCTCACATATATCAATGACACAACTTACATACATCATTTACACCACTTACATATATCAATGACACCGCTCTTCCATATTAGTGCCATTTTTATTTGGTAGTTTAAGAATAAAAGATTACCTTTGTATCGCTAAACAGAAAGAAGAAA
>CAKUYO010000307.1 GCA_934716995.1 uncultured Bacteroidales bacterium | reverse complement strand
GAGATGCAGTGAAAATACTTAAAAAGATAGCAGGTTTTGATGTGACGCTCGGTGAATCGTAAATTTAACAACCCGGATATATCACTGTGGTATGTCCGGGTTGGTATTGTATATTGCCAGGCTATAGCTATTGCGTATATGACAATTCCTGAAATATTATATGTTGACGACAAAACATGTTCAATTCGTCAATTCATACTTTTCTTTAAGCTCTTTGATTTGAGCTTGAAGCTCGGCAACTTTGGCATCAGCTGCAATTCTGGCCTTAGCTTCGTTTTCAGCTCTTTCATTGGCAGCTGTTGCTTCCTGTTTAGCGGCATTAACTTCCTGTTTAGCGGCATTAACTTCGTGTTTAGCAGCATCCACTTCCTGCTTGGTGATTTTTAATTCCTGTCTGGCTGCTGTAACTTCCTTCCTGGTAGTTTTTAATTCGTGTTTTACAGCCTTTACTTCAATTTTGGCATTTTCAAGCTGTGCCTTAAACCTGTCAGCCATCAGTTCGGCAGTATTATTATCCAATATCCTTAATGCTTCAGAAAACATGTTAATCACCTCCTTCGGGCGTGTAAGATATTCACGTATTTTCTGGCGTATTGGGAAAAGTTCCGGAAATAATGCAGCCAGCCGGTTGATTTCATCCGGTTTCTCTGCTGTAAAAAGTGAGAGATACATAAGCCTGTCACGCCTCATCTTTTCCGTCAGCCTGTTTTCGTACTGTGTGTCATCACAGTCAATATCAGCTGAATCAATACGTCCTTCTATAATGTCAGAATATCTGTATTTCCTGAATGTGTCAAGGCTTATCAGGTGATATTCCTGCAAAAGCTTCATGTTGATTTCGGTATTAAAAACAGTCTTTCCAACATGGAAGTACAGTCTTTTGTCTTTCGGGCTTTTAAGTGAACTGCTGCTTTTTTCAAAAAATATGATGGTATGTACTTTTTTCATATTTTCATAAGAAGGCTTGCTGGATGAACCATCAGCTGCTTGAGATGTTTCATTTCCGGCTTTCCCGGCCGCGGCATCGTCGTAATAATCGTTTCTTTGTCCTTCATTCATTCCCTGCAACATGCGGAACTGCCTTAATACAAGGTCAGCAGAATAACATGAGATTCTTGCTGCCGGAAAATCGTAAGGGACTTTCTGAATCTCAATATTTGTGATGCTGCCGTCATCAAGCCTTACAACCATATCCATAATTACAAAAGAATTAACAAATGCGTAACTGGTATCCGGAAACACCTCAATAACAGTTACATGCTGGCCGAGGATGCAGCTTACAAGCTCGGAAAGCCTTGCCCGTGCTTCAACCGGGTTAAATATCATTTTAAAAAATGGGTCATATAAGAGAGGCAGTGTTTTCTTTCCGGCAAAGAAGCCGGTAAAACGGTCAAACCACTCTTTGTCAGACATGAGATATCCATACAGATGTTTGGTTGATGGATTATCTGCAAGAGAATGCAGTGCGGCTTCGTAATTGCGTAGAGCGTCAGGATTATCTGACATATCAAAATTGCCCACTGCATCAGATATAACGACATTATTATTATCGTTATAAAAAGAAAAGCTGTTTTGTTTATTTTTCAATAAAAATCCTTAACATCGATGTTTTTCCTTTCACGTCAAAAATGTAAAGTGACTTGATAATAATAGTATAAATTACAAAAATATATAAATATG
>CAKUYO010000306.1 GCA_934716995.1 uncultured Bacteroidales bacterium | reverse complement strand
TGATGCTGCAATTCAATAAAAGGAAGCAGTTCTACCACGCGCGTATTGTGTGATAGAACTGCTTCTTTTGCATTTTCATCCGGCGAATGAAAATCCACAGCTCCCGGTTGAGAAAAACTTTGCGGAGTGCTATACTAATACTATATATGCCCTGTCCGGGGCATCCATTCACAGAACGGTATAACTTACAATGGATAGATATTTTTTTATTTTAACGACCATTGATCTTTTTGTGCTCGGCTTTATGTGCCTTCTTACAAGGCTGAGCGAAGCCTTGAATAAAAAGCAGAAGCGGGGGTTCCTTCTGGCCTTTGCGCTCATTGCGTGCATCTCGGTGTTGGAGGTCATTACCATCGTGGTGGACGGTGCGCCGCCGGGCTACCGCTGGCTGAATATTTTGTCCAACTATCTGGGCTTCGGACTGACACCGGCGGTGGCGCTGTGTCTGGTATATGTGCTGGATAAAAAATCCATCATCCGGCGCGGGTTCAAGGCGGCGGTGTGCTGCGAGGGCGTGTATCTGCTTTTTCTGGCAGCAACGCTGCCCTACGGGCTGGTGTTCTCGGTGAGTAAGGAAAACCTCTACGCCCGGGGCGGGTACTTTTATATTTATGTGGCCATGTATTATGCCTCCATGCTGTATCTTATGGTGGCTACGGTGCGCACGGCAACCGCCTTTCAGAACCGCAGCCGCACGCTGATCTACCCGCTGACCCTCTTTCTGGGCGCGGAGACCGTGATCCAGCTCGCGCTTCCGGCGCTGCACGTCACATGGCTGTGCGTCACCCTGCTGTCGGTATTGTACTATATCTATTGCAGCGAGATGTGGAACCAGCTGGACGCGCTGACCGGGCTTTTGAACCAGAACAGCTACCTGAACCGCACCGCTGAGATGCGCCGTGGCGGCGGGATGCTGGTGGTGTTTGATGTGGATGACTTCAAGCAGATCAACGACCGCTACGGCCATTTGCAGGGGGACGTCTGCCTTGCCGAGATCGCAGACTGCATCAAAAAAGCCTACGCCCGCTGCGGCTACTGCTACCGCATCGGCGGCGATGAATTCTGCGTGCTGCTGAAGGACGAGGCAAGCGAAGCCCGCTGCGCAGAAACGCTGCAAGCTCTGCTGGCAGAGCGGCGCAAAGAAATCACCCTTTTGCCAACGGTCTCCCTTGGCTCTGCCGCCTTTTCCGGGGAGGACGTGGTTGCAGTGAAGGACCGCGCCGACCGTGCGCTCTACTGTGCCAAAAAGGAACAGAAGGCCCGCGCCGCAGCGGAAAAGCACACAGACAGAGAGCGGACAGCCTGAAGTGCTGTCCGCACAATGGATAAACGGAGGAACACCGATGAACACAGATTGGAACAGCCCGCAGGGCGATTTTGATACCGCTGAAAAGCAGGGGGAGCTGCTGATGCTGCTCAGCCGGCAGCAGGTCACCGTGCACACCTGGGATGACCCGGACTTTGACTATATGGAAGAGCAGGATCTGGCACTGGTGGTGCAAAGCCCTTCCGGCACAGAGGATCTGCTTATTGAGCTGTGCGGAGAGTTCTCGGTGTTTTTTGAAAAGTGGCACGGCGAGTACGCCGCCACCGCCGAGGGCTACGCGCAGCTGCAGCAGGACATCACCGCCATTCTGGACGGCAAGGCGGGCGCACTGAGCCTGTACACGGAAAACGGCTGGCAGGGCACGGT
>CAKUYO010000305.1 GCA_934716995.1 uncultured Bacteroidales bacterium | reverse complement strand
CCCACGCTTTTTTATGTTCGTATGAAACTTTGATGTCTAATCGCACAGTGTTGATGGGGACGTATCTGCGCACATAAGAAAGCAAAAATGTTAAATAAATCTTTAAAACTGCCTAGGATTGGTTCTTCTTTATTGATGTTTTTAGCCTCAATGAGTCTTGTTGGTAGCTTATCAAGTTGTTGTGGAAATAAGGTTGATTTGAGTCCGAATCCACAAAACATCCAAGCTTACTATGAGAAGGACTCACAGAGAATGCCAAGTGAAGGGAAATTGGCTGCTTATTTTGATTTTTCTGGTGTTTATATAGCATACGATGACCCTGCTACTGCTCAAACATTTAATGGAATTACGCAGAAAGTTACAGGCTCATTGAATAATTACGACCTTTACTCTTTGGCTAATGAGAAGATAGAAAAGTTGAATGGATACGATTTGCATTCAGCAGCGAATATCTTTGCTCAACTTCATAACCCTGCAGCTCAAGGACAATTGTATGCTCCTATTGAAAAAACTCTCAAGAAAATTGTTGATGAGAATAGAAGTGCCTTATTGGTAACGGATTACGAGGAATATACACCTGGACATCAGATTTATCAACAAGCTTATGCTACTCCTTACTTTGAAGAATGGTTAAAGAGAGGTAAGGATATAACTTTCTTTGTCACAGATTACAAAGAAGGTGCTCTAGATAAACATCTTTACTATACTGTTTTTGATGACGAGAATCATCGACTTCTGAAAGAGATAGAAGATGGCTTGCAGGGCAAACCCCAGAACTATAAGCGTTTTACTCTTTCTATGCATAACTACACCATTTCTCCAAAGAAAGGTGGAACAAGTGGAGCTTATGCTGGTCCTTGCATAGGTGGTACTTACCATGATGGAAATGGGGATGATGTGGTAACAGGCTCTGTAGAGAATGGAAAGGACGATGGCTTTAATTTCTTGCAGGGCTCACGTGCCGAACTATATACTTTTGATGAAGACTGGCAAGCAATTGTCGATAACGCTCGTGGACAGCAGGAAGAAGAGATTCCATTGCAATATCGTTTCCGCCATTTGTTCCAGAATCTGTTTGCTGATTTCTCGAATGCCGATTCTTATCAAATAAAAGGTTTGGCTGTAAGAATGACAGACATAGGTAAGGATTTTGAACTTTATATGAATTGGCTCACTGCTATGCAATATAAGCCAAAAACAACTGTAGTGGAAGGCGAAAAGGAAGTAGAGATTCCGTCAGAAAGCTCTGATTACTATGATGAGCAAGGTAATCTTCTGTCTGAGTTTGATTACGTGAAACAAGGCGGTAGCAGTATTGGCGATATTCAAGGGGTTGTTGTTTTTGATCAAGGTTTGTTTGCGCAGACTTTTGCTAAGACAAGAGGGCATGATGCGGAACTTGCCGTAGACTTGAATCCACAGTTTGGTGGAGTGATTGCTGGCAATGAAGAGACTTCTGGTCTTTATCGCATAGATATAGTTGTTGCTAAAGCAGAACCTAATCTTGGTGCACAGATAGATGAGTTGTTCACTTGGCCTGGCAATAATTGCCTCAGCTCTGCTATCAGAAACGTGTTGCAGCATTGCAATCCGCAAGGTAGCTGTGTATATAGCTACTTTATCAGAATGAATCAATAACAATCGTATAACCATATAAAAAGAAAAAGTATGTCAGAAATTATCGTTCCTGTTTA
>CAKUYO010000304.1 GCA_934716995.1 uncultured Bacteroidales bacterium | reverse complement strand
AAGGACGGAAGAAATGAATACAATCAAAAGAGATGTCTACGTGTTAAAAAACACGATTAAGATACCAATTGAAGTGACAAAAGGAACGGATGCCATCACGTTTGAGTTTGCAGTCCGGGATTACAACCTTCCGGTCACGGCGGGAGCGGTAGCTTATGCATATCATAAAAGCATGAAAAAACCAAATTCAGCACTGTGTGATGTGTCAGGGAATGTTATCAGCTTTCAGCCAAGTGCAAACTTCTTTGAAGTTGGAATGAATGAGCTACAGATCCGCGCGATCAATGAGGATAAGTCGCTCATTTCCTTCAAAGAAAAAGTGAAATGCTCTGATTCGATGGGTTTCCCTGATGAAGAAGAGGAAGAAAACCAGTCGTTGATTGAACAGATTATTGCACAGAGCGGAAAAGAGTCAGGAGAAAGAAAGGCTGCGGACGAAAAAGAGCGTTCTGAGAGAAAAACAGCAGATGAAACGGAAAAATCCGAGAGAATTGCAGCAGATGTGAAAGAAAAATCTGAACGTCAAAAAGAAATCGCGACCGAACGTGCAAGAATCGATCAACTCACAAAAATGGGAGAGGGCAGTACAACTGGTGACTCAGAACTTGCGGACATTAGAGTAGGAAATGAAGGTGCTACATATTCCAATGCAGGAAATGCAGTAAGATTTCAGACAAAAGATGTGCCAGCCGTGTTGGACAATTTACAGAGCCCATATGTTGATATTTCATTGCTTGAGCAGGGAAGTCTTAACAATACAGGTTCAGAGATCGCTTCGAGCAAAGTCCTCAGATCAATTGAATTCCGCTGGAACAAGGACGGAGGAATCACTGCACCGACGGGATATGAGATCGCGATCGCTAATTATGCTATGCAAGCCGACGAAAGCGGACAGATGCTGCAGGTATACCAGTCAGTCACAGATTATGCTGGCGGTTGGAAAAGAACTTCAAAAGCGGATGGAGACACTGAGTTTAGACGTTTGTTGATCAAAAGGTCGGACGGAGCAGACATCAGTGCAGAAGATCTCAGAGGCAAGATTGCAACCAATGTTCCGGGACTCAGAGCAATGGATGTTCTCGAGAGTCTGAAAAAAGATGTTGGAGACATGAGCAACGATACAAAAACGCTGCTAAATGACGCAAAGCAAATGAAAGAAGATTTAGCAGATACAAATATATATTCAGATCTGCTAAAAGAAATAGTGTGGCACGATGGCACTTTTATAGCTAATAGTGGCGTAGAAATAGAATTGGCAGGTTATTCAAAAAGCGAGCCGATGAAAATTAATGGTGGCACAAAAATAAAGTATAAAGCGCAAGGCTACGAAAAAAATGTGGCTATGATATCCCAATATAAAGAAGAAAAGTACATCCCTCTAGTAATCAGTAGAACAAGCGAGCTTGAAGAATATGAATATACTGTGGATGAAAATGGATATTATGTTTTTTCCGCTCTGAAAACGTCGATAGAGTATGTAAAGACGGTTGCTGTCATAGACAAAACAATGCCATCTATTGCTAGTGAAACAGTCAAAGAAAACAATAACGAACATGGCATAGAAGCCAATGTTAATATAACAGGTACACAAGGATCTTACGTGGCGCACAATGGCGCTGTCGTTGAGCTGAACGGCTATTTTATAAGCAACCAAATCACTTTACCACCGAAAACAAAAATAAAATATAAAGGGCAAGGC
>CAKUYO010000303.1 GCA_934716995.1 uncultured Bacteroidales bacterium | reverse complement strand
ATGTGCCAGTGCATCGCCCAGACCGACCCCACCTTTGAGACGGACGTAGTGCGCAAGGTGGTGCTTTCCTTCTGCGTACAGGGGTGCTACTACACCTTTACCAGCTACTGCGGCCAGATGGACGAAAAGCGCCTTGTGGCGCTGCTGGCTTCCATCGCCCGCGCTGCCCAGCGGATCCGGATGTAACGGGGACGATTTTGAATGCGCGCCGCTAACGGGTTGCGGCACCCAGCATCCGCTTCGTGCCTTGGGCGGCACTCGCGTCTTGCTGGCCGCTGCCCCAACAACTCCTCCCTGTTTCCGCCGCTGGCGGCGGTCGTCGTCGTTGCACTTTGCGCATAATCAGCGGAAAAATTATTTTTATTTTCGGGATAGCGGAGCGTCTGCGGACGCTCCGCTATCCCATTTTCACAGGTAGGGTCGTAACCGAAAACGGCATTTGCGGCCCTTCCCATAAAAATACCAAGTCGGGCGGCCTGCGGGCGGTCCGATTTTTTGCTTCGCGGGCAGGGCGCGCCTTGACAAAACCACCAAAAAATAAGACGGAAATTCGTCATCTGCACTTTTTTACCAGATTTTCGAAGAAAACGTTTACACTATGCCGGAAGTGGTGGTATTATATAAAATAGTGTAGTATGGCGTAAAATGCGCCTGCGTACTCCGGGAGGGTATTGGTAAGATGAAGAACCAGATCTCGCGCCGCGGCTTTCTGGCGGCGGCTGCGGTCTCGGCGGCGGCACTGGCAGTGACCGGCTGCGATGCAAAAACGAGCAAAAAAGAAGTGACCGACATCACGGTGTGGAACTACTACAACGGCGACCAGCTGGAAAGCTTCAACCGCCTTGTAAGCACCTTCAACGAGACCATCGGCAAGGAGAAGGGCATCCGGGTGTCCGGCTCCAGTCAGGGCACGGTGAACGACCTGGAAGCCAACGTGATGGACGCGGCCGAGGGCAAGGTGGGCTCTGCGGAGATGCCCACCATTTTTGCCGCCTATGCGGATACCGCCTATAAGCTGGACCAGATGGGCATGGTGGTGGACCTGAAGGACTACCTGACCGAGGACGAACAGGCCGCCTTTGTGCCCGGCTATATCACCGAGGGCGATTTTGACGGCAGCGGCAGCATCAAAATTTTTCCGGTGGCAAAGTCCACCGAGCTGATGTTCTTTAACGATACCGACTGGCAGCGGTTCGCAAAGGACACCTTGGTGCGTTACGGCGCTCTTTCCACCATCGAGGGCGTGACGGCGGTGGCCGAGCAGTACTACAACTGGTCCGGCGGCAAGGCGCTGTTTGGCCGGGACGCGCTGGCAAACTATATGCTTGTGGGCGCAAAGCAGCTGGGCTGCGAAATTTTTGAAGTGCACAACGGCAAAATGACCCTGCACTTTGACCATGATGTGGTGCGCAAGCTGTGGGATAACTACTATGTGCCCTTCGTCAAGGGGTATTTTGCCGCCAACGGCCGCTTCCGCAGCGACGACGTGAAAACCGGCGCATTGCTGGGCTGTGTAGGCTCCTGTGCCAGCGCCACCTTCTTCCCGAAGCAGGTGATGCCTGGGGATAATCAGGTCCACGATATCGAGATGAAGGTGCTGCCTGCGCCCCGGTTTGCCGGGAGCGAAAAGGTGGCGGTGCAGCAGGGTGCCGGTATGGTGGTCACCACCGGCACCGAGGCCCAGATCAACGGCGCAGTC
>CAKUYO010000302.1 GCA_934716995.1 uncultured Bacteroidales bacterium | reverse complement strand
CAAATGTAATATGCACCTGTCGGAAATCTGGCATAGCAAGAAAAACGACTGTCGCTTATCCCGAACTCAGGTTAATAATACTGTCCGTCGGTATAGCCCAGCTTGGCATTAGGGTTGAGCTTGAAGTTTGTTCCTATGAGGTTTTCGCCATCTGGCACGGTGAACACCTGGTAGCCCAGTCCACCGTTTGCGGTGTCGAAGAGCGTGCTGTTGGCGTATGCGTATGCGTCGGCAGCCGACGAGCCGTGGTATGCCTTAGAGTTGTAGAGAGCCTTGAACATCGTCTCGTAATACTCCCCTGCGCCCGAAATCACGTCATACTGCGGTATCGCCCTTGAGTTGGTGCCCCACTTGGCGTCGAACGTCACTTTTGCCTCTTTCGAGTTTCCCTGCTTCGTGGTGATGAGCACCACTCCGTTGGCGCCGCGCGCACCGTAGATGGCGTTGGATGCTGCGTCTTTCAGCACCGTAAGCGAAGCGATGTCGGTAGGGTTTATCGACGAGATGTTGCCATCGTAGGGCACTCCGTCGAGGATTATCAACGGGTCATTACTCGAACTGATGGAGCCGATTCCCCTCACGCGGATTGTGGCATCGCTGCCCGGCTGTCCGTTGCTGTTGAGCACCTGTACGCCTGCCACCTGTCCACTCATGGCATTTGTCACGTTGCTCACCACGCGGTCTTTCAGTTCGTCGGCAGACACTACGCCTGCCGAACCCGTGAACGCACTGCGCTTCTGCTTGCCGTATGCCACCACGAGCACCTCGTCGAGGTCTTTCTCTGAAGGAATAAGACTTATCGTGATGCCATCTTTTGCGGCAACAGTCTTACTCTCCATTCCTACATACTCAATTCGTAGCTTTTTGTTTGTTGGAACTGCGACGGAGAACCTTCCGTCGATGTCTGTCACTGTACCTGTGTTTGTGTCCTCTACTCGAATTGTGGCGCCCACTATCGGCAGCCCGTCATCCTGAGAAACTACGGTACCTCTTACCGTTGACTGTGCCATGGCTCCTGCGCTGAGGAGAGTGCCAGCCATTACGATTGCGAATCTCTTGTTCATAATCGAAACTCTTTAAAATTACACTTTCTCTTTTTCGTTATCTCTATAAATCTGATGTATCAACTCTTGGTGCTTCGTCGCGCACTGTGCGTGTTGTATTTATGTTTGTGGGTGCAAAAGTAACAGAATTCGTTATACACCAAAGCTTTTGTTTTCATTTTATTACAAACAGACAAAATAAAGTTTCATTTTATCTATATTATTTATGTTTTTAACATTTTTACATAATTATATTAATTATAAACAAATACCCCTTGACATCTACATTTCGTGGCTTGGGATATACATTTCAGGGCGAGCAATATAAAAAAACAAGGTGTCTGCGACCCTTGTTTCAGTCTGTGCTTACATATGGGGCAACAAATCGTTCAAAGTATGCAACAAATGATACAACGAATCATTCGTTTCTGTTTGTGTAACATACGCTCTTGATGTTTGTCAGCAATATACGTATCTTTGCGCCAGAAAAGTCAAACAACTAACGAAACATATTTTTATGAACAATCTATCGAAAGTATTTAAAAAGAATATATTATGAGTAAATCAGCAAAACTAACGCTCATCCCGGTGATGCTCTGTTTCTTCGCCATGGGATTCGTAGATATGGTAGGCATCGCCTCCAACTACGTGAAAGAAGA
>CAKUYO010000301.1 GCA_934716995.1 uncultured Bacteroidales bacterium | reverse complement strand
GTATTAGTTAATCCCCTTTCAAAATTTTGGTACGACCATAATCTGTATTCTGTATCACCATTTTTTATCAAAACATCTGTGTGCTCACCCACATCTTGTTCAGGCCCATTCGTTATTTCAGCTTCTGGGAAAAAGCATGAAATCTTGTATGTCAAATCCATCTCTCTTAAAAATGACGGAAAAGATCTTAATCCTCGCCCTACAATTCCAGCGACTTGATTGCTGTTAGTAATATCCCTTTCTATGCATTGTTTTACTATGGAAGCCACATAATAAACTGGAGTAATATATTCTCCTGCTATATCCCAAAAAATATTGGAAAACAAAATATCAACTTTTCCTTCATTCTTTATCGGGATACTCTGAACAGAATTTCCATCCATAGTCTTATCGTTAAGTTTCTGTAATTGAAGTACATCTATTGTGAGATCATATGTCTGTCTGTCCTTTTTTATTGCATAGCAATACTCTAATCCTGATCGATATGTTTGTTGCTTCCAGACTTCCATGTAATTTCTGATATCGCCGATTGTCAACACTTGTTGTCACCCTCTTCACCCAATTCTGTCAAATCGCCTCTTGTGTTTTTTTCAAAACTCATTATGTCTCCGATATCACAATTTAGGAAATCACAAATCTTTTGTAAGACTTCAAGAGAAACTTTCTCTCCTTTTCCCATCTTGGCCATTGTAGCGGAACTGATATTGAGTTTCGCTGCAAGATCTTTTTTGTACATATTGTTATCTATTAGTTTTTTCCATAAGCCGTTGTATGATATCGCCATACTTTTTCCTTTCATATTTAAGCAACGCTATATAAAAATAGTTAAAATTCACCAGAAAAAAGTATAGCACAATTTCGCATGAAAGTCACTTAAAATCTTTAGATTTCTAAATACAATTTTTTCCCGAACAAATTCATTCTTTTTGTTTCAAAAAACACTGTTCTATAATTCCTCGTCACGCCCTCCAACAAGGACTTCCGCGAACTTCCCACTATCCATTATCCACATTTCATGTCCGTTAAAACGGACTCATAACAAAGTTGTTTCATTTTCGCAAGCAGTGCCTCGATTATCATCGACGCTCCTTGCTTGTTGGCTGGCTTTGCCCCCAATCCCCCAAAAACCTCGTTTCACTCGGAGCCACGCACCAACAAGTTTGCGCTAAATGCATTTTGCCCTAAACGTAAAAAAGAGGGGCAACTCCACTTCTGATAAAAGTAGAATTGCCCCAAATCTTATCTGGCCTTCGTATTCTGTTTTTGCTTTTCGGCTTGTTTCTCCTGTTCCTCAGTCTGAAGAAATCGATCGATATTGTACTTCACCGTTTGATAATCTTTCATCTCCTGACGAGCCTTCCGGTATTCAGAATATGTCTTTTTCTTCTCTGCAAGAACCTGTGCATATTCCGCATTCAGTTCTTTGATTGTAGGGATTTTTCCTTTGATTTTTGAAAATGCCTCCTTCGCAGCCTTATGAAGAGTGATCTCCTGACGGTGTTCCTCAAAGAACTTTTTGCTATATCCGCTCTCACGGTAAGCTACATAAATCTGCTTCGTCTTGGAATAGTTGATGATGTGCTTTTTAAGATCTGTATTCTCTGTAAGTCTTGCCTCCAAGGATTTTTGCTGTTCTATAATCTCGGCAAATCTGTCTGAAACCGACTTAGCCTTAGCTGCAAGTTCATCATAATCTCTGAGATTATGCT
>CAKUYO010000300.1 GCA_934716995.1 uncultured Bacteroidales bacterium | reverse complement strand
ATTTAACATGGATTAATCGACCCCCAATCTATTTTGACTTCTGGAACCTTCATAAGGAAGTTTCGTAATACGCCTATATTCACGCTGAATCTTCTGACGAAGACGAATCAATTCAATCTTTGCTTTATCATCACCATTACGTTCAGCAATAGAGATCTTCTCTTCAATAATTTCTAACTCATCCTTTAACTGACCAACTAAAATATCTCTATCTTTCTTATCGGTCTCACGATCAATAACAATAGAAACGATATAGGTAATGACAGCAGCTGCAGGACCAATATTGGGAATAATATACAGAAGACCAGAACGGAGCAGACGCTTAATCTCATGGTTGATACGAAGAGCTTCACCAACCATCTCAGCATGCTTACGATTTCGACGTTGATTACGAAGATCATTTACTTTCTTAGTAATCTTCTCCTCAAACCAATTCTCAGCTTTCTTACGAGCAAAGTTTGCTTCTTTAGCTTTCTCTACAGCTTTATTGACAATACCTTCATCAAGAGCTTCTCCAGCAGCGGCTTCAGATAAGAACTTCTGAGTCATCTCGCTGATCTGCTCTTCAGCATGGAACATATCATCAATAATAGACTGAGCATCTTCAGGAAGAGTACGTACTTCATAAATATACTCAATATCGTCTGCATTATGAGTTGACTGAATCTCACGTTTAGTCAGACTATTCATATAGAAATAATAACTCTGAAGAGTAGAGAGTACAGTCATAACAAACTTGGTAGAATCTACCTGAGAGGTCTGTGCTTCAATACTATATTTAATAGCACCGAACCGAACAATCAGATTGTCTAAGAATGCTTTTACATTAGAAATATATTGAAGACGATTCACCTTCATAGTAGAAAGTTCAGAGTCAACCATATTCATAATTGTTTTAAACATTCCTTCATATACACCAGGTTTATAAATACCCATGTAAAGAGTCAGATTATTTACAAATTTTGGATCGTTCCAAAGGATATTGTAAACCTGAACAAAATTTTCTACTTTAATATCATCAATCTTAACCTGATTCATAAAGAACCCAGAGAAGAAAAGAAAACATGCGTCCTCTGATTTAAACTTTGTCAGGGCGCAGGTATTTAAGGCTTTCTTATAATCAGCAACCAGAGGTGCTGGATCAAATACAACAGTCTTCGCAACAGCCTCTTGCAAGAAATAGTTATTCTTATTCAACAAGGCTATTCACCTCCTATTATATACTCTTTATAGATTTGTCAAACTTATAATTGAGTAATATAAGAAAAAGAAAAATATAAAATAATAGTGGGTTGGGAGGGGCTCCGAAGAACCCCTCCCACTGTGATAGTGGTTGCCGTTACACATTGCGACGTAACCATGCATCACCATTGGTCGACTGATCGCTGCTGTACATTGCTTTTGCCGTACACATTGTGATCATACCATACCGTCACAAGATCGGACATATCTGCACTCCTCCAAGGCGGTGCGATACTATAATGTACAGTACCTCTGCAGGACCGAACATCATTTTACCTTACTTTGACAATACAGCTCTCAACCGTACGAAACCGTCACAAAACCGAATGGTACAACACATTACCTCTACGCTGCCAAATCATACAATACCAAGGCTCTACAATGCGTGTCCTGGCCCTACGTTACCTTAACGTAACGTGGCCGAACACTACCGAACATTATTTTACCTTTACCAGACCAAACCGCGCAGCAC
>CAKUYO010000299.1 GCA_934716995.1 uncultured Bacteroidales bacterium | reverse complement strand
TCTGGAATACATGATCCGCGTTGAAAAGTATTCCCCCGCGGCAGTCCTCGGAAAAATCAAGGTGGAACATTTACAATTTGATACCACCATCTCCAAGCCTACCTTGTACCGATACATAGATCAGGGGATTTTTCTGACGCTGACCAACAAAGACCTGCCTGTAAAGCGGAACAAAACCCCAAACCAGCATAAAAAAGTCAAAGCGGCAAAGCCGCCGCGCGGAACCAGCATCGAAAAGCGCCCCGAAGAAATCAACGCTCGCAATACAATCGGGCACTGGGAAATGGACTGCGTAGAAGGCGCCAAGGGGACAAAAGGCACCCTACTTGTGCTCACAGAACGCCTTACCAGATACGAGATTGTACGCAAGATGAAAGACAAAACCGCCGCAAGCGTAGTAAAAGCCCTCAATGGAATCGAGCGGGAATATGGCTCCGCTCTTTTCCGCATACTCTTTTTATCCATTACCGTGGATAATGGCACAGAGTTTTCGGATGTTATCGGCATTCAGACTGGTATATCTGGTAAGACGGAAAGAACGGTAACTTACTACTGTCATCCCTATTCATCTTGGGAACGCGGCTCTAATGAAAACCAAAACAAAATGATTCGCCGTCATTACCCGAAGGGGTGCAATTTTGATGGTGTCACCCCCGCGGCAATCAAAAAAATGGAATCATGGATCAACCACTACCCGCGCGAAATTTTCGGCTGGCACTCCTCTTATGACCTGTTCCAAGCCCATTTGGACAGTCTAAAAGCGGCTGTTTAGCCCTTATCGGAAAATTTTTTGCAATTTTTCGCACTTTTTTGCACAAACCCCTTGACTTTTCAAGTTTGAGGTTATATAATATGTGCAAAGAGGTTTTGAGGCTCTTTGCACACCAGATGTGCGGGAGGTCGCGACCTCCCGCACATCTTTTATTTTCGATTGGGAGGAAGTATAAATGACAAAGGAACAAGCGAGAGAGGTAAAGAAAATCATCAAACTCGTTGGAGATTTCAAGATGATTTATATCTCAAAAACCGAAGAGTTGCGCGTCCGCGTTGCAACATACGCGACAAACGAAGGGGATGCCGCGGAAGCAGAGAAAAAGAAAAACGCGAATATCATTGCAATTCTGAATGCGCTTTCAAAAAGGGGCTATCGCCCAAGATATAGACAAGACTTCAAGCAATACGAGCACATAATCAATGACTATTTTATAGTCTTTCGATAAAGAACAGCCGCGGAGGCAAGCCCCCCGCTGAAAGGAGGAAACAGAGATGAAAGGCAGGTACCTGACTTTTGAGGACAGAAAAAGATTTGAGAGCCTACACAACGCTGGTGTACCACTCAAAGTAATTGCCAAGACGCTCGGCATTAACCTCTCCACCGCTTACAGAGAGTTGGCGAGAGGCGGCGATGGAACAATCAACGAACGGTGGAGCAAAAACTACTCCGCCGAAGTAGCACAGGCGAATTTCGTTGTGAGCGTATCGCACAGAGGCGGCAAAAAGAAAAAAGGATAAGAGGAGGAAAAACAAAATGACTTTTGGCGATTTCAAGAAAACTCATAAGGGTGGTTACATGAAGTGCGCGGCGGATGACATCGCTGGCTTTGCAAGGAAAGGCGGTTCCCTTTACGGGAATTGCGATGATATGGTTGTCGCGAATTACCAGTGGTCAGGAGATGCAGTTTATGCCATGGATCAGGCTGAGGAGGATGGTGTGAAGCTT
>CAKUYO010000298.1 GCA_934716995.1 uncultured Bacteroidales bacterium | reverse complement strand
CTTGTGAACCAGGAGAAAATTTTAGACCAGGCAGACCATGTAGACCAGGAACAGGCAGGTCAGGCAGGTAAAGTAGACCAAGCAGACCAGCAATCCAAAGTAGACCAGCAAAGCATGTATAAAGAATATGATGTTCTAGATGATAATGGTAATATTTATTCTGTTGAGCTATTAAATCCTGAGTATGCTGATTATGCATTAGAAAATGAGGCTAATTACATAAGAGCAATAATAGGTTGGTATGATGCAGGAGAATATAAAAAAAGAATCACTGAGCAATATACTGTTCCAGATACTGAAGAATTGTTGTCAGAAGATGAAAACTTTAAAGGTATAACACTGGAGGAATTAAAAGCTGTATTCAATGAAATTACAGAATATAGTTTATCTGAAGAAGTTGAAAGCATTAGGGCTAAGATTTATAAGCATCGAGCTAAATATGATCTACAAGACCATCAAATGAAAGTACTCAGTGACTCTTACAATAATGCACAGAGTCTGAATAGGATATATACTGGGGATAAAAAGGCAGACTATAACTATGATGACTATGAATACATAGATAATGCTTATTTAGCTATTGCTGATAACATTTATGATAAAGGAGAGTTTATAAGAGAACTTGAGAATAGATTTTTAGCTAGAGTAATAAAGTCATTCAAAGAGAGAGTTGTGAAGAACTATATTCAAAAGCTGGAAAGAGAGGAATTGGTCTTAACTGATGAAGACAAGAAAGCAGTTCAAAGGAAGATTACTACTGAAATATGTATTCAATTAATCAATGAGCAATATGGATCAAATAAGCCACATGAACCGGGAAATAGTGAGCTATTCAGGGTTTTGAAAGAATGCTGTCCAGGTAAGGATGTATGGTATACTATACAGCAGAATGCTATCAGAGTAGTTTATCTTGAATCCTTTGAACGTAGTATAGTAAGGCTTATGCGGAGAGACCTTGGAAAAACCAGATACAAGTATTTCAAGGAAAAGAATAAAACAGATTCTTATATTGAAGCAGACCAGCAAGAAGATAAGAGAGATAAGTCAATAGCAGTAAACAAGTCACGAAAAAGGTCTAAAAAAATTACAGATGATTCATGTTCAATATATGAAATATACACAAGTAAAGAGGATCCGTTAGTAGTAGCTGCTGTAGATAAAATATTGGATAAAGTTAGTAAAGCAGCTAGAAATGAGGAATCTGCAAAGATAAACCGAGTAATAATTCTTGGGCGGATGAAAGGATTACAGTTTAATGCAATAGCTAAGGAACTAAATACAACCAAGTCTAATATAAGTAAGAGAGTGCAGATGTTGAAGAAGATATTAGAGTAAAGCAACAACTTAAAGAAGCGCTACTAGACTTGGATAGAAAAGCACCTGAGGCTTTTAAAGAGGCATACAAAAAACAAAAATGACAAAAAAATTTAACGTGATGGCAATTCAAATGTCATCTGAACTTGGGGATAAACAACAAAATATCACAAAAATTCGAAAATTAATAAATGACAACGCTAAGCCAGAAACCGACGTAATCGTTTTACCAGAGATTTGGACTGTGGGCTGGGCTTGCGACTATTTTACACAATCCGCAGAATACCTTGACGATAGCGAAGTTATTAAAACCTTGTCAGAACTTGCAAAGGCGCATAACGTAAACATTATTGGCGGAAGTTTTATTACAAAAAAAGATGATAAAATGTTTAACACCTGCCCTGTAATCAAC
>CAKUYO010000297.1 GCA_934716995.1 uncultured Bacteroidales bacterium | reverse complement strand
TCCGGGAGTTTCGCCCGAAAGCTTGCCGTTGCAGGAGTACCGCAACTCGTTGCGGTACTGCTTTCCGAGGATATTTTACGATCTTTTCCCGGACCCGGTACGATACATCGCGCCGGAACGGAATCTGCTGGTGACATGGGAGATGGGATATGGCGAGAAGGTCAGGAATGAACTGGAAAATGTTTATGACGATGAACTGAGAGCCGTTTTAAGTGTCGTTTATGATTATATTCAGGTGTGCATATCGGGCTGTCTGATATCCTATCAGCAATTTTTGTCGCGCTGGACGTATTATCTGCTGACGCGGGAATGGCCGGACAAGGAGGCGTTTTATAAGGAGAAGTGGTCGCATGAAAAGGAGTTGCGCGAAGCATTCCAGAGAGCCAATGCACATCTGGCAAGGGAAAATCAGGAATACAGCGAGGCCTTGAATGAGCGCTTCATCACGGTTGCGGATGCCGCGCGGGCTGTGCTTCGGACTGTCTACGATCATGACAATGTGGACAGAGAAGCCGACGCCTGGCGGAAACGTGTCGCCGAAAGCGGTGTTGAACTTGGCGAGGCTGTTACCGGGCGGCAAAGAAGAAAATTCTATCCGGTCCCGAAGATTATCAGGGCTTTTCAGGAGACCAATCGGGAAACAGTGACGGATATCCAGATCGCAGACGCGATCAATGCCAGGGCAATTCCGAAAGACAAACTGCCGCTCTAACTCGGAGAAAAGTCGGAGAACAAAACTTTTTTCAATTATTTTTCGGTGTTCATTTCAAGCTCGTGGGAGTCAATCTCACGAGCTTTTTTCATGCTCAGCAGAATGAAACAGACCCGGAAAAAGCCGGAGATGCCGCTATCTCCCGGCAGGAAGATATAAAACGCATCCCCGAAAACAAACTCTTGGAAAGGAGAATCCGGCATGGAAACGGAGGAGTTCGTACAAAGCAAAGTCATCCAGATGCCTATTGATGAACTCAAGATGGCACAGCCGTTTTGCGAGGTCTTCGAGATCAGGGAAACGGACCTAAGGCAGGTAATGGATGCAATCAGAAAGAATGGGTTTGATACTCTTTACCCGATTGTTGTCTGGGAAGGGCATGACAATGTTGTTGTGGATGGACACACCCGCCTGATTGCGGCAAGACAGCTTGGTTATGCAACAGTTCCTGTTGTGTCTCGTTCTTTTAGTGACGAAGAAGCTGCGCTTCAACATACAATTACAGCACAGAGAGTCCGTCGCTCATTGTCGCAGGCGGAGTTGATGAAGTGCGTTACGATGCTGCGCGAAAAGATTGCAGCCGGAAAAAGAGAGCGGAGTGTCAAAGGTTTGACACCGGTTCCTCAAGGACGCAGCACGCAGGTGATTGCCGACGCAGTCGGATCAACACGAGGGACTGTGGACAAAATCGAACGGATCACGCGGCATGGGGATCCCAAACTGATTGATGCGGTGAGGAAGGAAGAACTTTCCATTAATCAGGCACATGAAATTGTCAAATTGGACGACCGCCGGAAAAAGGGTCTTGAGCAGGCCGAAAAAATAATGAAAAACAACACGGCCGGACATCTGGACCGTTTCTTTCTTTACCGGAATTTTTCCCGAAAAATCTCGAAACTTTATGAAGAGTTTTTGAAAACATACCACGATCAGTTCCGTGAATGTGAGATGCACAAGTTCGACTGGGGAGATCTTCGAGTGGAGCTAGATTGTGTTCACACTATTGAGTCTATGGTC
>CAKUYO010000296.1 GCA_934716995.1 uncultured Bacteroidales bacterium | reverse complement strand
TCACAAACCAGAAATTCTCCTGCGTCTGCGGACGGAGCATCCCAAAGCTCACATGGGACCCGGTCAAGCACTGCTATACGACGTAAGGAGGGCCGGATGATGAAAGCACTGACCCACAACATCCAGCAGGAGCGCGAGGACCAGCGCGACCGCTCCGCCCAGCTCTTTATGTGGTGCATCGTCGTCTCCATGCACCAAGACGACGGCATTGGCGCATCCCGCCTCCTGCGGGCCTGTAACGAAATGGACGCCTTTGAGAAGAAATACCAGACGGCCATCCTCTACGGCAGCAGAAAGAACGCAACGGACGCCATGAGGGAGAACCTCAAAGGCATCTGCGATTTTGAGGTTCGGCTGCCCGTGGACCGCGCACCGAGAGGACGCCGGGAGGAGCAGCTCCGCATGGCGAGCAATCAGGGCGCAGAAATCGCGTGGCTCGTTATGGCTGCCACCTGTCACGAGACATTCGGCTACGGGAAAGACCGGCTGGCGCGCCTCAAGCAGAACTCCATGAATAACTACAAGCAGTACCTCGAGTGGGCGAAAGAGGACGAGGCATGGGCTCTGGATAAGCTGCGCCGGTGTGTGCAGGACGCCCTCAAGGAGGACCTCAAGGTCACTGACACCGACGACCGTAAAGGGATGCTTTCGACCCCGGGCAGAGGCCCCAGCGTCTACGAGACGGCCGCTGTCTACTCGGAGATATTCAGGAGGGCCAGAGCAGCCCGGACAGTGGCCCCGCTCGCGGTATACAGCGCAGCAAAGTACGACGAAACCATGACGGCCGCCCGGAAGCGGGCCAGCGTTATGCTCGGCTTATGACTATCTGCCCGAAAGAGTGCCCGGACAGACACCCGGGATGCCACGACCATTGCGAACGGTATGCGGAGAACAAGGAGGCATACCAGAAGATGAAACAGGAGTACGACGGGAGCGTCCGAAACCCCTATTGCCGGAGGTGGACGCACCGGGCCATCGTACGCAGTTTCAAGAAGAAATTCAGGTAAAGGAGTGGTGACTATGTACGAGGTTCTTTTAGAGCTTGACGACCTGCTGGAAACCTTAACTTACTGGCTTTCCTTTGCGGCCGTCGCCTTGTCAGTAATAGTTGTTGCGGCCTATGTATGGCACAAGGCCGCCGAGCAGAAAGCAACCCGGGCGGAGCCCCGGAAGAGAAAGGATGGAATGACATGAAACAGAGCGAAAAGCTCACGCAGCTCCTCGAGCTTATGCAGGCAAACCCGGAGCTCCCGGTCATCCCCTGTGTAGATGGGGATGTGGTCAGCGGCGACGAGTATTACTGCTGGCTTGGCTCATGGGGAGAGAGCGCGGTTCAGGAGTTCGTCATCGGCAGAGAGAGAACCTACTACCGGGAGGACGATATTTCAGAGATGAACGACGTCCTCTGTGAACACTATGACCCGGAGCTCGTGGACAACATGACGGAGGAGGAGACGCGGGAGGCGTACAACGCGCTCCCGTGGAAGAAAGCCATCTTCGTCGATGTCCACCAATACGAGGAGGAAGCCAATGGATAAAGAGCAGCTTGCTATCGCTAGGTTGCAGGACGCTGCGCGGCTGTCTGAGCATCGGTATAAGAGGCCCTTGATGGTCACGTACTCCGGCGGTAAGGATTCTCAGGTGCTTGTGGCACTGGCCGAACGTGCTGGAATCAATTTTGAAGTTGTCAACAGCCACACTACCGCAGATGCGCCAGAGACAGTCTATTTC
>CAKUYO010000295.1 GCA_934716995.1 uncultured Bacteroidales bacterium | reverse complement strand
CGGTTGCTCCATCCATACCGTCTGCTACAAAATCATCGAATATATCTGACACGAAAAGCGAATTATAAGTTGTCGTAAAAACTTTTTCCGTCCCGTCTTCTTTGGTGATGCAGACTTCATAGCTTGTTGCGTTCTCAATCGGATCCCACTTTACATTCAAAATCCCATAAGACCAATATCTTGATTCCTTGTGCATATAGGACGCATCCGTAATACCAGGTGTTGCCAAAACATTGTTCTCGACAAATTTCTGCGCTGTATTTGAAATAGCCTCATTCAACTGATCGTCAATCTGAATTGTGATATCTGGAATCTTCACGGATGGTGGATTCAATTTTGGTGTGCATGCAGATGCCGGCACCATATTAAAAACGCTCATTGCAATCACACAGATCATAGCTATTATTGTTCTTTTCATTTTTCTACACATTGTTTTATCCTCCTTTAAACTACTCTGTTACATTTCCGCTTCCTGATTTGTAAATATATTTCTTTCTGACCTTATCATATAAGCACAGTGTTCCATCAGATTTCTTAACTGGGATCATATCTGCCACAAGATTACTTCCGGAATAGATTTTTGCATAATAGATTTTTCCTTTCAGTCCAGTTCCGACAGCTTCACCATTTTTGCTCATACATCCGATGTAATATGGACTTGTCAATGCAAAATCGCCAGCATTATCCAGAGTCACCGAATTGTTTCCAAACGTAGTAGTTGCTCCATTCTGTTTGATAGTCCAGTTGTCTTCCCAGAATGCCGTATTTTTAGCAGCACTTGACACTGTACCCCTAACAGCGTAGAAGTTGTCGGTAATGGTATAACCGTACTTGTAGTTATCATCCCTTGCACCACAGATATAAGTCGTTCCTGATTTGACATATAGTTTAGTTTCTGTGTTTGTGTTCTGATCCGGTAAAATCTCTGTGTCGAAATAGCAATTACCATCAACGCTGAGTGATTCCAGTTCTGTGTGACTTTCGCTCGGATTAACTGTATTCTCAGTAACATTAACTGTACACTGAGCTGTGTATCCACCATCATCCGTTGTTACTGTAACTACAGATGTACCGACAGCTTTTCCAGTAACTTCCCCATTGCTGACAGTTACGTTTGAGTTACTTGTACTCCACTTAACCGATTGATTCGTTGCATTTGATGGCTTTACTGTTGCTGTCAGTATTGCACTTTCTCCTTTTTTGATACTTAATGTATTCTTACCAAGAGACACACTTGTTACCGCTATAACGGTCGGTGCGACAGACGCTGTAGTATATCCTATTCCAAGATTTCTTAGTTTCTGGTCAATAGCTGGGCTGTAAAATGTGCGATACCATGATTCTACTGGATGCACTCCGTCACCAACACCGCTATTTGCATTACGTGTATATTTGCTCTTATTCTTAGATGTCATAGCAATTTGAGAATGCTTACGCATATCCAAATATGGCATATTCCATTTTTCACAGATTTCAATCGCTTTTGAATAGATGCTGTCCACATGAGAATTGTCTTTCGCAAAGCTGTGTGGAATAATATACAGTTTGACAGCTAGAGGGTATGTATCCATGATATATTGCAATGCACTCTCTAATGCTCCGCAGAACGTCCCAGTGTTGTACGAAGCATCGTATCCGGATTCGATTGAGCCGATTGGAATGCTATCATTAATGTCATTCACACCACCATCAAAAAGGATTGCATCCGCTGCACCAGTGTAGTTCCTACTCTGCG
>CAKUYO010000294.1 GCA_934716995.1 uncultured Bacteroidales bacterium | reverse complement strand
CGAGTTAAAGGAATATCTTACCGAGCGCGCGACTTTCGAGGAACTCAAAGAACAGAACAGTTATTTCATTAACGATTTGGTGAATACCGAAATAGATAATTATTGAAAATACACTTTCAAAAAGGCGGTAATTATGAGAACGCTAAAGGAAAAATATAGTTATAATAAAAGAAAAGGCGGAGAATTTTCTTCGGGGTATTGTATAGGCGTTGATATTTACAACGATTATCCGAAAGGTAACGATTCGCTGAAATCAACGTATAAATCGCTTATTACCAACGCCAAAAAACTTGCGCTTAAAGGCGATTCATACGGTAAGGGCATAATGTGCGGAGTGCGCGACGCGGCTTCCGAACGTAAAGCGCGGTGCCGTAAGCATTAAACGGGAGAAAGTAAAATGAGTATGTATAATCTTACCCCGTTAGAAAACGATAATCCGTTCCCCTTTTTCGGTGAAGTTGAAAACGAGAAAGAAAAATGGTATAAGGTCTATCACGACGGCAGGCATTTTGTCGGAACTTTCGTTACTAAAAGCACGCAGAAAAAACAAGAAAGGACCCGCGTTACGGAAGATATAGATTTGCTTTTTGACAGTCTTTTTTGCGCCGCGTTAAAAGAGGGGCTTAACGACAGAAAGAAAGCGGGCGAAATGACGGATTTTATTCGCACGGGAATTTTGAAAATGTTTCCGCAGTTTCAGAACGTTGACGAGTATATTCAAAGAAAAATAAAGCGCAAGTATCATAATTTGGGCGTAAGGAAAAAACGGTTTCGGCGCAAGGCGTTTCTTAATCGTTGGAATCACTTCGGCACTCTCACGTTCGCCGCTAAACAGCATACTGCCGAAAATTTCAGGACGAAAATTCGGCGGTGTTTGTCCAACCTTAAAACCCGTCGCGGTTGGCGGTATATGGGCGTGTTCGAGTACGCTCCCGAAACGGGAAGATTACACTTTCACGGGATTATGTATATCCCTCAAGGCGAAATGATAGGTAGAATAAACGAAAAGAAAGATTATTCTACCGCGCAAGGAAAAATGCAAGTAACGCACGAAAACAGTTTTTTTGCCGAAAATTTCGGTAGGAATGATTTTACGGAGATAAACGAAATGGAAATAACGCACGGGCATTCGCTCGAATATATGCTGAAATACATAGAAAAGCAAGGCGAACGGATTGTGTATTCAAGAGGAATACCTACGGAAATATGCAGAAAAATCGCGCCGAAAGATATTGCTTCGGAATTTACGGACTTTGTAATGAAATTCGTTCTTTTTGACGACGTTTTGAATTGGGAAACGGATATTATGAAGTATAAGCCTAAGCAATTAACGTTTTCGGATTTAATGTGTAATCCCGCTTTCGTAGCTTAAAACGGGTTTTAACAACGCCTTGCGCCTGTGTAGTACATACGGCGTTTTTTGCGTTTGTCCGAAAACTGCATTTTGCTTTTCTTGTGCGCGTTCGGATTACGGAAAAATAGAAAAACGGCTTCGCATAGCGGTTTAGCGCGAAGCCGTTTTTCATTTTTACCGCGTTCGCGCGGCTTTTCGGCTCCTTTTACGCGACACCTTGTCCCGCCGAGCGTAGCGAGGCGCTCGTTTTAGGACAAGGTGTCGCGTAATGCTCCCTATTTGAAAAATTGCTTGAAAACGTTTTGTTAAGCAGTTAAAATATTGTAAAGGACGGTGACGTATATGAGAACCAAAGGGAAAAAGAATTTAACGTACACTCAAAGACT
>CAKUYO010000293.1 GCA_934716995.1 uncultured Bacteroidales bacterium | reverse complement strand
CTGTTATACACAGAACTAATGATGATGATGATAAGTTAGTAGTTTCTAAAGATGGAAAAGATTATTCAGATGATGCAATTAGAGCATTAACTGAATTTCAAGAAAAATATTTTGAATCTGAAATCCTAAGATAAAAGTTAATTAATAGGGGGTTAAATATGGAAAAAATAGAATTAGAAAGAGAAAAAGAAAAGCTAAAGAAAACAATTGAAATAATTGGTGAAATTTTAGAAGACGAAAATTTAGATTTAAAAAAACTATATACTGATTTTGTAGGAGATAGAGAAGAATTATGGAGAATCGCTGATAGAAAAAAGATACATATCACTAATCTTGAAACAGCATTAGATAAACCATATTTTGCTAGAATTGATTTTAAGTCTGAAGAAGATGGAAAAGTTAGTACAGTTTATATAGGAAAAAATGGAGAAGAAGTAAATCGTCATATAGATGCACATTATCTTATGAAAGAGGCAAATGAACATTTTGCGGAAGTTTTGTATGGTACATTTTTTGCTGACAGGACAGATGCTAAAGGCGGACTCTGTATAACTGTATATCAGGCACAGCAAAATTACCCAAAGGCAGTAAAGTCAGACAGTGAAGGTATTGCTGTTATGCTTGTTCCGGAGGGAGAAGACAAGGTTATCATGCAGCCGGGAATGGCAAGAACACAGAAAGTGCTTATGCATTTTCATGCTGCGGATGAGAAGATTCTTGAAATTGATAACAGAAGTCTTATTTACCAGATGCCTGACAGACCATATATTGCTCCTGAGGTGTTTAAAAATGCCGGAGTTATGCCGGATATTTTCCCTGATAAGTTAAATGATGATGTTGAGATGTTTCTTATAGGAAGAGCTGACGAACATGCAAGATGTTATGGCATGCTTAACTGGGGTGATACATGGGATTCTAATTATACACAGCAGGGAAGAGGCAACGGAAAGACAGTGTGGAGTAATAATGAATATGATTATCCACATTCATGTGCGTTGGAGTATGCAAGAACCGGTGTGAGACGTTTCCTTGACTATCTTATTGTTTCAACAGAGCATCAGATGGATGTAGATGTGTGCCATTACAGTGATAATCCGTTACGAATCGGCGGTCAGTGGGAACATACGGCAGGACATTGCAAGAATGGTATTATGGTGTGTTCGCATGAGTGGGTTGAGGGTCTTATTGATTATTATCATTTTACAGGCGACGAAAGAGCATTAACTACGGCTGTTGGAATTGGAAATAATATATTAAAGCTTCTTGATACACCAATGTATGCTGTTCCGGGTGAGGCAAATGCAAGAGAAACAGGCTGGGCACTAAGAGCACTGACGGCATTATATGTTGAGACCGGTGAATCAAAGTGGATTGACAAATGTGAATGGATTGTTGACAGCTTTAAGAAATGGGAAGAAGAATATGGCTACTGGCTTGCACCATATACAGACAATACAACAATACGTGTAGGATTTATGATTTCTGTTGCGATTGGCAGTGTTATGAGATATTACAGGGTATTTCCGCGTGAAGATATCAAAGATATGATAATCCGTGCTGTTGATGATCTTATTGAAAACTGTATGCTTGGATGTGGAGTATTTTATTATAAAGAACTTCCGAGTCTGCAGAGACTTGGTAATAATACGCTTTTGCTTGAATCTCTTGCAATAGCTTATGAGCTTACAGGAGATGTGAAGTATCTTAAACCGGGCATAAAGACATTCGACAATGCAATTGCTTCAAAG
>CAKUYO010000292.1 GCA_934716995.1 uncultured Bacteroidales bacterium | reverse complement strand
GATTAATCAATCTGGATGGTACACTGCCTATTATCACTGACCCAGAAGCTTTTGAAGAAAAATATGGAAATATCAGTATGCATTTTATTACAAGTGCAGATCGGGTTACACCAGTAGATCAGCTGGAGTTGGTACAGGACTGGGCAAAAGAAACAGGAGTATACTTTGATTGGACAACAATACCTGCGGAAGGAGCTACAGAAAAGATCAGCCTGTTGCTGGCATCAGGCGATGAATTACCGGATGTGTTCTGGAATTTAGGGGATGGAAAAAGTGGAAATATTGTCTGTCAGTATGAGGATCAGGATATCTTCTATCCCACCAATGATTTAATTAAAGACTATGCACCAGCATTGAAAAAAATACTTGATAGTAATCCCAGATATTGGAGTGAAATTACGGCACCTAGTGGAAATACATATGGATTTCCCTACATTGAAGAAATGTTAAATTGTGTACTTTCTCCTGGTCCGTTTGTAATCAATAAGACATGGCTGGATCAGTTAGGACTTGAAGTTCCGACGACTGTAGAAGAATTTGAGAACTGTTTAAAAGCATTCCGTGACGGTGGAGACTTAAACGGAAACGGGAAAGCTGATGAGATTCCTTTAGCGACAAAGTTTGGATCAGATGACACCTTCGGATCGTATGATATGTTTTACCGTTTTACGGGGGCTTTTGGAAGTGCGGACTCATATTGCGGAGGAAATTCTTATGCCGATCATCTTAGATTGGTGGATGGAAAAGTAACTTTTACTGCAATGGATGATGCTTTTTATAAAACAGCAAATTATTTTCATGAGTTACAAAGCGAAAATCTAATTTGGAGCGGTTCCTTTGAGGCTGATGAAAGTGCAGCTTATTATAACACATTATTAAAAGGTGAAGAAGCAACAATTGGAGCTTTTGGTGTATGGGATATGTCTCAGGTTGTTTCTGAAGATGTAAGAAGTGAATATGTTGGAGTTCCGCGTCTACAGGGACCTGATGGAAAGACAGGATTTGCACTGAATTATTCGGAATTACAGGACTCCTCTAACACTGCAATAACGACAGAGTGCGAATTCCCTCATGTTGTAGCAAGGTTTGTCGATTATCTTGTAAGTGATCCGTACCGTTCTTTACAGGCTAACTGGGGAAAAATTGGGTATGCATGGCAGTTGGATGATGAGAATATGATGTATGTTCCTGTGGATGACGAAGGAAGACAAATTGTTCAGGGCTTTGAAAGCTATACAGCAGCACGTATGAATACCACTCCTTGTAGAGGATCTATGATTGTATTAAATGAGTATTATGATAAATATGTTAAATTAGATGTCAATACTATTGATGCTTATCAGCAAGTAAATGGAAAGGCAGAGATTCTTGAAGAATATGATACAATTCCTAAAGTTTTGATGACTAATGAGGAATTAAATACATTGGCACAAATTCAACCAACAATTTCTGATATTGTAAATCGGTATGTCACCGATTGGGTATTAAATGGAACCAGTGAGGAATCCTGGAATCAGTATAAGGAAGAATTGCAGGCAGCAGGAGTTGAACAGTTGGTCGATCTGTATCAGCAGGCAGTAGATAGAACTAGTGTAAAATAAAAGATAAAAACAGAGAGGGAATAATAGAATGCAAGAGCAATTTATGTATGGAACAGAAACACTTACATATCAGCTATTCCCAATCATGAAGAGTGGGGGAGCAAGGCTTCCCCTGCTCCTCTGGATTGAGGGCAGCAATGAAGGTATAGA
>CAKUYO010000291.1 GCA_934716995.1 uncultured Bacteroidales bacterium | reverse complement strand
TATACGACCCATTACAATATGACCGATATTTTTGCACTTCCAAGTTGAACTTGCCAAAATCTTTATTTTGTATATGGGTTATCTTTGTGTTATATAATGTTTACATTTGTAGTATATGTTTGACCGGTGTCGTAAATATATATTATAATTGTATTTGGTATATTGTCGCCCCGGTTCCGTTACTTGTATGGTTGATAAAGCCGTTTTCGGTATGCGCTTGCATATATACAAAAAAAACACTACCTTTGCAATCGCATTTAATTTGGGAGAAAAGTGTATGTTGCCAATCGATTTTATAGATAGTATGCGCCAGCAGTTAGGGACGGAGGCGGACGACCTGTTCCGCGCCTTGGAAACGGAGTCCCCGACCAGTATCCGGCTCAATAGCAAGATGGAGGTGCTGACTTTCGATTGCGACACCGAGGAGGTGCCGTGGCATCTGGACGGCTACTATCTGTCCGCCCGTCCGCAGTTTACGCTCGACCCGCTTTTCCATGCGGGCTGTTACTACGTGCAGGAGGCGGCATCGATGTTTGTGCAACAGGCTCTCGAGCAGTATGTCAGCCGCGATAGCATCGTCTTGGATCTGTGTGCGGCACCGGGCGGAAAATCGACGCTAATCAGTGAGTATCTCGGCGACGAAGGTCTCCTCGTGAGCAACGAAGTGGTGCGCCAGCGGGTGTTTATTCTGTCGGAAAACATACAGAAATGGGGCAACGGCAATACGGTTGTTACCCACAACACCCCTGCCGAATACGGCGAGCGGTGCGCCAACCTGTTCGATTGTATTCTGGTGGACGCTCCGTGTTCGGGTGAGGGTATGTTCCGCAAGGACAAGAATGCCCGCGAGGAATGGAGTTTGCAGAATGTGCAGATGTGCGCCGAGCGGCAACGTGCTATTCTGTCCGATATGTGGGATGCCCTCAAACCGGGCGGAATACTCATCTATTCCACCTGCACCTTTAATAATGAGGAAAACGAAAAGAATGTACAATGGATAGCCGCCGAACTCGGTGCGGAAGTCTTGCCACTGCACCACGACCCTGCGTGGGGTATCACAGAGGGGACGGTCGGGTATCATTTCTATCCTCACCGTACCAAGAGTGAGGGATTGTATATCTGCGCTTTGCGCAAGCACGAAGCGGATTTCGTGCCATTCAAGGTGAAGTCTCCCAAGCGCACTGCCGCCGCTCCTGTTACTTACGAGAAAGAAATGCGTGCGTGGTTGCTGCACCCTGAGCATTGGGCTATCCGTCAGAACGACCGTTTCGCTACGGCTTATCCCGCCAAATACAAAGACTTGATCGACTTTTTTGCACAGCAATTCACCTGTATCTCTACCGGTTTCGGCTTGGGCGAGGAGCGTGGCAAAGGTATTGTGCCGCAACATAGCCTGAGTATGACCAAAGACTTCCGAAAAGATGCTTTCCCGCAACTCGCACTCAACTTGGAGCAGGCGTTGGGTTATCTCCGTACCGAGGCGCTCAACCTCGACCTGTCGCAGTTGCCTACCGGTGTCGTCCTGTTGACATACGAGGGCATTCCTCTCGGCTTTGCCAAGAATGTCGGTTCCCGTCTCAACAATCTCTACCCCAACGAGTGGCGCATCCGTAAACTATAGTTATCATTCGTAGGTTAGTAATACAAAAAAAAGAGGCTGTCCTCACTCGTCGGATAGCCTCTCACGGAATAATAACAATTACTATCTAATTATTGCTCTATCTGTGCAATTATCTCGTCCATCTCGCGGATGTATTG
>CAKUYO010000290.1 GCA_934716995.1 uncultured Bacteroidales bacterium | reverse complement strand
GTAATTGCATCACCTGCTGTTCCTCTTACTTCTTCCTGTGCATTTCCAATAACATTCTTATAATCTGGATATCTAAGTTCCAGAGGTGTCGTTGTTGAAGTAAAGTTTGCCTTAATTACAGCTGTCTTATTTGCTTCAATATCTTTAATATTATCTGTTGTTAAGCCTTTCTTTTCAATAGAGCCAATACCGAGCTTGTGTGTTACCTTATCAAGGGTATCATCTGTTGATACTCTGTTTTCCTCTGCATCCCAATAATATTCCACCTTTGATGCAATAGCCATATATTGGTTGTTCCAGCCTGAACCACCTAATCTGTCAGTTGCCATAAGGCCGAAACCTTCCTGACCATTAGAAAGTTTCCATGAATTTACTTTAACTTTTGCTCTGAGTGTGAAATTCTCTGTTGTAGGAATTTCTGTATAATAGAATGTTAATCCATCATATGAATCAGGAACAATCTTTCCACTTGCACTCTTGATTGTTACACTTCCATCAAGTGCTGAACCTGTTACGCTGTCCTTTGATGTATCCTTGCCGTCTTCGTGACCGTTACCATATGTAACTGAGCCCCATTTTCTTATTTCATCAGCTGTTGCTGTTCCCTTAACTGTAGCTTCTTTCTGTGCCGCTGGATTATTTCTTACTGCAACAACCTTAAATGTATATTCTGTTCCAACTGTAAGACCACTTAAAAGCTGCTTTGTATCTGTTGCTGTAACAGCTTCTGAATATGTAGTGCCATCTGTACTATATGAAACTTCATAGCTGTCAGCTTCCGGAACTGCATCCCATTCGATAAGCATCTTTCCATTTCCCTTGCTTGTTGCAAAAAGATTAGAAGGTGCTTCCAGCGGAAGTACAAATCCATCTGCCTTAACTTCATTACTTTCTTTATCTTTTTCTCCAGATCTTGATAAAACAGCCTTGAAAGTATAGTCGCCTGTTGCTGTAGGCTTAAATTCTGCTGTTCCTTTGCTGTAAGAACATTTAATAATCTTTGAATCAACAACCTTTTCACCGCTGTACATATTTACAACAAGCTGCTCGCCGCCGTCATCACCAAGTGGTGCATTCCAGCCTACGCTTATCTTTGAACCATCAACTACAGGTGTTTCAAGTACAGGTGCTGCAACTTTTGACCAGTCTAAGTCAGGTGTACCCTTTTCTAATGAAATAGCATATACACATGCCTTTGAGCCACTTACATAAAAATAATATGTTTTTCCTGCTGACATGCTGTATGTATGTGAACCTACAGTTGCATCCTCACATATTGCTTCTTCTGGCTTCTGTGAAGATTCCACAAAATACATTTTCTTACCAGATGCTGCTTTAGTTACAAATGTAATCTTACTGTCTGTAACTGCTGTCATCTTAAACGCAGCTCCTTCTGTAGGTACTGCTCCATTATTTGGTTTAGGATTTGCTGTTGGCTGCTGTATAAATGCATCATACTTTACGTCTTCAACTGTCGCTCCTGAACCTTCCTTTACTGGCATATCAGCTAACACTTCCAAATCGGAAATTTCCTTATCTCCATATACCGTACCTGCACTAAGACCTTTAGAAATATCAACTGCTACTTTTTTATAATCACTTGCTTTATTATATGAATAAGTAATGCCATATACACATGCCTTTGAACCGCTTACATAAAAATAATATGTCTTTCCTGCTGTCATGCTGTATGTATGTGAACCTACAGTTGCATCCTCACATATTGCTTCTTCTGGCTTCTGTGAAGATTCCACAAAAT
>CAKUYO010000289.1 GCA_934716995.1 uncultured Bacteroidales bacterium | reverse complement strand
GTGTACAGTCTGGGCACAAATGCCGTGGATGCCGTTGCCCGGGCGGCGGTATCCGGCGGTGTCGGATATGTGGGTGCAGGTCTTGCCGCCATCAATACCTTCCAGAGATCCTACCGGGATGCCATTCAGCGGGACGGCAATGCAGACAAGGCGGCGGTGTATGCCCTGACCAAGGCTGGCATTGAGTACGCCACCAACAAGATCAGTCTGGATAAACTGTTTGCCACCAAGGATCCGGATACCATGAAGCAGCTTTTGAAGAATGCTTTCGGTCAGGGTATGGAGGAAGCAACCCAGAACGAAGTGGAATTCCTGGCCGGCCTGTTCACAGATGCGGCCATCATGGGCCAGAACAGCGAATATAGCCAGACCATGGGAGACATGATTGCCGGCGGTATGAGCCGGGAGGATGCCCAGAAGCAGCTTTTCCAGAATTACGCAATGCAGGCACTGGAAACGGCAGCTTCCTCCGGCTTTGCCGGTTTTACCATGAGCGTAGGCAACCAGCTTCCGGGGTACACCCGGAACAGGATTGCCGGGAATCTGGCAAAGGCGCAGCCTGCCCAGACCACGGAACAAACACCCCAGGGGGACCGCCTGGAACAGGAAGCGGCGGCTGCCAGAGCTGCCCAGGCGGCAGAACAGATTGGGCAGGATCTGAAAGCACAGCAGGATGCCCAGGAAGCCCAGCAGCCTGCCAAGCCTCAGCTGACGGACGAGGAAGCACAGGCAAGAGTGGAAGCGGCAATGACGAGAACCGCCGAAGAGGCCAAGCAGAAGCAGTTGCAGCAGCAGACCTATGAGGATCTGAAAGCCGCTCAGAAGGAGCAGAAAGACCTTCTTCGGGACATTGAGAAAGCAGAAAAGAAGCTCAAGCAGACCGGCAAGGGCTCCCCTGCCCGGATCGAGCAGATGAAGGCTCAGCTGGAACAGGTGAACGACCTGGTGCGGCAGATCGAGAGCCAGAAGAATCTGTTTGACGGGAACTATGCGCGGACGGTCACCCAGGCTATTTCTGAACAGGAACAGATCTTCCGGCAGGCAAAGCAGCGGGCAGCAGATGCCCTGAACGCTTACGAAAGAGGCGATATTACAGAGAATCAGCGGGATGCTGAGGTAAACGCCTATAATAATGCCGGTGCAGAGCTTCAGCGGTTGAAGAATATGAGCCAGGAGGAATACCGGGCTGAGCTTGCCGAAGTGGATCTTATTGGAGATCGTGCAAACCCGGAGCTGGAAACCGGGAGGGTGCAGCCTGCTGAACCTCAGCAGGACGCTGCGAAAATGCAGCAGAATCTGGAAAACGCTGCGAAAATGCAGCGGCCCCAGACCGAACCGGAGGTGCGCAGACAGCCGGTGCAGGAGGCGCAGGCGCAGAGACCCCAGGCGGAAACACCCACCAAATCCTACGATGAGCAGAGAAAAAACTACACAAATGCTGTGAATCGTATGAGTGATGCCATGGCCGCCTATGAAAAAGGCGAAATCTCCAAGAAGCAGCTGGATGCTGTGATAAGAGCATATAAAAAGGAAAGCAAAGAGCTGGATCGGATCAGGTCGCAGCCGGAAGCTGCGCCCAACACTGAGCAGAAAAACATCTATATGGACTCTGTAAAGCGGTTGAAGGATGCCCTGGATGCCTACGACAGGGGAGAGATCACCAATGAACAGAGAGATGCCGCACTGGATGCTTATACAAAGGAAAGTGCAGAACTGGATCGGATGCGGCAGGGGAATGTGCAGGAATCTCAGCCGGAAC
>CAKUYO010000288.1 GCA_934716995.1 uncultured Bacteroidales bacterium | reverse complement strand
GATGCGCAAGACCATCCTGAACCACGAGAAGCGGATGAAGGCCACCCACGGCGGCAAGAAGAATTGACCGATAAAAAGGAGACGGCGACGCCGTCTCTTTTTTATACCCGGAGGGAAATGAGGAGGGAAGCGTGTCTGTTCTGCGAAAAAATAGCACAAAAAGCGTGAAAAAGCAATGTACATTTCCGGGAACGCATGGTAAACTGGAGCTGTAAGCAGAGAACCCCGGAATGGGAGTACAGATGATACAAGGAGGAGAGCCATGAAACGGATAGGAAAGAGCCTGGCGGCATTGGTACTGGCATTGGTGATGTCACTGACGCTGCTGCCGGTGCAGGCTATGGCGGTGGAGGGCGATCTGACCGGAAAGGGCGGATTAAAAACCGTCTATACGGGCGAGTACGTCAATCCGCTCTACGCGGATGCGTTAGGGGCAGAGACAAGCGGCTGGTCACAGTTTAAGACGTCGATACAGTGGGTGGCGGACGTCCAAACGGCCGCCGATGAACCCTACCTGACCGAGGCGGAGGCTGTCAAGGAGTTACAAAGACAGATGATCGCCCGCGAGGAAAGCATCACGATCAACGTGCAGGTGCCTTCCGGCGCAGATCTCCAAAAGAAGATGGCCGCATGGTGGCAGGATGCGCTGGCGCATACGTCGAAAAACGGCTCTGCCGGCGATTACCTGCGCTGGCAGTATGCCGGATATAGCTCTAGCGCATTGACCAGCAACGGCAGCGACTGGAAGGTGACATATGCAGCGCACGAAGGCATGACGAGCATCTGGTATACCAACGCTGCGCAGGAGAAGAATCTGACAAACTACATCCAAAGCACGATCCTACCTCAACTGGCGCTGGATGGCAAGACCACCTATCAGAAGGTGAAGGCCATCTACGACTGGATCACAAGGAATGTCAGATATGACACGGAGAACAAGAACAATGACAGCTACTATCTGAAGTACACGGCCTACGCGGCGGCCATCAACAAGAAGGCGGTGTGTCAGGGCTATACCAATCTGTTCTACCGTCTGGCCAACGACGCGGGAATCGACTGCCGCATCATCACCGGCGGCAACCATGCTTGGAACATTGTGCAGATGGATGACGGCAAGTACTACTGCATGGATGCTACATGGGATGAGGGGCAGAGCAGCTACAGCTACTTCCTCAAGGGTCTGCCGGAGTTCAGCAAAACGCACAGCCCCCAGACGGATCCCCAAAATACGCCATACTGGACTGCGTATGAGTCCAAGATGTCCGACACGGATTACAACGCCGCGCCTGTTGTGCCAAAACCCACCGTCCCGGCCAATGTGAAGCTGGTGAGCGCCAAGGCGGTCAGTGACGGTATTCAGGTGAAGTGGCAGGCGGCAGACGGCGCGGTGCAGTACCGCGTGTACCGTAAGGATGCGGTGAACACCAAGTGGAAGGCGCTGACCAGCAGCGCCATCGGCACCAGCTATGTGGATGATACCGCCAAGGCCGGTGTGAAGTACAGCTACACGGTGCGCGGCATCGCCGCCGACGGCAAGACCCTCAGCCCCGGCTTCGACGAAACCGGCGTCAGCGCCGCCGCCGCGCCCGCCAATGTGAAGCTGGGTACGGCAGTTGCCGGTAAAAATGGCATCACAGTGAAGTGGCAGGCGGCAGACGGCGCGGTGAGATACCGTGTGTACCGTAAGGATGCCGCCAACACCGGTTGGAAGAACATCGCAACGGTGAACGACACCATCTACACGGATAAGACCGCTGTGGC
>CAKUYO010000287.1 GCA_934716995.1 uncultured Bacteroidales bacterium | reverse complement strand
CATAAAGTGGCTGCGATTTCAAATTCCTTTTTTGATAGTTTAAATGGAATTCGTTTCGTTTCTTCCTGCAAGAGGACATAATCTTCTGTTTCCTCAAGCGGTTCGCAGGTTTCTCCATCCATACACGGAGTACCAATAGCCGTTTTAAGATCAAACCACTCTCTATCTTCATCTTTTTCTTTTTGGATGTATCCTCCATGTTCCAATGGAACATATTCTTCTTCATGGTCATAACCTGTTAATGCGTCAAATAGTGTCGATGTGCTTATGGTATATTTTTTCATCTTGTTTCCTCCAGTGGTTTTACGGTAGTTTTGCGGCAGGTACTGCTTTAACCATTCGGTTGTGGCAGCAGAATCTTTAAGGTCCTGCCAGTTGTCTTCATCAAAGTCTGCAAGCATTTTAAGGATAGCTTCGCCAGAAATCTTCTCTTTCGAAGAATTAAACTGGTCAATCATTCCCTGAACTGCTGTCATAATTCCATCTGTTACCATGATTTTTCTCCTTTTGTTTTCTTTACAGTTCGAATTCAACGACTCTTCCGCTCTTCAACAAAAGATATTCGTCACAAGATTCGGCTAACTGTTTGCCAAGTTCTGTAATGTCCAAGACGGCATCAACATGATGATCAAGCCCTCCTACTACATTGTTAAGGTAGTTTTCTCCAAGCTCATATAATGAATCAAAGATCACAACAATCTGTAAATCTTTTTCACTTACCTGATCGTTAAAAGCTTCAAAGACATCATCAATTTCATGCTCCCACACGCCTTGTTCCAAAAGGAATTCCTTCAGTTTATCATCATGCTGCTTAAAGAGAATATCCTTTACACAAGTACTGTTTTCTACAAAATCAGTTACCTCATCACAAGTAAGTCCTGTAAGTATTTCACCCTCATCCCATTTCTGGCAATCAGTATAAATACCATATACTTCCTTAAGCTGTGGATCTGTAAAAGAATATCCCTGCGTTCTAAGACAGTTACTTAACATAGTAAGTAGGGCGTTGTCGAACAGTAGGTCATTTGGTTCAATTGCATTGTCATCTGCATCAGGTGTAAATATCCATACATCCTCAAAACATACTCCTGGATCATTCCTCAATGTCTTGAGGAGATTCTTTACATCGTCCTTAGAATCCAGTCTGTCCCACTTGTCTTTTCCGTTTTCCTGATAAATAATTGTCCACATATTGTTTTCCTCCTTTTATTTTTATGTGTTCAATGAAATATGAGAAAAAGAAACAAAATAAAAAAGCGGAACAATGTTCCGCTTTTGTGTTAATCCACTCATCCCGTGTAGGGAGATACGTTAGCTGAATCTTGTGACGAATATCTTTTACTGGATTTCAATCCACTCATCCCACGAAGGGAGATACCAATATATCACATTTTTGACTTCGTTTCATGGTGATTTCAATCCACTCATCCCGCGAAGGGAGATACGTTAACTAATAATGATAAGGTTGATATTTTATTATTTCAATCCACTCATCCCGCGAAGGGAGATACATGATGAAGAAGAAATGGACTTATCTGTCTACAAAATTTCAATCCACTCATCCCGCGAAGGGAGATACAGCAATACTGCACAAAAAAACGGATATCATATTCTTACAGTATTGCTAAAAATTCAGCGGTTTTTCTTATCTGCTGCCCCAAAAACTCTCAAAGTTCCTAGAACTGGCAGAGAAAACGCTTCCTATCACGGTGCGAATCCCCTACGATTTTCATGTGAACTTCCGGTTCGCACCATAATAATAC
>CAKUYO010000286.1 GCA_934716995.1 uncultured Bacteroidales bacterium | reverse complement strand
GCACCACGCTTGCTGCTGAAACGGGCAATAATCTCGCTCAACTTGGCTTCGTCCGAAAGGTCGCGGTATTGCGGGTCATTGTCGAGTTCGTCCCACATATCAGGCAGGTTCTCTCGGCTGAACAAGTCGCGCAGATTGCCGTATAGTTCGGCATTGTTGTTACGCACGGCTTTCACCCACAAGTGCGTGTACTCGTGAATGGGCGTATTGGGGTTGAAACCTTTGTCAGTAAGATAAATCTTGCCGTCTTTGGCGTAGCCGTAGATAGTGCCGTTGGAGGTGCGCAACGGCTCGGTGGGGATATTCACCTCTTGGCGTTGCGCAAGTCTTGTCGGGTCGGTATATTCGCCGCTATACATAGTCTGCTCCAATGCGCCGATGATGTCTGCAATAGGCGTTCCGTCGGCTTTTACGAGTGCCATTTGCGGGTAAAAATACTCGACTATATGTGCGTTACCATTATTTGTAATACCTTTGTTGCCGTGGCGGGAAATAACAATACTTATTCCATTCGTTTCGCCATTGTTGTCGAAATTGGCAACCGTTGCATTATGATTACTCAAACGTAACGTAAATATCGTGCCATTCTTTGCTTCAATGGTGATGTAGTTACTCGTTCCTGTGTTACGTGCTCCGAGTGCCTTTGCTATATCCGAAATCGCATTTTTGGTAGAATTAGAGAGGTTTTTGTAATTATCTTTGGCGGTTTCGAGATTTTTTGCTATCTTTGCGCCTGCAATCGGATGGTAAGACAGTCCCTGAGTGCCTTGCTCCATTTGGAGCATGAGCCGGACGTTACTATCCGATTTGTCTTTTTCTACCTCTCGTTCTGCCTGTTCCTCAGAAACACGTTCTACGGAAATGCCTGCGTCGTCCAATGCTCCTAATACGGCATCGGTAGCCAACTGCTGTGCGTCGGTAAGGTTGTCGGTGTCATAGTCCAACTCGGTGTATTGGGCTTCGGGGGTATCAGTTGCATCGTCCTCGCTATCCATCTTGTCGAGATTGACACTATTATGAGACTGGTTGGCATATTTGGCTTCTTTCTCTGCCAACTCTGCCTGCATTTTCTTGGTGTACTCATCTACCAATGTCTGCGCTTTCTCCAATTCGGCTTGGTGCTCGAAAGGCTTGCCCTCACGCTCACGCATAAGTGCATTTTCTTTCTCCAAACGCTTGATATAGTCTGCGGAATAAGCGTTCTCATCGCGTGCCTGTTTGCCTGATATGATGTCGCTTTGTATCATATCAATAAGACGGTCTATTACCTTTGTGGGCGAGACAATCGGTTCGATACCGAGAGTGGGCGCACTATAGAGTACTTCCTTTTCTACACTAACAATGCTTTGACCGTCCTTGTATCCCACCTTACGGGTGAGTTGTATGTCCACATTAAACGGCACACCATTCAACATAACAGGATATGACAACGCCTTTTTGCTGCCATATACATCTTTGCGCAGGGCATCACTTTCTGTGGTTACATCTTTGTTTACCTCTTTGAGTGCGTTCTTGACCTCCTCATCCGTATGGCAAACGGTGCCGTTGATGTTGTACTCACTCACTTTCCCGTCGGGGAATGTCTGCGATAACACTCCTATCAACTTTTCGTTGTCGGCAATCTTCTGTTTGCGATAGGCAATAATCTTTTCGTTGTCTTTCGTCTTTTTGGCAATCAGTATCTGGTCTATACGATATTGCTGTGCACGTGCAGACCATTTGCGCAAATCACGCTCGGCTTGCGTTTTCAGCAAAGCATACTGTGACCCAGAGAT
>CAKUYO010000285.1 GCA_934716995.1 uncultured Bacteroidales bacterium | reverse complement strand
ATCCAGCAAAAGCGGATCATAAGAGGTGTGCCGCCAAACGGTAATTTTTTTGTCTTTGCCGGACGAAACGGCGTATTCCAGCACTCGGTGTCCATTCAGCCCGAATTGCGCATTGGGTTCCCACGGTTTCGCGGAATCGGGATCGAAGGCGAACTGCAATGAATCCTGTTGCCAGATCTCCGATTCCGATTTATCATTGCAATGCTGGTCATCCCGGATGACGACCCTGAAACAGAGTCCGACCGGAGAATATGTCGTGTGCAGCGTGCCGGAACACTCGTTTGCATCGAAGGCGGCAACTTCATTTTCTTTCTCCATGAAACCCGGAAATTTATTCCATGAAAATACCGGAACCGAACTCCAGTCCACAGTTTCCCCTGATTGCCGTAATGCCGCAAGCAGAGCGATATCCAATGTTTCCACTGCGGATCTCCGCTGCGTCGCACTCTCGACAAAAAGCTTCAAAGTTCCACCATTGGCGGCAATATGTTCGGGAATGGTCAAACGGCCGGGAATTGATTCGTCCGGAACGGCGGTCTGCGGCTCTCCCGCGAGCTGACAACCGTTAAGTTCGCCATGAATGGTAATCTCGACAGACGCATCCAGATTGGAACGGCAGGAGAACTGAACTTCCGGTACTTCGCCAGACTGCCAGATTAACCGGAGATCGGAGAGTTCCAGCGCACCGGGGATTTTGACGGGACATCCCACCCAACGGTCATTCTGCCGCCCCAGCACCAGAAAACGGCCGGTAACATTTTCCGAATCGCAGAACAAAAATCCGTTTTTCTCGCTTAACGGCGGAAAGACCAAAGGCTGTTCCAGATGATGTTCCAGGTGATTTCCGATCAGCAGTTTCTGTTCCGGGAGAAAATGAATATCGAGCATGCCGGAAGATTTTTTGCCGTAGAGATACAGAAGATCAGGACCAATTTCCAGCACGTTTCCGGCAGGTACGATCTGCGGGCGGCCGACCACGTCATAAATCCGTTCCACCGGAAATGGAACAGGAAACTTCTGCTGTTTTTCCGTGCTCCAGACCGTCGCCATGATTTCGTCGTTTCCCGCGTCGAAAACGCACAGATAGATTTCCGGGGAAAACGCCAGCCGCACCCCGCGGCCGGTAACTCCGCCCAAATGCCGGAATGCCGTCGCCAGTGCCGCCGCGCCGGGACGTGGAAAGCCGCGGGGATCGATCAGACTGAACCCCTCCTCACCGGGGTTGATATTACGGTAAAACAGCGTGAAGTAAACACATCCGGTCATCCGGGTGGTTCCCATCAACGCAAGAGAACGGGCAACATATTGTTTTTGGAGATTTTCACTGACCGGTTTCTGCCAGCCACCGATGTTCGTTGTCCAGCCGAATTCCGTATAAAAAAGCGGCATTTTCTGTTTGCCGATAGAGTCAAGATATTGTTCCAGTTCGTCGATGCGCCCGATAAATTCACGTTCCGGGGCGGTCCCATCTACATAGGGATGGATATTCAGGCCGTCGACCGCTTCAAACAAACCGAGCGCGCCAAGTTTGCGAAGCAAATGCAGATTGACATTACAAAATGCCGGCCCCAATACAACCGTCTCCGGCTTGACGGATTTTACGGCATTTCGCGTGTCTGCGTGCCACTGCACGAAGTCACTCCATGAGCCGCGCCATTTTCCTTCAGGTTCATTGAATACAGTGTAATAGGCGGGGAAATTTTCCCGATCGGCAAAAAAACGAATGACACGCCGGTATTCTTCCCGGTCAGTCGGCATCCAGATCGCATTTTTTTCCGC
>CAKUYO010000284.1 GCA_934716995.1 uncultured Bacteroidales bacterium | reverse complement strand
AACATTCATTTACACATGCAAGAAAGTCTACATCACAGCCCTCAGAAATAGCTCTCAGATCAACAAGTTCCATATTATTTTTACCCCATTTCTTTACATATTTTCAAGATCTTCCATCATTTCGCAAGACAGATCCAGACCCTCATCACTCATAAAGCGAGGCTGATCCTTAACACCATCACGAATATCCTTATTCGGATGACCAATCTTCTCATCATCATACCAAGGGCCCTTACAAGCCTCAGTAATCACAACATTGATCTCATTGTCCTCGGAATCATCATCCAGCATCTCATCGATCGTCTCATCATCGATACCATCGCCGATGATCTTATCCAGAGCACTGTCAACCTTATTCATGACCTCAGGAGGAATGGAATCCACATCGATCTCAGCATCCAGATCATCTTCATCTTCCGGATCCAGATACTCTTCCTCAGCATTCAGCACGGATTCCAGGATCAGTTCATTCTCCTGCTCCTCGCGCTTAGCCTTGTTAAAAGCTTCATTCAAGCCTTGCAGCATTATGTCATACCACCTTTCTATAGTGTCGTATTATATGTTTGTTCTCATGTTTATTTCTGAAGCCCCTGAATATACTTCTTATATGCACCTAGAATAATAGGAATTAAGAAATAGTTCTCACAAGTCTTCTTATCTTCAACAACCAGGTTTTCCCAATCGATATCTTCTCGGTTCCACCAAGATATGATTGCATTTCTTAAATGTGGATTAAAGTCAGTTTTTACTGCTTCTCCATTGATATACTCACAACCAGTACACTGACAGTTCATCTTTTCATCAAACCATTCAGTCTCGTACTTGTCATTATTCACAATCCGCTGCATAAATTTATCATCCCATTCAGGACAAGTCGTACACATCAGATTACAATCACAAGTAGTACCATAGTTTTCAAAGTAAATCAGATGTTTACCTTTCCATTTACCAATACGAGGATCCATGCTATAAGACTGTGGGTATTTGAACTCATCAATCTTATTCTTATGATCCTGCGAGTATAACCGATACAGAATTGATCTGCGATAGGTATAATCATCAATATAGATATCGGGACAACTCATATAGATTGGTTGGATATTCATCTTATAGTTATTGATTGCATAGAAGATCAAGCTATCATAAATAACAATACCTTCATCAAACATCATTTTCCATAAGGTAATATCCAGGAAAGCATACGTAGCATCAGTTTCTTTATCATATATTCCGTCATAAATAAATGCAGAACGAGTACGATCATAGAAGAGCATACGATACATATCTGCCAGGTTCACATAGTTCTTGACATGATCTTGAATTTGGAAATAAGATTCTTTCTTAATTACCAGATTCTTATCAGCACCTAAAGCAGATACTGTCATCATATAATTATCTTTTACTTGTTTCTTAAGTAAAGCAATCTGATTAACATCTCGACTAAACAGTCTGAAAGAGACTTCCACAAAGGGGTTACTCCGTGCAGTTGTCATAGTTACCCCATCTACAATATATAAAGCAGGAACCTGTGAACCATTAATAGTAAACATATCTCCTTCTTTAGGTACAATTGTATTTGGGAAAATAATACCCTGACTCTGCAGGTTTTCTTCATGACCGAGTTCTTCATCAAACTCAGACTGTGTTACCAGATTATCGATACCCGACATAGGAAGATTCTCAATCTCATTATATACAAGATTAGAAGTCGGTCCAATATAATCTTCAATATTACGGAATCCACCAATGGTAGTGGATAGATCTGCATCTACCGAGAAGTAG
>CAKUYO010000283.1 GCA_934716995.1 uncultured Bacteroidales bacterium | reverse complement strand
GTTCTGTTGTAAGTATATTCACTTCCCATTAATACTGCATCTAAAGTTAAGTTATTACGAGAAGCAATAACAGAGGAGTAATATGCAGTAGAGTTGGGATCATACGGATCGACTTTACCATCACCATTATATTCTACTTTTTCTACGCCTAAAATAGGAAGATGGAATTTTTCTAATACAGGATCTTCCATATAGAATTCAACACCATATGTACCAATTTCATCAGGAACAACATTCATTGGATTAGAAATATCCAATTTGAATTTATATAATGCAGGGATATACTGACTGAAAGTAATCAATGTCTTACTTTCTACTAAACGAACCAATTCTTGATAGGTATTCTCAAGACCAAGAACATCCAGTCCAAGTGTACGCTCGAAAACTTCTTTATAGAAGTTATTTACATCCATATGATAAACCTCCTTTTAAATCAGAGAATATGTCTATTATAGTGATGTTTCGATAATCCGATTATAGTAGCTCATTCAAGTATATATTATAATAGTGATACGAACGCAATGATTATCAGTTTCATATAAGACGTTTGTATACATAAAGGGGAGTTCCACCCAAGAATAAAACGGAACATTGGAAAGGATGCACAAATGATGACAACCGCGAACGTGAAAGGAGCACGTCCCATCAACGAGCAGAATTTGGATTGGTTATCTAACTTTGCTCACCTTTGTCACAGTCAGGCGATCCTGGCACAGGACCCCATCTATGTCGGATATGATCCCGATATGGAATATGTCATGAACAAATACGGGAAGCAGATTACTGCTACCCGGGTATGTTAATATCTTAAGGAGGAAATCAATATGTTCACGCAGTTTATTACCCTGACCACCAAGGAAGACGATAAGACCTGGGTGGTTGCAGTTCCCGTCAACAACATTGCGCTCATGGAAGAGCGTACCAACTACACCATTATCACTTTGGTGAATGGTGGTAAGATTATCGTCAATGAACTGATCGAAGAGATCATCGCCAAGATCGAGGAAGATGACGATGATGACGATGAGTGGGATGACGAGGAAGAAGAGTAAAGAAAGATGGACCCCGGGATTTTCCCGGGGTCTTTTCTTTTTTATTTGAAGAGGTTATAATAAGATGCATTGACAAGCTTCTGTAGAGGCATAATCAATGTCTCCATAGAACCGTCTTCATTCATTCTGCTGATCTTAACGGCATTCTCTTCAATAACCATAGAATCAGCATTGAGACCCAGGGCCTCACATACAGTGCAGATCTGAACACGAGTAGCAGATTCATCCAATAAGAACTGTTTCAGAGCTTCGCTATTTTCGGGATTAATCATAACAGCAGATTCACTCATTGTATTCTTAGTGGGCGTGGTAATCGGGAACTCATTAACAGTTTCAGATCCTTTAACTTGATATGCAACTTTGTGTGAGGGACGAATCACACAATCGAAAGTAATAGGAGTATATCCAGGGAGAACATTACCACTCTTATCAGTACCACCGATAGCACGAGAAGAAGCCATAGCCGGATAGTTCGTCAAAATACGATCACGGACCATATCTCCATAACCACCAGCCAGAGTAGTACATTCACCCATCAGAAGGTTTCCTTCCTGCCAATATTTATTAATAGTCCAACAAGCATTCGGAGGGAAGATCGTCATCTGACGAGCAAGTTCATTCATACCTTTCTCAATCAGAGGATGACCATATTCACCAGTCCAAGTCTTCATTTTCAGATCATGCTGAATCAGAGGATTGGAATTCAGAGCATTCATAACGATCTTATCGGAATAGTTA
>CAKUYO010000282.1 GCA_934716995.1 uncultured Bacteroidales bacterium | reverse complement strand
AGTGATATCCAAGAGATACGCTCCGCAGACGTCACAGTAATAATTTACGTCGTCATCAACGTGAGGTGCTTTTCTCTTTTGACCGCAGTAGTTGCAGGTATCGTCACATGCCGAATCATAAGCGTGATCAACGTCTCTTTCAAATCCGCAGATATTGCATATTCTGTCACATTCGTAATCGTACTCATGAACATGAGTTGCATCGAGTGAGACGAACTTATTTCCGTTGCTGTTTGCATATGTTTCAGCCGTTGAATTGCTGAAGCCGTAAACAGTCGTGTTCGGAGCGACCGAATTCTCACCGAAAACGCACTTGCGGTTATAAACAGTCAGAGAATCCAGACCCGAACAGCCCGCAAATGCCGATGCGCCGATCGAATCGACATTATACAGAAGCTCTATGCTCTTAAGGTCAGAGCATCCGTTGAAAGCGTTGTCGCCGATGCTTGCAATGCCTGAATGAATATTGATATCGGACAATGAGGAGCAGCCGCTGAAAACGGAATTTTCAAGCTTTGTAACTCCGCTCGGAATTGTAAATTTCTTTATTCCCGAGCAGCCGCTGAATGCGGCTTCGCCGATAGCCGTTACACCTGTAGGAATATCAAGCGCCGCAAGACCCGAACAGCCGCTGAACGCAGAGGCTCCGATGCTCGTAACACCGCTCGGAATTGTGATCTCCGTCAAAGCCGTACAGCCGTTGAAGGTTGAAGCTTCAATGCTTGTGATGTCCTTCGGAATATTGACGCTCGCAAGCTTTGAGCAACCGCTGAATGCGGCTTTGCCGATGCTTGTTACTCCCTCGGGAATTTCAAGGCTTGTAAGCTCCGAGCAATTTTCAAATGCCGAAGCGCCGATTTTTATAACCGTCTGAGGAATGGCAAGCTGTGACGCTTTATCGAATCCGCAGAATGCATAGTCGCCGATATTTGTAATGCCGTCGGCAATCGTGAGTTCTTTAAGATGCTCGCGGTTTATGTACCACGGCGTGTTGTTGTAAATTGCAATTTTATTCTGACCCTGCGGACCGAAATCCTGCATTGTGCCTGTGCCCGCAGTAATGGTAATTTTCTCGATATTTGTACAGCCGCCGAAAGCATAGCCGTCCTTAGACAGCACTGCCGAGCACGGTACGGTCAGCTCCTTAACGTTTGTACAACCGTCAAAAGCATGACTGCCTATTGAAGTTACAGAATCGGGGAGCAAGAGAGCCGTAAAGGCTTTACAGTTTGCAAAGGCATAATCGCCGATCGCACTTGTATTTGCAGGGAAGCTTATATTTGTCAGCTGTGAACAGCCGTAGAACAAATGCGAAGGGATAGTGTCCTTATCCTGAGGCAGAACCGCTGTTTTTAAATTTGAACAATTATAGAATACTTTACTGCCGAAGCTGACGCCGTCGGGAACAGCGATATCCGTCAATCCGCTGCATCCGTAAAAAGCACCATAATTGATGATAGTTAATGTTTCAGGCAAGTTGATGCTTTTCAATGACGAACAGCCGTAGAAGGCTTCACTGTCGATTTTTTTGAAATTCGACGGCAAAGAAACATCCTCAATCCTGTCGCAATATGCAAACGATCTGGGATCAATAAAGGTTGTAATATCGTCAACAACAACATGCTTGATATATTCCTTATACGGAAGCCACGGAGCGTCACCCGTAAAGGTTTGACCGCTATATTTATGGGTAAAGGTTAAGGTTTCTGTTGCCTTGTCAATATGCCAGTTAAAATAGTAGACTACCTGATTTTCAACATAATCCACACCGTCGGGAATTACCCCTAAGG
>CAKUYO010000281.1 GCA_934716995.1 uncultured Bacteroidales bacterium | reverse complement strand
TATGTGAATGAGGACGGAAGTGATTTCATGATAGATCCGGGCTGCAGCCTGTTGATTTCCTATACGGTAACGGCAGGAGAAGGACTTGAGAACAGCCAACTAGATAAGAATCAGGGAAAAGAAAGCGACAACTGGGAAGGCACCGGATACGAGAATACCTATTTAATACACAACGAGGCAAAGGTAGAGTCTGGCGGACAGACGGTCAAGGCTGACACCGGTTGGTACTACCAGAAGGGCAAGAACCGCCTGAAGATGCAGAAGAGTGTAAGTGATTTCCTGTCGTTGAGAAGTGCATGGCATGATTTGAGCACAGCAAGGTTCCTTCATTCCAATGACCTTCAGACATGGCGTTCAAAAAGCACAACGAGTCCACAAGGCTGGCCATGTCCCGGGACAGGAAATGTAAACGCGGAAAAAGAAAAATACTGGGATATGGTAGAGTATATACTCGTGATAGAAAACGATGGAGGAAGTAATGAAGCATTATCGATTTCCAACATAGAGGATGAACTGCCGGAAAACGCATGCGGCGGATGCGTTAATCACATAGGCTCCGCACATCACAAATTAGGCACTACAGTAATATTACAGACAGGAAATATTTGGTGGACTAAACAGGGTAATATATATATACCCCGCGATAATATAACAGCTTTATCAATAAAAACAACAAAGGGCAAATCTGCCAGCATACGCTGGGATGAAGCGAAAGCCGTTTTTCAGGTAAAGGGCAGCGATGGAAAAAATCTTAAGCTAGAACCGGGGGAAAGATTAGAAATCCCATATTATGTCGTAATAGATCGAGCCGGTACCGACCCGGGCATGTGGCGTAATACAGCGATACTCAATCTTGACGAAAGCGAAGAGGAATTTTATGTAAACAATTCTTTGGATATAAACCCTAAGGTAAATTCTTTTGCCAAAATAAGAAACGATGGTGATTGCAAGAAAGTCAGCGAGACGCAATTCTCCAGTACGGTTGATATTTATTCACTCACAAAAAGACTTGGGATTGAAAAGGCATCGTCCGGTCTATATGCAGCAGCAAAGAATGCAGGACTCGGTGCGGGAACGACTTTGAGCGATATTGCTGAGATTGATGCCGCCGACAAGGAAGCTAGCAATGATTCCAAGGTTTATGCAGCAATTGATTCAACCACTAAGAAAGTAAGCTTTAACGATATTGTAGAGTGGAAACTGACGGTTACCAACCAGGGCAGTGCACAGTCGGTAGCCATTACCGATGAGCTTCCGTACCCGTACGAGGCAATCCGGGACGGAAACGCCGTAATGCAGCGATATAATACGACGACAGCTATGTGGGAAAATGTGGCCGGAACGATTGAGGATGTAGGTTCGGCGTTCGGAACCGTATCGCAAAGAATTAAGGTGAATCTCACGCTGCCGGCATCAAGTACGACAACGCTTCGAGTTCTTGCAAGGTATGCAGGGGAAGAGAGCGGACAGTATTACAGCAGAAACTACAGAAACAATGTGAAACTTGAAGCTGTTGAGAGTGGAAAGGTGAAGGTAATTGCCGGAGTCGTGAACGGAACCCCGCAGCGCAATTCGAACGGAGATATTATCGCTATCACGGCACACGATAGTGTTTATTCGACGATTGGTGCAGAAACAACATCGGTGAAGTCTATCACAAACTATGCACTGCAAACAGCACGTGGGGACGCTGACCTTACAGGGGGCGAATATAACTATGTAACAACGCCGTCGATAGGTGATAAAGCGACATATACTTTGGAAGTTACAAACGACAGTGCCAATGCACTGCA
>CAKUYO010000280.1 GCA_934716995.1 uncultured Bacteroidales bacterium | reverse complement strand
ATATGTGCCTTTGGATTTGCCATGTTATCAAACTGTGCAAGAATAACTGAACCCGGAATCTGCTCATGAAGTTCCTCAGCTTTTTCAATTGCCCCCTTCGTGCCCTTAAATCCATCAGTAAGTACAATTTCAGCACCATATGCTTTTAAAATATTGCGTCTTTCTATTGTCATAGTCTCAGGAAGAGTAAGTATTGCCTTATATCCTTTTATAGCCGCAACTGATGCAATTCCAATACCTGTATTTCCTGAAGTCGGCTCTATAATTGTAGCTCCCGGCTTTAAAAGCCCTTTTTCCTCGGCATCTTCAATCATTGATAAAGCCACTCTGTCTTTTACAGAACCTGTAGGATTAAAATATTCAAGTTTTGCTATTACATTTACATCACTGATTCCAGACTTCTTCATATATCTGTGAAGAAATAAAAGTGGTGTATTTCCTATTAAATCCGTTGCACTATGATACATATTCTCCATTTTCTTACTCTTTCTCCATTTCTTAAATGTTTCTGAGATATTCCATAACTGAATATATCGCATTGGCACCGTCTGCCGCAGCAGTTACAACCTGTCTTAACTGCTTTGTACGGACATCACCGGCTGCAAACAGGCCATTTACTGTCGTCTTTGTATCTTCCGATGCCTTTACATAATTGCTCTCGTCGAGCACGCCGAACTCTTTTAACAGTTCTGTCTGGGGAATCATTCCGACTGCTGCAAAAAGTCCGCTTATATTAAGCTTTGTTTTATTGTCAAGAATTATACCGTCAATTTTTTTATCTCCGGTGATTTCCTTAACTCTGGCATTCACTATAATTTCTACATTTTCTTTTTGTTTTAACTTCTCAAGTGTCGAAGCAGAACCTCTGAAAAATTCACGTCTGTGGACAAGGTATACCTTTTCACATATGTCAGAAAGATACATTGCATCATCAAGTGCAGTATCACCGCCGCCGATTACTGCAACTCTCTTTCCTTTATAGAAAGCACCATCACATACAGCACAAAATGACAATCCTCTGCCATAATATTTTTCTTCACCTGGTACGCCAAGTGGTCTGTTTTTACAGCCTGTGGCATATATAACCGCTTTACTTTCAAGCGTTATATCTTCATCACAGCCTATTATCCATATCCCGTCTTTTTGCCCTAAAGACAAAACCTGTGCTTCAGTGAATTCGACGCCGAGACTTTCTGCATGCTCACGGAACTTTTCACCGAGGCTGTAACCGTCGATTCCCGGAATTCCCGGATAATTGTCAACTCTGCTGCTCTCTGCTATCTGACCTGTTCCAAGATATTCTTTTTCCACAACTGCAACATTAAGATTAGCTCTTTTGGCATAGATTGCTGCGGTAATACCCGCAGGACCGCTTCCTATAATAACAACATCTAACATATAACTAATTCTTCCTTTGTCGATACATCGCCCTCAATGTGAAATGAATTAAGCACCGGCTTTTCCGGCTCCATTAATGAAAGAATCATATAACTTGCCTTGCTGTCATATGCAAGACGTTTATCTTCTTCTGAAGGTCTTGAAGGTGATTCCGGATGTGAATGCCAGTTGCCAAGCGGAACAAGACCATTAGCCCTCATATCCTTGACTGCTGCAAGCTGCTCTTTCGGGTCGAGTGAAAAATGCTCATTTGAATGGTCAATATTTGTAAGAATATATACTTTTTTAATTTCTTTATCATCGCCATTCTTAACGCCTGCAATAAGTCCGCATGCCTCTTCCGGAACGCATGACTTTGCATGTTCTAAGATAAGCTCATAATCTTTTTTTGTCATCG
>CAKUYO010000279.1 GCA_934716995.1 uncultured Bacteroidales bacterium | reverse complement strand
CCTACATATATACCACCCACAACGCAAAAAAAATGTCGAACCATGCGATTCGACATTTTTATTTCCGAAAATTTCCAATAGATTAAAATTCACACAAACAAACTCATTAAATTGGCAGGAACAAGTGCATTTGAGTATGTACCTGCAAGTACAGGTTCATTGTAACCTCTCAGAATGAAAGATATTTTTTCAAAATAATAAAAACCTCTTTAGGTGACAGAGCACCAGCCAGCATAAATTCTCCTAATTAATATCAATATCAGCTAATGCGTCTATCAATTTTACATTATCTTTATGTGATTTTATGGCAATTCTGTAATACCCGTCTGTGAGATTCTTATAATTGCTGCAGTCTCTTATAAGGATTCCCCTGTTTAAAAGTTCTTCTTTCAGACCTTTTTTGTGCATAAAAAATATATAATTTGCGTCACTCTCCCAGTACTTAATATTCATTCTTTGAAAATTAGTACAGATAAATTTTCTCTCTTTACTTATTAAACTTACTGTGTCTGCAGCAAATTTATCCTCATCAAGAGCAGCTATTCCTGCATTTTGTGCCAGAACAGAAACATTCCACGGCTGCCCGGCATCATACATTTTGCCAATAAGCTCTTTATCATATGTAATGCCATATCCAAGCCTGATTCCCGGTATTGCGTACATTTTGGTAAATGCCTTCAGAACAAACAAACCTCTGTATCTTAATATACTTTTAACGTATGAAAGTTCATCTTCCTTCCCTGTAAAATCAAGAAAACATTCATCCAGAAAAATACGCACTCCGTTCCTGTCACATTCCTTTATAATTCTTTCAAGCAAACGGTCATTTATAAGTATCCCTGTAGGATTATTAGGATTACATAAAAAAATCATATCAGGTTTATACTCAAACATTTCCATAAAATCATCTTCGATTTCAAATGTGTTGTGATTTATCTGATAATATTCAACTTTTGCCCCGACACATTCAAGTGCGGCTTCATATTCTGCAAAACATGGAGCTGCAACAACCGCATTTTTCGGTTTTATGGCAAATACATATCTGTAAAGCACATCAGAAGCTCCGTTTCCGCATATAATGAAGCTGCTGTCAACTCCATATCTTCTGCCAATCTTTTCTCTTAAATCATCGCAAAACATCTGCGGATAATTTTCACACATTTCAAGCGAATTAACAACCGCTTCACGCACGCTTTCCGGAATTCCCATAGGATTAATATTAGCTGAAAAATCTGTCACATTTTCATATTTATAAATATCTCCGCCATGTATGTTTTTCATGAACATTTCCATTCCTTAACAGATTTTTCAAGGCGTTTAAGTCCATCTTCAAGCATTTTTTGTGGGCATGCAATATTAAATCTTAAAAATCCACCGCTGCTTCTGTAAGCAGAGCCACTGCTTACATAAAGCCCGCTGCATTCACATATAAAATCTTTTAATTCATCAGAATCACTTGCAATATCTGTGCAATCAAGCCACATAAGATATGTAGCATCTGACTCAACAGGTTTTATCTGCGGAATTCTTTCTTTTATAAATTTTTCTGCAAACTGCCTGTTTTCCCACAGATATTCTCTAAGGTCGTCAAGCCACTCTCCACCTTCACTATATGCCGCAGCCGCCGCATCAGCCGCAAAAACATTAGTCTCTGCCAAATGGTCTGTCTCAAGTCCTGTTATAACACGATGTCTGATATTTTCATCAGCCACGATAACTGCCGCTGTCTGGATTCCGGCAATATTAAATGTCTTTGTCGGTGCAACACATGTAATACAATTATCTCTGCACACATC
>CAKUYO010000278.1 GCA_934716995.1 uncultured Bacteroidales bacterium | reverse complement strand
GTACGACGTCTATGGACTACACATCATACGAGCACTATATAAAACCAGGAACTATCAAGGTAGACAAAACGGCAAAAACAGAAAGTTGGTGGGTATGAACAAAAGAAATTTAACTCCAGCACCGATTGACAACAAGAATATTCTCGAAGATTTTGCCGACACAATTGTCAGCGAGTTCGATGACGGAATAGCGGAGCGCCAAACATTTTGGCGAGACAGGTGTTTGTATCTTGTTGATTACGCCTTCGGCACCAACAGCGGAACTGTCAGGTGCGTATATGGTAATCCAACTGACCTTGACATCTTAAAGTTAAGGGATGAATTGTTCAGATACCTTAACTGTGAAGATGAGAGAAATACAAGCTGCTGTGAATTGGAGGTGAGCGAGAAAGATATACGCTTTGCTTTCTATTGGAGAGAAGAATAAAGATTTATAGTTTAGTTTTTAAGTGTAGAGGGACGGGCAAATTTGCGGCTCGCCCCTCTTTTTTATTGGCAAAAACGCATCTATTTACTGAACGAGAGCGTTCACCACTATTTGATAACATCAGACGAACGTACAACTTATTATAACTTACCTTTGCTATTGACAAAACAAAACTGCCTCATTTCTGCTGTGAGGCACGATTAATAACCCACAAGTAAGAAATGGCAAAATTAAGAATTTACAATCAGATTGTCAACGAGGAGGATAAGGTCTTTCTGCAGGACTGGTACGGCACGGACGGTGTTTGCTACAAAGACATTCCAGAGTTCCTTGACTCCATGGAAGAGGGCGACAACGAGATTGACATCAAGCTTCACTGCCCTGGCGGAGATTGCATTGAAGGTTGGGCAATCTATGACGCTCTGCGTAACTCCGGAAAGACAATCTCTGCAACCATCGAGGGCGAGTGCTCCTCTATGGCTACTATCATTCTCCTTGCCGCTCCAAAGGAACGGAGATTTGGCTTCGAGAATGCAAGAATGTGTATTCACAACCCTGCGTTTGATTGGCTTGACCTTTGGAGTGACGAAAGGCTCACGGCAGACGAGATTAACAACCTCAAAGCAAAGCTCACAGCGCAGGAGCTCTCTCTCAGGGAGGAGCAGAACAAAATTCTGAACCTTTATGTTGAGCGCACGGGGGCCGACCGCGAGGAATTGCAGTCGCTCATGAACGAAGACAAGTACGTTGATATGGCACGAGCAACGGAACTTGGCTTTATAGCCTCAACACTCGCTCCTAATACGGACAACAAGAAAAAACATAAATCATCAAAATCAAGCAAAATGGCAAAAGAACAGATTAAGATTGAGAACCGCATCGTAAAGAAGCTGCTCTCTATGGCTGGTATCGCCAAGATTGAGGACGTGCAGATCCTCGACCAAAAGATTACCGCCGCCGACGGCACCGAGTTCACCGTAGAGCGTGAGGACGGCGACCCGCAGGTTGGCGACAAGGCTTATCCCAACGGAACATACGTTCTTGAGGACGGCACTACTATCGTAGTTGCAGACGAGGTTATCGAGTCCATCACTCCTGCCGACAATGGCGAGGGCGAAGGTGGCGACGGCAACGGCGAGGGTGACGGAAGCAATGATCTCAAGGCACAGGTAGACAACCTCACGCAGCAGGTAGCCGACCTTACCGAGCAGGTGAACACACTCACCTCCGAGAAGGATGCTCTCGCAACCGACAAGGCAAATCTCGAAAGCAAGGTTACAGACCTTGAGGCAAAGGTGGCAGCACTGGAGCCAGAGGCAAAGACCGACGAGGAGAAGGCTATCCTTGATGTCGTAAACAAAGCCGGTGGCAAGGCGTG
>CAKUYO010000277.1 GCA_934716995.1 uncultured Bacteroidales bacterium | reverse complement strand
TCCTGACTTTGACTATGCGTCACCCATCTTGGATTTTTCTATTTTTCGGGGGCAGAATCGTCACTTTTGCCCCCGTCTAGTATCTTTTGAACATCAAACAAGGGCTTGATAGAGTGTTGGGCAGGAGTCAGCAGCAATGTTTCTTGCCTGACCTTCCCATTATTCGGCATGTTGATTCTGATAGTAGCTATGGTCTTAGCAATTTTCAAAACTGAATCTACACTTTTGTTTATCTTGGCAATTTTTAAGATACGCTCCAGTTCTTTATACACCTTGTATGCAATGAAGCATATGCAGATATGTGCCTCTATTCTTTTCTCTGTGAAATGAAAGATGGGGCGTGCCTCCAAGTTCCCTTTGGTTACACGAAAGGCTCGTTCCACGACCCATAGACCGTGGTATTGTTCGACAACTTCCTTTGGTGTGATGGAAGTATTGGTTATATAACCTTTCAAGCCATCCCACTGTGAATCTTCCTTGATTTTGTCTTCGCTGATAACTACATCTATGTCTTTGCTGATTTCCAAGAATTTATTATAGCCACGCTTATTTACGGAGGCTTTTGTGATTTTTCCATTTGCATATGCCTTCTTGAGCCTTGCCACTCCCTTGTCACGATTATGTGCATCCTTCTTTGCTCGTTCTACGGAATAGCCGAGGATCAATCTTGCATTGTCACCATATCTGTATTCGTGAAATTTTCCAGGCATCTTGTCTTGCTGCAAGATCCATTCTTTTATCTGCTCAGACTCTGTATGAATACGAGCACCTATTATATATTTGTATCCTGCATCCTCCAGTAACTTTACATTGCGCTTACTCATGAGCCCTGCATCAGCCACCACTACAAAATCGTCCAGAGAGAAGCGTTGTATGAAATCATCTATGATAGGTAGCATGGTGTATCCCTCGTATTGGCTTCCATTGAAAATACAATACGACAGAGGATAGCCATCACGGCTGACCAAGAGACCTAGCACTATCTGCGACTCTGATGTCTTGCCATCCTTTGAAAAACCAGACTCTCGCAGCACATCTGTTCTACTGGTCTCAAAATACAGTGTGGTCACATCATAGAACATCAGACCTACATGTCCACCGAGTATGCGCTTGGTGTGCTCTACACTGATGCGTTGTACCTCTTCTTTTTGGGTATCGTACAACTTGTCCATGTAGCGATAAAGCTTATACAACTCGACATCTTCATCAAAGTATGACTTCAGGTAATCTACTGTTGCGTGTTTGCTCATGGGTTGAGAGATGCGAGCGATAACCAAATGGCGAAGTATGGAATCTTGAATTTGGTTGAAACCTATGCTGTCATATACTTGGTTTAGGATAATTTGGTGTCCATTTAGAAGCAGGGAGTCTATGTTGGACAGTACTCGTTCTGTCTCTTCCTCTTCGTTTTGCTTGATGTCTGGTTCTGTGAAGTTAATCTCTTGCTGTCCACCATAAGTTCTTATCCATTTGTTCGCTTCTAGGCACAGAGCATCCGCTTCGGCATCTGTCTTCGCAACACCGAAACTCTTGATTTCACGGAACTTGCCATTGCTTTTGTCCACCACAAGCACTCCGATATGCCCACTGCGGTGCTTCTTCTTACGTACAAACATGGTGCAAAGATACAAAAAATAGTCGTTGCGTCACCCATTTACAGAGATTATTTTTGCTAAATGCCTGAAAATTAGGATATGTTATTTTATAGGTACACATTTTGTCAAAGTCAGGAGATTTTTCTAAGTTTTTCAATTTTTCCACATATCTTCGTCTTTCCAACCCTCAGGGAAGCCCATAGCAGGTAGCGA
>CAKUYO010000276.1 GCA_934716995.1 uncultured Bacteroidales bacterium | reverse complement strand
AATACCAATAACGGTAATCACTTTCGCCGAAAGATTGCGAAGTGAAACAACGCCCATATTTTCATATCCGATAAAAACCCATGAAAGGTCAATAAATTGCGCAAAAATAAGTATATATTGGATATAAAAATACTTACGATATACAGAGAATGACACCACCGGGAAATAGACTATAGATACTATAAAAAGAAGAGCTATTCTAAGCGTAAAAACAGCCGAAAACTCGCGATTTACTGTGTTTTTATCTTCTCTGCTGTAAGCAATTTGCCGATATCCATAACTTTGAAGCCCTAACAGACCAAATGTTGTAATAATTGATACTATGGAGTTGATATAATCATAAATCCCTATATTTGATGGAGAAAATACCCTCGTAATATATGGCGCAGTAATAAGCGGAACCACTATGAGTACAAGTTGATAAATTAAGTTGTAGACGTAATTTTTTATCAGTTTATTCACAATAATCTACCTTTAATTTAAAAAACTACAAGGATATTCTCCACTAACCTTTGTCAACTTATTTATCATAACAGATTGGTTAAGATCCATAAAGTTTTTAACGGCATTTTCAGCATTCCAAGTTTCAGCCATTGTCTTATATGCATTAAGGCTCATTTCTTTACGCTTTTCGGGATTATCAAGTAAAAACTTGACTTTATTAAATAAATCGTCCTCATCGCCATTTTTACAAATGAAACCGTTTTCACCGTCGTTTAACAAAAACGGAACAGAACCTATCGCATGACTTGCGACAACCGCGCAAGCGCTGTTCATACTTTCGTTTAAAACCACGCCCCACCCTTCGTTATAGTCGGAAGTAAATAAGAAAATTTCAGACTGTTCCATATATCGTCTTACTTCTTCACAGCGGGGAAATAGCCCCATTTAAACGTCTTACCCTTAAACATTCCCGTTATGGCATAATCTCTCGCCGCATACGCGCTGGCGCAGAGCATATAAGCGTTTTTGTACGGGTAATTGTCAAAGTGATATTTTATGTAACGTAGCGGCAGTTGCAATAATTTCTTTTTGTTTTTGTATATACGTTCCGAATACCTGAAAACAAGTTTACCGCTTCTGATACGTTTACGAATCATTTTTTCAAGCGCGCTACCTGCTATAACAACGTCTGCGCTATTTATCAAATCTACACACTGCTTATACGTCTCTTTATCCTTGTAACTCTCAATTACAAAAGAAGGCAAACCGCTATTCCCCCAACCCATGTTTCTGCGTTCTTTTTCCATGGGTTCTGTTTGAATAAATCGATATTGACCGTTCGTCTGTTTGAAAAATTCTTCGGAAATAGCAGATTGATGATGATTATAATAGTTCGATACAAAAACTACTTTCATTCATACAACCTCACATAGTCCGAGTACTTCTCCTGCTTTGAAAAACTCGTTTTTACAATAACTAATTCCTTAGACGAACGTAATAACTCGTAAAATTCATTTACGGAATTTACCACGTTTTCACTCGGAACGGATTCCACGCTTCCACCCGTCGGATACGTTATTACAGGCGTTCCGCAGGCTTGCGCTTCTAAATTCACCGTCGGATAATTATCCTCATAGGTCGGGTTAAACAACACGTCCGCCGCCGTGTAAATCTCGGCAAGTTCTTTAACGTTGTTCGTCCGCTTTATTCCTATTACGTTACTCGGTAACATTTTCAACTGCTTATCGTTCACTCCGACTAAAACTATCCGATAACTATCGTCTATCAGTTTTGCAAGTTCTAAAAAATCGTTGAAACCCTTACGCTTCTCCCATACGCTCGCAACGCCGAGTATAATCTTCTTATCGG
>CAKUYO010000275.1 GCA_934716995.1 uncultured Bacteroidales bacterium | reverse complement strand
AGGAGCTGCAGCTGGAGCGCCAGCAGATGCAGACCGCCCTGAACCGGCTGGCCAACGCCTGCCGCAACGAGTCGGTCTCCGAGTCCTTCCAGACCTTTGTGGACGGCATTCCCACCCTGACCAATACCGAGCGCCGCATTTTTGATGGCTATGTGGCCGGGCTGCGCTCCCGCGAGATCGTGGAGCAGCTGGACATCAAGGACAGCACCCTGCGCTTCCACAACAAGAATATCTACAATAAGCTGGGCGTCACCTCCCTCAAGGAGCTGCTGCAGTACGCCGCCATCCTCAACTCCGGCGGCAACAGCGCCCCTGATTCCGATCCAGCCCCGGACGAAAAGTGACCTGAAAGGATGCGTTGTAGACCAGCAAAATGCTTGTTGGGCTGTGCCCAAACCCCTTTTGTTCTGCATCGTGCCGATGCAGGCTGCGCGTTTGTTCCAAACACTTTTATAACAAAAAAGATAGCCTAGGGCTCTTCCACGAGGGAAGAATCCTAGGCTGTCATCGTTTATCGGGACTTCATTTTTTCGGTACTGCTCTTTTCCTCTGCAAAGAACATTTCTACGTTTCTCTTTGCACGAAGAAGCTCCTGCATTTCTTCTTTCGCTTTGCGATAGTCCGGGTAACGCGCTTTCTTTTCTGTCAACCGCGCTTCTGCTAAGATTTATAATTCCAGCCGCATGAAGATCAGTTCCTGATATCCTGCGTTCCGAGCGCGAAAACCTTTGGGGTTTCTGCCATATTCCACAAACCCTGCCATCTGGTACATGGAAATCGCTCTGGTGTTTTCCGCCACCACATCCAATTCCAACTGCGCATATCCGGCAGTTCTGGCGCATTGGATACAGGCTTCCATCAAGGCTCGCCCGATACCCAGACCCCAATACTCTTTCAGGATGCTGATGCCAAATTCGGCACGATGCGCCACTTTATATTGCGCTCCGATCGCATCGATCCCGGCAGTTCCTGCCACTTTACCGTCCACAAAGGCAATCAGTTCGATCTCATTCGGGCTGGTTGCCTTTTTCTCCAAGTATTGGCTTTCCTGTTCCGCATCAAAGTGATTTTCATCGGGATAACTCAGCAGATAATCTGTTTCTGCGTGTGTCAAATTAAAGTTTTCAAGCACGGCGCTTCCATCGGATGCTGCACCGTTTCGGATGTGGACTGCCAGTCCTTTTGGGGTTATAAGCGTTTGATCGTATTGCATTTTTTCCTCCTGAATCCTTCAATCCGCTGCGCCTGCTAATTTCAAGAATTTCTTGTCCGACTGGATGCTCTGGGTCACAAACTTCCCATCCCGGAACAAGGCATATGTTGTGACAGGTGCGGGCACATTCCGTGCCGTCTCTTTCTCGGTGATGTGGATGGCCTTGAACGGAATCCCATGTTCCTTTGCCGCCTCCTGCACCTTTGGCACCCAGTAACAGGTGTAGGGGCACTGGTCGGTATAGTAAAGGACAAAGCCATTTTCCTCCACCTTGGGATGCTTAGCACAGGCCTTGAATCTTGGCGGCCGGGCGCTCTCTGCAAGGGGCAGGCACATGAGGTTGATGCCGCAATCGGAGATGTCCGAAACCTTGAAGCCCTTGTGGATCAAAAACTTGGGGTCGGCGAGAAACTCCCGTTTGCGCCCCTCTGCACACAGAATGCAAACGCCGTTTTTGCCCTGCGCCTTGGCGTCCCGAAGGCATTCTTCCAGCAGTTCACCGGAATAGCCGTGCCCTTTCAGGGAGCCGGAGACCCACAGGCAGTTGATGTACAGATAGCCATCGGCATCAATGGGCACCCATGCGTTTTCTGCCGGGA
>CAKUYO010000274.1 GCA_934716995.1 uncultured Bacteroidales bacterium | reverse complement strand
AGGACTTACACATGTTGCTGCTTCCCAATCATGTCCTAATACCTGTCCATCTGATACTCCACATATTGCACATATTCTATTAGCCGTACATGAACTTCCTGTCCAAGAAGCTGCATGTGATTGCTTAGCCTGAGTACAACCTGTCACATCGCACATTAAGTAATGCTTTCCATCGGCATTGATAACCCAATTATTTGTAAATGAATGAGTATGTGTGCCTCCACCGCTTGTTCCTACTGTAAGTCCACAAGTATCACATTTTCCATCATTATCAGCATCTACTGATGTATGCTCATTTTCCCAATCACTAATTGTGCAATTTGATACAGTACAAAATCTTTCGTGTATATGTGATACTGTATTCTCTGTCCAGCTTCCCCATATAGCACTATGACTTTTATCTATACTAGAACATGTACTATCATCACAATATAGATAATGATCTCTATCTGTTTTTTCTTTCCAATTATTTGTAAATGAATGAGTATGTGTATCTCCACCACTTGTTCCTACTGTAAGCCCACAAGTATCACATTTTCCATCATTATCAGCATCTACTGGTGCATGTTCATTATCCCAATCTCTAATTGTACAATTTGATACGCTACAGTATCTTTCGTGTCTATTTGATATTGTATTCTCTGCCCAACTTCCCCATGAAGCCGAATGTGAATTAGATTCCACCATATCACATTTTGTACATTTTCTTGCATGTAAGTTGTTGGTTGAATTTACATACCAACTTCCATATGTATGTTGGCAAGTACTACCACTGCTACTCAATACTTTTCCACAAGTTGAGCAAGTTCCTGTAGTTAGTCCATTATGACTGCATACAAGTCCACAAAGAGTTTGTGCACAATATCTTGTATTACCTGATGTACTATCCTTCCATTGATGATTTCCTGACATACATACTCCACAGTAATCGCATACTCCATTTGAATTCACACTATCAACATGTGCCTCACTTGTAACTGTTTTTCCACATACATTACAAGAACCAGTATGTGTAGTAAGCGTTCTTGTTGAATAATGCCATTGTGTTGAACGGTTATGTGTACAAGTATCTCCTCCGCCACTTGATGCTGTTACTCCACATACTGAACATCCTCCTGTCTTACCTGCCCCATTACATTCATGACATACAACATTGCATTTATATGTTGTTGTTCCTATTGTAATTGAATATGCACAACGCCCATTTATCGTTGTTCCTTTTTTAAACTGATGTGGGTTTGCTGCTGTTATTCCACATTTTGTACAAACTCTACCATGCATGTTCGTAGTAGCATAGTTTGTAAATGAATTAGAAAATGTATGGTTGCATGCTTCGTATACTTCACATCCACATGTTCCACAACCACCTTCTTTACCTTCTCCATTACACTCACTGCATATAACACCACAAGTATATGTATTTCCTCCTATTGTAGTTTTATATCCACAAGTTGATTTGTTAGGTGTTGATTTTACAAAAGTATGTTGATCTGTATATTCAACTCCACATTTTGTACATTTTCTTCCGTGACTCACTTTATTGTTTGAGCAGTATACAAATGAATTTGAGTATTCATGCGAACAGGAACTACTTCCTATTGTCAATCCACAGCCAGTGATATCACAGATGCCATCATTATTCAAATCCACAGAAGCATGCTCCTCAGACACTGTACAGCCACTAACCTTACAAGTTCTTTTATGCTTATTGTAATTTGATGTCCAACTTCCCCATGAAGCCGCATGAGAATTAGATTCTGTTGCACCACATTTTGTACAATCCCTTGCATGCAATTTGTTTGAACCTACATAC
>CAKUYO010000273.1 GCA_934716995.1 uncultured Bacteroidales bacterium | reverse complement strand
ACCCTCTGGCGGGGGCCGGAGGATTTAAGTGCGGAAATCTGGATCGGCCGGAACGGGGATCGCTTCGAGCTTCGAGCCGATGTACGGGATGACCGCCATAATCCGTCGCCTGTTCCCCATCAGCTTTGGCAGGGTGACAGCATTCAATTCGCCCTCGGGTTTCCCGGTCAGAATGGACACTTTGAACTCGGCGCCGGGCTGAATTCCGCGGGGAAACCGGTCAGTGCCTGCTGGATCGTGCCACAAGGCTTTCAAATCCGGAAGTTAGCCGAAGCCTTGGATGTGAAAAGCAAACGCCAAGGCAATCTGATAAGTTACCGGATATCCCTTCCGCTTTCCGCCATGGGAGTGAACGCGAAACAGTTGAGTGCCGGATTTCGTTTCAACTTCCTCGTCAATGATAATGACAATGGAAAAGAACGCAAATGCTTTCTGCGGCTTGCTCCGGGAATCGGGTCAAGCCAGACCGTGAAACATTCACCAACGGTAAGCTGCCGTTGATGATTCAGCAAGAGAAAGAGTGATCATGACGACTCAATTGTGGATGAGGCCGGTTGAACGGGCGGTGGAACCGCCGTTCTTCGCGGTATTCCGTAACCGTTTTGAAATTGAAGCGCCGACGTTGCTGCGCTTCACCTACAGCGCCGACGAACGCGCCGGCTTTTTCTGTGATGGCGAGGCGGTCGCGGATGGGCCGCCGCGCGGCACCCCGCAGCGCTGGTTTACAGCGACAGTCGAAATTCCGCTTGCACCGGGCAACCACGTGCTGACGGCCCGGCTTTTCGCATTCGGCCGGGAGCTGACCGCATTCGGGCAGATGTCGGTCGCGCCAGGTCTTTTCGTGCGCGACGAAAGCGGCCTGCTCTCTCCCGACTGGGAGTATCAGGTGTGCATGGGATGCAGTTTTGCCGGCAGCAAAACCGATTGGGGAAGCTATGCCCATTTGCTCACCGATGAGGATTTCAACTGGCGGGCGCTTGACGGCGAAGGCGGCGAATGGCGCAAGGCCGCGTACTTCAAGGATTCACGCGTGCTCGAACCGTCGTCGCTGCCGGAGATGCGCCGCGAGGAAGTTCACGGCTACCGGCGAAGCGGTCCGTTCTTCCTGTTCGACGACTACGTCTGCGTCTATGGCGACTACGTATTCTCCGGGACCGGTGAAGTCCGGCTGCGCTGGGCGGAACCCGGATGCGACTCGGCCCCCCTGCCGCCCGGCTTCAGGAACGGTTGCAAACCGGGTGATCCGTACCCGTACTTTTCCGGTCCCGGCGACCGGTTCCGGCTTACCGGAGAACGCATCCGCTGGCGTGATTACCGGTGGCATGCCGGCCGAACGCTCGAAGTGACGCTTTTCGGCGACGTGAAGCTTGAATCGGCCCGTTTCTTCCGGACCGGTTATCCGTGGCGGCTCCGGCGCGAACCGGCGGTTCCCGAAGACGAACGGCTGACCCGACTGCTGCGCCGTTCCTGGAACACACTGCAGGCATGCAGCTTTGAAACCTTGATGGACTGTCCCTACTACGAGCAACTCCAGTATATTTCCGACAGCCGCTTCGACCTGCTGAGCCTTTATGAACTTACCGACGACACCCGCTTGGCGGAGAATGTGTTGCGTCAGTTATCCGAGGGGCAGTATCCTTCCGGAATGCTTCCCTGCCGCTATCCAACCAAGGAACACGCCCAATACCGCGCCGAACCGGGTGAATTCTACAAACTTCACATTCCGTCGTTTACGGCGTTCTACATCCAGATGCTCCATGACTTCGCCAAACTGCGGCGCAACGACGCGCTGGTTCGCACACTGCTCTCCGCTGCCCGCAAAGC
>CAKUYO010000272.1 GCA_934716995.1 uncultured Bacteroidales bacterium | reverse complement strand
AGATAATTTTCAAGAAAATCCTACAAAGAAACAAGACCGAATCAGACCATTCTTACTACCGCTGAATAGTTACAAAAGTCGACTGCGTTATTATATTTTTCTGTGAGAGCTTCGGTTATTTGCCTAAAGGTTTCCATATCAGTCTTTTTAGATCATTACTTCATAAGTTAGTTAAAAACAAACGGCACATCATATAGATGTTAAAAGACCTCAACTCCATCCAATATGAATGAAGCCAAGGTCTCAAGATCACTTGTCATCGCCAAGTCATTTGTCCAAGGCTTCTTTCGCCAATATGGCCACTACAGTTCCCACACAGGCTCCAATTGCCTTACCAATACCATCATTACTCTCTTTGCTCAAATCGTATTTGTTCATACTTTTTAATGTTTTGTGCTGTCCTCCTTATGTTGTTCACATCTTTCAGCCAGCGGGTTCGTAAATGTTAGTTTATATAATTAAAGAACCGTTGCAAAACAAGCTTTCGAACAGTAATGACGTAGCTATGGATGATAAGTGTTTCACTAAGTGAAAGAGCTATTGGAAAACAATGCATTTTTGAATTCCAAGTTTACGCAAATATATGAAGTTTAAGATACGCATCAAAATTTTCAAGCGTAAATTTTATAGCATTTATACGTTTTTAACAACACCTATTAATTCCCTCACAAATTTTGGATACTCTTTATAAAGCTAATGATACTTTCTGCATGTATTTTTTCTTTCTTCCCTTGTGGATGCTCTGACACTACAAAGTATGTTTCATTAATACGATAGACATCGCATTTGTATTTATCCCAGTTCAACTGTTCTATACATATTGGCTCCTGATTGTTGTTCATATATTTAAGAAGGTCAGCAGCCCAACTATTACTAGTAAACATCACTACAACTTTTGGGGAGAATAGTCTTATTTCTGATTCAAAAATCTTTTGGCTACTTTCTAATTGTGCATAATAAAGTTTATCATTAGGATTTCCTCCTTTTTCAGGTGATACCTTGCAAACATTACTCCAAGCTATATGCGAATACCATTTATCAGGATAAAAACACTGTGCTATATGTTTTGCTACTCTCCAGAATGCGGATTTGTTCGTATTGTAGTTGCTTTGACTTCCTGCATAATCATCCACCCATCTCATTTGGTCTTTTCTATTAAATATAGATTCTTTTTTATTGCCGAAAAGGGTTTCGATATCCTGTGACGTTGAATGCCACCCATTGCAAGCTATTCCCATCACCATTATTCCACATCGTTCTTTCCCCAATGGATAATTTTCACCCCATTAAGGAAAGAATGTACACTTCTTGTGAGAAAAACTTGCCACATTCTGTAATAACTCAGAATATAATGGTATGAAATTTTCTTTGAGTTCTAAAACTCTTGTATTTATTCTTTTCATCTTTCTTTGTTTAAATAATTTGGTTGCAAAGTTACTGTTCTTTTTTAGTAATAGCAATCTTTTTATTATTGCTTTAATATGGTTTAACCTTCATAAAATCAGCAATATACAATTCTTAAAGTATGACAGGATGCCGTATCTACTGCATCCTGTCATACTTTAAGAAAAACAACCTTTTGGGAAGTTCTATTAACGTTTTTTATTTACTTTGACGATCCTGCACTTCATAATTATCCATGACACATCATCAAACAATAGGTCACTACTTCTTACCTCCAAAAATATTACAGGTTGCGGATTTTAGGAATAATACAAATTATAGGACAATTCTAAATAAGTTTACAATTATTTTAGTCCAGACATACTCATGCCACCAGTATGATCAACTAACTGATGAATCTGAGTTGGAACTCTGAGAAGA
>CAKUYO010000271.1 GCA_934716995.1 uncultured Bacteroidales bacterium | reverse complement strand
CTACGCGACTACGTTGCGAGTTATGGCGCGTTTACCGTTCCGATTTTCATTTTAATTCAGTTTTTGCAAGTTGTCGCTCTTCCTATCCCGGGGTTTATCACGATAAGCGCGGGCGTTGCCCTTTTCGGACCTTTCTACGGTTCGCTTTATAGCATAATAGGCATCGTTTCCGCTTCGATAGTCGCGTTTTTTATCGGAAGAGTATTCGGATATAAGGTCGCAAGTTGGCTTGTCGGAGCCGAAAATCTCGACAAGGGGCTTAAACTCGTCAAGGGAAAAGATACCGTAATACTTACGTTTATGTTTCTGTTCCCGTTTTTCCCCGACGACGTATTGTGTTTCGTCGCGGGACTTTCGACTATGAGAGTTCCTTATTATCTCGTTATGATAACTATAACGAGGGTGATAAACGTAGTTGTTTCGTCTTACTCGGTAAACGGCAGTCTCATACCGTACAACACTTGGTGGGGCATACTCGTTTGGGTGTTGATTTTCGTCGCTGTCGCGGTAATGTGCCTCGTTATATACAAACACGGAGAGAAAATTGAGAAGTACTTTAAATCTCTTTTTTCAAAACGCAAAGCGAAAAAGAACAAAATCGAAAACAGCGAACAAAAATAAAACAAATTTCGCCGATTTTTCTTGAAATAAATAATAATCGGTGATATAATATATTCACTATGGTTGACGGAAAATTTTTAATTGAAAAACTTATAGCGTATGCGAAAGCGTTTTTGTATCTCGGAGAATCAGACGAGATATACATGCGCAACACCTTAATGTCGATGATGAGAATATCGTCGCCTATGGACAAAGTCCCGAATCTGGGCTTTATCAAAGAGATGTCCGTACCCGACGTTCTTTTCGGCGAACTCACCGATTATTCGGTAGAGGCGGGTATTGCAGACGACGAAACGCAGGCGACTCTTTTCGCTTCGTTTATTTTCGGATTACTCACTCAGAAGCCCTCCGAAATAAATACTACTTTCAACTATCTGAAAGAGAAAATGGGCGCGCAGGCGGCTTGCGACTATCTATATAATCTCAGCGTAAAAAACAATTACATACAAAAGACGGCTATTTCGAGAAACCTTCTGTGGGAATATAAGGACGGCGAAAACGTCCTTGAAATCACTATAAATCTCAGTAAACCCGAAAAGGACAACAAGGATATAGCGAAACTCGTAAAAGCCGACCCGTCGGCGAAAAAGTATCCTAAATGTCCTCTTTGCAAGGAGAACGAAGGGTATCTCGGAAACTACAATCACCCCCCGAGAGCGAATCTAAGGACGGTGTCTTTGAATTTGTGCGGCGAAGAGTGGTTTTTGCAGTATTCGCCTTACGCCTACTTCAACGAGCATTGCATAGTGTTCAATAAAAAGCACACGCCTATGCAGATGACGAGGCAGACTATACTTAAATTGTTCGATTTCATCGACGTTTTGCCGAATTACTTTATAGGCAGCAATTCCGATTTGCCTATCGTCGGCGGATCTATATTAAATCACGAACATTATCAGGGCGGCAAACACACGATGCCCATGCATAAGGCGAAACCTCTTTACGTTTTGTCGAGCGAAAAATTCCCCGACGTCGAAATATCCATTCTCAACTGGTATAACTCGGCGATAAGGCTCACGGGTTACAACAAAAACACTATTGCCGAACTCGGCGGAGATATAGTGGAGGCGTGGAAAAAATATTCGGACGAAAGCGTAGGAGTAGTAAACGGAATAGAGGAAAGGCATAATTCCTGCACCCCCGTCGCAAGATACCTTTCGGACAATAAATTCTGTCTCGAAATAATACTTAGAAACAACTATAC
>CAKUYO010000270.1 GCA_934716995.1 uncultured Bacteroidales bacterium | reverse complement strand
AGTTTTGTCCGAGCGTCTCGGCGGCGAAAACGTCGCGGTAATCGAAAAAAACGACAGGGTAGGCAAGAAACTTCTTGCTACGGGAAACGGCAGGGGTAATATTTCGAACGTGGATTTATCCCCTTCGCATTACCACTCGGCGGCGGGGGCGGAAGTTGCGAACACACTCGAAAAATACGGCTATAAGTCGATTATTCGCTTTTTTAATCGATTGGGATTGCTCGTTGCCGAAGAGGACGGCAAACTTTACCCTCTCGGGTTTCAGGCTTCCGCGGTTTTGGATATGATGCGTTTTCGACTCGAAGACCTCAAAGCCGAAATATTTACGGGTACGACCTGTAAAAAAATAGCGAAGAAAAACGGCGGTTTTAAAATCGTTACCGACGGCGGCGAATTTTACGCGAAAAAGGTAATAGCGGCGTTCGGCGGAAAGTCGGGCAAGCAGTACGGCACGGACGGAACGTCGTTCGGGCTTTTAAAAGACCTTGGGATTTCCGTCACGGAACTCACGCCGCAGATAGTCCAGATAAAAACCGATACCGAATATATAAAGGGGCTTAAAGGTCTCAAAGAAAAGGCGAGACTTATCGCCCTCGACGGTAACAGGGAAGTCAAGGACTTTACGGGCGACGTGCTTTTTACCGACTACGGTTTAAGCGGTAACGCGGCGTTCTTTTTGTCGTCGTATCTCAGCGAACTCGATAAACCTATTATAAGAATAGAGTTTGCGAAAGAGTACGGCGAAAGGGAATTGACGGAGTTTCTGACGGAAAAGGCGAGTAGGCTCGATTACGCCGACGCGGACAATATTTTAACGGGCGTAATGAATAAACAGATAGGCAGAGCGGTCGTAAAAAGAAGCGGAGCGAAAACGCTCGACGAAAATTCGATTAGAAAAATCGTATCGACTATGAAACGATTTGATTTAAAGGTTTTAGGAACGCTCGGTTTCGACTATTCGCAGGTGACGAGGGGCGGCGTTCCTTTCTCTGAACTTTGCGAAGGGTTCGAGTGTAAAAAGGCGAAAGGGCTGTTCGTTGTCGGCGAGGCGTTGGACGTCGACGGCGATTGCGGCGGTTACAATCTTCAATGGGCTTATTCCTCGGCGATGGTCGCTGCGGATAAAATACTTGCGGACTTGAAGTGATTATGAGAATAGACAATATAAAAACTCCCGTGACGGTGACTAAGGACGAAGTGTTCGTTCTTGTAAGAAAAAAAGCGAAAGCCCCTAAAAACGCGAGAGTGAAACTCCTGAAAAAATCGCTCGACGCGAGGGATAAAAACGACGTTAAATACGTTTATTCGGCGGAAGTGATTACGGGCGAAGAAGCAGAGGCGGAATACTCGGTAAAACCCTGTCTTTCGGCAAAAAACGTAGTGATCGCAGGGTTCGGACCTGCGGGAATGTTCGCCGCTTTATACCTTGCGAGGGCGGGTTATAAACCTGTCGTAATAGAACGGGGAAAAGACGTTGACGAAAGGCAAAAGTCGGTCAATAGGTTCATAAACGACGGTTTTTTAGATGAAAACAGCAACGTTCAGTTCGGCGAAGGCGGAGCGGGAACGTTCTCGGACGGCAAGTTGAATACGGGCGTTTCGCACCCGCTTATAAAGACCGTTTTAAGAGATTTCGTTAAGCACGGCGCGCCCGAGGAAATAGAGTATCTCGCGAAACCGCATATAGGAAGCGACAGGCTTCCGTCGGTCGTTAAAAGTATAAGGGGAGAGATAGAACGTCTCGGCGGTAAGGTTCTTTTTTCGCGCAAACTCGACGGGTTGAAAATCACCGACGGAAAAATCGTTTCGGCGACGGTAAACGGCGAAG
>CAKUYO010000269.1 GCA_934716995.1 uncultured Bacteroidales bacterium | reverse complement strand
CAGCACCGATCCATCCCTTCATAAAAGCAGGCAGCAGCAACAGGGCTTTGCCGGCCGTCATAGCCAGCGAACCAACCTTAAAAACCGTACTGCCGATTTTTGCCGCCACGGCTACCAGTCCGGCACCGGCCACTGCAACCGCACCAGCATAGGCTGCCGTCTTTAATAAAAAGCTTACCAGTCCTTTGTTGGCGTTCATCCAATCAGCCATGACGGACGCCGCCTTAACGCCCCAAGCACATACCTCACGAATCGGTTCCAACAAAGGTGCACCGAGGATCTGCGAAACGTACTCCGCCGCATTTCCCAACAACGTCAACCCGTTCGACGTCGTTTTCGACCGGGTCTCAAATTCCTTCAGCATCGATCCGGTGTATTTCGTCGCATCGGCTACCAAGGCAAAGTTGTTTTTCAGCAACTCCGTATTGACCATCATCGGCCCGATGGCTCGTGCGCCTTCTTCGCCGAACATCGCCGTCAGATACTGAGACTGCAGTTCCTTCGGAATCTTGGTCTTAATACCCTCCAACACTGAAAGAATGGCTTTCGGAGCGTTTTCCTGCACATCCTTCTGCAGCTGCTTCGGATCAAAGCCGACGTTGACGAAGGCCGCCCGCTGCAGATCAGACATTCCGTCCCCCTTCACCAAGGCCCGCATGAAGGAGTTGATACCGGTTGCCGCTACTTCAGCTTCCGCACCGGCACCGATTGCCGTAGCCGCCAGAGCTGCCGTCTGCTTGGCCGTAAGACCGGCCACCTGCCCCAACGCGCCATAACGCCGCAACACCTCGCCGACCTGTTTCGCCTGCGCTGCATTGGCATTGCTGAGAGCGTTGGTGGCATCCGCCAATTCCACCGTCTGATCCTGCGTGAGCCCCATGGAAGAACGCCACTTCGCCATCATGTCGCCGGCTTCCTCCGCCGTGATGTCAAAAGCAACCCCCATCTTGGCGGCTTGTTCGGTGAACTTTTCCAACTCTGCCGCCGGAATACCGGCTTGGCCGGCTGCGGCCGCAATCTGCGCCAACCCCGTCGCCGACATAGGGATTGTGAGACTCATCCGCTGCAGCGACGTCTCCATCTTTTCCAAACCGTTAGGTGTCGGAAAGTCCACCACCTTGCCGATGTCTGCCATGGCGTCTTCCATGCCTATGACCTTCTGAGCCGCAACCCCGAAGGACGCTGTCATTTTGCCGACAGTCGCGGCGGCAAAACCGAAACTCTTCGCCGCCACGTCTCCGAAAGACTTCGCTTTATCCTGCAGCGTCGTTTGGATTTCCTGCAGTCGGTTGACGCGTTTCAACGTCTTTTCCAACTGCGCCTGTTTTGCAGTCAGTTCGGCAACCCCTTTACCGGCCCCGAAAGCCCCGTCCTTCAGGCGATGCAGTGTTTCCAAATTACCCCGAATCGCCTCTTTCGTTCGCTCCAGTTTCCGGGTCAAATCCTTCTGATACGTAATCTGATCCCGCGTCGGTTTTCCAGTGCGTTTGATCGAATCCGCGTAGGCGTCAAGAACCTTTTGTTGCTGTTGTGCGGCAGCCACCAATTTCGGCGTTTCAGCCTGAATATCCATCAAAGCCTTGTTCTCGGCAGCCGCCTTCTGCAGTTTGGCAATCTGGTTTCCCAGCACTCCGAGTTCTGCCGCCGCTTTATTCACCGATGCCGGCAAACTGGCTGCGACACGACCGGCGAGCGAGAATGCGACCGCATATTCCATGGTTCCCATAGTTTCTCCGGGCAAAAATAAAGCCCGCCGAAGCGAGCTTTGCAACTGCAATTCTGGTTATTACGACAGGCCCCACCAAGCCAACAGCCCCCAACCAAGAGC
>CAKUYO010000268.1 GCA_934716995.1 uncultured Bacteroidales bacterium | reverse complement strand
AGCCAAGGGTGCCCAAATCATCAAGGAGAAACTCCCGGAGTACGCGGCCACAGGCAAGGCTCTCCTGCAGGGCCTCGGCGAGGGCATGGCCGAAAACGGCCCGGAGATCCTGGACATCGGTATTAATCTGGTCATGGATCTGCTGGACGGTCTGATCTCTGCCGCGCCCCAGGTGGGCGACGCCGCCGTCGCCATTGCGGGCAAGCTGCTGGACACTTTGACCGAGCGTGGCCCGGATATGCTGGCGCGGGGCATGGACATGGTCGTCCAGCTGATCACCGGCCTCGCCCAGGCGGCCCCAAAGCTAGTCCCCCAGGCCATCAACCTGGTGACGCAGCTGCTGACCACGCTGCTGGAGCACGCGCCGGATCTGCTGCTGGCTGGCCTGCAGCTGATCCTCGGCATCATCTCCGGTCTGGCCGAAGGTCTGGGCAATATCAAATCTTCTGCCGGGGAAATTATCCAGACGGTCAAGGACGCATTTTCCGAAAAAGCCGGAGAAATCAAAGATGTCGGTATGCAGATTGTCACCGGCATTTGGAATGGCATCTCCTCCGGCTACGACTGGATCACCGGGAAGCTCAAAGAGTGGCTTGACGATGTTGTCCAATTTATCAAGGACAAGCTGGGCATCCACTCCCCCTCCAAGGTTCTGGCCGATCAGGTCGGCGCATGGATGCCCCGGGGCATCTGGGCAGGCTTTGAGCATGAAATGCCCGCCGTCAACCGCATGATCGCCAACAGCATCAACACCACCTTTGACCTGCCGGGCGTGCGCACCGGCCGCGCGTCTTTTGGCTCTGGCGGCTACGCCGTCGGCGGGAAGACGGTCAACTTGTATTTTAGTGCCAAGCAGATCACACAGGCGGACATATCCATGATCGTGGACACCGTCAACCGGGAGCTGGGAGGTGCCATCGCTTGAGACGGTTTTATTTTCAAAATTCCTCCGGCGAGCGGTGGGCTTTGAACGGCGAGCGAGGCGTCTATCTCACTGAGCCCCAGGGGCTGGGCGCAACCCTCTCCCCGGTCTTTGCCGACCTGCAATACGGATTTTTTGAGCCGGTCGCGGACGCGGCGGAGCCACAGAGTACAGTCACCGGCACGCTGGTCTTTGTCCGGCCTACCCCATACCAGACTTACAGGCAGCTGCTCCAGTGGATCGGCACGGAGATCACCATCTGCTATGTGCCCACTCCGGGCACAACGTATTACCGGGATTTATCCATCAATTACGTCCAAAAGGGCGAGCTGACGGAAATCGGCTGGCTGGAGTGCCCTTTTAGCTTTTTCGCCACGGGCCCCTGGTATGTGGGCGACGTCAGCACGCTGCGCATCGGCGCGGACAGCAGCGACGGCACACCCAAGCGGTACGACTACGCCTACGAGGCCGACCTGCGGTACGGCTCCGACGCAGTCTACTCACTGTCCGGTACGATCTACAACCGCGGGCAGCTTCCCGGCGTGGTGGATCTAGTCTATACCGGAGCCGTCATCAATCCCCGCATACGGCTCATCGGCGAGGTCACCGGCCGGGTGTACGGCCTGTGCTCCGCCGAGGCATCCCTTGTCGACACCGACACGTTGCACTACACCAACGACTACCGGTCGGCGGTGCTGCAGCGGATTCCAGCTGACGGCGTGGTGGAGGACCTGCTGGACAGCCTGGACCTGTCCACGGACCCCTTCTCCCGGCTGCCGGTCTCGGAGCCGGTAGTCATTGAGCTGGTCTCGGACACCGCCCTCACAGGACAGGCCAGCGTCAAGGTCTACTCGTACTGGAGGACTGTGTAAATGGATCTATATCTCAAATCCTTCGCAACCTTCCGGAC
>CAKUYO010000267.1 GCA_934716995.1 uncultured Bacteroidales bacterium | reverse complement strand
CGGTATTTATCTTGTTGTCTTCCGCAACGAGAACGTTAATTCCGTCAAGTTTCCTTTCTTCGCTCGTTTTTAGCGAGTCCGTTCCTTTTTTCGCTTTTTCGGATATCTTAAAATCAACGTTTACGGTAAATGTCGTACCCTCTCCCTTTTTGCTTTCGACAGATATATTCCAGCCCGCTCTGTCAATGATTTTTTTGACTATCGCAAGCCCCAAGCCCACTCCTTCGGGATTGTTCGAATCGAATTGTTTCTCTCGTTCGAACGGCTCGTACATCTTTTGTATAAACTCTTCGTCCATACCGATTCCCGTATCCGAACACTTTAATTCGAATCTCGCGGTATCGTCGTCGCAACCCGTTTCTATGCAGGTAAAAACGACTTTCCCGTCTGCCTTATTGTATTTTATGGCGTTATTTATCAGGTTGGTGAGAATCCTCTTGAACTGAATGCGACAGCCGTAGAGATAGTCGTGCGTAATATTTTTCGCATCAAAAACGAGTAAAATACCCGCCTCTTTCGCCTGAACGCTCATAAATTCCCCTATCTCGTCCACAAGTTCGCTCATTACGAACGACTCGTCTTTCCATACGGGTTCGGAAGTCGTGAGTTTATTCATATCGAGAATATCGTTTACGAGGTCCAAAAGGTATCCCGACGCGTTCCAGATTTTTTCGCGACATTCTTTCTGCACCTCGGGGTCGTCGTAATAATATTCGCCTATTTTAACCATTCCGCGAATACCGTTTATAGGCGTTCGTATATCGTGGCTCATTCGCCTTAAAAAGTCGGTTTTCGCCTCGTTCGCGCGGATTGCCTCTCTCGTAAGCCTTTCGCTTTCTTTTCTGAACGCCTCGTCTTTTATCTCCTGTTCGACTCGTCTTCTCTTCGCGTTCATCTGAACCACGGAAATGACCGCAACCGCGATAAGCAAATAGAGGAAAACCAGGTACAGAAGAACTATCGTACGCCTTTCAAACACTTCGGCGTCGGTAATATATGCGTATACAAACAGATTTTTGCTCGCCGTTCTCGCGCCGTAGAAGGTTCCGTCGTCCTCCACCCGTATAAGATCATCGTCGTTTATTTCTCGCAATTTACGAACCACGGGACAATTCTCGGCGAGCATACCGCCCCTTCCTTCGACGTTGGAAGCGAGTACGTATGTTCCGTCGGTTACCGTTATCACGCCGCTTTTTCCGAAAACATAACCCTTTAAAAGAGTCGCAATAGAAAACCTCTCGTCCTCGACGTCCTCTATGCGTCGGCGTTTAAAACACAAAACCGCGCCGTTGCCGTCTCCTCTCGCAACCATCGCGTAATCGTAATAATACGTCTCGCCGTCGCTTTTTTTCTCAGTCAACCTCTCGGAATAACTTTTGACGGAATCCTTGGAGATCCCTCCGTACATTTCGACGTACTGTTCCCACATAGCCGAGTTTTCGCCGCTTTCCGAATAATGCGCGATTATTCTGCCCGAAACTGAGTTTTCGTCGGTCTTGGTAAGAAGAATACCGCTCAATCCGCTTTCTTTCGCCTGCCGACTAATCTGCTCGGCGAGATCGGCGGAGTAGTCGAGCGAGTCTCTTATCGAGAACGCTTTATCGGAAACGGCGTAAAGACTACGCACAACTTCCTCGGCGGCGAGTTCTTCGTATCGTATGCATTGCTGTTTAACGTACTGCGCCGCGGCGTTCATTTGCTTTTTTGCCGAGGTTTTGCCCATTGCGGTAGTAATGAGAGCGGCGAACACCCCGATCACTATCCCCGCAAGTATAAAAATAGACGTATGTATAAGTCCTACTTTTGAATCTCTATTTCGTCTTTTCATAATCCACCACGT
>CAKUYO010000266.1 GCA_934716995.1 uncultured Bacteroidales bacterium | reverse complement strand
GACCATTGCTGCCCTCGATGAGTTTCAGGCAATAGAAGCTGCATCCGCTGAGCTTGACAATAGGGAATAAGATGTTATTTTACCGTTGGATGTGGTTTGTCACGGATTCGAGAGAAAACAACTTGGAGTGCCGGCTCACAACAACGCAACGGCAATCCGCGATGAGATTGGAACAGATTTCAAAGGAAGAAAAATTTCATTATGGGTGAAAAACCACCATTTACCGTGTCGGCCAAAGCGATCTCGATGATTGCGGAGATCTCCGCGCTCACCGAGCGTTACGCCATCCATCTGGAGCGGCACGATTCCTTGAAACTGCGCAAGGCGAATCAGATCAAAACCATCCAGTCGTCGCTGGCGATCGAGGGGAATACACTTACCGAGAACCAGGTCACCGATATTCTGGACGGAAAAAGAGTCGTAGCTCCTCTCCGTGAAATTCAGGAGGTCAGAAACGCCATCGCAACTTACGATCTCTTCCCGAAGCTCGACCCGTTTTCCATCAACGACCTGCTCAAGGCACACGGCGTCATGATGTCCGCCCTGGTTGACGATGCCGGACAGTTCCGTCATGGCGGAGTCGGCGTTTTCGCCGGAAAACAGCCGATTCATATTGCCCCGCCCGCCGAACGGGTTCCGGGATTGATCGCCGACCTCTTCGACTGGCTGAAACATGCCGAAGATCACCTGCTGATCCGCAGCTGCGTGTTCCACTATGAGTTCGAATTCATTCACCCCTTCGCTGACGGCAATGGGCGTATGAGGCGGCTCTGGCAGTCTTTAATCCTTACCCGGTTGAATCCGGTGTTCCAACACCTGCCGGTTGAAACCATGGTGCATGATAATCAGCAGCAATATTACCAGGCGATCAATGCCAGTACCGAAGCGAGTGACTCCGGAATCTTCATCGATTTCATGCTCCAGGAATTGCTTCAGGCACTCAAGGAACATCAGATTCTCCTTGACGGAGTAAATGGCGGAGTAAATGGCGGAGTAACGCCGGAAGATGTTTCGGAATTCATCCGGAGAAATCCGGGATTGCGGGCCAATGCCATTGCAGCGGTTCTCGCCATTCCGGTTCGTTCGCTGGAACGTCACTTGAAGTGTCTCCGGGAAGAAAGTGTGATCGAATTCCGGGGAGCGCCCCGCAACGGCGGATATTTCCGGAAAGGCGAGCATTGATCGAAACGAAAGATTCCGAACGATTTCATCACCCCCGGGGATTGAACAAGTCATGAGTAAAATTTCCATTCGCTTTTTTAATGACCGTGAAGTACGGGCAATCTGGGATGACGAACATTCCCAATGGTATTTTTCGGTATTGGATATTGTAGGTGTTCTTAACGATCAATCCGACTACGAGAAAAATCGCAACTACTGGAAATACCTGAAAGCCAAGCTGAGGAAAGAGAAGAATCAGTTGGTTAGTGCCACTACCCAACTGAAGTTGACGGCAGCTGATGGGAAAAAATATCGTTCAGATGTCCTCGATTATGAAGGAATCATTGCGCTCGCCAAAGTCTTTCCCTCCAGCAAGGCGAATCGTTTTATCGAATGGTTCACTTACAGCGACGAGACCATCGACGGCAAAAGCAAGCAGAAAGCGTATGCTCTGTTTGAAAGTTCTTTCATCGACAACATCGAAGTCGGCACGGTGAAAGGGTTGCAACAAATCCACGCCTATCTCTTCGGCGGGCTTTATGATTTTGCCGGACAAATTCGTACTGTGAATATCTCCAAAGGCGGTTTCACTTTCGCCCCGGCAATGTTTCTGGCGGAATCATTGAAAAAGATCGAATCCATGCCGAATGACACTTTCGAGGATATCCTCAATAAGTATGTGGAGATGAAC
>CAKUYO010000265.1 GCA_934716995.1 uncultured Bacteroidales bacterium | reverse complement strand
GAGCACGATCATGGCAAGGCCATAGTACACCACCACGGCCACCAGATCGTTGATGGTGGTGATGAGCGGGCCGGAGGCCACGGCGGGGTCAATGTGGATCTTGTGGAACAGCATCGGGATCACGGTGCCGACCAGACTGGAGATGACCATAGCCACAATGAGGGAGATGCCCACACAGCCCGAGAGCAGGAACGCCTGCCCCCAGGCGTAGGCTTTAAAGAAGTGGATATACACGCCCAGGAAGCCCAGCGCCATCACGGCCAGCAGAGCGCCGTTGACCAGGCCCACCCGCATCTCCTTGAAGAGCAGGTGCAGCTTTTTGCTGGTGGTGAGGTTTTCATCCACCAGCACCCGAATGGTGACCGCCAGGGACTGGGTGCCCACATTGCCTGCCATATCCAGCACCATGGACTGGAAGCAGATGACGATGGGCAGAACTGCCACCACCGATTCAAAGGCACCCACCACGGAGGAGACCAGCATCCCGAGGAAGAGCAGCGCCACCAGCCAGGGCAGGCGCTTTTTCACGCTCTGGAACACGCCCTCGTTCAGGTCTTCCTCGCTGGTCAGACCGCCCAGCTTTGCGTAATCGTCGCCCATCTGGTCATTCACCAGCTCCACGACGTCCGCCGAGGTGATAATGCCCAGCAGCTTGCCGCTCTCGTTCAGCACGGGGAGGCTGCGCTCGGCGTAGTCCACGATGCGGTCAATGCTGTCGCTGATCTTTTCGTGGTCGGTCACATAGGGGTAAGACCGGGCGATCAGCTTTTCCAGGCTGTCGTCCGCCCGGGCCACGATGAGGTCTTTCAGGTCGATGGCACCGTAAAAGTGCTCGTTCTCATCCACCACATAAAGGGTGGAGATATTGTCGTTCTCGCCCGCCTGCTTCACCAGCTCGCTCATGGCCTGCCGGATGGTCATCTCTTTCCGGATGCAGATGTAGTTGGTGGTCATGCAGCTGCCGATCTCGTCCTCGTCGTAGGAGAGCAGCAGCTTGACGTCATCGGCGGCGTCCTTATCCACTTTATCCATCTGGTGGACGATCTTCTCTTTGTCCTCTTCTTCCAGGTCGTCCAGAGCATCCACAGCGTCGTCGGAGTCCATGTGGGAGACCACCTGCGCGGCCTCTTCCGGCGGCAGCTCTTTCAGGTAGGGCTCCGCGTCGTCCAAGTAGGAGAAGATCTCTGCCACCTGCTCCACGCCCAGGATGGCGTACAGCTTCCGGCGCTCTTCCGCCGTCAGGTCGGCCAGTGCGTCGGCCAGGTCATTTTCATGGTAATCGGAAAGCTTTTCCGCCAGCTCCGCCTGCGGCAGGCCGCTGTGGATGATGTCCAGAATTTCCTGTACATAGTTTTTCTTCTGCATGGGTTGCCTCCTTGTCTGCCCCTGAAAATGGGCACAAAAAATACACCGCGTCTTGCCAAAGGCTCCTGCGGTGTATCAAGGACACATGCAATTCAGGACGCGGCAGACACACTTGCCATGTCCACATCGCAGGAGAAGCGTGGTTTCGGGTGATCGCTACTGTCGCTGTTCATACGGGAAGCTTCTCCTCCGTTCTTTGAAAAATTCTGCTTTTCGGCCACGTTATAATACTACGCCGGGCTGGATTTTGCAACCCATTTTGCAAAAGTTTTACTGTTTTCTTTCCGGCATTTCCACGCCCGTTTTTCTCCTTGGCTTTTGGCGCCAAAAGGAGTATACTGGGCACAGAAAATATTGTGCAAAAGGAGTGCATGACCATGCAGGCAACCATCCATAATGAGTTTCTGACCCTGACGGTGGACACCCACGGTGCAGAGGCCGTCAGCCTGAAAAACGCGGCGGGTGAAGAGATGCTCTGGCAGGCTGACCC
>CAKUYO010000264.1 GCA_934716995.1 uncultured Bacteroidales bacterium | reverse complement strand
CCCTCGTTTCGCATTTATGGCAAAGCGTGATTACAAAGTTAAGTGTATTAAGATGTGCAAGGTGTATTCTCAGGGTTTGATTATGCCCGTAAGCGCATTTGATGAACTGAAGGATACAAGTGTTGGCGATGATGTTACCGATGTTCTGAAGGTTCGTTATTCTGTTGAAGAAGATAATGCTCGTAAGGCAGATGTAACAGAAAAGAAGCTGACTTTGTTTGAGCGTATTAAGAATTTCTTCACTGGCAAGAAGGTTGCCAATCCTCGTAAGTTCCCGACTAAGTTTGAATATGTCAAGAAAACTGACCAAGAGCGTGTTGAGAATATGCCGTTTATCCTAAAAGATAAAGAGCCTTGGATTAAGACTCAGAAGATTGATGGTACTTCTTCTACCTATATTATGGAAAAGAAGCCATTTGGTCGTTGGGAATATTACGTATGTTCTCGTAACGTGCGTCAGCTTGACCGCGAGCAGTTTACTTGGCACAATAAGGGTGGAAACACAGATAGAAATGTGTACTGGGACATGAGTGACAAGTACCATATTGATGAGTTCCTAAAGCGGTACATCAAGGAGAATCACTTGAAGTATGCAGCTTTGCAGGGTGAAACTGCTGGCCCTAATCTTCAGGGAAATCCGCATAAGTATGGCGAGGTTCGTTTCTTTGGTTATAGCTTAATTCGTTCCGACATCGGACGTATCAATTCTATTGAATCTAAGAAGATTTGTAATGCTAACGGCATTGATTGGGTTCCTATCGCAGACGAACATTACATCTTGCCTGACGATATGGAAACCCTAAAGCTGGATGCTGACGGCGAGTGCATCGTTGGTACTGGCTTGCGCGAGGGTTGGGTTTACAGTAGCCTTGACGGACAGCGTTCCTTTAAGAACGTCAGCCGCAAGTATATGATGAAACATGACGAGTAATCTAAAATAAGGAGAAATGCCGATACTGTCTTTAATATAGAGATAAGTCGGCATTATTTATTAAATGGCGTATCATACGTATGAACAATTAGTTGATATTATTGATGGTGGCAAGATTTTGTATTTTGTCGATAAAGACTGTAATATCACAGAATTTAGTTTTAACGGTCAGTATAGGATAGTAACTTACAATATTTCAAAGACTATACTTGATAAGACTCTAACCGATGACGAGTTTAACGAGCGGTTCACGTATTATTTAAGACATTATAAAGGCGGTATTAAGAAATGAGTAACGAGAAATGTATGAAGTGTAACGCAGATGTTAATGTAGTCGCTATTGATATTTTACCGCTGAAATATGGCAGTCGATTTGATGGATGGGGAACGAGACTGTTTCTTTGTAAGAGCTGTCTCGAAAATAGTCCATTTAACTCTATCGTTGCGGTAGAAAATAAGGAACTTGCCGATAATAGTGATGCAGTTGAAGATGATTTACTCGAATATAAAGACGAAGATGCAATGTTTGAATATGTTGAATCATTGTCTTTGGAGAATCAGGAGAAATTCTTTAATAGCAATGCTTATGGCGAGTTTTATACTAAACTGACACCGGATGCGTGGTTAAAGGCAGAAAGGATGAGATTGAATGGCTAATTATCCATATATCAAGATGGTTCTGGAACAGCGAAAGGTTTTTATTGAACAGAATCGTAAGTGCCATGTATGCTTTATCAGTTTATTCGGTAGTCAGAACTATGGACTGGATGATGAAAATTCTGATATTGACTGCGTAGCAGTCACCGTACCGTCTTTGGATGAACTGATTGCTGGTATTCCAAGTGTAAAGACATTAGAGCCACCAGAGTTTTCGCATAACCCAGACAAGGAGAGCGGAACTGTCAAGCTGATGGATTTGCGTGACTTTGCA
>CAKUYO010000263.1 GCA_934716995.1 uncultured Bacteroidales bacterium | reverse complement strand
AATCATAGAAGATGGGTAAAAAAATATGAGAGAATATGATTATCGTCAAAAATGGACAAAACTGTTGACCCCGGAAAGAACAACGCCTGTATCTTGTTAGGTGGTCAGCTTGTATATTATGAAGGTGATGAGGGGTATTGTTTCCATGATTCAGAAACCAAAACGGATGCAGGTATCAGAGATATTCCTATGACGCAGATGGTATATGATGCGTTCCGCAAGCAGAAAGAACTGAATCTGATGCTTGGGTTACAAAGCAAGGTGGAGATTGGTGGACGCAGTGGATTTATCTTCAACACTAAACATGGACGTCCGATCATGCCAGCGGGAGTGAACAGTTTTCTCAAAAACATTGTCAATGCCTATAATAAGAAAGAAAACATACTGGCAGCCAATGAGAAGAGAGAACCAGAGCTGATGCCTCATATTTCCTCTCATATTCTCCGGCATACAGGATGTACCAGACTGGGTGAGAACAATGTCAATCCAAAGGTTATGCAATATGTCATGGGACATTCGGACGCACAGATCACTATGAATATCTATAATCACATTGCTGAAATGTCTCATGTGGAGAATGAGATGTCCAAAATGAACCTGCCAGAAACCGTACCTGCTGTGGTATAAACTATAAGTCGTTGTCGTAAAATGTGGTAAAAAAATCAGGCGAATATATTTTTCCAAGAATTTGTCGTAAAAATGTGGTCAAATCAAGAAAATCGAGTGCGAAAGCAAGTGAAAAACCTCTGTGAAGCCCGTAAAATCAAGGCTTCACAAATTCTTCACAAAAAATTAGCACTCACCTCTTGACACTGCTAATGAACAGTGCTATAACAGTGGCGTGCTCAGGAGGAAGGGCAAAAGGAGAGCCGCTAGGCTCCCCGGAAAGCCCTTCTGAATGACGCTTTCGCGTTTGCGAAGCAATAAACGCCCCGGTGGGGCGTTTAAGCGACCGAGCGGTCTTGCGTCAGCAAGATGGAGGGGCTTTGCCCCGACAAGCGAAAATGTTTTTGCCCCGACCCGAACGCCGGGATTGGAGGAATGATTTATGTTTATGCCTGCTGTTTTCCATGAGAATCTGTTCGATGATCTCTTTGATCCGTTCTGGAACGATGGTGCGCTGGAGCGTGCGATGAACCGTGAAGAGCGTGAGACCTTCGGTAAGCGCGGTGCAAACATGATGAAGACCGATGTGAAGCAGACCGAGAACGGCTACGATGTGGCCGTGGACCTGCCGGGCTGCAAGAAGGAAGACGTTCAGATGGAACTGAACGACGGTTACCTGACCATTCAGGCCGTCCGTAATCACAGCAATGATGAGAAGGATGACAAGGGCCATTACATCCGCCGCGAGACCTTCTCCGGCACCTGCGCGCGCAGCTTCTATGTGGGCGATGCCGTAAAGAAAGAGGATATCCACGCAAAGTTCGAGGATGGCATCCTGCACATCCAGCTGCCTGCACCCCAGCAGCAGAAGGCTCTGCCTGCAAACCCCAATCTCATCGAAATTGAATAACCGTTATGCCAGTGTGAGGAACACCGGCGCATAACCCAAGCCCCTGCGAGCAATTGCCCGCAGGGGTTTTTGCGTCTGTGCCTTTTCTTACAGGCGGCAGTATGCTATACTTGTGACGATAAATCGGAAGTTGCAGGGGGTAACAGAGATGAAAAATAGGATAATCGGTGTTATCCAGTGGCTCTATGTGGAAACGGCGCAGGGCGGCCACATCCGTTATCTCCATCCGGGCGAGGCACCCAGAGCGGTTTTTGAGCTGGGCGACGAGACACCGGTGGCGGTCTATGCCTACTGCAATCTGCATGGCCTGTGGACGACAAAACTCTGATAAAACAATAAGTCCCCT
>CAKUYO010000262.1 GCA_934716995.1 uncultured Bacteroidales bacterium | reverse complement strand
AATGAAAAGTATGCGACGATGCTCGGTTACACTCAGGAAGAACTGGAGTTCTACTTTGGAGATCGAATCGAACAGCTTGTTGAAAAAACTGGTATCTCAAAAGAAGAAATGCTTGCCGGAATCAAACGCTGGTATAATGGTTACAGATTTGAAGAAAACGCCCTGACGGTCTATAATCCCGTTTCTCTTGCGCAGTTTTTTGAGAACAATGGTAAATTTCAAAACTACTGGTTTCAAACGGGTACGCCGACGTTTCTGCTGAAGCTGATGAAGGATCATGATTTCAACTATTCGGAAGCCCTGACCAGTCCTGTTTCCGGATCATTCTTCAACTCTTTTGAAATATCCAATCTGGACCCGATGGTTCTTCTGTTTCAGACCGGTTATTTGACCATCGACAAAGCGGTCGATGCACAGATGCCGTACTCGAACCGGATTATCCGGAAATACTATCTGCATTTCCCCAATCAGGAAGTGGAGGAATCTTTCAACGAATGCGTTCTGGATTACTATGTTGCCATGAAGAAAGGAAGCGCCCAGCAGTTTCAGGAAGAGCTGGTTACTGCGGTTGGCGACGGCAATGTGGATAAATTCATGGATATCCTGAAATCTGTGTTTGCCAACATTCCGTACTCGCTTCATCTCAAAGGCGAACAGAATTATCAGACGGTGTTCTATGTAATCTGCGATATGCTCCGGCTTTACGTTCAAGCCGAATCCTATACCAATGACGGACGCATCGACATGGTCGTGGAGGCCGGCAACTGGGTTTACATACTTGAATTCAAACTGGATCAATCCGCCGAAAAAGCCCTGAAGCAGATCCACGAGAAAAACTATGCGCAAAAATTCCGGCACCGCGGCAAGCGCATCATGCTGATCGGCGTTAATTTTGACTCCGAATCCGGCCAGATTGAAAAATGGATCTCTGAAGAATTGAAAGATTGACATTCATCATCAGGTTACCATTCTATATTCCAAACTGCGAAAGTATGGTTTTGTATCCATCAACCATCAGGAGATTGTCAATATTTTGTCAAACCACAACAGCCAGGGGTTGAAATTTCCGGCAATTCATTATAGATATATAGTGTCGGATCGCATGACATGCGATCGTTCTTTAAAGCTGTAAAAGCAAAAGAAGGAGCACACTATGTCGACCAAAGAAAAACTGAACAAAAAGATCGCCCGACAGATTCGGAAAGAAATTGCCGAAGCAATCCATGCTTCTGCCGAAAGAATCGCCGAACTCAGAAGACGCAATTCACAAAATCAACAGGCAGGAAATTTCCTGTCTGCTTCCAGCAAATAAAATAATTTCCTGTAAAAACAAAGCTCTCGGGAAGTAACATTTTCCGGGGGCTTTCATAAATGCGGGCATTGCACCGCAATCTACCTTGACTGGTCTCTTTCCGGATTTCAGCCTTTCCAATATCAGAGTTCTATCATCGATATTCAATTTTTCCAGTGCGCTGGCACTTTCGACCAAATCCGGCAGGTCGATAGCTCCAGTTCCTCCACTTCCTCCGGCAATGTTTCGGTAAAATATGCAGAACACTATTTTGCTTGACACTCTTCCTGCGCGCCAATTCAATACGGATATCGGATGCCCCAATCTGGCTACCCCAATAAGAACAATTAAAGGGAACCCCCTTGTTTTTTCGGCGCGGTACGAAAAGTGACCGCGCCGAAGAGAAAGAAAATATAAAAAGGCATTCAGGGTCATGGAGGTAAAAATCGACAATAAACGATTCTGTAAATCAGAAATAAATCACCAGTCGCTGTGAAGAAACATTCTCAGGAGTAAACGATGAAAAGAACGATCGAGCTGAAAATGCGTTTTGTTGCAAACTGGACCTTGCGGC
>CAKUYO010000261.1 GCA_934716995.1 uncultured Bacteroidales bacterium | reverse complement strand
GAATCCCAATATGTATCCGGCAATGCCAATGCCGGATACGCCGCCGGATTTTACTCCATCAACTCTACGTTGTTCGCCGCCGCGCTCAACCACAGCGGCCGCATGAACAATATTCTGTCGGATGGGCATGTCGCCTCCATCAACCGCACGGAACTCTCAGCCGATTACGGCTGGACCGGTGGAACGATCAACCTCAACGGGGCTGATGTTTCACTTTAATTTCACGTTTACCATAAGGAAATATGTCGATGCAACTCATTGCCGATGAAAATGTCATCTTCCGTTCCCCCGCCCCCGTCGGAATCTTTGTCTACACGCCTTGGATCTGTCACGGCAAAGACGGGAGATTGATCGCCAGTTTCGATCTCGGCGGCTGGAACACCGGAAAATTGCCGGGGCCGAAATCCGCCTCCGGCGACGCGGCGTCCGGCAACCAGTGCCGCGTCATGGTTTCAGACGACGGCGGAGAACATTGGCGCACCACCGCGACCTTCGGCATGATGCATGCGCGGGTTTTTGAAGCGGGGGGAAAATTCTACCTTCTCGGCCACGGCGGCGCCCTGCTGATTGCCGTCAGCTCGGACAATGCCGAAACCTGGAGCGAAGTTGTCACGCTCGACAACACCCGCCGTTATCACATGGGCGGCGGCGCCATCGATTACCACGACGGCAAACTCTTCCTCGCGGTCGAACGGCAGATCCCCGGACGCGGCTGGCCGGGTGTCGAAGTCGTATTACTGGCGGCTCCGACCGATGCAGACCTGACCTGCTTCGACGTCTGGAAGTGTTCCAACCCGTTCGACCTGATGCAATACGACCGTTTCCCGAATTTGCTCGGCATGCCGTTTTTCCCCGAAGGAAATCTGCGGCCGGATCATCCCCGGGATCTTCGTTACAGCGGATTGCCGGGCGTGTTGGAAACCAATGTCGTCCGGATTTACGATCCCGACCACTATTATTTTGATCCCACCGGGCACTCGGTGCTTCTGGTGATGCGCGTCAACAGCAATCTCTCCAACATCGGCGCGTTCCTTGAAGGGGTGGAACATGCCGACGGCACGCTTGAAATACGCCCCTTGAAAACGCCCGACGGCGGCGACCTGTTCTACGTCCCCTTCCCCGGCGGACAGATGAAATTTCACATCCTCTACGATCCGGAAACCAAACTTTACTGGACCGCGACCACGCAAACCACCGATACGCTCCGTCAATGGCAAAAACTGCCGGAATCCCGGTTCAATCTGCCGTACAATGAACGGAACCGGCTGGCGCTTTATTTTTCGCGCAACTGCTATGACTGGTGCTTCGCCGGCATGGTCGCCTGTCAGGAACACGACAAAGAATCCCGCCATTATGCCACGCTGCTGATTGCGGGTGAAGATCTTCTGATCGCCGCCCGTTCCGGGACGGGTGAAGCCAGTTGCGCCCATAACGGCGATTTATTCACGCTTCACCGCGTCCGGAAATTCCGCAATCTGCGTTATTGACGCGGCGGAACGATCTCACCTTTCCGTCGCGTCTCCGACGACGAATTCGACGCATTCGCCGCCTGCCGCCAGCAGGAAACGGCCCGCTTCGAACACCTTGTCGCCGCGCCGATCGATATAGGCGAGATGGCGCATCCGGTCGAGCTGCAACGTAACGACACGTTCCTCGCCGGGCGCCAGTTCGAGTTGCTCGAACGCGATGAGCCGCTTGACCGGCTGCGTCAGCGTCGCCTCGGGATCCGTGAGGAACCAGAACACCGTTTCGCGTCCGGCGTATTTCCCGATGTTGCGGAGCGTCACTTGCGCCGTCAATTCCGGGGAAATCCGAAGATCCGCGTATTCATAACGGGTGTAACTCAACCCGTAGGCAAACGGATACAT
>CAKUYO010000260.1 GCA_934716995.1 uncultured Bacteroidales bacterium | reverse complement strand
TTCACGATAGACAGACGCGACTCTATTTGCTTTTGCTGTTCGCTAATCTTACGCTTGATGTTATCATCATCAAGTTTATCAAGTTCCTCTTGGAGTTTCTTTTCTTTGGCAACTATAATCTGCCTAATAGCTTCCTTGGAATTCTCCGTAAGGGTCTTGTCTGTGGCGAGTTTAGCTTTCAGCTTGTTAATCTCACCATTGTACTGGTTCTCGAGAAGGGCTTTTCTCTTCTCGACACACTCACCGAGCAGGTCAAGCATTGCCTTCTCGGCTTCTGCTACGAGTTTGGCTTCTTCCTGTGCAGCCTTGGCTCTGGCACGGTCCTCCTTTGTGGTTTTTGTGGTTTTTGTGGTTTTCTTGCCATCACCCTTACCATTTCCATCGCCATTTGCGTCAGGAGTAGTGCCGTTGCCGTCTGTGGTTTCTGTGGGTGTATTAACGGAGGCTTTTGCCTTTGGCTTTGCTTTTGTCTTTACTGGAATCGGATCGTCAGCGATAGGCTTGATGTGTGCAACTGCACCTTGCGTTAAGGTCTTGTTGTATGCATCGAGCACATTGTCAGCTACATTTCGGCCAAACTTCTTGAAGTCGCCCAAGCCCTCCTGGATGGTCTTTCCAAAGTTACTCGTTATATCTTTTACTCCTGCCTTTATATCACTCCAGGAGAAAGTTGCAACGCCTTTAATAATTTTACCGAGTCCGCTAAGCGAACGGCCAACGGATTTTACTCCGTCAACGATAAGATTAAAGACGAGTTTAACTCCTTCCCAAAGGTTTTTGAACTGTAACGCGACCAGTTGTATGGGCAAGCGCACCAACGCTATCTTATTGTATAGGTCAATACATTTATTCATTACCCAGATGATAGCATTGGCTATAGCCCTAAAGGCAGAGGTGGCATAGGTTTTCAAGTTTGCCCACACTCCCTTGCCTTCACTTAGTTTACTGTAGAGCCTCATTAGCAAGTCGAAAGCAAGGCTCAGTACTGCGGTGAGTATAAATCCCTTGAACGCAGCCTATGCCGTGGCGACAAAACTGGTTACTCCGACCTTTGCAATAGTAAACGCTTTAGTCCAAGCACTTCCTGTTTCAAGCGCAGAAGCTCGCTCCCATAGCGCAATCTCTGCTGTCTTAGCCTTCTGCGTCATCTTCTCTGCATTGGCAAGCTCACGCTTCTTAGCTACAAGTTGCGTTTCAATGCGTTCGCGCTCTACCGCAGAAGCACTCTCTAATTGCTTCGTAAGAGAAGCGGTCTGTCTGCGTAATGCTATCTCGTTGTTCTGACAAACCTGTACTTGTTGTGTAGCTGCTTGTGCATTACTTACGGCAGAGTTCTTCATCTGAGTAAACGCAGACACTGCACCATTAATAAGTTTGGCGAAAGATATTCCAGCTATCACACTTGCGATAATCTGAGCTATATCGCCAAAATGCTCACGCACAAAATTGACGAGTTCACGGAGTGCTTGCAGTGGAGCAACAAGTGCGTCCGAATTACTATCATAGATAGAAAGCAGGAACGCCTCCCATGCGGACTGCAAGCCTTTTATTTCTTGGGTGACCGTACTCATAGATACTTCAAACATATCCCCAGTAGTACCTTGCGCCTCTTGCAGACCTCCGAGTTTCGTTTGGAGAGCATCGATATTGTTGAGAAGAGCCATTGCTTGCGGAGAAACACGACGACCGAAAACATCTGCAAGGTCATTAGCCGACGATGCAGAACTCATTATACCGGAGTCACGGAGTTTTTCAAGGGTCTTTGTAAGACCGTCCGTTTTCAAAGACTGCTGGTCAATGCTTATTCCGTACTTCTCGAATACCTTTTGCTGCTTTGCTGTTGATGTGGCAAGTCCAAGCATTACCATACGG
>CAKUYO010000259.1 GCA_934716995.1 uncultured Bacteroidales bacterium | reverse complement strand
CGCGAAGGCTATCACTATTAATAATTAAATCATCTCCAGGAGATAAACATGTCAAGCAAAATGTGGGGAGGGCGCTTTGACCTTCCGGCCGATAAATTTGCGGAAGAATTCGGAGCGGTTATTCATATCGAGACACGCATGTGCCAGGACGACATTCAGGGCAGTATTGCGCATGCCAAGATGCTTGCCCATCAAGGCATTATCAGTCAAGAGGACGGGGAAAAGATTGTTCAGGGCCTCGGAGTTGTTCTGGAAGAAATCAAGTCCGGCCAATTCACCTTCAAGGCAGAAGACGAAGACATTCACATGGCCATCGAAAAGCGCCTGACGGAACTCATCGGACCGGCAGGAGGTCGCCTGCATACGGGGCGTTCGCGGAATGACCAATGCCAGGTTGACGGAGTTTTGTATTTCCGTCGTGCTTTGCGAGAAAGCCAGGAATGGATTCGCGGATTGCAGAAAGTTTTGGTAGCGAAGGCCGAGGAATACATGGGAGTTGTCATGCCCGGGTATACCCATTTGCAAACGGCTCAGCCGATTCTTGTTTCCCACTGGTTTATGGCGTATTTCCAAATGCTCGAGCGTGACTGGGAGCGATTTGAATCGCTGTATGCACATACATCGCTTTGTCCGTTAGGCGCTGCCGCTTTGGCCGGAACCGGTCATCCGATTGATCGCTTCATGACCGCAAGCTTGCTCGGTTTTGACGGTCCGACGGAAAATAGTCTTGATACGGTTGCAAACCGAGACTACGTCATCGAGTATGCAGCGGTTGCAGCCATTTGCTACATGCATCTGACGCGTTTGGCCGGCGAGATTGTTCTTTTCAGCAGTCAAGACTTCAAGTTTATTGAATTGTCCGATGACTACTGCACAGGATCTTCTATCATGCCACAAAAGAAGAACCCGGATATGGCAGAGCTCATTCGAGGCAAGGGCGGTCGAATGTTCGGTAATTTAAATGCGCTCTTGACCATGATGAAGGGCCTTCCGCTTGCCTACGACAAGGATATGCAAGAAGACAAAGAATTGTCTTTCGACTCGATTGATACACTCAACGCTTCTCTCAAGATCATGGCCCCCATGGTTTCGAAGATGAAGGTCATTGCCGAGAACACACTTCGAGGTGCACAACGCGGTTATGCCAATGCTACGGATTTGGCTGACTACCTCGTTAAAAAGAATGTTCCTTTCCGCGATGCTCATCGCGTCACCGGCATTCTCGTTAACTATGCCATCCACCACAAGAAGGCGCTGGAGGAATTATCTATCGAAGAATTCCAGGCAGTTGACCCCCGTATTGAGAAAGATATCTACGAAAACATCTCAATTGAACGCTGTGTGCAAGTGCGTAACTCCTACGGCGGAACCTCGCCGCAAGCGGTTCGCGTACAAATCGACAACGCAAAAAAGGTACTGGGCTAAGAGCAGATGCGTCGGCGGCTCGTGCCTCGGCGCACAGAGTGTTTAATCACACTTGGTGGTTTCTGGGTTTCTAAGTCGTTTGTTTTGAAAAAAGAAAGTCTTCCCCCTTCAGGCTTTCTGTAAAAGACCCCATAGTGACTGGTTCACTATGGGGTCAATTACGGTGTGTCGATGGAAGAACAATTTAGCGGATAATGCTCTTGCTTGCCGAAGGTAGAGCTAAACAGCACCCTGACGGAGATTATTTGTTTTACGGGACATGAGCTCGAAACGCAGGCCGATTGGATAAGTGCGACATCGGTAGTACATGACTCCGTACGTAGTCTTCTGACATTTTTTTGCCTCTGTTAGCGGGACCGGTGGATGAATTACACGTTCACGCCTTCCCAATTATCGGAACGCTTAGTGCCGTATTGAGCATCGGTATCGGCATTGCAATTGTGTTTATGCTTTAAGG
>CAKUYO010000258.1 GCA_934716995.1 uncultured Bacteroidales bacterium | reverse complement strand
GATGTAGGCATATCCCTGCTTTGCTGTGTCCTGAATCTTATAGCTGCTCTTGCGGTTCAGTTGCTTATTCCGGCAGGAGGATGGGTTTCGCTTGCGGTTGCGGTCATCATCACTTGTGGAATTACGTTGGCAGAAGATTTATTTGTTGTGTTGAATCGAGAGGAACGCACAAAGCTGATAACCAAGGCAAAGAGAGGAAGAAAAAATGGATAAGATAAAAAAACTGATTTTGTTCCGTATTCCAATGTCGATTTGTAATTTTCGGTGCCATTATTGCTATCTTGCGCAGCGAGATGAGCATTACCAGGGAATCCAGCCGGAAATGAAGTTTACCCCGGAGCAAGTTCGGAAAGCGATGAGCAGGAAACGGCTTGGTGGTCCGGCGTACATGAATTTTTGCGCGGATGGAGAAACGCTACTAGTTACGAATCTGGATCAATATGTCAAAGAATTGGTAGAAGAAGGACATTATGCGGAAATTGTTTCCAATATGACAATTACGCCGATGTTGAATCGAATTTTGAGCTGGGGGGGGGTATGCTTTCCCATGTAGAGTTTAAATGCTCGTTCCATTACTTGGAGCTTAAAAAGAAAAATCTGTTGGATCGATTTGCAGAAAACGTGAACCGTGCTTGGAAAGCAGGTGCGTCGGTCAATATCGAAGTGACACCGAGCGATGAATTGATTCCATATATAGATGAACTAAAAGCTTTCTCCATGGAGCATTTTGGAGCACTTCCGCACCTGACCATTGCACGCGATGATAGAACAGCCGGAATTGATTACCTGACAAACCTGTCAATCGAAGAATACGATAAGGTGTGGTCGCAGTTTGATTCAGGCTTTTGGAAGTTCAAAAAGAGCATTTTCGGAATTCATCAGGGGGACTACTGCTACGCAGGGCTATGGTCAATGTATATTGATTTGACCACTGGAGAGGCGTTACCTTGTTACTGCGGACATTTATTACACAATGCATTTGAGCATCCAGAAAAACCGTTGGATTGGTGCCCGGTTGGTAAATGCCCGATTGCGCATTGTTATAATGGTCATGCGTTATTGACTCTAGGAACTATTCCGGGCGCGACTGAGGTTCGCTATGGAGATATCCGTGACCGGGAACGCGCAGATGGAACGCATTGGCTGCAGCCGGAGCTGAAAGCTTTTTTTAATACAAAATTGGAAGAATCCAACGAAACAATTACGAGTGGAAAAAAGTTGGAATATAAATTGGAAGACATGTGGCGTGTTACCTGTTCAATCCCTTCAAGGGCTGTGAAAAAAGTTAAACGCAAATTAGAGGGGGTGTAATGGAAATGTTTACCCCCCCCCCGATATAAAAAGCCATGCTGTCTATTATTGCTGGTCTTAGCCGTGATGTGTTGTGGCTTAGCTAGTGTGTATGAACGTTAAATTAAATGGAAAGAGGAAAAATAAAAATGTCTGCATTTGATAACGCAACCCTTATGATCACTGGTGGTACTGGTTCTTTTGGTTCTACTGTTCTGAAGCACTTTCTGGATTCTGACCTGAAGGAGATCCGCATCTTCTCCCGTGACGAAAAGAAGCAGGACGATATGCGCCACGAGCTTCAGGCCAAGCATCCGGAGAACGCCAAGAAGGTGAAGTTCTACATCGGTGATGTCCGCAATCCTCAGTCCATCCGTGATGCCATGCCTGGTGTTGATTACATCTTTCACGCCGCCGCTCTGAAGCAGGTCCCCTCCTGCGAGTTCTTCCCCATGCAGGCTGTTCAGACCAACATCATCGGTACTGATAATGTCCTGCACGCCGCTATTGATGCTGGCGTCAAGCGTGTTGTCTGCCTGTCTACTGATAAAGCTGCTTACCCCATCAACGCCATGGGCATCTCCAAGGCCATGAT
>CAKUYO010000257.1 GCA_934716995.1 uncultured Bacteroidales bacterium | reverse complement strand
ATGGTATTGTTGGTAAGGATACTTGGAATGCCATGCTTGGCGGTAAGAAGTAAAAAGAATTCAGAGAAGAATAATCCCCTCCCAACCCGGGAGGGGACTTCTTTTATGTCATTGTGCGATCCCTCTGAATAGTACCGAGATATTCAGTTGCTTTTCCTTCTCGGATTAAATTCATTACTTCATGATTTACATATAAAAGAACTGTATAGATCTTATCAAAGATCGGATTGGTTAATGTCAGTATACCTTCATTAGTTACTGTATAAGCAGCTTCAGACATAGAACCATTTGGATATACTTTTACCATCATCAGATCAGATAGTTTACCACCACGAGCAATAAATTCATCCAATTCTTTCTGGAACTTCACATCATACTGATATATCATATGAGAGAAGTCTAATGATGGATCATCTCCCTCATGAACCACTACATCAAATTTATTAGTAGCTTTATATCCATTGATTTCAAGAGGCCAATCCATATCAGCATATACAGGAGATATCACAGAGATATCATCTGGTGTTTCAGGAATATATGCTTTTAATGGAGTATAGTATTTTTCAGGAACTGTCAGAATAAACTCAGAAGGCATATCTACATTCAGTGTAAATTCATCTGTAATACGTGCACCCCATTCGATTGCATTTGATGTCTCTGGACTATCCTTAGAAGGCAGATTGGGAACATCGAAACGAATATTCATCTCCAATAATAACTGAAAGACTAACTGGTCTCGCATATTCACTACTTTCGTAATTGGATAGCGAGAGATAGAATTCAAAAACTTTAAGAACTCTTCAGAACGATAATCATATCCATGAATCTGTGCAATCAGTTGAATCTGCTTATCAGGAAGATATACCGGAATCGTTCTGGTGATCATGAATTTTGAATTATGACGAATATGCATCAGCATCTTATTATATGTATTCAACTGACGATCCATTGTCTGTTCCATAATCAATACATTCATATTGAACTTATATCGATTACGTCTGAAACACCATCTGAACCGATCAGATTCTGCTACATCTAATGCATAGATTAACTGAGCTCCAACATTCTCATTCTTTGGATCATACATATTATATCGACCCAACATATTCCAATTGAAAATAGAATCATCATCATTATCAACTGATTCAGGATCGATTACCATAAAAGGTTTTTCTTTCTTATAGATCTGCTTCATAAAAGATTTAAAATCTGAATAAGCAGATTGCGTACGAATTCGAACAAATTTGAAATAATTCTCTGGGAAAAAAGAAAGAATCCAATCATTGAATACACCGACAATATTAGCCATTGTCAGTGAAGTTCTCTGTGGAGTCTTATCATAATAAATTGTAGAATCATCTGGTTCATCTACAATTGGATACAGGCGATGTAAATCACCATAGTCATCCTGCCAATTTTTATTGGGAGGACCTACATGTATTGACATATGGACACTCCTTTCGATAGAGGGTATCTATTATAGAAATGTCAAATTAACTACAAAAAAGAAAGGACCCGAAGGTCCAATCTTTTTATTTGTTCTTCCGAGCCTTGGGTACAGTGGTACCACAGGGCACGATGAACATGATGACAGCGAACACAACCATCAGGAAGCCAATGGTATTGCTCTCACCAGCAGCCAGGACGAACGTCAGCACAGCGCCAGCCAGCAGGATGATACCAACCAAGCAGTTGATCAGCTTGGGGTTCCAGTAACGAACCTTGCCATCCTTAGTGAAACTCTTGTAGCAGTCATCCTTGGTGTAGATAGTCTTAGTGTTTTTCATTTTGATTTTCTCCTCTGTATATATTATTTTTTATAATTTTATTTTGATACTTTTCTTTTATATCACTATTATAATATTTACTTGAAGACACTCATAAAATCGGATTTT
>CAKUYO010000256.1 GCA_934716995.1 uncultured Bacteroidales bacterium | reverse complement strand
ATTCCGGAAAGTCTCGGCATACGAATATCAGATAAAATAATATCCGGTTTTGCTGTACACGCTATATTGTAAGCTTCCATTCCGGCAGCGGCTTCAAACACCTGATCCATACCGAGTGATTTCCAGTCAATGGAAGAGACCAGTCCATTTCTTGTAAGTATTTCGTCATCTGCAATTAATAATTTCATCAAAAAAATCCTCCGAAATAGTTTCGTCTAATAAAGTAATAATTGAATGATTAACCTGTGAATAGTTACATTGTAACAAATAAAATATAAAATTCAACAAAAAACCGCATATAAAACACATAGAATTCAACAGAAAGCAAAGATAAAAAGAAATTACCCGAAATCGAAAAATTTTGCGATATTAAAAAAATAATACCAATGTTAGACTTAAGTCAGAAAGAAAAAGGGAGGGATAAGCGGTGTCCGATTACATTTTGGAATTAAAAGGTATCACAAAGATTTTCCCAGGTGTCAAAGCATTGAACAACGTACAGTTCCAACTCAAGAAGGGCGAGGTTCATGCTCTGATGGGAGAGAATGGTGCAGGAAAATCTACGTTTATCAAAGTAATAACAGGAGTACATAAAGCAGAAGAAGGGGAAATGTTCCTTGAAGGAAAGAAAGTAGACTTCAAAGGACCAAAGGATGCACAGGCAGCAGGAATTGCAGCGGTATATCAGCATCCGACATCTTATCCGGATTTAACAGTTGCAGAGAATATCTTCATGGGACATGAAATTGTAAAGAATGGGATGATCCAGTGGAGAGAAATGAACAAACAGGCAACAGCATTACTTGAGCAGTTAGATGCAGACTTCAAGTCTACAGATGAAATGGGAGCATTAAGTGTTGCACAGCAGCAGATGGTTGAGATTGCAAAAGCTCTTTCAACAAATGCAAAGATCATTATTCTTGATGAGCCAACAGCAGCATTAACAAAGAATGAGTCAGAAAAGCTTTACAAAATTGTAGATAAGCTGAAAGAGAATCAGGTATCCATTATCTTTATCTCTCACAGATTTGAAGATATGTATCGTCTGGCAACAAGAGTAACAGTTTTCAGAGATTCCCAGTATATCGGATCTTATGATGTAGACGGAATCACAAATGCAGATCTGATCAAGGCAATGGTTGGTCGTGAGATCAGTGATCTGTTCCCGAAGCCGGATGTACAGCTTGGAGATGAGGTGCTCAGAGTAGAGAAACTTTCCAGAACGGGATTTTATAAAGATGTTTCATTCAGCGTAAGATCGGGTGAGATCGTTGGCCTGACAGGTCTGGTTGGAGCAGGAAGAACAGAAGTTGTAGAAAGTGTCTGTGGAATCACAAGACCGGATTCTGGAAAAGTATATCTGGAAGGAAAACCGGTACATATTAAGAAACCTATCGATGCCATGAAGAAAGGTATCATCCTTCTTCCAGAGGACAGACAGAAACAAGGTCTGATCATGAGCTGGGGATTAGGACAGAACGTAACACTTCCGACAATGGGCAAATATGCAAAATGCGGATTTAACGATAATAAGAAAGAACGCGATCTTGCAAAACAGCTTCTTGAAGAAGTTGATACAAAGGCCGTTACAATTTTTGACCCGGCATCTTCACTTTCCGGTGGTAACCAGCAGAAAGTAGTAGTTGCCAAAGCGCTTAGCCAGGAAATGAAAGTAGTCATCATGGATGAGCCGACAAAGGGTGTTGATGTAGGAGCGAAGGCAGAGATTTACCAGATCATGGGAAATCTTGCAAAACAGGGATATGGAATCGTTCTGATCTCTTCAGAAATGCCGGAGATTCTTGGAATGAGTGACAGAATCGTTATTATGTGTAATGGAAAAGTCACAGGTGAACTGAACAAAGACGAAGCAACTCATGAAGGAATCCTCGAGATTGCAAAGGAAAAATCAAAG
>CAKUYO010000255.1 GCA_934716995.1 uncultured Bacteroidales bacterium | reverse complement strand
TATGGTGCTGATTTTTGACGATGTGCGTACCGGCTTCCGTTTGGATCTGGCCGGTTCCGACCATTACTATGGCATTAAGGCAGACTTGATCTGCTTCTGTAAAGCCCTGGCCAACGGCTACAATATGTCTGCTGTTTGCGGTCAGGAGCATATGAAGAATACCGCTTCTTCCGTGGTGTATACCGGCTCTTACTGGATGAGTGCCGAACCGTTCGCCGCCTGCCTGGCTTGTATTCCTAAGATGAAGAAGCTCAACACGCCTAAGATGTTCCGGGAAATGGGCACCCAGCTGACGGACGGCTTTGTAGCTGCCGGTAAGCAGCACGGCTTCGACCTGGTGGTGTCCGGCGAGCCGGCGCTGTTCTATCTGCGCGTTGCCAACGATGAAAGCCTGATGCTCCACCAGGAGTGGATTGCCGAGTGCGTCAGCCGCGGGCTGTTCCTGGCGTCTCACCACAATCACTTTATGAATGCCGCGGTTACCCAGGACGATATTAAGCTGGCCATCGACATTGCCGAGGACGCCTTCGGCGTTGTGGCTGCCAATCATCCGGAGATCCCGGGATTAGTGAAATAAACCAATCATTTTTGCCGGATCTGTGCAAGGGGGCACGGCCCCGGCAACAACAGAAAGGGAGGACTTTGAATGCCTGCTGATTTCAAGCCATTTGACAAAGCCGAGTGGCTCCGCCTGGAGAAAAAGGCGGACGAGTTAAGACGACTGACCGTGCAGACCACCGTTTGGGGCGGCTCCGGCCACATCGGCGGCGCCATGAGTGCCATGGACGCTATGACCATTCTCTATCACCGCTTTATGAAGCTGGATGTAAACAACCCGGACATGGAGGACAGAGATCGCTTTGTGCTCTCCAAGGGGCATGCGGCTGTGGGCTACGGCCCGGTGATCTGCGACTACGGCTTTATGCCGGTGGAGGGGCTGCACAACTTTAACCTGACCGGTTCCAAGTTTGGTATGCACCTGGATAAGAACAAGATCAAGGGCATTGATTGCTCTTCCGGCTCTTTGGGTCACGGCCTTTCCCTGGCAGATGGCTTTGCCCTGGCTGGCCGCGTAAAGGGTCAGGACTATATGGTCTATTGCCTTACCGGCGACGGCGAGCTGAATGAGGGCTCCAACTGGGAGGCTGCCATGACCGCTGCCCAGTTTAAGCTGTCCAATGTGGTGGTGCTTGTGGATAACAACAAGTGCATGATTGACGGCCGCGTGGACGATGAGATGAAAGTGGAGCCGCTGGATAAGAAGTTCGAGGCCTTTGGCTTTAAGGTAAAGCGCGTAGACGGCCAGAATATGAAGGAGCTTAACGATGCCATTGAGGACGCCATCGCCAATCACAAAAACGGCGGCGACCAGCCCTATTGTATCGTGATGGATACCTTTAAGGGCGCCGGTATCGACTTTATGGAAGATGATTACCACTGGCATTACGGCGCACTGGACGAGGCAAAAGAGAAGGCTTGCTACGAGAGCCTGGATAAGTATTACAAGAAACGCTGCGAGCGTGCGGAAAAGGAGGGCTAAGCCATGGCAAGCGGAATGACTTATACAATGACGGAGACCACCGCCCTCTCTACGGCGGAATATTACGGCAAGGCGCTGTGCGAGCTGGGTGCGGAGCACCCGGAAGTGGTGGCGCTGACCGCTGACCTGGGCAAATCCACCAAGATCGGTATGTTTGGCGAGAAGTTCCCGGATCGTTTCTTCAATGTGGGTATTGCAGAGCAGAATATGTTTGGCGTGGCAGCCGGGCTGGCGCAGAATGGGCTGATCCCCTTTGCTTCTACCTTTGCTATTTTTGCTTCTGCCCGCTCCTTGGATCAGGTACATACGGATATTTGCTATCAGAATGTAAACGCTAAAATCATAGCAACACATTCCGGCACATCATTCGGTCAGGCAG
>CAKUYO010000254.1 GCA_934716995.1 uncultured Bacteroidales bacterium | reverse complement strand
CTTCTCCCCGAGTTCAATCACCATCGTCTGCGAGGTGTTGAACGTGAAGGGGATCAGGACACAGGGCTTGTCGGCGTACTTCGCCGCCCGCACGAACTCGAATCCCGCGCGGTTTTGCACCGGCCCCTGGGGAAGGACGATGAAGTTCTCGCACTTCGCAAGCCCCGCCTGATAACCGCCCTGATCGTCGATGCGGCCGAACATTGCCGGGGATTGCTCGCCCCCGGTGAAGGAATTCTGAATGACTTTGTTCATCGCACCAATACTCCGTTGGGCATGTGACGGCGGGCGGTATAAGCCTGCGTGCAATCCCGCTTCTTCGCCTTATCGAGAGCTTCCTTGTAGAACTTGTTGCAGGCTCCCGCGAAGTTGAAGCCTTCCTCCCCGCGGATCGTCTGCCCGGCGAGATAGGTCGTCAGCAACCACGTCAGAGCCTCAGTGAAGGCGGACGGGAAAGACGCCGCCGACGGCTGGCTCATCACGTACCGAACGCGGGCGTTCTCAACGTTCGTACAAAGGATGAGACCGCTGTCGCTTGCCATCACTTCGAATTCGTTCGTGCGGTGATTGTCCAGCCGATTGTTGAGATACCCTACGGGCGGCTGCTTGCCCCACGGCGTACCGGGGATCGTTGCGCCTTCGTCCGTACGCTCTACCGCGATGACATGCCGACAGTCGGATGGAAGGGAGTAGGCGAAAGCCCACGGCGTCGCGTCCGTGTTCCGGAGCGCCAGCGTTGCCCGCTTCGTCGCAAAGCTCCAGTTGTGCTCATCGAGCAAAGTTCCGAGTGCCAGTGGGTAAAAGCGGGCGCAGGCTTCGGCTTCAGTGGACTCGTCCGGCGGATCGATGGACGAGACGTTCGCCTTGTTCCCGATGCGGGAGAGCGCGATGTTGCAGATCGTGACGGCGTTTGCCATTGTCTTCGTTCCTAAAAAAGCGCCCGCACGAGGCGGGCGAAACCCTTCGGGATAAGAAGGGGAAAGGAGGTCTCAAATGAAACCGTTAAGCCACCGGCTGATTGTCAAGCGCAGGGCGCTGAGCAAAGCCGTGGTTGACCTGCAAGTCCCAAGTGAAGTGGGCCGTCACCTTGCCCGCGGTCGGTGCGCCGCCCCAGTTGCAGCGCAGGTAGCGCTTCGTCGCAAAGGGCACCGGGACGTAGACGATGGTGCCCGCGGCGGGTGCCGTCATGAGGGGGCCGGAGGCCGCCGTCGTGTAGGTCGAGTTGTCGGCCGAGTCTTCAAGGATCGGTTGCAACGTACCCGTGACGGCTTCGTTCACGATCACGCAGAGATAGAGCAACTTGCTCATGCCCGGCGTGGGCTTGTCTTGGAGGAGGTCAACGACGTTCGTCGAGGGGGCGGACTTCGTCAAAGCCTGATTGTCCGCCAGAACCAACAATTGATCGGTAATCATGCTTGCTCCTTAAGAGAAGGGAACCTTGGCTTCGCCGACCATCATCGCGTCAACGCGACGGATCGGGATGCCGCGGAAGCGGGTGACTTCACGGCCCTGCGCCTGATCGAGCGTGAGCCACACGTTGGACTTGTTTTCGAGCTGTTGCTCGAAGTAGGTCTTGATCGTGCGGTTGCAGTACCACGCAGCGCGACCGGCGTTCATGGACGGGAGAAGGTTCATCGCCCGGATCATGTACTTGCGCAGATCGATGCTCGCGGGATCGGTCGTCAACTTATCCACGTCGATGTTGGCGATGCGGACGCAGTAGCGCCAGTCGCGCATCGTGAAGCCGACGTTCCATTCGTAGTGCGAGCGGTAGCCCTGGTAGTGGCCGCCGTCCGGATCGTCAAGCGTCACTTCGCCCAGGTCTTCGTGCTGCAGGCCGCCCACCATGCCCTTCGGGAACGAGCAGTACATCGTGTTCTTGCCCCACACCATCAGAAGGATGGAGGTGAGGTTCTTACCG
>CAKUYO010000253.1 GCA_934716995.1 uncultured Bacteroidales bacterium | reverse complement strand
AACATAAATATCGGCGTTTTCAATATGCAAAAATCCGTTTATAACGCTTTCAAAATCGGATACTAACTGTATCTCGTCAAGCAAAATAAAATAATCTTTTTCATCGGTTATTTTGCTTTTTACATATTTATACAATGCGTCAGGACTTTGCAAAGACCTGTTTTCAAAGTCGTCCAAAGCGATAGTAATAATATGGTCGGAAGCAACACCGTTTTCTATTAAATGATTGCGAAACAACTTAAATAATAGATATGACTTGCCACAACGGCGAACCCCTGTAATGACTTTTACCATACCGTTTTTCTTGTGTTTGATTAACTTGTTTAAGTAAAAATCGCGTTTTATTTCCATATCGCACTCCATAAAAATAATCATGCTTATTATACCCGAAAAGAAAAAGAAAGTCAATCGTCTATTGAAAATTTTTGTAGAAAACTATAATTTTTTTGAATTTAACGCGTTTGTGATATGTATACCTTACAAATAGCAATATCGTATTAATATTATACTATAATACCATTGACTTATGTTTTAGAAAATGATATAATTTTAAAAATAGACGGAGAGGAACTATGTTAAACGATATTGTGTCAGAGAGAATTAAAGGGTTACGCAACGGGATTAAGGTTTCACAGGCTAAATTAGCCGAAAAGTTAGATACAAAACAGCCGCTTTTAGCAAGGTACGAAACGGGCGAACATTTGCCGCCGCTTGAATTGCTTATAAGATACGCAGATTATTTTGATGTTTCTTTGGATTTTATCGTAGGAAGAACGGATGTTCCGCAAGGAAAGTTATATAAATATCAGCCAAAAATGATTAACGACGATAAAATGCGCGAGTTTGTCGAAATGTGTTTCGATCCGAACTCCCCAACCAACGCAAAACTTAAAGAAGCGGTTATTAAACTTTTGAAGGAGCAAGAATAATGAAAGCGGTAATATACGCACGATTCAGTTCGGAAAAACAGAACGAAGCAAGTATCGAAGGACAATTACGTGAATGTATGCAATACGCCGAGTTTAACGATATTCAGGTCGTAGGCAATTATATTGACCGCGCTTTTTCCGCAAAAACCGATAATCGCCCGGAATTTCAACGTATGATAAAGGACAGTTATAGGCACACTTTCGACTGCATTATCGTTTGGAAATTAGACCGCTTTGCCCGTAACCGTTACGATTCTGCACACTATAAGGCTTTATTAAAAAAGAACGGCGTTAAAGTTATATCGGCAAAGGAAACGATAGCCGAAGGCTCGGAAGGTATTTTGCTTGAATCCGTTCTCGAAGGTATGGCTGAATATTATTCCGTCGAACTTGCCGAAAAAGTAAAACGCGGTATGAAAGAAAACGCATTAAAAGCAAAAGCGAACGGTGTCCGCGCGCCTTTCGGTTATTGTGTTGACGGCGACGACCATTATCAAATAGACAAAAGCACCTCCCCTATCGTTAAAGAAATCTATTCGCTTTATTTAAACGGCACAAAAATAAAGGCTATTTCTAATTTAATGAGATCGCGCGGAATAAAACACCGCGGTTACGACTTAAATTACAACGCGATTTTTCGCACGCTCACAAATCGCAAATATATCGGCGAATATAAATTCGGCGACGTTATTTTGCCGAACGGAATCCCTGCAATAATCGATTCTGAAACTTTTGATGAAATACAAAAACGTCTTAAAATCAATAAAAAAGCCCCTGCTATGCACAGAAGCGAAGACGACTATCTTTTGACGACAAAACTTTTTTGCGGCAAGTGCGGCGCGATGATGACGGGCGAAATAGGCACGAGCGAAACCAAAACTAAATACCGTTATTATAAATGCAATCACGCCAAAAAACACACTTGCAATAAAAAGGCGGTTAAAAAGGATCTCATTGAAAAATTAGTAATAGACGAACTACAAAGCCTTATCTC
>CAKUYO010000252.1 GCA_934716995.1 uncultured Bacteroidales bacterium | reverse complement strand
TTTTCGCGCCGAGGCTCGCAAGACGCTCTTTATCGGCCTCGCTTTGAGCCAATACCAGCGAAAAAGCGGCAAAGGCCGGTTGCATGACACTCGGGAATCGAGCCGCCTGCCGGCGGGATTTTTCCGACTCGCGCGCATTGGCTAACACCACCGGAATCGAGCGCGCCTTGGCCGCTTCCATCAGGTTCGGCCACACCTCCGTTTCCATGATAATGCCCATCTTCGGGCGTGTTTGATCGAAAAACCGAGCGGTAAGTTCCGGCGTGTCATACGGCAAATAACACTGCGTGATGCGACCGGGCCAAGCATCTGTCAACTTCTTCCCGATTTCTCGCCCGGTCGGTGTCATGCACGTTAAGAGAATCTCGCTGTCCGGATAACGCGTCAAGAATTGCCCGATCAGCGTCCGTGAAGCCAAAGTCTCGCCGACGCTGACGGCATGAAACCACAGGCGCGGGCGCGCTGTCGGCGCAGGAGACGGACGCCATCCGAAGCGCTCGTCCCAGTGCTCCAAGTACTCCGGTTGCTTTTTAGCTCGATGCCGCAGATACAACTTAGCTATCGGTAACGCCAGGCGTGTCAACACCCGATAAATCCGACTCATCTTTCTCCCCCGAAGCCGCACGACGCGGCGCTTTTCGTGCGTCGCGAAGTCTAGCATTGAAGCCGCTAGGGGCTTACTAACGCCGATTGAGGAAATCGAGCCAATCGCTTCCGGAATCAGGGGCCGGAATGACCTTAACATCCAAGCCTTTCAGGGACAAGCGATGCGCCAAAGTGAACGCTCCGGCGCACCCGGCCATATTGGCATCGTTGTCTGCATAGATGCGGACACGTTTTACCGTGCTCGGAAGTTCGGAGACGGCAGCCAAATTCGTCACGCCGAGGCTGGCCCAAACGGGAAGAGAAAAAAGCTGCGCACACGCTAAGGCCGTTTCAATGCCTTCTGCCAAACCCAGAATATCCACGGGGCACCCGAAACGCACTAAAGCGCCTTTAATCGGTCCTTCCATCAGTTTCTTGGGACTCGGGACCGGAGCCTTCTTCCCGTCAAATAGATACGTGCGATGCAAATTGACAACCTGACCGGTCGCATCGGTCACGCGAGAGAGCATCGTCGGATAGACCCCGATAAGAGCGCCTTGCTCATCGTGATACTCAAGCCCGGGATGACAACGAACCTCAAAACCGGCAAGCGTCGGATCAAGCCCGCGCCCTGTGAGATACCTCCAGACGGCGTCGCCCGGACAAATCGGCTTGGCTTGCGCCCAAAGACGCGTGATTTTGCGCAGTCGCTCGCGCTCGGGAGACTCGGTCGGAGCCTGCGGACTTTTTTCACTCGGTTCTGCCGTTTTCGGAACAATGCCGCAAAAACGTTCGACGAATTCCAGGGCTTGTACGAACCCCTTGCCCTGCACCTTCATCAAAAGCGAGAAGCCGTCTCCGCCGCCGCAACCGCGGCAAAAATACGTTCCGTCCCCGTCCCTATCTAAAAAGGAAAAGCGATCGGTTCCTCCGCAAGCCGGGCAGGGCTTGTTTTGCTTGGCTAAAAGTTCTTCCGATACTCCGGCGGCTAAAAGAATTGCCTTCCAACGGCCTCGGGCAAGCGATTTTGCCCAGGAGACTCGCTGCGCAAATGCTGCGTCTTGCATACTGCCTCCTTATCGTTTCTTATGGGAAAGACTACCGATTTTCAAAGAAAATTGCGCGGTTTGTCCCTTGATTTCTTTCGTGCTTTTACTCCCATGTGCTCTTGCGCGACAAGCCTGAGGGGCCGAGCGTCTTGTGTCGGCGTTAAATCCGCTCCCGCACAACAATCGAACTCGGACTAAACTGCGAGCGCTTTTTCTTTGAACCTTCGGATCGACGAAGCCAGTTCGAGTCCGTTTTTTAGGAGAGTTCCATGGCACTTAACTACATCTGTGT
>CAKUYO010000251.1 GCA_934716995.1 uncultured Bacteroidales bacterium | reverse complement strand
GCCGTAGATGGGGCCAGACTGGCAGGCCGGATCGTCGAAGATCATGTAGCAGGGGATGCGTGGATAACGGTGCTTCACGGAGTCGTAAATGTTGACGGCGGTAATCTGTGTGTGACCGTCAATGCTTTTTTCGTTCACGAAGCGAGCGCCGTCCTGATCGACCCAAATGAAGGACGGAACTTTGGCCGAGAGTTGGAAGGCTGCTTTTACGCCGGGTACCTTGATGCCCAAAGACGCGGAAACCGCCGTCATGTGCCAAAGTTTGGCACCCATTGATTGCGCCATCAGGAGACCGTCCCCTGTGTTGGCCGGTGTGCCGAGGTATTCGATGTCCGCACCGCTCACGTACGTTTTGATGAGTTCTTTATTGCACTGGAAGCCGCCGGACGCGATGATGACGCCGCGTTTGGCACGGATGTTGATGTTCCGACCTTTTTGTAGTATCTGCTACCCAAAAACAGAACTTTGGTTACCTCAGAAATGAGGTATTTTTCTTAAGGCGACTTCCGTATTCTTTCCTTGTTTTCAAAGGTTTGTCAAAACAAGGAGGAAGTTGTTATGCAACGTCGTACTTTGCTTACATCGGCCTTGGTCGCCGCCGCAGCTTCGGCTGCCGGTCCTTTGTCCGCCATGACGTGCCGCCGTGATTGGGGGCTCTCCGCGATTGCGCTCACGGCGCTTTCTTTGCCGCCGAAGGAATTGGCCCTACAGGCCCATAAAGCGGGCTACAACGCCATCGGTTTGCGCATCAACCCGATTGCGCCGGGTTCCGTCGCGTACCCCTTCACGGCGGGGAGCAAGGAAATCCGCGAATTTAAGTCGCTGTTAAACGATCTCGGGATGCGTGTCCAGGGCGTGGATGGTTTTGCCCTTAACAGCAACACGAATCCCAAGCAGTACGCTCCGATTTTTGAAGCTTGCGGTGAATTGGGCATTAAGAGCCTGTGCATCTGCGGTGATGCGCCCGACAAACCGAAATTTGCGGCCATGTTCGCTCAGCTGTGCGATATGGCGGCGCCTTACGGATTCCGCGTTGATTTGGAATTCATGGCGTGGCGTACGATCGGCACTTTGGAACAGGCGTACGAACTCGTCAAGATGGCCGATAAGCCCAACGGCACAATCGCGGTCGACTCTTTGCACCTTTATCGCTCCGGTGGTACGGCGGCGGATATTGACAAGATTCCGGTGCGCTACCTCGGCGACATCCACCTTTGTGACGCCATCAAGAATCCTCCGATTGACAAGAAGCTCATCGAGAAGGTACGCGCCGGCAAGGCGAATTTGGACAGCACGTCCGGTACGCCGAAGGGATTCGAAGGTCTGGTGACGGAAGCTCGCGCCGGCCGACTGCTCCCCGGCGACGGCGAACTGCCTTTGATCGACTTCATGAAGCACATGCCGAATTCCTGCGCCATCGGCGTTGAAGTTCCGATCGTCGGTTTGGACACGCAGACGGTGCTCAATCTCACGTACTCTCATTCCGTGAACTTGCTCAACAAGCTTTGCTGAGTCGTGTTTAAGAAAGGAGAAGGCGGTCATTGAGGGACAGATGGCCGCCTTTCGTCTTTTGCCCTTGGCCTCGGTCAGAAAACTGCCCAACCGTCCTGATGGAGCGCTATGTCTGCCGCACGTATTGCGCGGCACTCCGTCCCGCGTTTCGCCCATAGACCACGCAGTCCGTGATGGAGCAACCGCCCACCCGATCTGCTCCGTGCAGGCCGCCGGTCACTTCGCCGGCAGCAAAGAGACCGGGAATGGCGTTACCAGATCTGTTGAGTACTTCTGACTTGACGTTAAACCGCACCCCGCCGCAACAGTAATGCACGAAGAGGTGTTCTTTGCCGTAGTAATAAGGTGGCACGGAAATGGTTTGGGTGAACATCGACTTTCCAAAATCCGCATCCTGGCCTTTCTGCACGAATCCGTTGTAC
>CAKUYO010000250.1 GCA_934716995.1 uncultured Bacteroidales bacterium | reverse complement strand
AACGGTTGAATCGTTTCCGATTTTTTCGTTAGTACAAAATAATCGTCCCGAAAATTTCTCAAAAACGAGAGATTTTCGGGGTGTTTTTACGTTATTCCTTTGATTTTACAAGGGTAAATCTTTCTTGACGAATTTTACCGAGCCTGCAATTATGCCGATTATAAAGACGCAAAGATAGCGAAAAAAGAATACGTCGAACTCGAAATAAACGTATTTATAGAAGGGCTTTTGTGCGAGTACGTCGAATACTGCCGCGGTTTTACGAAAGAAACGCCCGAAAGACTCTACGAATACACGAAGTACCGGATTAAAAACTTTAAAGAAAGAGTTTGCGCTTAGAGATAATAAAGGCTTTTTAGCCGCTCGCGGCTAATATCAATTTCTCGTAGTCGTTTTGCTATGACAGGTTATTTCGAGATTTAACGCGGTCGCCGACAGAATATCGTCTTTCAGACCGTCGTATTTTTTGTAGTGATATTTATACAATTCGTCTTTTATTCCGAAAATGTCGCAACCGACGAGTTGCGATTTTTTATATAGCGACGTAAGCGTGTCCTTCATCTTTTTTTCGGTTGCTTCGAGAATGTCGTCGGGGACTTTTGCCGACGGATAAAGTTCCGATACGGGCGCGCTCGCGTTTGCTGAAACAATACGACAGTATAAGATCATTTTTACGTTGTATACAGGTCTTTTGCCGTCGAATTCGAAATAAAAATCCTTCTTCGAGTCCTCTATCTCCACAAGAACGGGCGTTATTTTGCCCTCGTAATTTACTTCGTCGAGTTTGATAAAAGTGTCTATCGAGTTTTTACTTTTAAGGTTTAACATAAGCGTTTCCTCGGGACTCAGAAAAAAAACTTTACGTCCTTTTGAGAATACCACGGTGTTAGTCGCGTCGTAAACGCTGCTTTCGTTGCCGCCTTGCCCGTTTTCCCCTTGTCCGCCGCTACCGCCCGAACCTCCTGAAGAGCCTCCCGAACCTCCCGAAGAGCCTCCCGAACCTCCCGAAGAGCCGCTTTCGCTTTTTTCCCCCGATTTAACAGTCGAAACGTAGGGGAAATACGCGGTTTCCGATTTCGATAAAGACTTTTCAACAAATTGTTTTACGTTTACGTTCGCTATCCTGTTCATTTTCGCGTAGTCCTGTTGCAGAATTTTCTGCATGGCGAACGACGAGACTGAATCGAGCGGAGTATTTGTCAAAAGGAGTTCTTTCGCTGTTCCGTCGCACGCGCAGACGGTCGCCGAATCGGGTACTCTGTCCGTTCTTATAAAATAATTTACCGTATCCATAATATTGCCGTTCAAAGTATTTTCGCCGAGTATTATAAGATTGCAAAAGGCGAACAGCGGATACCAGCCCGTGTTTACGGCTATTTTGTCCAAAGCCTCCGCTATGGTTTTCCCCTTTGCGGAAATAAGCGAATCGTTATTCGATACGTTCTGCGTAGTCGCTTGCGGAATGGCTATCTTCGTGGAAACCTCGTATTCTTCGTCGGTTTTATCTACTCCCATGGCGACGATAATCGCCGTGTGTTCTATATCTATAAGTCCGAAATCGTGAGTAAAAAACAAAAGCATCGCAAACGCAATCATAATAGGAAGAAAGTAAGTTCTCAAAAATTTCATACGGGTTTTCTCCTGAAAAACAATGCGAAAAGCGGCAGAATCAAAACGACCGCTGCGAAAAACGGCGTTATATATTTCTGAAAAAACTCTCTTGCGAGAAAATAGTAGTTTTCAGTTAATAAAATAGTAATTCCGACCGTTCCGTTTACTATAAGGCATGGTATTATTTTGTGCTTGAAATTAAAGCATTTGTTTAAACATAGCGTTGCGAAAACGAGAGGAAGTCCTACGCCGAAAACGCAGGAAAAAATAAGGGCAAACACGGCGAGATAGTCTATTCTGCCTATGTTTGAAACTGCTACGCTGTACTTACC
>CAKUYO010000249.1 GCA_934716995.1 uncultured Bacteroidales bacterium | reverse complement strand
CGGTTTGGTTGTGACTTCCAGCGCAAAACTTATCAAAAAGAAAAGAGCCGATAACTCGTGTGCCTACTGGCTACGAGTTATCGGCTCTGCGTCTGTGCGTCTGGCTCTATGATAATACATTCAAATTAAAACACTGTCATTTAACTAATACCAATCGCTGTTACCTGTAAATCTTTTGCATCTATTAAACTTTGCTTTTTACATTTCGGGCAGTAAAGCGGAAAATTTTTCAACTCGGTATCTGCCCGTAGTTGTAATCTTGTCTTATTTCCGCAGATAGGGCAGTGTACCCATTTTGTTTTATTGCTCATACCCATAAGACACCTCACTGATAACGCCGTCAAAATAAACAAAATCTCCAGCTGGATAATTCCAAACGGCTTGAAATTTTGTAGGGTATTTAATGCCATTGGATGCAAGCTGATAATCGTTACAGATCGCAGACCACGGTATATATTCCATACTTCCATCCGTTCCTGCAACGGCTCGGTCATTTGTGGTAAAAGAAATCATTTCATACCGTTCATTAAAAGTAAAGGTACCGCTTGCTACTTGCCCTCCATAAGTGATTGTTGCCTGTATTTTATAGGGGCTTATTTCCTCAAAAGTGATGTAATCCTGTAGCAGAATAGTAGGGGCAAATAGACTTTCCGCAAGAAAAGTAGCAAGGCAAGCCTTATCCATATCGGCCCCTGTTTGGTCGAATAGTGTGGTTGCTTTTGCAACCACGCCTTTCATGCCGCCAATTCCGTTTTGATAGTAGTCATATCCCTCAAATGGAATGCCAAACATACTGCTGTCAATGAGCGCCAGTCGGCAAGGTTCATTGATGAAGTTGTATTGTGTGTAGTCGATTTTTAGAGTAGGTCCATTTTTGCCCTGTGCGAAATCAACATTGTGGTATTCCATTTTCAGATATGACATTTTAGGGGTTCCAATATATCCGCATCCCTGTATGTACTTCTGAATGGCAACAGGAAGATGACTGAAATCTTTCTCTGTGAACACTTCATTATCTGTTTGTAGTTGATTCTCGGATATGAGTGTGCTAACGTCTTTTTGAAAATCACTTTTTACTGGTGAGTATGGAATATGAAACCATCCTAAAATCAGTCCAACAAGCAAAAGCATTCCACCAATTACAGCAAACATTTTTCTTTTCCTAACTTTTTTCATCGTCAACCTACTTCCTCCGCATAGTTTTCTACTCGTTCTAATCCGGTATAGAGTTTTGAATAGAGGAAAAACAGTTGTCCTATTTCCTCTTCGCTAAAATCGGAAAACAAAAGACTTAATGCCTTCATTTGCCGTTCTCCGATTTCTTCTGCATAGCGTTGTACATCTTCTGTCAGTTCAACAAGAACAGAGTTATTGCTACTTAATTGCAGGTGGACAAAGCCTTTTTTTTCGAGCGCTAACGCTAATTTCTTTACGTTCTGTCTTGAGCACCCCATCAAGTTTCCGATGTTCGTTAGGGTTCGCGGTTCTGGGCAGCACGCCGTCATTGCGAGCAGAAGCCATTGTTTCATGGATATTTTGGTTTGAAGTTTTTCGCCAGCGGTCTGCATACGATTTTGCAAAACAAAAATGCTTGAAAAAATCGCCTGCATTCTATGTGTTGTGTCACAGTTGAATTGCTCAAATGATGCATTCATTGCAGCGTACCTCCATTTTTATAGTAACAAGTTACTGCTATCTAAATTATAGTAACTTGTTACTGGCATGTCAATAGATTTCAACAAAAGTAACCACCACTCCTTTAAGCTGTGTCCATAGGCTTCACATGACATAGTTGCGCTTAACTATGGGCGGGGCAAGTGAAGAACTACAAGAAGAACTATAAAATGTATGACAACCACATTTAGCAACATTTCGCCAATCGTCCATGAACTATAAAATGTATATGGGTGATGCAGAATGGCGAAAATTGAGGACTGTCCCGGCT
>CAKUYO010000248.1 GCA_934716995.1 uncultured Bacteroidales bacterium | reverse complement strand
ATGCAATTGCCGCAGGGATAAGAGGAAGAATAAAAATTCTAGAACAGACATCATTGGGATTTTCTTTTTTCATTTTGAAAAATCCCCAAATGATTATCGCAATTATAATTACTGTGAAAAAAATCAAAATTTCATAAGGTATACTGTTTAAAAAGTTCGTCATAATCTAAGCACTCCCTATCATTGATTTTTTTAAAGGATAATGCCGCAATGTATTATCCCCTCAAACATAAGAAAGGGTTTTTCAGCTCAATTTCAGAACTTCATTCATATGATTTAATAAACAATACATTTTACATGAAAATTTTTGCGTATAATACAACTAAAGCGCATATAATTGCACCTACTCCGCAAAAAATCAATATTGATTTATTTGATTTAATTCTCTCATAATACTCCCCTTTTTGTTTATATGAAATAAATAGTGCTACTGCAGCCGTTATAACAATTCCTGCACAGCTTATCCAAAAAAATATGTTTGAAAAAGACTCAATTGTACCATTAACAATTTTTTGCCTGCAATAACTTTTTAATGTGCATGCAATTGCCGCAGGGATAAGAGGAAGAATAACAATTCTAGAACAGACATCATTTGGATTATCTTTTTTCATTTTTAAAAAGCTCCAAGTAATAACCAAAGCGGCAATTATCGAAAAGATAATAAGAATTTCATATGGCGTATTGTACAAAAAATTCATCATAAAAAGCCCTCTTTAGTTTATATATTTTCTTTTCATTTCATTTGAGACATTTGCTGAAATATAACCTAAAAAGACGGATCCAACAGCTACAGCTGCAATCGGAGCACCAGAAAGCAATACCGCTCCAATTCCGGCAGCAATAAATGTACAGCTTACGTCTATTCCAGCGGCGACAAAGAAATCTCTATCGTTTTTTCCGTATTCAAAGAAATCCCATGAAATTTGAACAAATATATTCATTGCTGAAGCAATACCAATTAAACCAGAAAGATTTTTAACCCCTTCAAGCAAAACATTTGTTGCTATTGAATTAATTGATAACCCTGACAAAAGTGAATCAATCCATCCATCAACAAGAAAAAAGCTAACACTTTCCATTGCTGCAAAGGCTTTTTCTTCTGATTCCTCAGAATTTGAAATATTAGGTTTAGGGGACTTCTTTTTCTCTTTACCACAAGTGCAACCTGCCGCCGGTAATCCATGATTCATTCTGTAAAAATCATAGGAATTAGCCTTATATTTGCAATTGCCTTCTGAGTCAGCATAAAAGACAGGGTTATTTGTACAGTATGCAAACATATTTTTTGCAGCATCTTCAATACTTGTTGAGACTAATCCGTCAACATTCAAAAACCTTTTAACTGCCGGGTCATAGTATCTGCTCTTGAGATAGTAGAGTCTCGTTTCTGTATCATAGTAATAACCACGATAACGGATCGGATTGGTCTCGGTTATATTCTCCGTATCGGCTGATGTGGCATTTTCGGTTACTCTGCCCCATGCGTCGTAGGTGTAGCTTCCAACCAATGTACCCGAAGCGTTGTAGATTTGAATTACGTCTCCTCGCCAGTTGCAGACGAAGTAGTAATCGTTTACTGTGCCGCTATTATCTTTATACCTGATTCCCGACGGATTTCCGTCCGCATCATAGAAATACCACAAAGCACTGCTTCCGCCGAGTGTTTCATACTGCAAGCGGTTGCCGACATAGTAATATTTGTGCTCCAAACCGACATTGGGAATAGTTTTTGATGTTCTCAATCCGTCAACGTCATAAGTAAAGCCGATGTTGATCGCGCCGTATTTCATCGACGCAAGCTGTCTGCCGTTCTGCCAGGTGAGCGTGTAACCCCGGTATGTCAGCGGATTTCCTATCGCATCGTAGGTTATCGGTGTATCGCCGTATGCCGTCAGCTTGTCCTTCCAGTTGCTGTCGCCGTAGGTATATGTCGTAGTGTCTGTCGCTG
>CAKUYO010000247.1 GCA_934716995.1 uncultured Bacteroidales bacterium | reverse complement strand
GTTCTGACAACTGTGTTACAACAATATTTGAGTTCATGTGAGAAAACGCAGGAAGCACACGAGAACGATAAATGGCGTTTGCGCCTACATTTAATGCCTCCTACCGGTTTTATGAATGATCCAAACGGTTTGTGTTGGTTCAAAGGTCTGTGGCATGTGTTTTTTCAATATGCGCCTTCCAGCCCGGAAGGCGGACTCAAATATTGGGGTCATTACACAAGCCCGGATATGCTGCATTGGACCTATTGGGGCACTCCGCTGATTCCTGATCAGCCTTTCGACTGCCATGGTGAATATTCTGGATCTGCCATCGTAAAGGATGATGTTTTGCATGTCTTTTGTTCGGGAAATCTCTTTTTACAAGGCAACCCTCCGCGTGCATTTTCCGTTATACATGTTACATCAAAGGATGGATTCCATTTTTCCGAAAAGGAAGTTGTGATTTCTTCGGAGGATTATCCCCAAGCTTGTAGTTGCCAAATTCGTGATCCCAAAGTGTGGAAAGATGGCAGCGAGTATCGCATGGTTCTGGGCGCACAAACCATCAATGAAACCGGAGCCGTATTGATATATCATTCTGCTGATTTGGATCATTGGGATTTTGAGAGAATGATGGTCCCCGGCAAAGATTTTGGTTATATGTGGGAATGCCCTGACGTATTCAAGATCAATGATTCCAATTATCTTTCGTTGTCTCCTCAGGGAATCCCTTCCGAGGAATTCCGTTATGCAAACGTATTCCAATCTGTTTGGACAAATATGCGTGACGAACCCAATTTTACCTATACCGAATGGGATAAAGGCTTTGATTTTTATGCTCCTCAAACCTTTGCTGCGCCCGATGGACGTCGAATCTTATATGGTTGGATGGGTATGGATGCATTGGCCGGATACAGTAACCCAACCATTAAATATGGTTGGCAACACGCGCAAACATTGCCTCGTGTTATCACAGAAAAAAACGGCATTCTGTATCAAATGCCCGTCAAGGAAATCGAACAGCTCCGCATGAGTTCCTTCTCCGTCGAAGAGTCTGCAAAGCTTCTTTTGCCTTGCGAGCTTGCATTGCAGAATCCTGATAACAGTTCGTTTGATCTAATGCTTGGCACCGGTCTTCATTTTGCATTTGAACAAAATGATTCGGTTTTGCGCTTATACTTTACCGATGAGACAGGATCCGGTCGAACCGAACGCAAAGCCAAAGTCAAGGGAGTAAAAAATGTCAGACTTTGGATCGACACCTCAAGCGTAGAGATATTTGTCAATGATGGCGCAGTTGTATTTTCAACTCGGTTTTATCCTGACAGCGACAAAATCGAGTTATATGTGAGAGCTGATCACCCCTGTGCAATTACAGGGTGGAATCTCAAACCCGTAACAATGGAGAGGGGACAGATCTATGTTTGATGTTGTGGCACTTGGTGAACTCTTAGTTGACTTTACCGAGAACGGTCGGTCTCAGCAGGGCAACCCGATTTTTGAGGCCAATCCCGGTGGTGCCCCTTGCAATGTACTGGCTATGCTGGCCAAGCTGGGCAAACGAACTGCCTTTGTGGGCAAGGTTGGCAATGACTTTCATGGTGCTATGCTGAAGAATGTTGCAGAACAGGCTGGCATTGATCTGCGCGGTTTAGCCGTAGATCCGAGAATTCCCACAACCTTAGCGTTTGTACATACAGCCCCTGACGGAGACCGGGACTTCTCCTTCTACCGTTCTCCGGGCGCGGACTGTATGCTGACGGCTGACGAGGTGCCGGAAGATCTTATTCAGGACACAAGAATCTTCCATTTCGGAACCCTCTCGCTGACCAATGAGCCTGTGAGAGAGGCTACCCATAAGGCCATTGCCTGTGCCAAGGCATCCGGGAGCCTTATTTCCTTTGATCCGAACCTGCGCCCACCATTATGGAACGATTTGACCGAGGCAAAGGCTCAGATAGAGTGGGGACT
>CAKUYO010000246.1 GCA_934716995.1 uncultured Bacteroidales bacterium | reverse complement strand
GCGCAGTTCTTCCACACGCTTTTTTGCCTGTTCCAGTTCCAAGTACTCCACTCTCCTGCGATATCATTTTACCGCCCGCCGTGCTGCTTTCCCAGCAGAAACCGTGCTGCGCACCGGACACAGCACGGCAAGCGGTAGTCGTTTGCATTTGCATCTCCCTTAGTATACCACATCCATCAATGCCCTGAAAAGTGTAAAATACAAATCGTATTCTTGAGGTGTTCTCACGGGTTGAAATCGATATCAGTACGGTTTGCACGTTGACTTACAATCACCACGCAAAGATACTAACCGTATAGCCGTTGCATTTTATAACGTTAATTCGTTTTGTTTTCAATGCTCTTATATCAAGTCTATCAGTAATTCTTTGCGTTGTATTTTCTGCGCAGAACGGACAGAAAAACACCCCCTTCCCGGCGCGACAGCTCATGCCGTCCGGAAAAGGGGTGCGTTTTTTCGATCATTTACAGCCTTACGGCTCAGGTGACCGGGATCAGCAGCCGCTGTGCCTGCGGCAGACAGGCAAGCTCCTCTTCCAGCTGGTTCGCCGCAAGGATCTGCGCCGGAGCCACATGGAACCGCCGGGCAACCGCGAACACCTCTTCCCCGGCCTGTGCATAGTAGATGCGCAAGGCGATCTCGGGGTCGGTATCGGGTAGCGGGTCGCCAAGGGTGATGCTGCCGATGACCGGGCAGGTGGTACAGCCTAAAATCGTGCCCTCTGCCCGGACTGTAATCGTGGCTTCCAGTGTGCCGCCCGCACAGGTGCATTGCACGTTCTCGGTGCTCAGCCAGCATTCCGGCACAAGCACCGTTCCCTCCGGCGGTGTAATGGGCAGAGGGATATTGACATCCAAGGTCTTCTCGTAGCTTTCCAGCTCGCCGAGGGTATTCTCTGCAAGGGCTGTTACCACTGCTTTGGCGGCAAGCACCCAGCCCTCCCCTTTTTGGACAGTCTGCTGAGGGCCGTAGTGCACAAAGCAGGCCCGCAGCTGTGCCCCTGCATCCGGCAGCGGGCCGGAGCCTGTGGCGGTGGCGGTATCGTTCAGGGTGCAGAGCAGCTGCTCTGTGACGAGCGGCTGTGGTGTGAGTTCCGTTTCAAACCGGGTGGAAAAAGCATCCACTGCCACCTGCAGCTGGTAGCTGCGCCATGCCCGCAGGTGCAGCATGACATTCGCTGTCAGCTGGGCGGCAGAGCTTTCTGTCTGTGACAGGGTAAAGCCCACCGGCTCTGCCACGCACAGGCAGCGGCAGTCCTCGGCGATGCCCTCTAAATCTATTACCTGTTGGAAGGGCAGTGCCGCCGCCTGACTTTGCAAGGCAGTGTCCCCTTCTGCCCGCCATGCACACTGCACCCGCAGCTCCCCCTTGACCACAGCTTTACCGGCAAGCAGCTTTACCTCCCCCATACAGGCGTTGCCGGTAATATCCAGTACAGCCACCGGGGGCTTTGCAAAGACCAGTTCGCCCTCCAAGGTAACCAGCTTATCCAGCACAGCCACGCTGCGCACGCCCTGCAATGTACGCAGCTGCTGCTCAATGCCGCCATCCGCCAGTGCAGTAATGACCTCGGTCTTGCACTGGGTGTGCACCGTGACCACCAGCCCGTAGGCGCCCCGCACCTCGATGCGGCGCGGGTCTGCCGCGCGGGTGTTAAGGTACTCTGTCTGCCCTTCCACCACGGCTGTCCACGCTGTAAAGGCCAGCTCCGGCAGCTCCAGCTGCCGGGTGAAGGGCAGCTTTTGTTCGGTCTGGCACAGGCCCTTTTCTGCTTCGCTCTGGTAAAACACCGTGCAGCGCAGATAGCCCTCTAAGGTAAGCCTGCCCGGCTGCAGCTGCCGCTGCAGCACCACCGGGCGGACAAAACACTTGACCAGCTTCCCCACCGGCGGCAGATCATCGGAGATGCGGATCTCGGTCTCCAGCGGAAGTTCTGCTTTTACGGTACAGCCTGC
>CAKUYO010000245.1 GCA_934716995.1 uncultured Bacteroidales bacterium | reverse complement strand
GAAATCCGGTTTGCGTTCCTGAAATGCAGTATCAGACGCCAGAATCGTAAAATGAAGCGGCGCGGTCAGTGGGACGGACTCCATGTCGTCGAACGCCAATGTAATTTTCAGTTGATTGATTTCATTTTCACACACCACTTGAAACGGCAGCTTGATATGTTCTCCCGGCGGCAACTCTTTTTTTACCGGGAGACCGATGATTTGGGTTCCAGTCGGAAGTTGGGGAGTAATCGCACAATTCATTGCCTGAGGCCACGGATTGACGAGCAGAAGTTCTCCGCTTGCGGCACTGTTTCGGAAAATTGCCGCCGGAAGTTTCAACTCCGCGACCAGCTCGACGCTGTCGAGCTGCGTCGCGTCGTTGAACACAAAAGTGGAACCGAGCGGTCCTACCGGAAAAAGAGCGATTCCCCGATGGCTGGGAAGCCGGGAACTGTTGCCTTCCAGATCGATCCGTTCTGCGGAGCTGCCGTTGCCGCGAGCCGCGTAAATAATATCGCCTCCGGAAGGATTCAAGCTCCAGTTGGCCAACAAAAGGCGTCTGGATGTCCGGAAAGCGAAGAGCCACGGCGCGTTTTCCGCCTGAAACTGGCCGAGGAAAACCGCTTCACGGTAATCGCGGATCAATGCGGCATAAACGGCAAAAATATATTTCGGATTCATAAACCGGTCGAAAATCCCGAAATTATCCTCACTGTAATTGAGATCGTAACCGTTGTTGCATAGCCCGTACCAAGTGTAGCTGAAGGCTCCGCGTGCCCAGGTGAAGAGAAGTTTCTTGAAGAGACAGTCGGCTTGTTCCGTATCGGTTCCTTTGGCGGAATGCATTGCGGTTTCGCTGGCAAGCCAGGGCTGCGTGATGCCGCAGCGTTTGCGGAGCGGCAGGAACTCCTGATCCACCATGCGTTGATAGGGTGGAAACTAACCGTGTACGTGATAGCTGTGGATATCAAAGGTATCTCCGGCTTCCTGCAATACTTTTTCATGGAATCTGCAGTGTGCGCCATTCCACAAAGCCGGATGCAGGGTGGCGAAACCGCCGCTGGCGAGTTTGATTGACGGATTGATCTCCCGCGCAATCCGGCGTGCCGTCCGGCAGAGTCCGATGTAATCCTCGACCGGGAAATCAACAAAGCCGGTCAGATCCGGTTCGTTCCAGATTTCAAAATATTCGACGCGGTTGCCATAGCGTTCGAACATGGCGCGGACATAGTTCTCCCACGCCGTCATTTGCGGTTTGCGGTTGCGGGGAAACGGAAGATTTTTCGGATTGTCCGTTGCGGCCCATTTCGGGGTGAACACCAATGTTTCACGCATTTTGATGCCGGCTTTTTCCAGGGCTTCCAGCCGAGCGTCGAAAACCGGAAAATTCCAATCGGCCCCCGATGTCGGCTGGATACGCTCCCAGCCGACGATGGAACGGATTGCCCGAATTCCCAGATAACGCATTCCTTCGATCACGGCGGGATCAATCCAGTGGTTGTCAACTGCAAACTCGAATTCCGGATTGGCAGGGGCTGACAAGCCGTTCTCCGGGATGTTGGCAAACATTACCCGTTGTGTGTCCGTCTGCGGTTTTCCATACCAGACACCAGGGTGCGGCGGCGGATTTTCCGGCGTGAACCGTATTTCGCCATAAGAAGGTAGCTCTACATTCCGGGAGAGTTCATATGTGGAACCGTCAAGGCCGGTGAAAGTGAATTTCGCGTTACGCCTGACTTCCCGGGCCGTTCCGTTACGGATGATGAAACGGGGAATGCCGTCAAAAAGCGGCAACATTCCGGCACCGGTGTCCGGTACGATTTGAATTGCTTCGGATTCAGACCGTTCAAAAGTCACATCAATGCGTTTCAGCAGCAGTTCCGTACCGGGGATTTCCGGATCAACCTGAAGCGACATCAGCCGGCAGCGTCCATTACCTTGTTTCATGCCGTCAAGCGGAAACACGATCCGGTCGGAATCTGGT
>CAKUYO010000244.1 GCA_934716995.1 uncultured Bacteroidales bacterium | reverse complement strand
TTTCTTGACATCTTCCACATAAGAACAGACATTTTTATTCTCGCCGGAGAAGGAGATGGCAATCAAAACATCGTTTTCGCCCAGCAGTCCGCAATACATCCGGTTGAGTTCGGAGTCGCTGTTGTGAAACGCGCTGAACCCCATCCGGAACAGTTTGGTCTGGAAGTCCTGGGCGACCAGTCCGGAATAGCCGAATCCGCAGAGGATGATCCGTTTCGCCCGGGTCAGAAGTTCGCGCGCCGACCGGATAGTTGTTTCGTTCAGCAGCGACACGGTATCGGTGAGCGCGCGCAGGTTGTTCTGCAGAAAGTCTTTTTTCAGCTGCTCAAACGTGTCGGCCCCGTCCGGATGCGTATAGTTGACGCTCAGTTTGACCGGAATGAAGTCGGCGGCGATCGCCGCCTTCAATTCCGAGAACCCCTTGAATCCGACCTTCTGGCAGAAGCGAACGATCTGGGCGTCGTCGCAGTTGCAGTGCCGGGCGATATTCCGTACCTTGTCCTGAACCACCGCTTCCGGATGCGCAAGAATGTGATCGGCGATCACCAGGTAGTTGCCGGTGAAGTTCGGATAGCGCTGTTTGATCTTCATCAGACTTGGCGGTGTAGCATTCATTAAGAATGGCTCCTTAATTGGGACTCATGATTATTGTTTCTTTATTTATATTATAGCAAAAAAAATGATTAATGCAACGCCAAAAGGAAAAAAAATCAAAAAAAATGCTCGCCACACTGTGTGAATCATTTTTATTGTCGATGCGCGATCAAAAAACTTCAATGATTGTTGCGGATAGTCTAATGAGAAGAAGGGATAGATGACAGCCATGTTACTTCTGCAACCGGATTGTATGACCGCGTTTTCGGAAAAAACAGCGGCAGTGGATTTTTATCAGCCGGGCGAAACGGACGGAATCCGGATCGACTTGAAACAAAATGCGGATCGCTTTTCCGTTTTCATCACATCGGAGCGACCGTTGTGCTATCTCCGGTTGCGCTGGCGTCATCCGTTCGACAGCGCGACACGCTTCTGCGGCGACGCCTGGGAACGTACTTACGGCAACAGCCAGTGGCGCATGGCTGACCCCGCACGGTTGATGCCGTGGTATTTCTTTGCTGAACATGACGGCAGGATTGAGGCGTTCGGCGTAAAAGTCCGTCCGAATGCGATGGCGATGTGGTGCAGTGACCCCGATGGCGTCACCTTGTGGTTTGACCTCCGCAGCGGTTCCCATCCGGTTTGGCTCAATGGACGGACGCTGGAAGTGGGAACGGTGGTTTCGGCGGTATTTGACCGTTGTCCGGCCTTTGACGCGGCGCACCGTTTCTGCGCGATGATGTGCGACGATCCCCTGCTACCGGAAACTCCGGTTTACGGCAGCAATAACTGGTATTGATGCGAAAGCAAAATAGTTGTAGAATTTTCTAAAATCCATGGTATATTATCACTATGGAAATTCGAGATGCCAGCAGACCAACGGCAAAATGGAACGGTTCTGGCGGACATTGCGGCTGGAATTTTTCGACAAAGCGAAAATCACAACCTTTGACGACTTCAAGGAACAGCTGTCGCTGTATGTGAAGCACTACAATTTTCAGCGTCCGCACCAAGGTATCGGCGGCATGACCCCGGCGGACCGGTTCTTTGAAATTGAAACGGAGGTGCGAAAACGCATGTCCCGGCAAATCGCCGAAAACGCCCTTGAAATCGCCTTGAAAGGAACCGTAAAAAAGCCGTTCGTGATGGTGGTGCGGCTGCGCAACAAAAATGGCCGGAATATGCGCAATAGAAATGGCCGGGAATTGAGCACTTCAGAGGCGATGGTGCAAACAGTTAAACCCTTGATTCGTGCGAAGCAAGTTTCAATTTTTCCCTTTTAAGACACCGGAAAGGTCTCTGACATGTAGCTCATTGGGCGCATACATATGTGGGATGGCTTTCTTCTCGGCAAGAAGTATCTGATTCACGAC
>CAKUYO010000243.1 GCA_934716995.1 uncultured Bacteroidales bacterium | reverse complement strand
TTATTAAGCATGAACATAAAACCAACAAACATAGTAATAAATGGTAAAGCAGTTATAAACGGATGTAATTTAGCAAATTCGATTATTGCGTCAACCATCGGAATCACCTCCACCCAAGATGGATTTTACCTCATCGCGGATGGATTCAATTTCCTTAATTGCTTCCGCTACCGACATATCTTTCTGTGATAGCTTACGCCTAGCCCTGATTTTAATATACCCCTTTAGTGCGGCGTTAAAATCATGATAGTAGCCAAGCGTTTCTACTACCTACTTACCGGCCTTATCAGTTGTAAAATGTACAAGGTCATAAGACCACTTTGACGGGTTTATTGCATACTGCTTGTTAATCTGAATCATTTCTTATTCACATCCTTCGTAATATCTTTTGTGAATGTTTTAACTTGCGGTTCAATAGCATCAACACAGTCATTACACAAAGCCGCGAAACAACTACCAGAACCTTTATATGTGTTCCACCTGATGCTTACAGTAGAAAGTTCACTTGACTCCTTTCCACATCTAAAACATCTTGGTCTTACATCCATTCCTCTACTTCGCAAGTTAAAACCTCCTCCATTAAAAATGGGTCAAAATCACACGCTCTAAAAGCGACAGAGCAGTTGGTTACGTTACTATAATATTCAAGCTGCGCAACTGCTTCTCTGCTCACCGCCGCATCACAGTTCTTGTCAAACAGCAGTGCGAAACACTTTTCATCTCTGTTAAAAACAGGGATGCACCGACCCATAAGATTTTTTTCAGTAGATGATTTCTTTAATATAGATTTATATTCAGAAAGACATTCCTTATATGCCCTTAAAATCTTGGGAATATCTTCCCCAGTAGTAGTAACAGATACAGCAACAATAGGCATATCTGTATCAAGAATATCTCCACTGCGCTTAGACTTAATCATAATTACTCAAAATTCACCCTTAACCTCTTCAACTCTAATATCTTTAATATCCTCCAATATGTCAAAAAGGATATTATTATTACACCAAGATTCTGTGCTTATATAAACTCTTTTATCTTGCGTGTCATCATATATCACGTACTCATCATCGACAATTCTGAAACACCCCTCGTCTAACACATTATTCGTAGACCATTCAAATTTCAGAAAATTTATTCCTGCATCAAAATATACATGATGCTTGGCCGCGACATTTCGTAGTAATTTTTCGTTACGGTCTGCCGCACAATACAATACATAAAGTCCCGAACCAAACACCTTGGTCTTTTCAAAATCAGAACGTCGAAGACTGCCAGAAAGGTCGCACATTATAGACTCGAAACCCATTCTTTTAGATTCTCCCTTTTCTTTTCAAGCCACTGTTGCTCATCAAGTATATTGCCCCAGAATAGACAAGTTGCTTGTATCTGATTATAATAATTTAGATACACGAAACCTTTAGGAATACTAGGTAGCTTTATATTTTCCTCAAACATTATGTATATTGATGGCGGCATGAATGAATTATCTGCATTTGACACATGACCGCCACAACAGAATTTTGTCGTATATCCTTTTAGATTCAGCTACACTATCATATCCAGTATACTACTGTCGATATACACAAAACTATGATTGCGATTTTTACAATCCTTTTTCCAACAATCGCAACAAATTAACGATACATCCTTCCTTGTCTCCACTTAATAAAGTTCACCCTGCTTTCACTTGCCAAACAAGCATGAACATCTTTCCACGAATCAGGATATTGCTTTTCATAAACAAAAGGAGGAACACCGTTCTTATATTCGTTGCAACTGATAATATACATACATCTCAGCTTTCCATCTTCCAGACGGTACGATACATCATAATAGTACATCCTCACTTCACCCCAATCGTATGGAATTTCTTGTTATGCTTCTTTAGATAATCAGAACGTGTTTTGCTTACGCCATACACAGCAACGACCTTTACAAATGACGATTCCATAGAGTTCCATACATCATCCGCACAC
>CAKUYO010000242.1 GCA_934716995.1 uncultured Bacteroidales bacterium | reverse complement strand
AACCGGCTACAACCTGCTGTTCGGCGTGTATTCCATTGAGCGCTACGGCAAGGGCAACAATATGCAGCTGACCATAGACAGCCGGGTGTGCGCCAAGGCGTACAGTCTGCTCAGCGACTACAAGGCGGGCACCGTGGGCGTGGTCAATTACAAAACCGGTGACATTGTGTGCGCTGTGTCCACCCCCTCTTATGACATGGAGGACGAGCCGTCGGACCTGAACACCAATTCTGCCTATGAGGGCGTGTATATTAACCGGCTGATGACCGGGCTTTATACCCCCGGTTCCACTTTTAAGCTGGTGACCGCCGCCTGTGCCATTGAGAATATTCCGGACTTGATGGACCGCACCTGGGAATGCACCGGGGAGTACGATCCGGGCAAGGGCGAGCCCATCCGCTGTAACGGCGTGCACGGCCGCCTGACCTTTAAGCAAGCCCTGGCCAAGAGCTGCAACGCTACTTTTGCGCAGATCGCCATTGAGCTGGGGCCGGAGAAGCTGGCAAGCACCGTAGAGACCTTGGGGCTGACCAGCCGGGTGACCGTTAGCAACAAGCTGAATTCCGAGCAGGGGCGCTTTTTCCTGGAAAAGAGCGACCCGGACGATTATGTGGGCTGGACGGGCATCGGTCAGGGCGACACGCTGCTGCCTCCCATTGCCATGCTGCGCTATATGGCGGCTATTGCCAACGACGGCAAGGCGGTGTCCTTTAACGAGGTGAATTCTCTGGCCACCCAGGCGGGCAAGGCGCTGAATTTGAATATTGCCAAGAACGAGACCCAGTTGCTGAGCACGGAGACTGCCGCCCAGCTGAAGAAGCTGATGCGCAATAATGTAAAAGCCCAGTACGGCGAATATAACTACAAGGGCTTGCACCTGTGCGCCAAAAGCGGTACGGCTGAGGTGGACAAAGACACGGACCACAACACCGCTTGGTTTGTGGGCTTTATGGACGACGCGGACCACCCGTATGCCTTTGTGGTAGTGGTGGAGCACGGCGGCTCCGGCTCGCAGACCGCCGGTCCCATTGCCGGCTCCGTGCTGCGTACCTTGGTGGACAAGGAGAGTAAGTAACCGTGGCGTACCAGTGGACAAAAACAGACGCAGCCACCCCGGAGCGGGTGCTGCTGATCGGTCTGGACTGCGGCGATTATGACGCAGAGGCTTCTATGGCGGAGCTGGAGCGGCTGACGGATACCGCCGGCGGCCTGGTAGTGGGTCACACGGTGCAAAAGCGCCCGGCGCCGGAGGGCGCTACCTACATCGGCAGCGGGCTGGTGGAAAGCCTGGCGGAATTTTGCCGGCAGAACGAAGTGGATTTAACGGTGGCGGACGGCAGCCTGACCCCGGTGCAGGCCCGTAATTTGGAGCGGGCACTGGGCACGGCTGTCATCGACCGTACCGCATTGATTTTGGATATTTTTGCCGCCCGGGCACGGAGCAGCGAGGGCAAGCTGCAAGTGGAGCTGGCCCAGCTGCAATACCGGCTGCCCCGGTTGGGCGGGCAGGGCAATTCTTTGTCTCGATTGGGCGGCGGTATCGGCACCCGCGGCCCCGGCGAAAGCAAGTTGGAAAGCGACCGGCGCCATATTCGCCGCCGGATTACTGCCTTGCAGCGGGAGTTAAAGACCGTGCAGGAGCGGCGGGAGCGGATGCATCTGCGCCGCCAAAAGAACCGGGCGCTGACGGTAGCGCTGGTGGGCTATACCAATGCGGGTAAGTCCACTTTGATGAATGCGTTAACGGACGCGGGCGTGCTGGTAGCAGACCAACTGTTTGCCACTTTGGATCCCACCGCCCGGCGGCTGGTGCTGCCCTCCGGCCGTCAAGTGATGCTGGTGGATACGGTGGGACTGGTGCAGCGGTTGCCCCATGAGTTGGTGGACGCCTTTCGCTCCACTTTGGCAGAGGCAGCCTGGGCGGATGTAATTCTGGATGTGTGCGACGCTTCCGACCCGGCCTGCAACAGCCAAATGCAGGTGACTGCTCAGGTGCTGGAC
>CAKUYO010000241.1 GCA_934716995.1 uncultured Bacteroidales bacterium | reverse complement strand
TGCGAGAGAGATTTTTCCTTCGCGAGCGAGGGGGATTCGCACTTTTTTGATAAGATGATAGTATCACATTTTTCGCCCCATGTCAACCATGTAAAATTGTTTCATCTTGTCGTGCATGATCTTCGGAGCGTCCGGGACCCGGGGCTACCGCCGGGGGCGTTCGCCCTGCCCAGATGCGCTCCTCAGGGTAGGTGTGATGAGGGGTGGATAATGGGTTGATGGGGCATTGATAGGCTGACTTTGGCGATGGGGTATTTCTGATTTTTGAAGAATACTTTTGAAGTGATTGAAGTCTTTTGATGGGCTGACTGCTTTTGATAGCTTCTTGTCTGTGATGTTCATCGCTGTTTACTTGCTCAATCCCTACCTTGCCTGTGCTATCCCCTGCTGCCCTTTTGCTGAAATTTCACCGGAAGTGATTTTGGACTATGAAATGAAAAACGGGTATATTTCGTTCGATATAAAACAATCATTCTATTTTAAAACCGCATGGATGGGAATTTTGTAACCACACCCACACGGTTTGAGGTTTAAAAAATCATTTCAGCTTTGCAAGAATCTCGTCTGCGCTCACGCCGCTGGCCAGTAGCTTTTTCAGAACGGATTCCGCTTCAGCTTTCTTTGCAGATTCTGCCGCTTTGGTTTCAGCTTTGATCTTTTTAGCTTCGATTCTGGCGATTTCCTTGTCGATAGATTTCAGTTCTGCCTTCTTGGTTTTCAGGTCAGCTTTCAGAGCATCGATGTTCGCGGTAATGGATGCAATCTCAGCAGCGACAGCTTCCTTTGCAGCCTGCTTTTCAGCGATCTGTGCCGCAAAGTCAATGGTTGCTTTTACGGTCTTGGGCTTGTTCTTGCTTCCTTTGGGACGGGACATTGTTGTTACCTCCAAGATATACGTTACAACTAATTATAGGCTCAAGAATTAGCAGCATAAAAATCCAAATACTTATGTTGCGTTTCACAATACTTTATATAGCCTGTCATTAATGTTAGGCACTCCATCCTATCCATCCTTAATCCTGACGGATGTGCCAGTTCATTTCTAGTCAGTCTTAAATATGTAGCATATACTGCCTTAGCAGCGCCATCAAGTAACGGTGAAAGAGCCTTTAAATCCGGATACTTACATTGGTTTGAAGAATCCTTCTGTTTAAGAACCTCTTTTAGAATATTCTCGTATTCTGCATAACGTTGAGAGATTACGCTCTTGTTTTGTAATGCGTTCTGAAATGCACCTTGCAAAGATGTTTCATTTTTCAGCAAGAAAGCATCCATTTTTTCAACAAGCTTTGTCGCCAAGTATTCTCCTGCCAATCCCAACATTATTAGTGCCGCTTCAAAAGAATCTGCATTATAGCATGTTAGGCTTTGTTCAATATAGAATTTTTCCCATTCGTCAATACTTTGTATAGAAGAAATTTTATTCAGATACCTATCAGGATCATATGGAAGAACATCTCTATTTTCCACACATTGCAATCCATACTGGGTAACATGAAAATAAGGAAGATGATCTCCATATCCGCCAAGTGCTCCCGGCGATAAAATATTGTGATTCACCAGTATATGAACTTCTTCAGTAAACAAATCCAAATTCTCATCTGTTAAATTTGTGTTACTTTCATATATTGGAGTTTCTCCCGGAGTTCCCCAGCCTAATCTTGGAATCGCAACTTTTTGTTCTATTCGGCTGTGTCTAATAGCCATATACTCTACAATTGTTCTTAAATCGGCAACAGTTCCCCGATACTTATGCACTTTAAATGTGTTTTCATTCGGAGTATTTTCAGGATTTTCCTCAGAAAGCGCCTCAAAAATCAAATTTCTCATTTCAAGACTTGTCACTAAAGCTCCCCCCTATCCTTACCACAGAAAGTCTCTGCATCTTAGCCGTCATTATGACGTTGCCTGTCGCTCACCACGCAGAGATGTGCAAAGTTTCGAGCGGCAAAACCGTGAGAAATTTCCCACGGTTCAAATATAGCCCTTTGAAACCAAGTTTTCA
>CAKUYO010000240.1 GCA_934716995.1 uncultured Bacteroidales bacterium | reverse complement strand
GAGTAAAACATGGCTGTCAGCTATAAAAAACTTTGGAAAATTCTCATTGATAGGGATATGAAAAAGAAGGATCTTGCTAAACTTGCTGATGTAAGTAGCTACACCATTACAAAAATGAGTAAGGGGGAAAATGTAACTACCGATACCCTGGGTAAGATATGTAAGGTCCTAGGCGTTAATGTGGAAGATATTATGCAGTTTATTCCGGAAGACTGATGAATTTCCATACAGTGTTAGTGCAACAAGCGTTTTGTTTTTTATTTAATACTTAATGGGAGAAGTATCATGAAAACAGTAAATTTGCCTCCATATGCTCCTACACTTATGGAGTCTACCAGAGCAATAGGTTATTCAATAGAAGCCGCTATCGCCGATGTTATTGATAATAGCATTGCAGCAAGCGCAAGTCAGGTTGACATAGATTTTTTTCCTATTGGTGAATCTTATATCGCCATCCTCGATAATGGTTGGGGAATGACTGCTGATGAATTGGTGATCGCGATGCAGTATGGCAGTAAGAGTCCCCTTGAAACTCGTGACGAACAGGATTTAGGCAGATATGGCCTTGGCATGAAAACGGCGTCACTGTCACAGTGTCGCATATTAACGGTATTATCGAAAAAATCCGGAGTCTATGCCGGTGCTCAGTGGAACTTGAATCATATTAAGGATGCTGAGTCATGGTCGTTATTGATACTTGATGAAGATGAAGCAAAGACTTATCCAAGCTTTGAAAAACTTGACAAGTACGAAAACGGAACGCTTGTTATCTGGCAAGATCTTGACAAATTTGCTGTCGGAGAATCAGACATAGCGGAAGCATTCAAACGAAAAATGGACATTATTCGAGAGCATCTGTCTCTTGTATTTCACAGGTATCTGAGCGGTGAGCCCGGGATCAAGAAATTAGATATTCGCATGAACGAGCAAAGTGTTCAAGCGCAGGATCCTTTTTTAATCAAAAAGAGCACGCAGCTTATGGATGAGGAAATCATTGTTGTTCGCGGGCAAAAAGTTCGAGTAAAACCATATATTTTGCCTCATACATCAAAGTTAACACAAAAAGAATTAAAAGAACTCGGCGGCAAAGATGGTCTCCGCAAAAATCAAGGATTTTATGTGTACAGAAACAAGAGGTTGTTAGTTTGGGGAACTTGGTTTAGGCTCATGCGTCAAGGTGACTTATCAAAGTTGGCACGTGTACAAGTTGACATACCAAATTCACTCGACGACCTATGGACTCTTGATATAAAAAAGTCAGTAGCTACACCTCCCGAGGAAGTAAGAAGGAATCTTTCGGTTATCATTGAGAAAATTTCAGGAGGAAGCAAACGGACATGGACATATCGTGGTAAGAAGGAAACAAGTGATAATGTCGTCCATGTGTGGAATCGTTTAGTTACCAGAGACGGCGGTGTGCTTTATGAAATTAATATGGAGCACCCCATGGTGGAATCTCTTATGGAAGAACATCCGGAACTCAGGACGCAAATAGAAAACCTACTAAAGCAAATCGGTATTGCGTTACCTATTAATTCACTTTACATCGATTTGACCAATGATGAAAAAATGGATAATGATAGTGATGGTAAGGCAACAGAAGTTGTTGACCTATTGAAAAACGTTGCTTCAGCATATGCCGGTGACAATAAATCAGAATATATTACGACACTTTTAAGCACAGAGCCATTTTGTAATTATTCAGAAGAGATCACTGTTGCCCTGAAGAGAGGTGAAATACAATGACAGACAATATGAAAAATTTGATAAACCAAGTAACGGTAGCTATCAACAGTGAATTTGGAGATGAATTGCCGACTCTTGAACAAATTAACGAGAAAGCAGAAACATTTCGTTCTATATTTGAGCGTGTCTATCCGATTTCTGATGAAGATTTTTTAAGAGTTAAAAGGGAGCTTGCTACAAATATTTTACACAGGATCGGAACTGCATTAACTTTGCGTGGACACGATGCAGAACATAAGTCATGGTATTTTGTCCAGGATAATGA
>CAKUYO010000239.1 GCA_934716995.1 uncultured Bacteroidales bacterium | reverse complement strand
TGAAGAGGAACCGCTTCTCTCTGACTACTTTCCCATGCTCGGTAAAGTCAAAGCCCTCGGCAACGTCGAAATCCTCGACAGCGGAGAGGAAGATACAGCGGAGGAAGAAAGCGCATGATTATGGTCGAAATTCTTTCGCAATTAATGAGGTGACCACTTTATAATGCTTTTGGACACACCTACAATTTGCATCAAGAAAAAATGAAATCACTGATTATACACAAATGTGAGAAGCTCATCGAGGTCGGCGACCTTCAAGATTCCGGTGGGGACAAAGGATTGTGGAATTGGTGAAATAATGGCTTTACCTGCTTCTTCATAGGTAATGAGCCGATCTTCGAGAACGAGCTTTACCGGTTCCGGTGATAACACGGCGGCAAAGATCGCCGGATACATGCCGTAACCTGCCGCACGCAGCGTGATCTCCTTTGCGCCGTTTTCACGCAACAGCTTTATTGCCAGGAGCACATCATACACCCGGCGACCGATCATCGGCTGACCAAGCATGATGCCGAGCGAAGCGAAATGGTAATCATAATTGTATTCCTGAGTAAAATCATGATTCCACTGGTCGCAGCTGGAGGGTTCGGATTCGCCGATGCCACGATAATCAAGGCCAAAACGTCCTCGAACAGGTTCTTTGGAAAGATTGCCCATTTCATCGCGGCAACTCAGATGCGGCAAATAAAGTTCGACTTTTTCCGACATCACTGCCGGAAGTCCGAAATGTCCGCCGTCACCTGCGGCAAAGAGCGTTACAAATAACTCCGGTTCTATTTCCAGTGCAAAGCGCATCAGAGGAGCCATGCCTTCCGATTTCGGATAGACGGGGCGTAACACCCGATAGTGCGGTGCTTTTTCCGGCAAAGTGATGTTCAGGACTTCGATCAGAGCCTTTTGCATTTCTTCATGAGACTTCGGTTGGGCAGTACGGACTTTTTTCAGCTCCGTCATTTTTTCGCCAATGAGATCACGGACAAGTTTTTCGCCGGGAAGCTTGGCAACGCCGCCTTCGGGAAGACAGCAAAGCTGTTCATAAATTGGCTGTTCGCCTTCTTGCATTTCCTGGTCAGAATTCAGCTGAAAAACCGCGTCGAAAAACTCATACGCGCTCCGGCGCAGTTCGGGACCGTAACCGTGGCCATCAGGGCCGTAAACGACGGAGATGTTTTCCGGCTTCCCCAGCAACGTATAGATTTTTTTTAGCATAGCATAGGTTTCATTAGTTCCGCGTACATCGAAAAAATCGGCGGACTGCGAAAGAATCCGAACTGGACGCGGTGCCTGTGCAAGCAGAAGATCCGCCATTTCACCGCCATTGGCGAGAAAGCCACGCGGCGCTTGTTCGCCATCCACCGGAAGCTCATTTTCGACGTTACTCAAAAAAGTAGTGATATAGCACGAAGGAACTGTGGCTGCCACTCGATCGTCATTAGCGGCGATCATCGCTGTCAGCGTACCACCGCCAGAGTTGCCGTTAACACCAATTCGGGCCGGATCGACTTCCGATCGCGATAAGAGATAATCAATGGCCCGGATGCCGTCCCACACGCGCCAGTCGGAGATGGATTCACCGAGCGCCAACAGCTGGCGGTTGAGAATATTATGACCCGGGCAGAGGCCGGGAACATTTTCACCGAAGAACTGCATCCGTTCTCCCTGATGGATCGGGTCGATCGCCAGTACGGCGCATCCCTTGCGCGCCAGCATCGTCGGAATTTTCACATAAGAGGAATCTGCCTTGGCTTTATCGGCATGCCCCGAGAGAAATAATACCGCAGGAAATTTCCCATTACCTTTCTTGGGCAGATAGAAATTCGCCGTTACCGTGAAATTTCTGCGGCTTTCAAAGAGTACTTTTTCCAATGTGAACTCTGGGAAATCTACAGTTTCGAGCGTCCGTGCATTCAATTCGCACTTTTCCGCCGGAAAAGCATTGAAAGAGTTTTTCACCCGTTCACGGGCGGCGGCCACCAGTCTCAGTGCATCCTTTCTGGAGGAAGCCGACTTGACTGC
>CAKUYO010000238.1 GCA_934716995.1 uncultured Bacteroidales bacterium | reverse complement strand
CTCATACCAGACATACTTTATCGGATGCTCCAACGTATCAGAACTTGATGTTAGCGGCAACACCTTTGAGACAATGAACTTCACCGCTTTTACGAAGCTGAAGAAACTGACCATCGGTGGAGCTAACTACAATGCAGCGAGCGGAGTAATACCACAGACAAGGCTTAACCTCGGCAACATGCCGTACTTGGAGGAGATTGACGTCCGCAACCATCCGATAACGGCTGTTGATACATCCTACTGTCCTCGATTGACCAAAGTTCTCGCAGAGGGAAGCGGCTTGCAGACGATAACATTGGCTCAGACCTCCCGAGTAAACGTGCTGACTGCTCCGTCCTCTCTTACTGCATTGGAGTTCGTGAGCATCCCGAATTTGGAGTATACTGGGCTTAATGCAAAGACTGGCTTCCAAGTTCCGTCTTTCAAGGACGTTACGAGGGTTCGTATCGAGAATACGCCTAAGTTCAATCTTGCAAAACTCATTTCCGACGTTCTTGCAACAAGGACATCGATGTGGTACCTGCGAGTAGCGAACCAAAAGCTGGAAGGTGATGGCAAGGAGCTTGTCGGAGTTGTCAATGCGGATGTTCGTGGACTTGACATCAGCGGTAATGTGCAGACGAAGCCAATAATCAGCGGCAAGTACACCCTTACCGAGATACTTGAGGAAGCGGAGATAAAGGCTATAGAGAAAGGTATCGACGAGCTCACTTTGTTCACAGGTATTCTTGCTTACATTCACAATATTTCGTGGTATCTCGGAGGAGAATACGCAGAAGTTGGAGGCGATGTTCCTACAGAAGACAATATCAACGAGTGGTATTCTTACTACAATGGGGAAACCTATGATGAGTATGCAGCACGAGAACTTGGAACAAGCGGTTCTGACGGCTATAACGATGCGGACATTTCAATCTTCATCACTATGACAGCGGAAGACATCGCAAACAAGTACGGACAATGGAGCCTTGTGTTCCTTCCTAAGAGCATATAATAAATTACGCCACTCTTGAGATTTATATCTTGGGAGTGGCAGTTATCAACTTTTAAAATCACTAATCAGTATGGCATCAAATGCACAAGTAGTACAAAAATTGCGTGATGTAAAGGACGCGCAAGTACAGGCTCTTATTGACACGGGATTTAAGGACCTCTCAACATCGATGAGAGCAACGCTGTTTCCTGAGTACATCCAATGGGCTAACGGACTGCTGAGTATAGACTTGGCGGTAAACAGAAAGACGGACAACCAAGAGTTCTATTTTAAGATACTGGACGAGTCCACAATAAACACCGCATCGGCAAATATATCCTCTGCCGTGACCAACGAATGGGCGCAGCTCTCTGTCGAAGAGCAGGGAAAGTTCCTTATCAGAGGCATCCGCATCCGCTCACATCATCAGTCTTTCGTGATGGCAGCAAACCGCTTTGCCAACAGTTCGTGGGGAAGCGCATCGCTGACTGTAACGAAAACGCAACATACGGATGCGCCAAAGGTGTATGCAGACTATGATGCGGAAGAATTGACGACCGTTATCCTCGCCGCTCATCAGACAGCCGGATATGAAGCTCCAGCTGCAAGAGCGGTCAGAGAATACAAGGCTTTCTTGAAAGAGGGCGGTGACGAGCAGGATGATAACAGCGTATGGAACCTGCCGACCATCAACCAGGCGTGGGAGATTTACCGTTACCACATTGCTCTGCAGAATATTCTGACCGCAATGTGGGGTATTACCTTCAACTGGGGCGAGATACACACTTGTCAGTCGTACTCTGCAAGCAATTTTTGGCGAGTTAATACGCAATGTGGCTACGCTTATTATGACCCAAGCAAATCCAACAACTATATCGTTGTGGCAATATCTAACAAATAAAAATAAAAAATATGACAGAAGCAGAGAAATCAGCTATCTTGCTGAGAGTGAACAAAGAAAAGCAGATTGCAGCGTTGAAGAACGCAGGCATTGAGCTTGACATCGAGACCGCAACCGGAACGGACATCGCCAACGCAATGAAAT
>CAKUYO010000237.1 GCA_934716995.1 uncultured Bacteroidales bacterium | reverse complement strand
AAGCAGACCTTTTGACACCCTAATCCTATTACATAATAAAGAATCTCGCTTGCGAGATTCTCAGAATGTAGACAAAGCTGCTGATATATGAGGAGTCGCCTCTTTCGGACAGCAGCAACCGCCGGATTCTTTTTTTCAAAATGTCACCTCCTGAACAGCACAAAGCTGACCTATGTAAGTGTCAGCTTTGCGTAATAAAAACGCAGGAGAAGCCGGGGTGTGCTTCGTTCCTGCGTTTCTGGTATGTATGAATTTTCACGATACCCATTTTAACATAGGGGATTTACCGTGTAAATCGCAAAGCTGTGCCAAGTTGGGAAAGTTTTGTGCCAATTTTGTGCAAAGGGAATATAGGCTATGTTAGAAGGTGTTGCTTTGATATAATAAGTTAAATATTAATTTGAAAAAGAGCGTATTTATGCGATTTTTGCGGAACTCTACGATTCATCGGTTGATAAAATGAGGAAATATAATAAAATCTAATTACGCTGAAAGAGGAGGAAAGTATGGACAGCAAGAAGTTTGGAGAATTTATAGCAACAATTAGGAAAGAGAAGGGGTGGACGCAGGCAGAACTGGCAGAGAAAATAAGTGTAACAGATAAAGCGGTTTCACGGTGGGAACGGGGATTGGGTTTTCCGGATATTAACACCATAAAACCGTTGGCCGATGTATTGGAGGTTAGTGTATTAGAAATAATGCAGTCAGAAAGAGAACCCAAAGAAGAAATATCAGCGGATAAAGCTACGGAGGTATTGGACAATGTTATTAGTCTGGTAGTTCATCAACGACAAATTGAGAGAAGAAATATTATTATTAGCGTTGTATCCGTTACATCCGTTGTATTGCTGATTTTTTTAATTGATCTAATGCAGTGGGAGGCATTTGTTTTTGTATGTATGCCTTTTATATTTTTGGGAATTGGAATTGTACTGATTGCTCTTTCCATTCATAGGCGCAGGATGAAATTAAGCTATTATGTTACGCTAATATTAGGAATATTTGCATTGCTATTTCCAGTCGTAATCTGTCTGTTATTGCTTTTTGCGTTTGCGCTTGGAGGACCTATAGCGAATTGAGGAAAGGAGGATTGGAGTAGATAGGGTATTATTTACAGTGGTAGCATATTTGCCTGTCATATCGGGAGCATTAGGAATAGGGTTTTTAAGTGCTTATTTATACAACAGAGTCATTAGGAAAAAGTTCATACCCAATTTCTTAATTATCGGATGTGTAGGCATAGGAATTTTTCTTCTTGTTGTCTGTGCTTTTTTTCTTGCGGGTCTGTTGGGATTAGGACCAGTGCCTAACTAATATAACAGCGCAGATTGTGTTTCAGAATAAAAGGAGGATAAGTCTGATGAAGAACTATATTAAAAGAGCAACAGTAAATACACGTTCTTACATATACACCAACAACCCTCCGGCTAATCCTTATTGTGAAGTAAAGCTGTATGTGACCGATAGTGAAGACTTTGAAATATATATTGGCTACACAAAATTGCAGGACGCAATGGAAAGGAAATAGTCACCAAATAATATTATTTGATAAAGATAGTTGAAATCGAGGAATGATAGTGAAAAAAATAAAAGTGTGTAGCATTATACTCACTGTGCTGAGTGTGATTGGCATCTGTTTATCAATCATAAAACTGATAGCGCAATATAATGGATTTGCCATTCTGAAGCATTCAGGAGGAGCAAACGGTTGGTTCGTGGCAGTTAAGGCAAGTGATAGTTTCTTGATTTATATAGTAACTTTTGTACTTGCATTGTTCAGCGTAGCGCTATGGCTGTTATACAAGAAAAAAAAGGATCAACAGAGAGAATCGTAGAAAATTGTATGATAGTTGCTATGTTTGTGTAAAGGGTGTCATGTAAGGAAATGTTTCTTTCCTCCATAACGCTACTTCCATTTTGAGAGGGCTACCCATAATTATAGGTAGCCCTCTCAGACTGTAGACAAAGCTCCTTCCTGTGAGGGAGCTTTTCTTGTGTCATGACTGCAAAAATTATGTACTTACAAG
>CAKUYO010000236.1 GCA_934716995.1 uncultured Bacteroidales bacterium | reverse complement strand
CGGGGCGCTTTACCAGAGGACGGACGCTGCCACGTTGCACCCGGTCGCCCTTCCGGTACCGGCGGTAGTACCAGAAGAGACAGTCCAGGTAAAATACGATCAGGACTACAAAAAATAGGATCACGGGCCATTTCAGAAGCATGAGCATCATCTTACACATGGCGCCGAAGGTAGTAATCAGTGTTGAACTCATAAAAACCTCCTGTTTGTATTACAAATTTTCTTCCGACGGTCCGGATCCACACTGCAGTGTTTTCCATTTGTAATACAGAAATGAAAATTTTGTATTACAAATCACCTGCAGAGTTGACCATGCTGCAGCGAAATTGTAATACAACTATACAAGGGGAAGCACTTCCCAGATCGTCCGGATGATGGAAACCAGGATCCGCCACACCTGCAGCACAGAGATAATAGCAAGGATCGGAACCACCTTTGCCCAGGGGAAGAAATACAAGGCAAAGCCCAGCACATCCAGGAACCCGTTCAGGACAGAAAAATCCACTTCCAGGTTCATGACGGGAAGCTTGTCGAGAATCTTTTCAAGGAATGAAAATGCAATTCCCATAATGTTATCAGTAATCAATCCACATCCCTCCCGGATATATCGATCGCACGGTCGGCAGTCATACCCATACCATGAATGATCTCAGGGATACGCTTGTAGGCATGCCACAAGAAGTGCACCCAGATGATCCCGGCAAGCAGGTTATCAACCAGAGGTTTATATTCTGCATACCAGGAGAAGTCAATAGTTACTTTACCGGCTTTACCCCAGCCGTAAGCACCGCGGTAGGCTCCCAGATCCAGAGTAACAACCGGCGCTTTTGTACCGGCAGCGTTCTGCAGGAAGTTGATCAGATGCTCACCGTACCCGGTCACACTCTCCACAAAGGCGAACTTGCTGTTGATGTGTTCCAGACGCTCGTTCATAAGATCGGCATCCGGCACGAAAAAATACTCGAAGAGAGATTTCATCTTCTTATAGATGGCAAGCGGGATCTCTACAACGATATAATCCCGAATGTCCATAAGCTTCTGGAACAGATCGGCGAACTTGTCCAGAAAGAACTGTCGGATCTCAGCCGTCCAGTTAAAAAATTTCTTCCAGTTATCGGCTCCGAAGTCGATCAGCTCCTTGATCTTGGCGAAGAACAGCTGTCGGAAGTCTGCCGTCCAGTCTAATAAATCCTTAAGCTTGCCGATCACTGCGTCCTGCAGATCGGCAAACTTGTCCAGGAGGTTCCCCCAGAACCGGGTCACCAGGTTATCGGATTCTTTCAGGGCTGCTATGAAATCATCACGCAACGCAACGATCTTGTCTAAGATCTTGCCTAAGCCCGATGCAATAGCGTTAATAGAAGACGCAATCCCTTCCGTAATCCCAGACAACCAGCCAGAAACAGTATCGATAATGGTATCAGTAAGATCACTTCCTTCAGTGCTTCCTCCGGTGCCGCCCCCTTCACTGCCGCTACCAGAGGAGGCGGACCCGGAAAAAAACTTTCATACTCAGAAGAAACAGCCTTATAATTACTTTCACTACCTTTAGTAACTGTTTTATAGTTAGAAATTACATAAGCAGTCGCATTACCACTAACACCATATAAATTTGGATTTGTAGAAGATGTAGTAGAAGTATTTCCTTTAGTAACTACACCATTAGATAACTTAAGTTCATAATACTTCACTGGATCAGATGTATAACCGGTATAAAGCTGGATATAAGAAGCACTGCTCGAATCATTTCGATCATAAAAAGGAACATTAGAAACATAAACCTTAACAATAGAATAAGTACCATAGGAGCACGAGAGAAGAACGCCGACAAAAGGAAAATTTTCATCACTGTTATTTTTTAGATACTCTTTATACGGGGTAAAGTCACTACTTAGGCACTCATCCAAGGAATTACCTGCAGCGCTTACCGTCAGGCAGCTTCCCATCACCATCACCAGGGCAAGGAGCAGCGGAGCAATACGCTTTAATAATTTCTTCATAGAAAATCACCTCCAAAGAAAAAAAGAGCCAGGAGCTAAAG
>CAKUYO010000235.1 GCA_934716995.1 uncultured Bacteroidales bacterium | reverse complement strand
GAATGTACGTGCTTTCTCCAGTCGGGCGGCGTCGACGGCTTGCCTTTCCTTTCGCATTTGTACGGTATCTCTTTATCTGCGGAATCGAAAAATTCGAATATCGCTCCCGTCTTTTTATACCACTTGTTTACAGCCGCCAGCGTCTTTTCTTTTAATTCCTCTGCCAAATCCATATATCCGTAATTCATCAAGCCTTTTATGGCAAAATAGTTTAGATTCAGCCATACCCCGCCTCGCCACATATCCGTAGAATACGTCGGGTGGTTTTTCGCTATCGTCGATAGCGGCAATTCCGTCCATAACAGTTCGGGGTTCGTTAGCGTTTTTACCATCTTTGCCGCCTGTTCTTTCGTCGGAATATTTGCAAACATAGGCAAAAAACTTGCGGGCGTTAATACCTTTGTCAATGTCCCGTCGAAACACCTGTCGTAATACGCGCCCGTTTCTTCGTCCCACATCTTCTCGTTGATTTTGTCTTTCGTTTCCTTATAATATTCTCTCCACTCGTTCGCCTTGTCCGCTTTGCCTATTTCGTCGTATATGTATGACAAATATATTGCGTCGTGCGCCGCGAACGTAGAAAAATCTATCGCGTCCATTTCTATATCGAAATCGAATCTCGGCGAGTTGTCGAGTCCCGATTCCCCGCATTTACATTCCGTATAATCCGGTTCTGTGAGCCACTCTAACAGTCCGTTGTTATTTTTATCGCGGTTCTTTTTGTCCCATTCGAGATATTTATCCAGCGCGGTGACGTTCTCTCTTAAAAACTCTTTATCTCCCGTCTTTTTATACACCTCCCATACGCCCCAGCAAAGAACCTGCGGCTGAGTCACGTCCGAACTGTCAGTCGGATTTGACATGTGTGGCATAAAACCGTCCTTTCTTTGTTGACTTATAACCGCCCTGATTGCGTTTTTTGCAAGTTCGGCGTTATAATTTACTATCGCCAGCGCGTGAAATACGCTGTCCCACAACCAGCAATGCCTGTGCGGAACTCTGTCCGGAGTGGTCCACATACAGGGAATTTTACCTTCCGCCGTATGTACGTTCACCTTGTTGACCGATAACGCCTTATAATACAATCTCTCGTATCGTTTATCCTTGCATTTCGGCTTGTCCGCATAATACGCGTACCTTTTCGCTTTTAATTCCTCCACGTCCGTATCGATATAATAATTTACGCCGCTTCTCGCTTCGGCGTAACAAAACGAGTGATGCAGACAAAATTTGTATAAGCCGCCTTCTTCTCTTATTTTCAGCCCGAACGCGTCGCTACCATTGTAATATACGTCCGTGTTCCACGTTTTTACGTACGACAGTTTCCTTTGCCCCGTAAGCTTCGGCTTATACGGCGTATATCCCACCAGCGTATCGTTTTCCGCAAACGTTATAAATATCTTCCCGTCTTTTGTTTCGGCGTCTATAAAGTCGCTCATAACCGCGTTAAACTTTACCCTGCCGCTTACGGGAATTATAAACTTCACCCATTCCTTTAATTCGAATCGTATCCCGATTTTCTTGCTCGTCAACGTGCCGATAAAGTCGTTATAATACCGGTTTACTCCCTCTATCCCCGAATATCCGAACAGTTGCCCGTAGCCCCATATGTTGTTTAGTTTCATATCGATTATAATTCACCGTTTTTTGTTTTTCTGTATTTATAGTTGTATTTTTCCATTTTTTGCAAGTTATACCTTTACGGCGGTTTATAAATAAACCGCCGTAAAGAATATTTCGCTTTTAAGCAATTAACGCAGCTAATTCCGCACTTAAAGTTATCGTACCGTCTGATACCGCAGAATCAAAATCATTCCTTGTGCCGTACAAATTATAGGTGTTTGTTATATCGTTTTTCGGTTTATACTCTGTCGAATTGTCAAGCATATAACCGTATACTCTTGAATATCCGCCGATAAAATAACAGGATTTCATATTAAGAGTAGAGAACTTACACCAACCGCCTACATAACCAAATTCGTTCTTATTACTGTCCGCACCGTCTAAAACCGGCGGCAATTCTACGTCAATATCAACTATTACGC
>CAKUYO010000234.1 GCA_934716995.1 uncultured Bacteroidales bacterium | reverse complement strand
CAAACGATGGGTTATTATAATGGGATCCAATTCTTGGATCTAAGCAAACACCATCGATAATGTCCTGTGTATCAAGCCCTTTTGTCTCTGCATAGGTATCTAATTCATTGAAGTACGAAACTCTGAGTGCAAGATACGTATTAGCAAATAGCTTAACCGCTTCTGCCTCGGCAAATCCCATAATAAGGGTATCTATATCTTCCTTGATGGCACCTTCCTGTAACAGAGTCGCAAACTCATTAGCTGCCTCTAAAAGCCTCTTGTTATCCTTATCAGCTCCAACAATAATCCTGCTAGGATATAAATTGTCATACAACGCCTTTGATTCTCTTAAAAACTCTGGACTAAAAAGAATGTTCTCACTCCGACACTTTTCTCTTACCCCTACTGTAAACCCCACAGGAATTGTAGACTTAATCACCATAATCGCATGAGGATTAACCTCTTTTACGACCTTAATAACAGATTCCACAGCAGATGTATCAAAAAAATCCTTTGCGCTGTCATAATTTGTAGGCGTAGCTATGATAACAAAATCAGCACATTCATACGCCTCCTTTGCATCCGTCGTAGCTCTTAAATTCAATTCTTTCTCTGCAAGATATCTTTCTATATAATCATCTTGAATAGGAGATCTTTTGTTGTTTATCATTTCTACTTTTTCCGGAATGATATCTACTGCAACAACCTCATTATACTGTGACAATAACACCGCAAGCGATAATCCTACATATCCAGTTCCTGCTACTGCAATCTTCTTATTCATACTTCCCCTGTTTCAACTCCATTATAATAATAAGTTCTCATCCTGTAATAACCCCTGCCAAGTTCACCTCAGACAGAGACCTTGCGTCCTTCATGAGTGTTAGAGGAAAACTTCACTCAAAACGTGTTTTCCCCAATTCTGGTAATTTCTGACCTATCATACTCACGCTGGACAATCAGTAGTTATCATCACATTAGAAATTAAGTTGCAGTCCCTAAAGAAAAGTATTGGCACCCCCCCTTATTTTTAAGGTTTTTACAAAGTTTTTATTTGCCATTACAACGTTCCTCCAATTCTAACTGCATTTTAAAAAATCTTTAACTGATTTATTATAGCATATATGAACCAATATATCCACATCTTTAGCGCTTTTCTTGCTTTCACTTATCTCTTTTCATCATCTTCGCTTCCCGCTCCCACCGGAACCATCACGTCTCCATATGCCCACGCCAATTCCTCCATCGTCGGACAGGCTTTCGGCAAATGCTTCTCCAGCATATCACAGACTTCAAGCATCTCCTCCTGTTCTTCGTCTGAAAAATTTCCCAATCCAAAAGTGCCGATTTGTACTGCTTGATAATCCGATGCTCCTTGTGCCCTTTTCTCATTTGCAAATCTGGATCGTCCATTTTCCAATGGATGCTGATCAGGCGTAAAGAAAATTCGATTGTTTTCGTCATCCCCTGTAATGTTTTTGTATGCAGCATCAATTTCCCAGCCAAAATCCGGAAATATCAGCCAGATGTGCGCCTTTTCGCCTTCTCCCGATGACCCCTTCCATATAAAGCGTTTCAACAGAATGGGATTGGTACATCCAAGAAGCAATCCTAAAATCACGTATTCTTTTTCTGCAGGTTCGATCAAAAAGTGCTTGATCATCTCCCTAGTGGTCTCTTTTGCCAACAGGAACTCATTGGTTCGTTGAATATCCCGAATCGTATCCAAAATGTATAATATACGGGTCACGAAACAGACTGCCATATAATAACGATGCATCCACGGGGCATATTGTTCAATGGATACCAAATGTTTTGTCCTGCGATATTCTTCATAATATTTTTTGCAGCGCTCATATTCATCCAAACGATACGCATAGAAACTCATTCGTGCAGCAATCTCATTTATAACAGGATGTTCTTCAAGCATTGGCAGTCCCTTTTCCACCTCATCCATAAGCTGCTGCATCCTGTTTCTATAGACTAATTCCCCATATTGATTCTGATTCAAGAAGTAGCAACCTTCATCGATCATTCCAAGCTTACACTTGAGTTCTTCCAATTC
>CAKUYO010000233.1 GCA_934716995.1 uncultured Bacteroidales bacterium | reverse complement strand
TAATGGTGCCAGCAGCTTTGCCCCGGTGCGGTGCAGTAGCTTTGCGGGGTGCGGCAGTTCAGCAGCAGCGCCTGCCCGGTGCGGAGTACCACATGGCTTTCCCCCTGCTCGATGCGATCATCGGACCGATCCTGCAGCGTATGGCCGCTGCCGCATCGCAGACCCCGCAAAAAAAAATACCGCCCATGCAGCGCTGCGTGGGCGGTATTTTTTATGCTCGCTTAAAAGCCCCACCGGCTTGACGGCATTGGTTCGAGTGTCCGTATATGTCTGTTAATCACACCGTTCCAGCTTTTTAGCTTTTGCAAAGAACAGCCAGAGCAGTGCCGTGCATCCCACCATGCAGGCAGGCATGATGAGGAAGGAGGTCCGGTAGCCGATGGCATCCACCAAGCTGCCAAACACGGCATTGAAGAGGATATCCGCCAGCGAAGCCACACTCAGCACCAGACCCGATGCAGAGGAAGCTGCGTGACTGGGCCAGAACCGCGGGATCAGCATGACAAGGGTCGGGTACAGGATGGAAAACAGTAGACCGCTGACCGCCAGGAGCCACAGACCCGGCGCGCCCAGCAGAACGCCTGCGGTGTACAGAACCGCAGCGCTTGTGGCGAAGAGCCGCAGGCAGCGGTAGATGCCCAGCTTATCCACCAGACTGCTCAGCACCAGACGCCCCACCATCACGCAGCCGAAGAAAACGGCGGTGAAATTTGCCGCCTGTCCCATGGGAACTTCCAGTGCATTGGTGGCGTAGCTCACCAGCCAGTTCATAATGCCATGTTCCGCAATGAAATACAGGCCGATGATCAGCACCAGCGGCAGAAATGCCGGACAGCCCATGATCTCCTTGGGCGATACCTTGCCTTCCGTTTTGTGCTCCTGCACTTCCGGCATCGGAAACAGTACAAACAAAACCATGGCAGCTGCGCCAATGGCCAGCAGTCCCCATGCCACGGTGTGCCAGCTGGAAATGTCCGTAGCCCAGTTGCCAATGATGCTCTGGCTGCCGCTGGTGCCGATGCCCTGAATAAAGAACAGGAAGTTCACAAAAAAGCCGGGCGCAGCGGCAAACATACCGGTGGTGATCAGGTTCATGTTGGTGTTCAGCAGCGTGGATGTGCCCATGGCAAAAAACATGCCCACAAGCAGCAGCAGATAGGAGTCCGTGGTGGCAAACAGCAGCATCGCTGCGCTCCACAAAAAGGTGTACAGCAGCATGGCCTTGCGGCGGCCCAGAATGTCCACCCCGAAGCCGCCGACCGCCAGAAACACCAGATTGCCGATGTAGCTCACGGTGACGATCTGGGACAGCTCGGCGGTGCTCAGCTGGAAGTGCGTGGAGAAGATCGTAGAAAAGATACCGCGCATGGCATCGTTTGCGCCCAGACCTACCATCAGGATCAGGAACGCGGCAAACGTGATGATATTCTTTTTCTTGTTCATTGGTTTATCCCTCAAAAGAAGCCGCCGCCCGGCCCGACCCGGAAAAAGGGGCCAGCGCCGATGCGGCGGCTTGCTCATTATTGATCGATGACTCAGCCCAGTTCGATGCTCTGGTACTCCGGGGCGGCAGCCTCAGCAGTCAGACCCATGGTCTGCACATTGGTGCAGTTCTGGGCAAGAAGCGCCTGTGCGAAGTCCGAACGGTCCTCGCCTGCAAAACCCAGCGTGGAGTTCCGGACGGTGACGCCATCTACCCAGCGCAGGAACATGGCTGCACTCTTCTGATGCAGCATACCTTCCTTTTCAGGTGGAATGGGACGCAGGTCGTACATTCCGCGCTCCCACTTGCTGGTAGCTTCCAGACAGACGCTGACATTTTCAAACAGAACGTTCTTGATGTGGTTCTCCTCGTTGCCGGAAAGGAACACACCATTCTCGCCCTTGCAGGTAATGTTGAAGAAGCGGACGTTCTCGATGCTGCCGCTGTGGGTGCTGGCATTCCGGTCGTGGGTCGTCATCACGATAGGTTCTGCGCAGCCCCACCAGCACTCGGCAAAGCGGCGGGTCTCGATCATGATGTTGGAGAAGCTCACGTTCCGCACACAGCC
>CAKUYO010000232.1 GCA_934716995.1 uncultured Bacteroidales bacterium | reverse complement strand
GACGACGGTGTGGATTTTGCCCAGCGGATGAAGGAAATCCACAAGGAACTGCTGGAATTGCAGGCAGAGTCCAACCGTCTGATGGAAACCATCTCGAAGAATCTGGAGGAGATGGGGGTATGAAGTGGGAAAAGGTGAAATTGGGAGAACTATATGAGGTTCATAATGGATTGTCAAAAGCTGGGAAATTTTTTGGTGAAGGATATCCTTTTTTGACATTTTCAACGGTTTTTAATAATTATTTTATTCCGAAGCAAATAACAGATTTAGTACAGTCAACAGAAAAGGAACAGGAGTCCTACTCAATTCGGAGAGGAGATGTTTTTGTTACAAGAACAAGTGAAACATCGGATGAATTGGGAATGAGTTGTGTGGCATTGAAGGACTACCCGATGGCCACATACAATGGTTTCACAAAGCGTATGCGACCAATAACAAATCGTGTTTTCCCAGAGTACATTGGCTATTATATGCGCTTGCCTAGTTTTAGAGGCGAGTTCCGGGCGTTTTCAACGATGACAACTAGGGCGAGTTTGCGTAATGAAGATTTGTTGGGATTGGAAGTGGAACTTCCACCAATAGAAATTCAAAAGCAAATTGCAGGCATTCTCTCCGCTTATGATGATCTGATTGAAAACAACCAGAGACAAATCAAACTGTTGGAGGAAGCGGCTCAGCGGCTTTATAAAGAGTGGTTTGTGGATTTGCGCTTTCCGGGGCATGAGAATGTGAAGATTGTGGATGGTGTGCCGGAGGGGTGGATTAAAGAGGAAATAGGTAAAATCATTAAAAAAGTTCACAGAACAAAGCAGATTGTAGCATCAGAGTATAAGGACGAGGGAAGTATTCCAATAGTTGACCAGAGTAGAGCATTTGTTGCAGGCTATACAAATGATTTGGAAGCCCGTGTGGACTTTGGTATACCGATAATTGTTTTTGGCGACCATACCAGAATAGTTAAATTGATACAGTTTCCGCTTGCGAAAGGAGCAGATGGGACACAGCTGATAATTTCCGATTGCTTGGAAATGCCGCAACGACTTTTATACTGCAGTATCATGAACGTCGATTTATCAAATTACCATTACGCAAGACATTTCAAATACCTCAAAGAAGAAAAAATAATGATTCCAACAGTAAAAGTTGCAAATAAATTTGAGAACAATGTGACTGAAGTTTTTTCAAAAATTCAAAATTGTAGAGATGAAATTACTCGATGCCAAAAGATAAGAAATCTGCTGTTGCCAAAGTTGATGAGCGGGGAAGTGGAGGTGTAAGATGCAACAACTATATGTGGCTGAATTGAGTGATAATGGCATTGAAGTGTTACATGAAGTATCGCAGGAAGAATTAGATGAGCTGAAGACATCATATCCAAATTTCAAGGCATTTCATAGAATGACAGAACTAAAGGATATTGTCATTGAGAATGGAATGGACTTTAAAGAGTGGATGCAAAAAGATAATATAGAAAAATGCTATTTTAACCATATATCGACAGAAAAACTGGTTCAAACATCGAATAAACTTGCGTTTAATTTTGGGATATCAATAGGAACGTTTCTTGACATAGAGAGTAACTTACTGAAAAAATACAGACCAGGAGCAGAAATTAAGCTTAAGGCGATAGAAAGTTCTTTCTATAATGACAATGTAGAATATCGATTTTGGATTCGATTTAGAAATTATGTAGTACATTATGGGTTTCCATATACTGGATTGGAAGCGGATGAGGCGAATGGTATACAAATTGTTTGTAAGAGAGATCATTTGTTAGAATTTGAAAAGTGGAACCAAGTAAAAAATGATATTAAAAAAATGGATGAAAATGTAAATCTCTCTGCAATGGTGGAAAAAATGAATGTGCTGGTATACGCACTATATATGAATTTTTATACTTATTTTGCGGAAGAAATAGGAAACGCAACAATAAAATTTGGAGAATTTTGCAAAAAACATGGGACACAAAATCCCGTAATTGTAAAAGCAGAGGACTTGCGGAAGATGGAAGGAATTTGTGTGCAACCGTTACCTCGGAAGGAATTAGTTCATGC
>CAKUYO010000231.1 GCA_934716995.1 uncultured Bacteroidales bacterium | reverse complement strand
GTATCAAGGCACTTTGAGAAGGATTGGGACTTGGGAGAAGTAAGGAGAAGAGGCCTTGCGGCTGTTCTTTGCATGTTGATGATAGTTCACATTCTTTTTACAGAAAACTCGGTTTTCTGTCGTGTGCCAAGACGAGCAAGAGTTGAGTGTGTTGAGCGGAGGGCAGAGAAATGAAGAACGAACTGAATACAATGGTTATGGTGCAGAAGTACAACTCCATACTGAAGAGAATGGAAGGCTCGAGTTTCTCTTGGACTATGGCAAAGAAGATTGTCGGTGGCGAGAAACGACTGATGCGACTAATGGAGGAAGAAAAGGTGCACGGCTTTAAGCCAGACGGAGCGCCCAACTCTCAATGGAAGATAAATGCAGTGGAAGTACTTGCCAATGTCAAGCCTATGACCGGAATTGTTAATCTTGCTTAAAAGCAGGAAAACAAGACAGGTCTTTGGTCGAAAAACGGCTGCTGTCGCACTCAAAAATCAGCATACAAACGCATGTTATCAATTTTACCGAAAACTTATCATTTTAACGATTTATAAACATAAATGTAATTATTCAAATTATGGGACTCATTAAGAAACCAAACGAATTGGACGTAAATGTCCGTATCAAGATGTTAGTTTATGGTCAGCCTGGCTCGGGCAAGACCACAATGGCGCTCAGTGCTCCAAAGCCGCTGCTTATCGACTTTGATGGAGGTATCAACCGTGTTGATTACGAGTTCATCAAGGACACCGTGCAGGTTCAGAACTACGCAGACATTCTCAACCTCCTCAACAACGAGGATTTGTCTGACTACGAGACACTGGTCATTGACACTGGTGGTAAGCTGCTCGACTCGATGGCAGAGTATCTTATCGCAAGCAATCCACGACTTGGAAAGCGCAACGGTTCTTTGACGCTTGAGGGTTATGGTGTGCGCAAGGTGGAGTTCACTCAGTTGCTCAAGCTCATCAACTCAAAGAAAAAGCACGTTGTCTTTGTTGCTCACCGTACAACTGAGAAGAATGGGGAGGATGTTCGTTATGTTCCTCTCTTCGGTGGCTCCAACTATGACTCGTTGGCTACAGAGCTTGACCTCGTTGGTTATCTCGTTGCTGAAGGTAACCGTCGTATCATCACCTTTGACCCTTGTCAGCAGTCTGAGGGCAAGAACACCTGTAACTTGCCGGCGCAGATGGACGTTCCTTACTTGAAGAACGACAAGCGTGAGATTGTTGGCTGTAACGATTTCCTTGAGAAACAGGTATTCAAGCGCTATATCGACCGCCTGAAGGAACGCTCTGTTGAGGGCGAGACATACAAGCATCTTATCGTAGAGATTGAGAAGGACATCGCAGCCATCAAGACTGCAGAAGATGCGACCGCCTATATTAAAAAGGTGGAGGAGTACAAGCATGTCGGCAACTCTAAGGCGATAGCCCGAAATAAGTTTGTGGCACGCACAAAGGAACTCGGTCTAACATTTGACACCAAGACGAAGACATACTCTGCTCCTGTCGAGGATACCAAGGAAGAGTCTGCACCTACAGCAGAACCAACTAACGAGGAGGGCAAGAACAATGAACAATCAGCAAGCGACAACGCATAAGCACTATTCCGCTTATGCAACGCTTCTTGACAGCTTCCAGTCCTATCTCGATGCGGAGAAGACCTACTATAAATACTTCACTTCCGAAAATCCGAGCGTGACGGTTGATGAATGGTGCGATAAAATGTATATTGACCTCATCAACAAAATCAATCGAGTTCCGTTTACGAGTGAAGCAGCAGATAGAGGTACTGCCTTCAACGAGCTTGTGGATGCGCTGATCAAGAAGCCGCTTGCCGAACGAGTTAAGGAAGACGACATGGAGAGTGAGAACATCACATTCCGTGTTGTCCTCCTCCAAATCAAAGGCAGGCGAAAGACCGACCCGATAACCGAGCGATACGCTTATGAGGTTGTCTTTGACCCCGACAAGGTTCAGAGAGAGCGATGCGCAGGCTTAAAAGACGAGGAGAAGCCTCAACTACGAGAGCCACAGACTTTCAATTTCTTCAAAGATGTAACCGACGAG
>CAKUYO010000230.1 GCA_934716995.1 uncultured Bacteroidales bacterium | reverse complement strand
CGGCGAAATCGATTCGGTACACGTTTGCGCTCCGCATTTCATTCACGCGGACGTAATCTGCAAGGCGTTAAAACTCGGAATAAACACGCTTAGCGAAAAACCGCTCGCTATAAATTTTCAGCAACTTAGCGAGATAGAAAAAGCCGTTAAAAATTCTTCCGCAAAACTCGGCGTATGCTTTCAGAATCGCTATAACGCTTCGGTTTTGTATCTCAGAGAATTTTTTAAAGATAAACCGATTGTCGCCGCGGCGGCAAGTCTCGTCTGGAAAAGAGACAAGGATTACTATTCTTCGGGCCTATGGCGTGGAAAAAAGCAGTTCGAGGGCGGCGGAGTTATGATAAATCAGGCGATACATACGCTTGATCTTCTGCAATGGTTTTGCGGAATGCCCGAAACCGTTACCGCGCATTGCTCGAATAACTCCCTTCAGGGAGTCATCGACGTCGAGGACACGGCTTACGGAATGTTTACTTTTCCGAGCGGCGGAAAATTCGTTATAAACGCCACTAATTCGGCTTCGAGTTGTTTCCCGATTGTTTTTATGGTTCAGTCGGAACACGACTCGGCGGAACTTTTCGGGGATAACATAATTGTAAACGGAAAGTTCGTAACGAGGTCTGACGGCGCGCCTATATTCGGCAAAGACGAATGGGGAGCGGGACACGGCAAACTTATAAACGATTTTTATGACTGTCTCGAAACGGGCAGAAAATTCCCGATCGATTTTTACGAGGGCGCGAAAACCGTTAAACTGATACTTAAAATGTACGAGTCGGACGGTAAAAACATAAATATTTAAAGATTTATAGAATATTTCCGTGATTTTACGGAAAACGAAACGATTATGAAAAAGATTGTTATTTTAGGTTGCGAAAATTCACACGCCGATACATTTCTCGGCTTTATAAAAAACGATCCGAAATTCGCCGATCTGGAGGTTTCGGGCATTTACAGCGACGAAGAAGCCGCCGCGAAAAACCTTGCCGAAAAGTACGGCGTGAAGATTATGAAGTCTTTCGACGAGGCTTATGGGAAGGTTGACGGAGTCGTAGTTACCGCCCGTCACGGCGATAATCATTATAAATATGCCGCTCCTTACATAAAATCGGGCGTTCCTATGTTTATAGACAAGCCGATTTCGGTTTCCGAATCCGACGCGTTGAAACTTGCCCGCGAATGTAAGGCGGCAGGCGTTAAACTCACGGGCGGCTCGACGTGCGTTCACGACGAGTTCGTGCAGAAACTTAAAAGAGACCGCGAGGAGAATTTCAACGGCAAAACTCTTTCGGGATTTGTTCGTTGCCCGATCAATCTGAAAAACGACTACGGCGATTTCTTTTTCTATTCGGAACATCTCGTCGGCATTTTATCGACGATTTTCGGGTTTTATCCCGAGAGCGTGAAGGCGTATAAAAACGCAGAGAAAATTACCGTCGTTTTCAGATATAAGGACTACGACGTCACGGGGTTATACGTTGACAGAAATAATTTGTACTACGCGATGAGAGTTGCCGAAAACGGCGTTTGCGGAGAAGAGTTATCCATAACCGATAGCAATCCATGCTTCAAGGTGGAATTTTCGGAGTTTTACGGGCTTCTCGGCGGCGGAAATCAACGTCTTTCTTACGAGGATTTCATCGCTCCCGTATTTGTGTTGAACGCCATAAAAAAATCTCTCGACTCGGGAGAAGAGGTAAGCGTAAATAAATTCGAAATATGATGAACAAATTGATTTTATCGGCATTCGCGGACGAATACGCCGACGGCTTGAAAGAGCAATGCGAAGCGTTAAACAAATTCGGAATAGAGTATATCGAACTAAGGGGCGTAAACGGTAAAAACGTTTCGGTTTTAACCGCAAACGAGGTTAAAGAGGCTAAAAAAACGCTCGACGATTACGGAATAAAGGTTTCGTCGATAGGTTCGCCGCTCGGCAAAATCGATATAAAGGGCGATTTGAACGGGCACTACGAAACGGCGAAAAGGGTATATGAAACGGCGAATATTCTGGGCGCGAAGAACGTAAGAGTTTTCTCGTTTTATTCAAAAGAAACGCCGTTC
>CAKUYO010000229.1 GCA_934716995.1 uncultured Bacteroidales bacterium | reverse complement strand
TCACCGGCTCCGGCTTGTCCGACTTTTCTTCCAGTGCCGCCAGCACCGAGGGGCGGCGGGGTGCATCCTCCTGTTCTTCCTCATCCTGTTCCGATTCATGGCTCTTTTCGTCCACATCCAACTGAGCGTTCAGTTCCGCAAGCCGTGCTGACTTTTCTGCCAGTTCTTCCTCCTGCGGGAAAGGCTTTTCCACCTCGATCTGCGCCGCCGCCTGCTGCTGATGCAGGGTATCCAACTCGTTCTCAGCAGAGGTGATGCGCTCCGGGAAGTTGTTCAGCGAATTATCCAGACGGATGATGTTGCCCAGCGGGTCGTTGCCCAAGGGCACAGTATACTTCCGCTGTCCCTTCAAAAGTGCCTGATATTCACTGCGGAAGGTGTCGAACCGCAGGGACAGTTCAAAGCCCCGGTAACTGCCGATCACTTTTTCCTCGGCGTTGGGCAGTTCGGAGCAGGCAAGCACCAGACGCTCACCAGCAGTCTTTTTCTCGTCATAAACAACACCCTTGATGGTCATGCCGCAAAAGTCCTCCTTGCCCTGCGGATGGGCGGCAGCAAGCTGTGCGTCCGCTTTCAGCCCCGCAATGTGGGCGTTCGTTTCCTGAATGTCAGCCGGGAACTTGGTCAGCAGCTTGTCTTGCAGACGGAACCTTTGGCTCTGGTGGTCGGATTTCAGAACCTTGAGTTTTGCGACCTGAACATCCAAATCCATCTTCTCCTTGATGAGCGGATTTCCAGCGCATAGTGCCTTGATCTCCGCATAGGAAAGTGCCTGTTCGTCTACATCCTCGCAGGAGCGCACCGGGGATTTGCTGGTCATAATCTGCGAGATAAATCGCTGTTTATTCTCAAGAGTTTGCCATAAATAGGCGTCAAATGTCCCTTCCGTGACGTAATTGAACACCTTGACTTCCTTATTCATGTTGCCCTGCCGAATAATGCGACCGTTGCGCTGGGTCATGTCGCTGGGTTTCCAGCCGACATCCAAGTGATGCACCGCCACAAGCCGGGACTGCACGTTGGTGCCTGCTCCCATTTTCGCCGTACTTCCGAGCAAAACCCGCACATCGCCGGAGCGCACTTTGGAGAACAGTGCTGCCTTTTTCGCTTCGGTGTCGGCACTGTGAATAAACTCGATCTCGTTTTCCGGCACCCCAGCGGCAACCAGCTTTTTGCGAATATCCTCGTAGACGTTGAAATTGCCATCGTTTTTTGGTGTCGAGAGGTCGCAGAACAAAAGCTGGGTCAGCTTCTGCTCTTTGCCCTCCTCCCAGATCTTCAACACGTTCTGCACACAGACGTTCAGCTTGCTGTTGGGGTCATCCGGCAGCATGGGGTTCATCAGGCGAACATCCAAGCCGATCTTTCTGCCGTCGTTGGTGACACACAGCATATTGTCCACGGAGGCATCCACCGTGCCGGAATGGATTTCTGCCGCACGTTTGCTCAGTTCCTGCACCATTTCCTTTTGGATTTCCGAGGGTTTCGCCACCACAGTTTCAAACTTTGCTTCGGGCACAGGCAAGTGGAGCTGGTCGCTGGTTTTAATGTCAGCCACCTCCTTGAACATGGACATCAGCTCCGGCAGATTGAAAAACTTGGCGAACCGGGTGCGGGCACGGTAGCCGGTGCCTTCGGGTGCAAGTTCGATGGCGGTGGTGGTCTCGCCAAAGGTGGATGCCCAGCAGTCGAAATGGGTCAACTTTTTCTGCTGCAGGGTGCTGTACTGGAGGTAGCGCATGACCGTGTACAGCTCGGTCATGGAATTGCTCACCGGAGTGCCGGTGGCGAACACCACGCCCCGCCCGCCGGTGATCTCATCCAGATAGCGGCACTTACCGAACATATCGCTGGATTTCTGGGCTTCACTGGTGGATAATCCTGCGACATTCCGCATTTTTGTGGTCAAAAAGAGGTTCTTGTAGAAATGACTTTCATCCACAAAGAGCCTGTCAACTCCCAGTTGCTCAAAGGTGATCACATCGTCCTTGCGCTCATCGGAGCGCAGTTTTTCCAGCTTAGTTTCCAGCGTTTTCCGGGTCTTTTCCATCTGCTTGATGGAGAAATT
>CAKUYO010000228.1 GCA_934716995.1 uncultured Bacteroidales bacterium | reverse complement strand
CTGCCTTTGCTCGTTTACCGTTCCGAGTAGTCCTTTCTCAGAATCTCCTGTAAACAAAAAACGTACCCGAACCCTTTCTCATAGAGAATCGGGTTCGAGTACGAACTGTTTGGTGGAGAATTAGGGACTCGAACCCCAGACCCCCTGCGTGTGATGCAGGTGCTCTAACCAGCTGAGCTAATCCTCCGAATCGGAACGTGACTATTATAGCATGGGCCATGCCAAATTGCAAGCCCTAATTTGTAATTTTTCCAAGTTTTTTTGTTTATAAAGCAAAACACACTAAGCCACGCACTTTCTTTTTAGTTCTTTCCGGGAACGGCGCGCTTTTCCGGTGGATAACTTTGGGCAGATATGGTATACTTGGGGCAGTCTAACAGCAAAGAAATCCTTACCGGCGGTGGGCGTCTTTATGCCGCTGGTTTTAATCGCTCTGTTTTTGAAAGGATGTGCCGAGAATGGACCAGTTTATCGGCCAACTGCAGCAGAAAATGCAGGAGTTCAGGATCGGTGTGCTCCGCGTTGAGGATGTGGACGAAGCCAACGGCAAGATCATCCTCACCGTCTCGGAGGCCGATGCCGCCATGTACCAGCAGAAAAAATGCATCAGGGCAGCACCGCGCTCTGACTCAGACAACAAAAACCTCCCCCGGTTTCCTGTTGATTTTACAGGAACATCGGGAGAGGTTTTTCTGTTATTTCTCAGCGGGAAGCCGATGCTTCTCTGTCAACGGAGCTCGGGGATTCCATTACGCCAACCTCCTCCGATGCGGCCGTGGACGACGAAGCTGACTCTTCCGTCGCGGAACTGCTGCTTACTGCACTACTGGCCGAACTGCCGCCACCACCGCCAGGTTCATGCGAGGGTAAATCTTTTCCATAACTGAGATAGCACTGGTGCACCCCCTGATACAGGATATCCAGCGTTGTCTCATTGGTGGGCGCAATGGCGGAGAACCAGACCTTTGCGCTCTCACCCGGCTTCAACGTTTTGGAAGAAGCAGGGTCCAGCACGGCAATGGACGTCACTGCACCTGCAGATGTTTTGGCTGTAATCGTTTTGGAGGAGCCAGCCAGTGCCCGGATCGCTTTCTCGACACCAACTTCCCTCTCTTTCTTGTCGTAGGTCTCAAAATCCAAAAGTCCATCCAGCGTGATATCCGATGCAGACAGATTTTTCACCTGAAATCCCTGGCACAGAACATAACCATTCAGTGTTTCGTCCTGGTCATAGAAATCATCCATTGCAACAAAAGCCAGCTTTACCGGCGTCCCATTCCCACCGCCGCAGGCCACCAGCAACCCGGAAGCCGTCACAACTGCCATGCCCTTTAGAAAATCCCGACGGGAAAATTTCTCGCTCATTTGTTTTTCCTCCCTTACAATTTATAAACTGTATAGACTTTTTCGGTCTATATAGTTTGTTCGATTGTATCATAATCCTCTATATAATGCAAGAAAAAGGATAAACTCTGTGGTCAAAGCTTAAACCACATAGACAAAAGAGAGGACTTATGGATTACGCTGCAATCGGCAAACATATTCGCGCAGAACGAAAACGTCTCGGCTTATCACAGGAGGAATTGGCTGAGATGGTCAACATTTCAGCCGTCCACATGAGCCATATTGAAACCGGTTACACCAAGCTCAGCCTCCCCGTCCTTGTGGACCTTGCCTGTGCACTGGGTGTCCGGACGGATGATTTGATTTTCGACAAAGATACCCTCGGCAAGGATGAGCTGCTGGAAGAGATCACTCTGGAGCTGGACGGCTGCTCCAAAGAGCAGCTGCTGACCCTGCGGCAGATTTTGTCCTCGTCTAAAGAAGCGATTCAGAAATATCTGGAACGGTAAAATAATCTCCCGCGGAAGACGCTGAACATTACCGATATTCGTTCCCCTCATTCTTTCACGCACAAGAAAAGCCGCCAGGCTCTCACCTGGCGGCTTTTCCTTATGATAGGAGGATCAAAAATGATCTTTTCCAAAAGTGCTGATCAGTTCAGGATGGTCTGCTCGGTCTCAATGTCGAACAGGTGGACCTTGTGCGGGTCGAATGCGACGCGGACGGT
>CAKUYO010000227.1 GCA_934716995.1 uncultured Bacteroidales bacterium | reverse complement strand
TTGTCGATTGCCCGGACGACCTCGCCGTTTTCGTTGATCGTTTCCGTCACGGCGTTGGGAAACATCGCCGCCAGCTTCTTGAAATTCTCATCGGCCTTGTTCGTCGTCTGCATTTTGAGCTTATCCATTCTCTTGTTCCTCCAACTCTTCTTTGAGGTTCTTGATTCTCTGTACCAGTTCAAACTTCTTCTTCGGCTGTTTTTCAATCCGCGCTCGCTTTTCCAGCACGGCAATCTGCTTTTCCAGTTGCGCCCGTGCGGTGTCGCGGGCGATGTTCTCGGAAATCGAGAGATCGTCGCGCCAAGCCGCCTCCGCCTCACGGACGGCACGGAGGCCGTCCCTCCCGGTTTGGGACGGCTGAAAGGCCGCATGAATGTTCCGCACAAAGTTTTCATACACCTCGTCGAGTGTCAGCCCGGAAAGCGTGAAGCGCAACGCCTCGCGCGGCATCCAATCCGTGTGGTAGTAGCGGCTCACCTTGAAGGCGTTCTCGCCCGTGGCGGACGCTTCCTTGTAACCGATCCACGTCTGGACGCGGTCCGCGAACGACAGGACAAAAAGGAGATGGTAGGGTATCAGGCGATCCATCTGCCGCAGGATGTCCTCGTTCAGTTCGCCATTCGCGAGTTCGATTTCGAAGACCTCGATCTCCGTGACGGTCGTGCCTTTCGCGAGATTCAACTTATCCACCGCGAGCTTGTTGCGCCACCAGATCGTCTTGATCTCGTCGATGAACAAACGCTTCAGCGCGGCGGAGACGGCGAGGTTCCCGTAGAACTTCTGCTTCGGCACGCGGCGGTTGAGCGTCGTGGATTCTGGCAGGTTGAAATTCATTTCACGTTGCTTTACTTTCTACCACTGAACACACTGAAACCGTCTGCGACGGCACACTGAATACACTGAAATCCGCGCCTCCCTTCCCAACACATTCCGTGTGTTCTGTGACGGGCGTAGCCCGTTCTGTGTGTTCTGTGTTGAAACCCACCCGTACTGTTTCGACCACTGAACACGCTGAAGCCGACTGCGACGGCACACTGAATACACTGAAATCCGCGCCTCCCTTCCCAACACATTCCGTGTATTCTGTGTCGGGCGCAGCCCGTTCTGTGTGTTCTGTGGTGAAACCCACCCGTACTGTTTCGACCACTGAACACACTGAAACCGTCTGCGACGGTACACTGAATTTGCTATAATTTGAGACATGAGCGACTACATTTTCCAAGACGAGACATTTGCCATTCGTGGGGCAATCTACGAAGTCTACGCGACACTCGGCGCGGGCTACCTTGAAGAGGTCTACCAGAACGCGCTTGAAGAAGAGTTGAAGCAACGGAACATCCCATTTGTCGCCAAACCTTCGCTTCACATTTTCTATAAGGGGCGGGACTGTGGCCTCTACATGCCCGACATAATCTGCTACGACAAAATCATCCTCGAACTCAAGTCTGTCGAGACTTTGCATCCCCGACATACAGCCCAACTGCTTAATTATCTGAAAGCGACAAACCGCAAGCTCGGTTTGCTCGTCAACTTCAATTCGAGTCCCAAGGTCGAAATACATCGTTATGTTGTCTGACCACTTCATGCCGTCACCCTCCCAATACCTTCTGTGTGTTCTGTGACGGCAAAGCCGTCCTGTGTGTTCTGTGGTAGATCCCCTCAGTACCGTTTTGACCACTGAACACACGGAAGCCGCCTCCGGCGGCACACTGAACACACTGAAAACCAAGACTCTCCGCCAACACATTCTGTGTGTTCTGTGACGGCGAAGCCGTTCTGTGTGTTCTGTGGTAAATCCCCTCCGTACAGTTTTGACCACTGAACACACTGAAGCCGCTTCGCGGCACACTGAACACGCAGAACTCCAAGCCTCCCATCCCACACATTCTGTGTGTTCTGTGTCGGCCGATAGCCCGTTCCGTGTGTTCTGTGGTGAAAACATCATCTCTCCACCCCCTCCTTCACCACCAGGAAGCAGATCAGCTCGAAATCGTCCAGGCCCGACACCTCGCCCAGCAAGGCCGAGGTGCCGCCCGCCGAGAAGAGGCTGTCGATGTCGCTCTCGGCCTTGACC
>CAKUYO010000226.1 GCA_934716995.1 uncultured Bacteroidales bacterium | reverse complement strand
GCTGCACACAGAACGGCGGAAATAAGGGTGGTGATCTTGTCCAGAGTGGTTTGCAGTTTTTTCACAGTACAAACTCCTTTCCAAGTGCGGTTCAGATAAAATGCAAAGGGACGAAGGGCACGCCCCCTCGTCCCTTTGCTTCGGTTTTATTTCAAGGTTTTCTGGTCAGTGATCTCAGCGGGCTTCTTTCCATGCCTTCAGCTGATCCAGCAGGTCGCCGTAAGTATCGGCGTTGTCGGTCAGGACCTTTTCGGTCGCAGCTGCAAACGGAGCCAGATCCGGGCTGTTGATCTTCATGCCCTTCTCTTCCAGAGCGGAGACCAGGTCGTTGGTCTGCTGCTCGTTCAGCTCACGGTCGTAATCGGCAGATGCCTTTGCAGCGTCGGAAACGATCTGCTGCTGGTCAGCACTCAGCTTGTTCCAGCTGCTCTCGGCAATGGTAAAGCACATGCCGGAGTAGATGTGGTTGGTGATGCTCAGGTACTCCTGAACTTCGTAGAGGTTATTGTTGTAGATAACCGGGATGGGGTTCTCCTGTGCGTCGTAGGTCTTCTGCTGCAGAGCCTGATACAGCTCAGAGAAGCTCAGCGGCTGGGGGTTGGCGCCCAAAGCGGTCATGGTAGCCATGATGACGGGGTTCTCGGGGGTGCGGATCAGCAGGCCGTTCATATCGGCAGGGCTGTTGATGGGGCCCTTGGAGTTGGTCACGCAGCGGAAACCGTTGCAGTAGTGGGCCAGCACACGCATATTCTGGCTCAACAGGCCTTCCTCGGCGGCAGCCTCAACGTCGCTGTCCATAAAGGCCCAGGCTTCGTCGAAGTCGGAGAACTGGAAGGGCAGGGCGGAGATGCCCATCTTCGGCTCATAGGTGGCAAAGTTGGAAGCGTCGGTGATAATGATGTCCACCGTGCCGGAATCCAGGGCGATGGAGTTGATCAGGTCGGCGTCACCGCCCAGCTGACCGGAGGGGTACAGCTCAACGGTCACAGCGCCGTTGGTCTTGGACTCGACCTCTTCCTTGAACTGCTTGGCGCCCAGGGCGCGGGGGTCTTCCTCGTTGGTGGAGAAGCCCAGCTTCAGGGTGACGCTGCTGGCGGGAGTGTCCGCCGCGGAGGAGCTGTCGCCCGAAGAAGCAGGAGCGGAGGATGCGGAACCGCCGCAGGCAGCCAGACTGAAGGTCATAACTGCGGCCAGCGCAAGTGCAAGTGCCTTTTTCATAATGATCTCCTTTTTCCTAAGTGTGTTGTGTGTCTATTGATTTCCCGGCGTTCCCTGCCGGGGTCAATCCGTTTTAAATGGTGCCCTTCTTTTCCAGGGCTTTTTTCAGCTCGGCAGCGCCGAAGCGGGGGCTGCTGAGTACAACCTTGCCGAACTTCTCGGCGATGTACTCTTCGCAGTAGGCCATGCTGCCCTGGGCAAAGACGATCACGTCTACCTGATCGGCAATGGTGGCGGCCATTTCCGTCATGCGGGCCTTGAACTGATCCTGATCCAGGCCGAAGGCGCCGTCCACCAGGCAGTCCACCAGCTCCACGTGCTTGCCGCACTCACGGGCCATTCGCAGGATGGTGCCCTTGGTGGGCTCCAGCGTGGTGGGCAGGGTGGCCATGACGCCGATGCGCTGGCCCTTGCGGACGGCCTCGCGGCACATCTCCTCGTCCACGCGGACGATGGGCACGCCGATGTATTTGGCCACGTCCTGCACGCTGTCGGCCACTTCGCCCACACTGCTGCACAGGTTCAGCATGGCGTCCACGCCTTCCTCGGCGGCCTTCATGTACATGCCAATCAGCCGGGCGGCGGGGGCGGTGGTTACGTAACCGGCCTCACGCACATCCGCCAGAATGCTGGGGTCCTGCAGGCTGTACAGCTCAACGTCCTCGCCCAGCTGCTTTTTCACTTCCTGCTCCACCAGCTCGATCAGCTCCGGGGTGGTGCTGGTATAGATCAGACCAACTTTCATAAAAGGTGATTCCTCCTTTTGGTGTTCCGCTGCAAAAAAACGAGCGTGTAAAAATGAATGCTATATACATCCTATCTTCAAAAGAAGTCTCGCTTTATTTTGCTGTTACATCCTATG
>CAKUYO010000225.1 GCA_934716995.1 uncultured Bacteroidales bacterium | reverse complement strand
CAAAATCCGAGTCCTATGACGAGGAGAGGATTTAGCCTCCTTGTTTCGCGAAGCAAAAACACTCTGCAATTTTATATTTATAACTTTTGTTAGTTTTTACTAACCTGTGTTTAAAAATTTAGTCTGTAATCATTCACGTTATATGCCATATGACATTTTTATGCGATACAACTTACCTACCGCGAATGTATTACAGACTTAAAATCCCGTCAGATTAACTTTTCGAGACTCTTTAAACTTATTGCTATTGTTGATGTATTATGTAACAGTGCTGATGTTGTAGGTGGAATTATACCCGCAACGCCAAGTACAATAAGGGTTGAATTGATACCCATAATCATTCTGTAATTCTTATGGATACGTTTCATAAGTGCATTGCTTATATGTTTTAATGCAACCAGTTCATAGAGGTCATTTCCCTCAACTGTGACATCTGCAATTTCTCTTGCAAGCTCTGCTCCGTCACTTATTGCTATTCCTACATCTGCTGCAGAAAGTGCCGGTGAATCGTTAATTCCGTCTCCGACCATGATTACTTTGTGTCCAAGCGATTTTTCTTTTTCAACAAATTTTGCCTTATCTTCCGGCAGAACTTCTGAATAATACTCATCAACACCTATTTTTGCAGCAACAGCTTTTGCTGTACGCTCACTGTCACCTGTCATCATTACAGCTTTCTTTATTCCCGCTTCTTTAAGCTTCTTTATAATATCTGCTGCTTCTTCTCTTATAGGATCCTCTATACAGATTACTGCCGCAAGTTCATTTTCGATTGCCATATACAATCTTGAATATTCATCCGGCAGACCATCAAATAATTCCTTCTTATCATCAGGTATAATGCATTTTTCATCTTCAAATACAAAATGATAACTTCCGATTATTACTTTTCTGCCTTCTATCTGTGATGAAATACCATGTGCAACTATGTATTCTACTTTTGAATGCATTTCCTCATGGACAAGATTCTTATTTCTGGCAGCTCCCACAACAGCCTTAGCCATTGAATGAGGAAAATGTTCTTCAAGACATGCTGCAATTCTTAAAAGCTCATCTTCTCCAAGTCCATTAAATGAAACAACCTGTTTAACTGTAGGTTCTGCCTTAGTAAGTGTGCCGGTCTTATCAAATACTATTGTATCTGCCTCAGCAATGGCTTCCATATACTTTCCGCCTTTTACAGTTACATTATATGTTCCTGCCTCATTAATAGCACTTAGCACTGATAAAGGCATTGAAAGCTTTAATGCACATGAATAATCAACCATGAGTATTGATAACGCCTTTGTCACATTTCTTGTAAATAAATATGTGAGTGCAGTTCCTGCAAGTGAATAAGGTACGAGCTGATCTGCAAGATGTGATGCTTTGCTCTCAACTGATGATTTGAGCTTTTCTGATTCTTCTATCATATGAACAATATTCTCATACTTGCTTCCACCATTAGTAGAACGTACCGAAATTGTAATCTCGCCCTCTTCAACTACTGTTCCGGCATATACAATTGCAGATTCACCTTTTCTTACAGGCATTGATTCACCTGTCATTGAAGCCTGATTTACCATTGCTTCCCCGGAAATCACTTCGCCATCAAAAGGAATTACATTGCCGACTCTTATTCTTACATTATCGCCTGCCGCAATTTCATCTGATGGAACAAGTATTTCCTGTCCGTCTTTTACAAGCCATACCTTTCCTATATTAAGAGACATGCTTCTGGCAAGGTCGTCTACGGATTTCTTATGTGTCCACTCTTCAAGAATTTCACCTATGCCAAGCAGAAACATTATTGAGCCTGCTGTTGCTGTATCATTTCTTAAAATAGAAACTCCAATTGCTGTCGCATCAAGAACCGGAACCTCAATCTTTCCTTTTGCGAGAGTTCTTATCCCCTCCCAGATATACTTGAACGACTTTACTATTGTAATGCCTGTCCTTATCGGAAGTGGCACGAAAAGCTTATTGCCAGCTCTCAAAACAACCCTGTTGATAAGCTTTTCCTTGTAATAATTATTAAGTTCCCTGCCTGAATTATCAAGATATGTCTGTGGAACATCCACATTTTTATAATTAAACTGCTGTAACAGTT
>CAKUYO010000224.1 GCA_934716995.1 uncultured Bacteroidales bacterium | reverse complement strand
GGATTTGCCGTACAACACCACCACCTTTGCCAAGTTTAACGCACAAGAGAAAAAATCGCAGGGCAGCACCAACCGTGCAGTAAGCAGCAGCAAGAAACTGACCGAAGCGGCTCGGGACGGAATGTTGCGCATACTGGATAACTACGGCACACTCGACGCTTTCTTTGCTTCCGAGACCGGCGCAAAAGATATTGTCCGCTCGTTGTTGGATAACGGTATCATCACCCAACAGGAGGTGGCAGGACTGACCGAGAATACCGACCGCGGCTTTGTCCTCAGCCCGGCAGGCAAGGACTATGTTACCGACCTGCTTATCGGCGGTTTGTTCGATGAGCAGACTATCCGTATGCTCGGCAACGACAAAGGGTTGAAGCAGTCTATCCTCCGTGCAATGCCGTCTATCATAGAGAACCGCCGTTTGGGTGGCTATGCGCTCACCGACAATATCAACGGAGCAATACGCTTGCTCTATGAAGCACGCCAAGCAGGCGTGGCATATCCTTTGTACATACGCCAAGTGGACGCTTTCGAGGGCAAAGTAAGCGACCGCTTTTCTCCGTTTGAGATGTTGTTGGCAGAGGAGATGTCATCTGGCGTGGAGAACTTCCGGCAAGTACTTAATCTTTACAATAACTCCGCACAAAATGATGCAAACGGACAAACAGGATTGTTTGAACCACACACAATAGAGGATATACAGAACGAAATACTACAACATTATGGAAAATCAACCAACCAATCAGCAGCCACCGCAACTGAACCAACCCCAAGCCGACCTGCAAACACGCAAACTGAACCTCCTGTATCAAGCACACCAACAGGTGATGGGCAAGGAAGAATAGCGTCCTCAGAACAGGCAAATAGTGCCAACGAGGAAAGTTCGCGTCCCAATGAACAAGCGGGGCGTTCTAAAGCAAACAACCATCAGAAGAAATCCGAAAAAACTCTGACAGATGAGCAGACCGAAGATAACGGAAGCAAAGAGCAGTCTCAGTCGCAGCAGTCGAAGAACAAGATATTCACCGATGACGCATACGAGGCAGCCCGCCGCCGTATGCACGAGCGTCTGAACAGGCTGAACGCTGGATTAGACCCCGAAATGCTTTCGGACGGTCTTATTATGGCAGGCTATCACGTGGAGAAGGGCGCACGCAAATTTGCCGAGTTTGCCCGCGAGATGATACGCGAGTTCGGCGACAAGATACGTCCTTACCTCAAATCGTTCTACAATGGTCTGCGAGACCTGCCCGAAGCCGCCGAGTTGTCAAAAGAAATGGACGACTATGGCACCGTAGCGCAGTTTGATGTCAATCATATCTCTATAGAGGAGCCTAAGGCGCAAAACAACAAGCCTAACGGCTTAATGAAACAGTATCGCGATATTAAGGAGCAATACCCGGACGCTCTTTTGTTATTCCGTATGGGCGATGATTACGAGTTGTACGCACAAGACGCTGTAGATGCAAGCAAAATACTCAATATCGGCTCATCTACCACCGACCAACTTGGCGAGCAGACTCTTTTTGCAAAATTCCCATATCGAGCACTGGATTCATTCCTGCCTAAGTTGGTTCGTGCAGGTAGGCGAGTGGCTATCTGTGACCCTATTGAGAATATACAAACGGCAAAGAGTGGTGCCACGGAGGTCGTAACACCTCAAGAAATGGTAGAAAGCACCGAAAAATCGTCAGAAACTTTGCCAAGTGCAGGAGAATCAGTAACTTTACAGCCCCAAAAGGTAGATGTAGAGGGACTGTTTGGTGCTTTGAATACAAAAGGAGAAACAAAACTCAGCGACCACATCGAACAAGAACCTTTGCCGTCTGCAAGTGCAGAGGATACGCAACCGATAGGCAAGGTTACGCAGAGCAAGCACACAAAGACAGGCGAAGATATATGGATTGTCAAGCCGTCGGAGCGTGTGAGCGATGACGAATTTAAGTTGCTCAGAGACCGTGCAAAGGCAAACCACGGCTACTATAGCAGTTTTGCCAAGAACCGCGGCTTTATCTTCAAGTCCGAAGAGGATGCTAACAATTTCAACAATATAAGCGATGAAGAGATTACAACAGACCAGACAAGCGCAGATACAG
>CAKUYO010000223.1 GCA_934716995.1 uncultured Bacteroidales bacterium | reverse complement strand
AATACAATACTACCGGCACCGTCGTCTGCAATACGGCCGATTTAGCCGATTCTCTGGCCGCCATTGAATATCTTGTTTACCAGGAAAAATTATGTTCGCTCGATGAACTTCGTTCCGCTTTGGCTGCCGACTACCAGGGGTACGAAAAACTCCGGCTGACTGCCAGGAACCGTGCTCCCAAATGGGGTAACAACGATGACCGCGCCGATAAATTCGCTATCGAAGTTGCCGCTTATGTCGGACCGCTTTTATCAACACTGGACAATGGGCGCGGCGGTAAATTCACGCCGTCGATCTACGGCCAGCTGGTGGTGGAACGAGGTTCTGAAACCGGGGCGTTTCCATCCGGGCGCAAGGCCGGTGAGCCGCTTTCCCAAAATATGGACGCCGCCATCGGCATGGATCGCAACGGCATCACGGCACTGATGAATTCGGCGCTGAAAATCGATTACTCCGAATACCCCTGCGGCACCTGCCTCGACCTGATGCTGCATCCGAGCGCGGTCAAAGGCGGAGACGGCATCAAGACACTCCTTTCGCTTGTCCGCGCCTTTATCGCCCGCGGCGGCAGCGGGCTGCAATTCAATATTTTTGATGCCGCAACGTTGCGCGACGCCCAAATCCACCCGGAAGCCTACAGTAATCTGCAAGTCCGGGTATGCGGCTGGAACGCCCGGTTTATCGACCTGACGCCGGAAGCGCAAGAAACCTTCATTGCACAGGCGGAGGCCATGATATGACGCGAAACGCACCACTTGTAGAAGTCAAACGCTTTGCCGTCCACGACGGTCCCGGCATCCGCACCACTATTTTCCTGAAAGGCTGTCCGCTCCGTTGCCTCTGGTGCCATAATCCTGAGAGTATCCGCTCGAAACCGGAACTGGCGTTGTTGAAAAAACGCTGTGCACTCTGCGGCGAATGCGTTAAAGTTTGCTCCAGCCACAGCATCGTTGACGGCAAACACGAAATCGACCGCAAAAGTTGTACCGGGTGCGGCAAATGCACCGCGTCCTGCCTTTATGACGCGCTTGAGCTTTACGGACGCCCGATCACGACCGCAGAAGCCGCGGCAATCATTCTCGATGACCGTAATTTCTACGAGTACTCCGGCGGCGGCGCTACCCTGTCCGGCGGCGAACCATTGCTGTACCCGGAATTCTGCGCCGGGCTTTTTGAAATCCTGCAACAACAAGACGTTCATACCGCCATCGACACCTGCGGCAATGTTCCGTGGAGTGCATTCGAAAAAGTCCTGCCGGTGACGGATTTATTTCTGTATGATTTCAAACATGCATCCAGCGAAGAACACCGCAAGCTCACCGGTTGCGACAACAAAATGATAATCGAAAACCTGCGTCGCCTTTCCCGAACCGGCAAACCGATTGAAATCCGCATGATAATGATTCCCGGCTTAAACATGTCAGAAAACGATCTTGCAAGCGCCGCAAACATCCTGGCCAAACTGCCAAATATCACCGGTATAAAGTTATTACCGTATCATTCTTTCGCCGTCTCCAAATATGAAGCAATCGGACATAGCAATGCCATGCCGGAAACCGCTTCGCCCACCAGTGACGAAATAGACACTGCCGCAAAAATTCTACAGGAAAAATCCGGCCTGCCGATACATCCCTGACAGTTCAAAACTCGACAACTGTCGATTCGAGCTGAGCCCGGTCGGCGGCAAAACCGATGCGGTGACCGTTGATGGAGTCGGCGAGCTCCGTGCAGGAAATCGATTTGGCTTTCCCGCTCAACAGGGCGACAAAATCCGCGGTGAGCCTTTCGTCACCGCCGCCGTGTCCGCCGAATGCTCCGGTGGTGTCGCCGAGGTTGTTCAGGTCTATCACGTTCTCCCGATACTCGCAGCCGGGACGGAGGTCGCTGTGGCGAATCGTAAACCGGTTGTCATCGAATACCCCCGCAAGTTCACTGACGGCATTCATTTTGTGGCCATTTCCCCTTTCGAAAAAATCTCCCCTCGATCCACCATCACCATGGAGCTGGCTGGGCGCTTACCGCCACCCAATAATCGCGTCCCTCGCGTCCCATGCCGTCCTCCTGTTGTTTCGCTCTCAGAAGAACATAGCACGTCA
>CAKUYO010000222.1 GCA_934716995.1 uncultured Bacteroidales bacterium | reverse complement strand
GTATCGCTTTACGAAAGAACAAAGAATGACGTTCAAAAAATCAAATCAGAATAAAGAATTTGGGGAAAAGAAATAATTATGAGTAAGAGAATGATACAAATGGCGCTGGCAATGGCAAGTTTATGTCAGTATGCAGCTAAAGAAGAATTGTTTGGAGTTAAACCTCACTATCCATCTGAGAAAGAGGTGCAGCCTCGTAGGATATGCGAGGTTCGTCCAAAGCAACTTCATGAATTCGTCATTAAGGGAGAGAAAATTATGGCAACCTCGCGAAAGGATGCCATAAAGAGGTACAACCATAAACATAGATAACTATGAGTGATTTTCCGAACAGATTGTTCATCTTTCCAAAGAAAGGTGTCAAAAAGAAGGACTGGAAAGGTCGCGATAACATCATCTTTTCCGATTTGTGCGCACAGACCATTCCACAGAATCGCTATGTAGCAGAAAGAGAGTTCATCAACATAAACTCTATATGGCACGATGCGAGCAAGGAACCAAAGACAGGACCAGCGTGCATCGTCGAAGTAGAGATAGAGTCTGCAGAAGAATTAACTAATTGTTATGTTGAAAGTAGGTTTGATGAAAAGTTGGGCTGGAGTACCGACTATCTGTCTGTACTTAACGATGCTCCTGGCGTAACATTCGAAGTCAAGAAGTGGGCATACATTGCCGACCTGCTGCCACATGGCGATGAATACACTAAGGACTACCCCAAAACTCAAAAGATATGACGAATTACGAAATTCCGCCTGTTCCTCGAATAAAAATTGAGGATAAAGAAATATTCATGTCTGAACACCCCGATATAAAGTACTTTGAAACAATACATCCTGGTGGAAACATTACAATATGGCGTAAAGTACATGAAGCCGGTACTGTTCCAGATAATGTCCGAGCTCCTTTAGGGCAGTATGATAGTGAAGGTAAATTCCATTTTATAGATAATGATGGGTGGGAACACATTTGTTACAACCCAAAAACATTAGCCGAAAGGCGTAGGTTTCTCTACAATTTAAGAAATAAAAGGAAATGGTAAATATAAAAAAGAATATTCGGAAAATGAAGAAACAGCTGAAGCGCGATTATCTTACGCTTCCTGTTATCAGATGCTATGACTCCGTTTCTGTACGAATCGGATATGACAAGGCGACAAACACTTCAAAGATAGATGTCACCATCCTTTCGGACGGGCGACGCAGTAAAGTGTATTTCTGTAAATCGTACCTGAAAAGAATAATTGACATACGAAATTCGAAATAAGGATGGATAAAGAAGATTATAAGCTAATAATGCGCTGCGTCGAAATTACAGACCATCGTTCAAAAATCGCAGATATCAAAAACCTTAAAGTGTCACTAAATAAGTGTAAACGTATCAAGATTCCAAAAGGTCTAACACTCGAAGAACTTAGGGATGGGTTGAAGTCTATTGGTAGGATAACAACATTTAAGGTAGATTATTCTGACAGAAAGGAGGGTGAATGAAAAAAGTTTTAAGTCTTGCCGTTAGCAAAAAATGGTTTGACCTTATAGCATCGGGAATAAAACGTGAAGAGTATCGGGAGATTAAGCCATATTGGGAAAAGAGGCTGCTTAATTATAAAGCATTGCAAGAGTACGCTAAAAAGAACTTGGAGAATCTTTACATCAAGAAGTTTTTGTTCCCTGGCAAACCACCGATAGAGAATGTATGTGAGGTATTTCCTGCCGGCTACACTCATGTTCGGTTTACGAATGGCTATGGTATCTGCCGCCCGAGTTTGGAATTTGAGGTTGTGTCGATAACGTTTGGCAAGCCTCAACGTGGCTTGTGTCCGGACGAATTCCTTGACAAAGATTATTTTGTCATCAAGTTTAAGTAATATAATAAGGTGGATAAAGCAGCCAAAGCACCTCCACCTTATTATTATTCCATTCCTACATCTTTGTCGTGAGCTGTTGATAAAGCCTCAACTTGCAATTCTTCAAGTTTTTTATCGCTCGCTACGGCATCAAAGACTTTACGAACAGCAAGGTCTGCCATCTGCTGTGTTATATGAATGTAATAACCGATAACTCTCCGTGATTGTGTTACGGTGTCACCGATGCAATATTCAATAA
>CAKUYO010000221.1 GCA_934716995.1 uncultured Bacteroidales bacterium | reverse complement strand
GTGTATTTGACCGCGTTGCTGACAAGGTTCGTGCAGATCTCGGTCAGGTGCGGAATATCCGCATAGACATACGGATACAGCAGCTGTGCTGTCACCGTAAGCGTCTGCCCCTTGCTGTCTGCCTGATTCTGGAACATTGCAATGCAGTTGCGGAAATCCTTCTCGATGTCCGAAACTGTATACTCGATCTCCGTCTTGTCGTTTTCGATCCGGGCAAGGTCCAGCACATTGTTCAGCAGCACCAGCAGGTTCTGTCCGCACACCTGAATGTTCTCCATGTATTTTTCCAGCTTTGCAGGGTCGTCCGGATGCCGGGAGGCAAGGTCTGCGTAACCGATAATAGCGTTCATGGGGGTGCGGATATCATGGGACATATTGAACAGGAAGGTGGATTTGGCGCGGTTCGCGCTCTCCGCTTTTTCCACAGCGACCTGCAATTTTGCATTCAGCTCCTGCGTATCGTTTGCGGCTTTCCTTGCAACAGCTTCGGCTTTGCGCGCCTTGCGGAGCAGCTTCAGGATCGTGTGCAGAACGACTGCAACCGCAATACTGCTGAGCAGCAGAACCATGAAGTAGTTATCCCTTATAAATTCGCTCAGGGTGACCTTCCGCGCGGAGCTCTGATACATTGCAATAGAACCGGCAAGCATATTGACCGGCATTGCCTTGATCGTTTTGTTCAAAATGGACAGCAGCTCGCGGTTTCCGCTATTGACCGCAAAGCAGGATCTGACAGGGTTCAACAGCGGAACGCTGTAAAAGCCGTATTTCTTGCTGTAATTTTCCTCACTGTTGATCCCTGTAACAAGGCAATCCGCCTGTCCGCTCTCGACCAGTTTTGCCGCATCCTCCTGTGTATCGCAGTCTACGATCTCCCACTGCGGATAATAAAACGCAAGGTACTTTTTCAGGGAGAGTTTGTTTTGGGGCACAGCAATGTGGTTCGCTTTGTTCTCGTTAAAGTGCTGTTTGTTCGTCACCGCCATCAGGTTGGAGACCCACGTTGTACTGGTGCAGGCAAGGTGATACTCTTCCGCCAGATTCGGATTCTGGTCGAAGTGGAAAATCATGTCGATCTCGCCGGATTTCAGCGCATCCAGTTCCGCTTCCTTGCTGTCATAGCCGACCAGCTGGAATTCCAGCTCCTGATTGCCCAGACAATCTTTTGCAAACTGAATATAGTCCGTGATCGCCCCGGTAAGCGCCCCGGTGGCAGGGTCAAAGGTGCTGACACCGCTGTCACTCGTCAGAAAGCCCATCCTGATGGCGCCGTTCTCTTTGAGCCATGCCTTTTCCTCCCCTGTAAGGATGGGCGTATAATCCAGCGAGAAATATCTTTTATACAGATCCGCCGTATAAAAAGGATTGGCTTCCTCCAACGCGCGCATCGCATTGTCCAGTTCTTCCTTGAGATCAGGACGGTCCTTGTTGATCGCATAATAGATGCCGGATTCTCCCACGCGGGTTATGGTCGAGATGCCACGCTCTGCCCAGAAGGATTCTTCCAATGAAACGAAACAGTCGATCTCGTGGTTTGCCAGCTTTTGCTTTACATCCTCGTTGTTGGAGACGTTGACGTGTTCCGTTTCTAAGCCGCATTTTTCTTCCCATTCGGTCAGCATCGCCTCCGGCTCCGTTCCCATCAGAACACCGATCTTTTTGCCGTTCAGCGTCTTGAAGTCGGAAGCGGAGATGTCTGCACGCGAAAGATCGGCGTAGAGGTAATATTTTTCCACCCCCATCGGCTCATCTGAAAACAGCATCTCCTCGGCGCGGTCCTCCGTATAGGAAATATCACCCATAATGTCGATCTCGCCGTTTTTGAGTTTTTCAAAGCAATCTGACCAGTCGCAGGTCACATACTCGAACTGCCAGCCTGTATAGCCGGATAAGGTCTCCAGCAATTCGTAGCCGTAGCCCTTTCTTGCGCCCTTCTCGTTGACATAGTTGAAGGTGTCCTCAAACGAGCCGACGCGGACTACCTTTGCAGGGGCAGTCTCTGCGGCAGCTTTCACAGGGAGCACAGCGGACAGCAACAGCAGCAGGCTCAGCATTGCACAGATGCTTTTCCGTGTCAGGGTGCGCATGGTTTCGCTCGTTCC
>CAKUYO010000220.1 GCA_934716995.1 uncultured Bacteroidales bacterium | reverse complement strand
CCTCATTCTCTTGTTATCTGCAACATTTCATGCTAAAATGTGGCAGATAATAGAAAGATAAGGGAGATTTTTATGCGGACATTTAACTACTCGCAGGAAATACAAAATTTACTGACACCTGAAATCGTCCAGCTTCTCACCTGTATCCATGAACACAAAGGACGACAGGATTTATTTCTGGAGGCGAATACAGCCGAACTGAAAACACTGGTAGACGTTGCCATGATCCAGAGTACGGGGGCTTCCAACCGTATCGAGGGAATCTTCACCAGTGACAAACGATTAGAAGCACTGGTCAGCAAAAAAGCTGAACCGCACAATCGATCTGAACAGGAAATTGCCGGATATCGTGAAATACTCGCCTTGATTCATGAAAATCACGACTATATTTCCCCTGTCCCTAATGTCATCAGGCAGCTCCACCGAGATCTGTACTCTTACTCAACAGGAGCCATTGGAGGAGACTATAAAAACGCGGATAACGTCATTATGGAAACAGATACACAAGGGCATCAAAGGGCCAGGTTTATTCCCGTTCCTGCTTTTCAGACAGCTGACGCTATGGATTCTTTATGTCAATCATTCCAGAATGCCTGGCAGGAAAACATCATAGATAAATTGCTGCTGACTCCCATGTTCATCCTGGATTTTCTCTGCATTCATCCATTCAATGACGGAAATGGACGGATGAGCCGACTTCTGACACTCCTTCTTTTATATCGTGTCGGCTACATCGTCGGGAAATACATCAGCCTTGAAATGCTGATTGAAAAAACGAAAACCACTTACTATGAAGCTCTTCAGGCCAGTTCTTTCGGCTGGCACGAAAATCAAAGCACCTATGCTCCTTTTGTGACATATTATTTGGGCATCATCATAAAAGCATATGATGAATTCGAAGACCGAATTCAATACTTGGTAACCAAAAAGATTTCCAAGCCAGACCGTATCAAAGCCATCATCTCCCAAACACTAGGGAAAATCAGCAAAAAGGATCTTATGGAACGCTGCCCGGATATCAGCCAGGGAACTATAGAACGCACTTTGTCCAGTCTGGTAAAAGAGGGCTATATCATCAAAGTCGGCTCTGGTCCAGCCACAGCATATATCCGCAAGCAATAAAAAACAAGCAGGCTACACTATTTTGTAGCCTGCTTTTGCTTTTCCCTTTCTTCCATTTCATATTAGTGTTTCTAAGAAGTTCCATTAAAGTGCACTGCCAATATTCTTATTCCAATCTTCTACTTATAATCCTGATTTCCCTTCATTTGGCATATCATTTTTGGCCTTAAGAACCTTACAAATATCCTCATAAACTGCATGGGGAAGTCCTGCCTCATAAGTCTTATGAATATCATCCAAATTCTTAAAGCTGATGGTGTGTGCTTTGAAGTTCACATATACCGGAATAGTGCACCATTCATACCGTTCGGTTTGACCATTAACCAACTCATCGTTATAAATTTCAGTGATGTAAAAGCGCCAAGTATATTCCCTGCAATCTTTTATGTACCAGTTGGTGCAGAGGTACATTTCCACGATTCGGTTCTTTACACCACGTGGTAATTCGCTTCCAGCAGGCCATGCACCCTCCCCAATATATTCATATGTATGAGGTGTAGGAATCTGAGGCACTTTGGCTACTTCTAATGCTTTGTTGATATACCCTTCCTGATAAGTTCCCGGTAGAATAGGTTCAAATTCAATATCCTTTTCCTTTTTTACAAATGAATAGGATATGCGATCCGTCTTTGTATCCCAACTATCGCTATATTCATAACCAACAACCATTTTGTCCAAATCAACCACAACTTTTTGTATATTACCGCCTCTAGTTATTTTGGGGTTATTCAATATTTCTCTATGAACGTTTTTCTGCCAAAAGTATAATCGATTTTGTTCTTTGTCAAAATGGATATTCTTTGTATTTATCAGAGAAACTAAACTTGTGTCACAACTAATAACCTCTGCCCAGCTTTCCGCCTTCATCTCATGCATTGGCCTTGCCATATCTTCCAAAGAAGCACAAGCCCCGTATATAGGAAATACCAGCAAAGAAGAAGCAAATAAACCACAAACCCATTTATTCATATTCATACCTTCTTTTATTCG
>CAKUYO010000219.1 GCA_934716995.1 uncultured Bacteroidales bacterium | reverse complement strand
GGGGGATGGTTACGAACAAATGGATATGGTCAGGTTGGATTTCCAGGTCAGAATCGGCCACTCGCGCTCTGCGCAGATCGAGTTGATGGCAAGACGCAACGTCTCGGCTATTTCACCTGTAAGTATCCGCTTGCGATACTTCGGGCACCATATCATATGGTATGCCGTCTGGTACACACAATTGCGGTTGTATACGATTTTCACCATGTTTCTAGTTTTATCGCATGGTAATGTGAAATGCATGGGTTGCAATTCCTCACCTGACTGATCTCTGGACTACACACGTTTGTCAAGGGGTGGAACAAAAAAATCCTTCCTCCGCCAGTCCAAAGGACAAAGCGTTGATTCACCCGAACAGACAGAACGGGCGGTTTTAAAGGGTGCTGATTCGGGCACAATCGCAGGCCGCGATTTTGTCAAGGCACCGTGGAATACCGCAGAGAGGCTCTGCCGAACGAGGATATGCCGCGAAAGGCCTTTACTAAATCGACGAATGCGATGACCCTTGTATCGACGCCGAAGGCAGTATTTGCGACGCCAGCCGCTAATCTGGCTTTGGCTTAGATACATTTGGGGAGCCCCTTAACGGGCAGATACATTCGTTTTTGGGTACTTGATTTCCTTTAAATCATAGAAAGGACTTCCGAAATGATCGTCAAAAACAAGAGGGGCGCTTCGATTAATCTCTAAGGTCTGTCGCTACGAAACAATGTATAGCATGGCCGAAAATGAACTCTTCAGAAGAACCTGCCTGTTCCAGTAAAAAGTCAGATGCAACAATGTGCAATGAGTCAGGAATGGCTGTAAGGCAGGCCCCAAAAAGGCTTCTCATTTTTTCTTATCTCTCGGATTGATCCGTCTCTATGGTTTGGGTTTCACTTTATTAGGCATTTCCAACTTCCGCCGGCTGTGCGGCTTTTAGAGCGGCTAATGCCGATCGTGAAATCCCGGCTTTTTCATAACTGAACGCTTCACCGTGCTTGAGCACGGCATAAATAATTCGTAGGAGTTTGGCGGCTAAGCTCACCATGATTTTGCCGTAGGGCTTATGCGCGTCTTTTTGTTTTTGAATCCAATCTTTCAATGCACACTCCGGAAAATTGTCTTTATGAAAGTTCATGTACATGCTAGAAGCACACTGAATAATGAGCGAGCGCGCCATCCTGTCGCCTCGCCGGTTGACTTTGCCTTGACCGACTTGCTCATAACCTGAGGGCGTTGTCGTCTTGTTTCCCGAAATCATATTTTTAGGCACCAGGCCGATAAAGGCTACGAAGCTGCGAGGCGTTTCAAAGTCCTTGATGTCGCCCATAATGGCGCATAAACGACTTACCGTTTGCAATCCGACGCACGGTATATCCAGCATCGGCTGTGCCCGAGGATCTTGCATCGTCACTTTTTTCAGCAATTCTTCGACATGTTTGATATCTTTGTCCAGATCTGCGATGCGGTCGATTTGTAAGATCATTGCCTCTACGACTTCTTCTCCTAAAAGCTCCTTGTTGTTATTGGCCGCTTCTTTGAACTTTTTGAGACTTCTACTGTCTTTCTTGAAGAGAATGCCCCAGCATTGGAAGATTCCTTTGATGCTGACAATCGTTTTGGTTCGTTGCTCAACCAACTGCTTTCTCATCGCTTGCAAGGACTGTAATCGGTTCTGATCGACCGATTTGATGCGCACCGTCTTTAAATCAGGATCTTCGGAAAGTCTTGCAAGAGCGTAGGCATCATTGAGATCAGTCTTCTGACCGCTCATGTGCAGAGTAATCCAGCTTTTAACCGATGCGCCGCTCACCATCTTTGGCGTGTGACCTTGCGCTTGTAGCCTTAAAGCAAAATGGTTGGCGCCGTTGCCGGGCTCGAACACCATGGGGCAGAAGGGATTTGAGCAGTGAACTCAAGAAAGTCTGCGTAGCTGTAGCGCTTGACGTATTGCACCTCGGAACCGTCGGCAGGAATCGCCACAACGGCAAGGTCATGTTTGGCCAAATCAAGGCCGAAGACCTTCCAAGAAGTTGCCGCGTCGAGTGTTTGTACGATATTCTTGCGTAACATGACATGGACCTCCATTTTGTGGTTGCGATACCCAAATTATCTCGCGGAACCTCTTAAC
>CAKUYO010000218.1 GCA_934716995.1 uncultured Bacteroidales bacterium | reverse complement strand
TACAAGCTCTTATAAATTTAACAATGCTGTGACTGTATCAACCAACATATTTGTACGTTGGTTTGCTAACAAGGCATTATTCTATGGCTCAATTGCGGGAACCGTTGTTGTAATTGGCGGAGGAGCAGGAGTAATAGTTTTCTTTAAAAAGAGAAAGCTTAAGGCTGCAAAATAAAATAGAATCTTATGATTTCTGCACAAAATGTGCAGAAATCATAAGCTATTTGTTAGAAGTAAATATTTAATGTAGATTAAGTGTTTACTTGTGGCAAACAGCATCTAGGAAGAAGGTAGAATATGTATACTTTAAAAGATAATGATGTGATTTCAGAAGTTATGTGTGGTAATAATTTTGAATACATACTAAAGGATAGCTCACAATTTGTGAACACTGATTATAAGGTATTGCAGAGCCAGAATAATGGCATATTTATAAAATGCATGAAAATGACAAGGAATGGGTTAGTTGATTTGTATTATGTGACTGATGAATACAGACCAATGTCTTCTATGTTTGTAGGTATAAATCCGGATACACTTATTAATGTTATAATTAATCTTTTTGCAAGTGTGATTGAAGTAAGAAATAATGGGTTTCTGGCGTGCCAGTGTATAGATCTGTCATGGGATAAAATATTTGTAGAGCAGAATACACTGAAGGTAAAACTGGTATATCTGCCGTTAAGTGTCAGAGCATTTGACAGCTATGCAGAATTTGAAAGTGAATTAAGATCAAGCATTGTAAAGCTGGCAGATAAGGTAATTACATCTTCCAATGCGAGATTAGACCAGTTCGTACAGGATTTGTGTAATGGCTCAATGTCACTTGAGGATGTGTACAACAAATCAAGAGGGGCAGGGACGGCACCTATTACAAAATCAGAGGAACGAAGTCAGATGATGCCGGGGACAAGTGCTAATGGATCAATTAAACTGGTTGCTATGAATGCACCTAGTCATTTTGAACTGGTAATAGATCGTGATGATGCAGTAATAGGCAAGAAACAGGAATTGGTGGATATGGTAATTCCGTTCAATAGGATGATTAGCAGAAAACACTGCCGCATAACTAATCGGACAGGTATTTATTACATCAATGATGAAGGAAGTGCAAATGGAACATTTGTAAATGGAGTTCGATTGAATCCGGGACAGAAAGCACAGATTAATCGTGGAGATATAATCCGCATGGCAGACAGTGATTTTCAGATTGTATAAAGAGGTGTGAGAAATGGCAAGACCGAAAGTGATTATCGCAGACGAAGACGCAAGTTACATAGTGCCGCTTCAGTTTAAGTTTGTAACAGATTTTTTTAATAAAATAGATTTAGAAATTATTACTGATAGAGCATATTTTGAGGAGTATTTTTCCAGACCGCAGAATGCTGAAATCTTGATTATATCTGATGACTTGTATGATTCATCGTTGCAGAGACATAATATTCAAAATATTTTTGTAATGATGGAGCAGTATGACGAAGGCAGTACGGGAGAATTAAACGTAAACCAGATTTTTAAGTATACAAGCATTAAGGAAATCTTCAATGAGATAACAGGAAAGAGTGCAGGTGCATTAAATATAGCAGCAGTTGAGAAAAAGGAGACTCAGATAATACTGGTCACATCTGCAGCTGGAGGTGTAGGGAAAACTACTGTAGCAATGGGAGTGGCAGCTTGCTTGGCACAGAATTATAAGAGGGTATTGTATATTAATGCAGCTAGATTGCAGAATTTTCAACATATACTAGATAACTGTTCTCCTGTTACATCTTCAGATGTTTATGCAAATTTATTAAATGCGCAGAATGATGTTTATAACAATATAAAACATATTATAAGAAAAGAAATCTTTAGTTATTTGCCTGCGTTTAAGGCATCACTAATGTCGATAGGTTTAGAATTTAGCATTTATTCAAAACTAGCATTGTCTGCAAAAAAAAGCGGAGAATACGATTTTGTGATAATAGATGCAGAAAGTACATTCGATGAGTTTAAAACAGATTTAATAGATATGGCAGACAAGGTTGTTGTTATTACAGATCAAAGTTTTAGTAGTGTGCATTTTACTAATTTATTATTATCGAATATTAATGGCATTAATTCAGAAAAGTATATGTT
>CAKUYO010000217.1 GCA_934716995.1 uncultured Bacteroidales bacterium | reverse complement strand
AATACCCTTTTGAAAATTTCTTTTTAGATTCTAAAAAAGTGATATTCAAATATGACCGTTCTTGATTTTCAAATATCAATCTAGCGGATATTCAAATATCTAGTTGCAGTTTTTCTACGTCACCCTTAATATTAAAGGTGACGTAGATTTTCTGTATATTCAAATATCAAACACATCTATATACAAAAATGAGGGCTTGCACCCTCATCTAGTAGTTATAACAGGTTCGGTTGAGTTTATCACGTTGTAATCTTCTATGTTATGGATAGCGACAAATCGTAATACATCAAACTTTGTTCTTGCATCCTGTTTTGTGATGAAATATCTATAAGGATGCCCAAACTTATAGAAAAGAAATCCAGTGGTATTAGGTACGCTCCACGACAACCTATGGTCTAAGGGTAAACCATCTATAAGTTTGAAAAACTCTCTCGCTGTCACCTGAAAACCACCTCTTTTTTAATAGGGTCAATAGAAATATCCATATAGTTCATAACGCGCCACAATCTAACGCAGGAAACAATAGCATAGTCTTCGAGATTGTGCATCGTAATGAATCTAACAATGTCACCACACGTTGCCCCATACATACCAAAATAGACAGTTGTTGAACTATCCAAAATTTGAGTACCACTAATGAATTTTGAAAATCTTACATTGTTTCCAACCTGTTCCGGTGCGCAACTTCCGATAGCATAATCCCTGTTCGCTACCGCCACTAGATAGTTACAAAATTCTCTTGCAGTCATGTTCAACGCTCCCAAATGATATTCACAATAGGGTCTTCGTTTGCTTCGCAGTCAATTTCAACATCGCTACGGTATAGCTTCCTGACGACACTTAGCCGCACTTCGTAATCTTCAATGTTATTTACGGTCACAAATCTAATCAAGTCATTCACATTCGCATAACCATCACCAATACGAAGCATACGCCACTTGTCAAGCCCACCTTTTGCGAACACCAATGGCATACCATGCAGTCGTGCATTTGCCTCTCTTGTTGCTCCGGCGTTATGTAAGAATGTAATAAATTCACAAGCAGTCATTTTCTTATCCTCCTGTTCTGTATCTATATTATACACCAATCAGAACAGAAAGTCAATAGTCTTTTTATAATTTCTTTTAGATTTTTCTATTTCAGATATTCAAATATCAATATAGTTTTGTATATTGCATTACTATTTTGATATTTGAAAATCAATTCAGTCTTCTAGGAATAATGATATTCAAATACCAATTTCAGAATCTAAAAAGAAAAGGCGGTCTTTCGACCGCCTCATATTAGGCACTAAGAACCATTTCTTTTCTCGTGTAGGGCTTCGGGTAACGCTTAATCTCCACGCCTACACCAGTTACACGACTGATAGCGATAGCGTTTCTCACGGCCTCCTTGTGGTCTTTGAACTCCGGGTTTGCCAGCCGTGCAGGACGGTAAGCCTGATAACATTCGGGCAGGATAACAATGTACTTCATAAGTCAGTCTCCAATCAAAACTCCCAGTGCGTAAGACGATGCGAACAGTGCCACGATTGACAGCAACCACAGCGGCCAGTTGACCCCATAGGTAAACAGGTTCACCAGACCAGCCAGAACGAACACTCCGCTTACCAGCATACAGCCAATCACGAACAGTACGATGATGATGTACCAGAAATCATACCACAACTTCCTCATGCTTTGGCCTCCTTTACGACCACCCAGTTGTCTTTGTTCAATGCTTCGGTAGTACCGATGTATTCACGCTTGCACTTGATGATTGCATACCCGTTTGCGCGTTCCATGTATGCGTAACGGAATCGGTTAGTGTCCACGATGCGCTCTCGGATGATACGCTGTTCTAAATTCTTCTTCATTATGTATTTACCACCTTTCCTTGTCTGTGTATACAGTATAGCACACTCAACAAGAAAAGTCAATACCCTTTTTGAAAATAATCTAAAAGAATTGTCTTTAGATTTTCAAATATCAAATACTTTATATTTCAATATCAGAAAGGTACTTCCTGTGGTTCATCCCAAGCCTTCATATAGTCCGTGTCTGATATTTCAATATCATCTCTTTCTATATTCAACTCTTCCGGGCTTCCTGCTATTTGCCACGGCGGGTCAGGGTATCTATAC
>CAKUYO010000216.1 GCA_934716995.1 uncultured Bacteroidales bacterium | reverse complement strand
GGGGGTGATCTCCATCAGCTGGGCCAGAAACTGGTGGTAATCCTGCCCCAGCTTCCCGGCCACGGCCACCGGGTCCACCGGCTGACCTGCCAGAAACAGATCCCGGACGACCTTGTACACCGTCCGGCATGCACCCTCAAAGTCTGTCTCCCGGGTCTCCTGCAATACTTGGGGCACGACCTCCGGGGAGATCAGCACGGACCCGAGGACGCTGTACTGCGCGTCCAGCCATTTGTCGCCCGTCATAGCCAGTCTCCTTCCCGGCGGTCAACTGCAGGCGGGGCCTCCGCCGCCTGACCGCCCCAGTCGTCCTCCCACATGTGCTTGTTTAGCCAGGTGGAGGCGTGGGGCACGCCGATGCCCCGCTGCCAGTCCTCACTTTTGCTCTGGCGCATCAGGGCCTTGCCCATCAGCGTGGCCAGAGCGTCGTCCGGCCCGATCTTGTCCCAGGCCCTGATTGCATCCTGCCGGTTGCCGGGGTTGGTCCCCGCCGGGCAGATGCCCCGGTAGAATTTCCAAAAACCCTCAAAGCGCTCCGGCAGGGTGTCGGCCTGGGGCTTGTACTCGCCCCGTCTCCTCTTCGGCTTGTCACCGCCCACGCCCCCTTGGGGGGGCTTAGGGGGGTTATATATATTATTACCTTTATTTAAATACCGCGGAAATTTGATGCCACTGGCCAGTGGAAATTTAATGCCACTGGGAAGCGCACCATTCTCGTCTTTTATGCTGCGCAAAAATTGAGCCGCAAACGCGGACGCAAGATAAATGTTTCGGCCGGAAATTTGCCCGGTGTCCGGGTCTCGGAGCACCGCCGTGTAGATATACCCGCCATCTTCCAGCGCTTTTAACAGGCTGCGGATCGTCCGGTCCGAAAACCCGTACGGTGCCGCCAGCTCGCTGGCCGTGGCGTCGCAGTAGCCCTGCTCCGCGCACATGGATGTGAGCTCGCAGTACAAAAGTTTTGCGTTTGGCGGCAGCCGATCGTCATACCGCACATCCGCGGGGATCACCGAGAAGTAGCTTGCCTTTGGCCTTGGCTTATTGCCCATAGCCCATCACCTCGTTTTGTGGTAGCGGGATTCCGCCCGCCGCGGCCCCGTCTTTCCGGGGTGCCAACAAGACAAGACTAGGAGGTCTGGGGCGTATGCGGCCCCTGGAGCGCAGACCGGGCAACGATCCCGGCCTCCCAGACTGTGCTGCCTGGGCGTGTCCCTTGCACTCTGCGCGTATGGATGGGCTGGCCTGCCCCGGTACGCCCATCGGCTCCCGGCGTCGGAATACTGGAGGTTCGGGGAGGGCGGAGTCGGACCGCCCTTCTGGAGGCACGGGAGACTCCCTCCGCGCCGCCGGTGAAATGTCCCAAAGACCGGCATATCCTGGCCCCCGATTTATTGCTTGACGATGCGCAGAAATCCCGGAGGGGATCCTTTTGCCAGAGCCTGCCGGAGATATGCTTTGCACTGAGCCTTCGTCCCGGCGAAGACCTGCCACCCGATATCTGTAACAACCTGCCACATATGCATGCTCCTTTGCGCCCCCGGGCCGCACTACAAACCCGGAGGCTATGAACTTTGTCCCCCGGCGATTCTTACGGGGTGGGCTGCCGCTGATCAAAGCTCAACGGCGCAGAAGCTCATGGGACAAGCCGCTTGTCGGCTGCCCGGTTCCACTCTTCCGCGGTCATCCTTTGATTGGCTTCCCGCAGGAGTTGCAAGCAGTACAGGTCCTTCCGTCCCTCATCGTCCAGCTGATACATCATCGCCAGGACTTCTTCCGGGGTCGGTTTGTTCGGTGCCTGTGAGGGTTGCTCGCTCTGATCTCCTTTGGCGAGCTCCTGGGCCTCCAACTCACGGAGCTCCCTGTACATCATGGGCTCCACGATGTCGGCAATCTCCAGCAGGACGTACCCCGGGAAGGCCGTGCGGCCCGCCTTGATCCCGTCCAAGAATGCGGCCAACTGCCCAATCTGATAAACCGTCAGCATCACAGAAACACCCCATAGCCTACATCAGGCTCGTCCTTCTCCGGCTCCTTCGGCGGGGTTTCCATTCCCATCGAGCCGATCATCTTTTGCATTTGCAGTTTCCGGAGCCTTTTCTTTTCTGTGACGCTCAACTTGCCCATCATTTCCAGGACTTC
>CAKUYO010000215.1 GCA_934716995.1 uncultured Bacteroidales bacterium | reverse complement strand
CTTTTGAGCAATATCTCCGTCAAGGCGGATTTCCTATTGCCCATGTTCACCCTTACTCCAATGAAGAAATCTATAAATTGGTTTCCGACATCTATGCCTCTATATTATTGCGAGATACCATCCAACGTTATAATATCCGCAATGTGGACTTATTGGAGCGTCTGGTCGGTTTTCTCTTTGACAATATTGGTAATCCGTTCAGTGCCAAATCGGTTTCCGACTACATAAAAAGCCAACAGCGCAAGTGCGACTACGAGACCATTTACAATTACCTGCAGGCACTTCAATCTTCGTTTATCATCAATCGTGTTCCCCGCTATGATATAAAAGGTAAAGAAATTCTTGCTACCCAAGAGAAATACTATGTTGCCGACCTGTCTCTTATCTATGCCCGCCAAGGTTTTCGTCCTGATTTGATGGCAGGGTTGTTGGAAAATCTGGTTTATTTGGAACTTATCCATCAAAAATTCACCGTTTACATCGGCAAACAGAACACCTACGAGGTGGATTTTATTGCAAAGAAACAGGACAAGTGTGTCTATATTCAAGTCTGCTATCGTTTTGAGAGCCAAGAGACTCTACAGCGGGAATTGCGTCCGTTGCAAGCCATCAAAGACAATTACCCCAAGTATATAGTGACTACGGATAGTCTGTACACGGGAACATTTGACGGTATCCAATGCGTTCACATTGCCGATTTCCTGCAAAAAGATTTATAACCATAGGCATAATCCCCCTTAAACGCCATTAAACCATTGCCACGTTGTCTGCATGACGGGTGCCAAACAATGCGGCATAACTTTCATACGGACAATAAGTGCTATGTAAGCACCCTGTCCAATCACCCAATATCCAAACAATGTTAACGCAACAATATCATACTAATCACATTGTACTAATAACACGTGAGTTCGATATAAGGATAGACTTAAAAACAGGTAAAGGATTGCCATCTACGAGGGATTTTTCAAAAGAGGAAAATATCTGTGCAATCAGTTGATTTTTAATGCAATAAGTACTTGCATATGTGCGGAAAATTTTGTAATTTTGTAGTGTAAACAAAATAATAAAACTATAAAACAAACCGCATATGCAAGTACCAAGCGACCGCAAAATTACAGAAATTTATTGTATTGTTGATGATTTCTGCCAAGAATTTTCCAAACTTCAGCCGAAAAAGGCAGTCGGTGACGGCAAAAGACATCGCAACAAACCCAACAAGATGAGCGATGCAGAAGTTATTGTGATACTGATTATGTTTCACATGGGGGAATTTCGATGCCTCAAACATTATTACGTGAATTACATCTGTGTGCATTGTAAACACCTGTTTCCCTGTACATTATCCTATAATCGTTTCGTTGAATTGGAACGTGATGTCATGGTGATGCTGGGTCTGTTTGTGAAGACTTGCCTGCTGGCAGAATGTACAGGAGTGTCTTTTGTGGATTCGACCTCTTTGCGTGTCTGCAGGTACCAGCGTATGCGTACGCACAAGACGTTCAAAGGTTTTGCAGCGGTAGGGAAGTCCTCTATGGGGTGGTTCTATGGCTTCAAGTTACACCTTATCATCAATGACAGGGGAGAAATCCTCAATTTTGCACTTAGCCCCGGTAATGTGGATGACAGGCAGCCATTGTATAACCCCAAGTTTGTGGAGAAAGTAACAGGCAAACTTTGCGGGGACAAGGGATACATCAGCCACACGCTCTTTGAGAACCTGTTTATGTGTGATATACAGTTGATTACAAAGTTGAAAAAGAATATGAAAAATATGCTTATGAGTCAGGAGGACAAGATTATTTTGCGTCACAGGGCACTCATTGAGTCTGTCAACGATGAACTGAAAAACATGGCTCAAGTGGAACATTCGCGGCATCGCTCCATTGCCAACTTCCTGTGCAATACGTTTGCTGCCGTTGCTGCATATTGCTATTTCCCAAAGAAACCATCATTAAATCTCCAATTTGAAAACGCACAACAACTCTCTCTCTTCTGACTAAAAACAACTTCACTTATATCGAACTCACGTTAATGAAACCTTGTCTGCAGAAGTGTTTGCAAAGGACGGACAGAGAATCGTGGTGGACTTATCCAAGTATTTTTATCACAACGATTTGAGAGACTATATGGATTGCAACATGAATTGGCA
>CAKUYO010000214.1 GCA_934716995.1 uncultured Bacteroidales bacterium | reverse complement strand
AAAAATATTACATTCGTAAATGCAGATTTTCTTGAGTGCTGGATTGGGCTTAATCTGACGGAAGTAGTTTTTTATTAAATATACTCCAAAGCCTTGCCAATTACGAATAGCTTTTCGGTAGGATATTCACGACCAGTCGCGCTAATTGTTCTCGCAACTTTCTTCTCCCAAATACAGGTAAAATCATCTGGCATCCATTGTTCGCTAACGATGACAATATTATTCTTGCCAAGCTCTCTGCAAATATCATAGAATTTATCGTAATCAAATCCCTTTGACACATCATATTTCGTGGTGTTCAAATAAGGGATGTCAAAATAAAAAACTACTTCCGTCAGATTAAGCCCAATCCAGCACTCAAGAAAATCTGCATTTACGAATGTAATATTTTTAAGGTTTGGTGCTTGCTGTTCAAGATTTCTTTTCCCTTCTTGATAGTAGTCACGAATTTTATCTCCGTATTTCGTATGCTCAACCACAGTGTTCGCATAACCACCATCAAAGAACTTACCGTTGTAAGACGCAAGAAAACCCACATTTCCAACGAGCCAGTCTGGATAGCGGTCTTTATTCTGCTTTATTTCGGTATATGTATCTTTAGATACTCTACCAAGTAATTCACCACCGTTAGCAACGTATTTCAAAAGTGCGATAAGATACTTATTCTTGTCAATTCCAATTCGTGTGCCGCACGTAATTTTGTCAATTACATTTGCACCTCCAGTAAATCCTTCCACGTATATATTCGCATTACTTCTGTCGATAAACGACTGAATAATCGGACAAATATCCTTTGCAATTCTTGCCTTACTTCCCATATACTTCATAGAATCACCACCTGACTGGCTCTAAGCCGTTTTCAATCAAAAAGTTATTTGCTTTTGCAAAGTGGTTATTTCCAAAGAAACCACGATTTGCACTAAGCGGTGACGGATGTGCAGATTCTAAGAATTTATGATTTGCGTTTGTGATTAGATTTTTCTTAGCACCAGCGTTTCTACCCCACAATAGGTAGACAATCGGCTGGTCGTGTTTTTCCAATTCCTTAATCGCATCATCTGTCAAGATTTCCCAACCCTGATTCGCGTGTGAAAGTGGTTCGTGCTGTCTAACTGTTAAAATTGTGTTCAACAACAGTACGCCTTGTTCTGCCCACCTTGTCAAATCCTGCGACCATTCACTGCGCTCAACTGTTTCAGAGTTGAGTTCTTTTTGAATGTTTTTCAAAGATGGCGGCGTTGGGTATACGCCATTTCTGACAGAAAATGACAAGCCCATTGCTTGCCCCTCACCGTGGTAACAATCCTGTCCAATTATTACCACCTTTGTATTATGTATAGGCGTTAATTCAAACGCCTTAAAAATGTCTTGTATCGGTGGATATACTGTCTTTGTTGCATATTCTTGCGCAAGAAATCTTCTTAGATTTTTATAAAACGGTTTCTGTTGTTCTGCGTCAAAGAACGGTTGCCAATCATTCCCTACGTTAATCATTAGCAAAAGTCCTCCAAAATATTATGTCCAGTCTTTTTCTTAAACGCCTCGCAAATCGCATTATGTCGTGCGACAATATAGCGATATTCTTTTTCATAAGGACTTGTAAATTTGACCTGACGAATAGAATTTCTAAACATAAAATACAGCGTATCTTCCGATTCGTTTGTCAAATCTAAAACAAGCTGATTATACTCCGCATCCTCGATAAGCTCATCGCACATAAATTCCCATCTGGTTACATCGAGAACCTTATCACAGACAACCACATTCTTATCAAGGCCACGGTCTTGGGTAATATTACCGTCTTTGTCACACCAGAAAAATCCAGCCTTAGATTTAACATACTGAATCCAAAGGCTCCAATATTCTGGCCGAATCATCACATCATGCTTTTTTGCGTAGTTGATAGCATCAATAAAACTTTTCTCTACAATCATATTTTACCTCTTCATAAGCTCCATCATTCTTTTTGCGGCGTTATACTGGCATCGTGCAACATCGTACTTAACGTAGGTGTCATGGTTACTACCATGCTGTTTATTGAGCATATTGCCGTAGTAATCCATCGCACTTTTTAATTCTACCAGATAGCGTTCGGCATCCGTTACATGAGTCATAACTACACCTCATCTTCAATAAGCGGGATGTTCTCAGGATTCACATTATTCCACT
>CAKUYO010000213.1 GCA_934716995.1 uncultured Bacteroidales bacterium | reverse complement strand
GCTTAGGAAAATATTTGTGCTTGTCTGGTGCATCTTGTGCATGACCACTAATTGGGAGAAGGACAAGGGCTGCAAGTGCTATACCGGAAGCCATATGTTTTATATTGAATTTCATATAAAGTCGTATTTCGTTTTTGTGTGCAAAATTAATCAATTCCAGCCAATTTTTACTATGATTTGCGAACAATGTTGGAGTTTTGAGATTCGAGAATAATAGCATCGGGAAATGGCTTGTGTATCTTTTTTGTGTAGAAATGATTGTTCTATGTTGTTGTATAATATTGTAATGTGTTGATAATCAGCGGAATAAAATTTGCATATACGATAAATTATGCTTGTAAAAACTTGCATATATGATAATAAATCACTATCTTTGCATTAGCAAATAAGATAAAAAAGTAATCACTTAAAGTTCTAAACATTATGGCAATAATATCAAAGACATTCAAGTCAGCAACCGATCTGAAAAAGGATATGCTTGACACCGCAATGAAGGTAATGGAGGGTTTCTATTCTGATATTATCTATGACCTCGAAAAGGTGGACGACCTTGCAAAGAGAAAGCGTGACGGACATTTCTACTGGGCAGTACGCAAGACAGGAACCCACACACGCAGCACCACTAAGGAGCTTGAAGAACTTAAGCAAAATTGGGGCGAAAGCATCGTCTTTACGGCACTTGTTGGCAGAAGCATCAAGGAGGACACTTTTGAAATCGTTTACCAAAACAAGGAGGAGGAAAAAATAATGGCAACTAAGATTTATCATTACCCGATAGTTGATTGCGAGCACGGAGGGGATATTCGTTCTGCAGCGTATGAAGTTACAAAAGCCGGAGGTGAAGTTCTTGACACCTATTGGGATGGTGAGGATTGTGGAGACGCTTATGTCTCCTTTACCGCTCCTGCTGATAAAATTGATGCTGTCTGTGATGAGCTTGGGTACGACACAGACGAGCTTTATAGCTACACCAAGAAATAGTAAAACCTAAAAAACAAAGATATGGGACAATTTAGTTGGTTCACAATGGATACGCATCGTCGCATAGTAAATGGCGAGGAGCATACTGTTTACCTTGTTGATGACAAGGGTAACAAGTGGAAGGAGGAACGCTACGAGGGCTACGGAGTGTTCGGTGGTAAGGACTTTTATGAGTTACTTGCCGAAATGAACGGGTACAGTCATAAAGACTATGGGGACGGTAGCGGTGTTATCTCTTGTCCTGATGGGCGTAAGGTGGGAACGGACCATGTGTCGGACGATATTAGGCATATTGGCATAGAACTCGCCTTTGGAAGCGATGGCGACTTTAAGTCCAAATATCCGCATGGCGACAATCCTGACCTAAAATGGCCTGCACTTACAGAAAGTGGAGAATATGTCATCGGCATCCCAGAAGCAGACCCTGACCAGGGGTTTGGTGGTATATGGGAAGAAAGTGAAGAGGATGAAGATAATGACTGGTGTTTTGACGATGAGGAGGATGATTATGAGTAATGAAAACAGCTTTGCATACAACTGTCGTGAGTTCGTCCAAATGCGTAACGTTGAAGTTCTTCCGTGGGAAGAGCAAGGTGGTAGATTGTTCCGCCAGTCCATCAATCAGAATTGGATAGACGACTTCGGAATAATGAACCAAGTCATTAGTCTCAACAAGTGGCTGAAAGACCATGGCAAGATGCCACTCTCTTTCAAAGTTGTCACGCAGGAGTGGTGGGATGTTAAGGATGGCAAACCGTTCGAGTTATGCAAGCGAAGCCGGATTATCAGCATTGAAACCCCATATCTTGCAAGCCTTAACGGCGAGATAAACGAGCATTCGCTTCTCATTCTTGTCAAAGGCTTGCTGCAAACACTAAAGGAGGTATGTGCATGAAAAACAAAAGACAATCTGAGGTCTTTGTCGTATTCAAGACCGATGCACACATGTCCGTATGCAGCTATAAACTTATGGGAGTTTTTGGCACCCTTGACAAGGCGGTTCATGCTGTGATGGCGAAGGGTGAGTTTGATACAGGCTGGATGGAGGAGCAAGACAGCGATGTCTATGAATATATCCGCGAATATTTGAAAGAACACATGCAGACACCACTCACTGGAGAAATCAACTATGTGGTCAAAGAAGGCAACTTCAACGAATGGGAGGAATTGTCGTGAATAGCGCGAAAAACGCTTGCAAATAA
>CAKUYO010000212.1 GCA_934716995.1 uncultured Bacteroidales bacterium | reverse complement strand
GAGAACATCCGTTCCTACAGAAAGAAAAACGGTCTGACTCAGGAGGAATTTGCCGAGCGGCTGGGGGTAACGTATCAGTCGGTCAGCAGGTGGGAGAACGGCGCGACCTATCCCGATCTTGAACTCATACCGTCGATATCCGAGCTGCTCGGTATCACCGTTGACGGGCTGCTCGGTATGCCGATGCGCGAGCGGGAGCGGCGGGCGGCTGAGACCTTTGACGCGCTGCGGCGCGAGTGCATGAAGCGGAATTACGATACAAAACGGATATCGGAGCTGCTGCGTGAAATACGCAGAGACCATATCGACAGCGAAGCTGCCGTGCGCCCGTGGTGCGAGGGAAACATGCGGGCATTCGGCGACACCGAGGTTTTACCCGAGGTGCGTCTGCTCGCCGAGGCGTATCTCGAGCGGCATCCGATGTGCGCTCAGACGATTCGGACGATGGCGGTCATCGAGGATGAGGAGCATCTGTCGGATTTTCTCGAAAAATATACCACCGCGTTTGACTGCTCGGAGCGTGCGCTGATGTTTGAGCGTTGTCTGCTGCGCGGTGATGCGGCGGGATTTGAGCGCGAGCGGATATATCGGCTGCATGAGGCGTTTTGCGCGATACTTGACATGCGCTCGCTTGTAGGAATGAGCAGCGATGCGGCGAAGAACCGCGCAGCCGTTTTGTTTGCCGAGCGTGCGCTTGAGCTTTTCCGCTGCGATGCCGCGGGCGACGGTGCGGATATATGGGTCTTTGACCGTATCGAAACGGGGCTGAGCACGGCTGAATACCTTGCCGCATCGGGCGAGTGTGACGAGGCTGTAGAACGTATCGGGGCTGCGGTGCGGCTCATTGAGGACACTATGCGCATCACGGAAAGGGTCATTCTGCCGACCTCCTGTCGGTTCCTTGACGGCATGGAGCGATGGGCGGAGGAACGGTGGGCAAGCATAGATAACGACCCCGACGGGCTGCAGCAGCGGATGATATACATCTCTTCCGAGGTCGGCGGCGTGACATCCTGCGCATGTCTGTTTCCGAGTGTGTACTATGAAATGCTGACGGGCGCGGGCTTTGAGCCGCTGCGCGGAATCGCGGCGTACGGGGAGCTCTGCGAGAGGGTGCGCGCGTTGATGGAGTATCGTACGCCGACGGGCGTGTGACGGCGGTGCGGTGTGCGGCGGCAGTTTGACGTTGACCATGGCGCGGCGCGGTGTGTGACGGTCGTTTGACGCGGGTCAAGGCGGCGGTGCGGCGTGGCGTGTTGACGGTCGTTCAGCGTGTGTCAAGGCGGCGCGAATCGGACTTTTTGACGGTATCGTGCGATATTTGACCGCATTTGCGATATTTTTTGCCGCGCGGTTTTCCTGCCGTGCGGGCGGTTATTTCCGCTGCGCGGACTGCTTTTTCTGCTGTGTGAGTTGTTTTTCCCGCTGCGCGGGCGGAATGTTAATCTGCGTTGCTTGCGGCAACGGGCGTGCGGGTATATAATAACGGCAGAAACCGAAGGGAGGCTGTTATAAAATGCTGAATGAAAATATCCGAGAGCTGCGAAAGGCAAAGGGGCTCTCGCAGGAGGAGCTTGCCGTACGGCTGAATGTCGTTCGTCAGACCGTGTCAAAGTGGGAGAAGGGGCTGTCTGTACCCGATGCGGATATGCTTGTCGCGATAGGCGAGGCGTTCGATACTCCCGTGAGCGTGCTGCTCGGTGAGACCGTCGCTCCGCAGCGGGCGATTGAGCTTGTGACGGGTGAATCTATGACGGGCGAGCCGAGCGCAGACGGGTCGGGCGGGAATGAACCTGTAACAGACGGCGCGAAAACGGATGAATCGGGAGCAAATGAGCCGAGAACAAATGAATCGAGAGCAGATGAATCGAGAGCAAATGAGCTGCGGGCGATATCCGAAAAACTCGAGATCATTAATCTGCAGCTTGCGCGCAGGAGTGCGGGGCGCAGACGGGCACTGCACATCGTGTTCATCGTGCTTTGCGTGCTGACGGCGGCGGGCTTTGCCGCGCTTGTTTCGCTCGGCAGCCCGTATCTCGAATGGAACTACGGCGACCCCGAAACGGCGGTATTCGGCGCAGCGTTTCACGCATTCGAGTGGCTGTTTGTCAGGGCTGCGCCTCTGCTGTTTGCCGCATTTGCCGTCGGCGCGGCGCTGACGCGCAGAAGGTCGTGAGCTGCGGCGCGGG
>CAKUYO010000211.1 GCA_934716995.1 uncultured Bacteroidales bacterium | reverse complement strand
GTAACTCAAAATCTCAACATAAAGGGAATGCAGATGCAAGGTAAAATTAGCATGGACTTGTCGTTTTGTCAATCGGAGAATGGCTTTTCTTTGGACGAACTTGTAACAAAGTTGGCAGAAGTGTATGACCGCAAGGCCTTCGCCGAACTGCTGAAGATGATTTTGCAGATGGTTCAGGAGCTCCTGATGTATCGAATCTTTCATGGCGAAACAGATGCGTTGAAGTGTTGCGATAGTGGTCATCTTCGTCAGAACGGCAGCTTTGAGCGTCGCATTCGAACCAGCTTGGGGGAGTTCAAAATGAGGTTCTGGCGCGTGAGTTGTTCCGGCTGTGGCAAGAGTTTTTCGCCATTACAACGCTTTATTCGCTTGGATCGTTATCAAACAAAAACAAACGAACTGGAAAAACTGGTTATTGAAGCGGCGAGTGAAACAAACTACCGCCGTGCTGTTCAGGAATTGGCACGTAACGGTAAACTGCCTGTGTCGTTTCATACTGCGCATGGCTGGGTGTTGCGAACGGATTGTGATGAAATCGACATATCCAGGCGGGTAATCGGTTCCGCACCGATTCAGATTATGCCTGACGGAACCGGTTTCAAGGGCGAGGGACGAAACGGCGTTGCTCGCAAAGGTGATTTGAAAGTGGTGATCGGAATAACGCAATCCGGAGAAATCTTTCCTCTGGGAAGTTGGGCGAACACCAGTTGGAATGCGATAAATCAGCGATGGAAAGAGCAAGAAGTGAAGTTCCATGACGGAAGTATTCTGATCTGCGATGGCGAACTTGGGCTGTCCGAAGCATTCGCGGAATATGCCTCGGAACAGCAACGCTGCCACTGGCACATTAATCGGGATTTGTATCACGCGATGTATCAGGATGGCGGGCGCAAGGCAGATTCCAAATCGATTCAGGAGGCTTTAGCTGGAGCATTGGCGATCGAATTGCCGCAGGAAGATTTCAAATATGTGTCCGAGAAAGAGAAAGACGATATTGAGGAACGAATGGAGAAAACTGAAACGGCCATAGATCAGCTGATCGGATACTTTGAAGGGCATGGATACGAGGCCGCCGCAACCTATATGCACCGGGCTAAAATCGGCATGTTCGGTTATATTCGGCGTTGGCTGAAATGGGGATTGATTTCCCCAAGAGCTTCGTCGATGGTCGAAAGGGTGATGCGGGAACTCGGACGCAGAATCAAAAAGATTGCTTACGGATGGAGTGACAAAGGCGTAACGAAAGTTGCGAGAATCATATTGAAACGATTTACTAACGCCGGTGCATGGGAGGACTACTGGCAAAAACGTATGCAAATTATCGGCAACGTCGTTATCGGCGTTGGAAACTACAAGTGTGTTTCACAAAATTTAGGACAATAACAAAATTTCACGGATTCAGGTCTCAGAAAGGAACAAACCGATGTTGAATTTCCATCATCTTTGCAAGTGCGGCGCAATCGCTGCCGCACTGCTGATCGGCGGACAGATGTTTGCCTGGGGAACCCGATGCGACATATCGGGTCTTTCCAGTCAGGTCGCACTGAATCCGGAAGGAGCCGATATTCAAAATATCTTCTGGGGGAACGAAGCGGACCGGAAGTATTCGCTTTTTTTCCAGAAGAAAGATCTTGCCGAAGGGAAAAACAGGATCACATTCTCATTTACTCCACTGAAATCCGGTTTTATCTCCTTGAATTTCAACGGTTGCTGGGCAAAGCGCGGCGGATTCCAGAATCAGGATAAGGAGATAACCCGCATTTCCAATATCAAGGTTGAAGGAGCTGAACTCAAGAACGGTAATTTTGCGGAGAAAAATTCACAAGGCCATCCCCGTTTCTGGGTATTGGGTACGGACTGTGCAATTTCAGAAGAGGGGGTCGAGGTATGGAATCTCTCCGGCGCCTCCCAAACCATCAAAGTGACCGCCGATACCAAAGTCACGGTCTCCTACACCGTAGAGTATGTGGAATTCGAACCGGCTGAGAGCTGAAATCCGAAGGGAAATAACCATGACGAAAACGCATTTCACACTAATCGAGCTCTTGATTGTAATTTCGATCATCGCCATCTTGGCCTCCATGCTGCTGCCGGCGTTGAGCAAGGCGCGGGAAAAAAGCCGCGCGACGTCCTGCGTTTCCAACTTCAAGCAGAACGGTTCCGCCGTTCTGATGTATGTCGGAGACAACAACGACATGATTC
>CAKUYO010000210.1 GCA_934716995.1 uncultured Bacteroidales bacterium | reverse complement strand
GGCACAGGCAATGCTGCCCGGATGTGAGATGCCTGAAGTTGGAATTCGCGAAGGCGAGAAGTTACATGAAATTATGGTAACTGTGGAAGATTCCTTAAATACTTATGAATATGACAAGCATTTTATCGTATATCCCCAGATGGTATGGAGCGAGTCCAGACGTGCTGTTCCTACTGGCAAGAGAGTTGCTGAAGGTTTTTCCTACAGTTCCGGTAATAATACGGAATGGTTGACTGTGGAACAGATCCGGGAATTATTAAAGACTATTGAGTTAGAAAAATAAATTTTCAAAGATCTGCCTGTATAAGCAGATCTTTTGTTTTATCTAATAAGCATCTTTTGCAATTGGCGAGCTGGGAGATAACTCTGTAGGGTCGATAGTCTGTAAGATTAGTGCGTGAGATAAGCATAAATTTCAGAAATATGGGTTAGAGGGGACAATGTTTTGAATACAAAAGAAAAGACAATACGGATAGTAAAAAACAGTTTATATGTTATATTGTGGGTATTCCTTGCACTCCATATTTTCCGCAAAGTGAATCAGGGAGCGGATCTGTGGGATACAGGGTATAATCTTGCGAATTTTGAATGGATGGGAACGGCGCATATGGATAAGATGTGGCTGTTCTCTACATATCTTTCCAATGTAATAGGACATTTCTTTACGTTGCTGCCGGGAGGAAAGACCCTTCTGGGGATGAATATCTATACGACTTGCGTAACCGCCTTACTGATTATTATGTCGGCATGTTTTCTGGTAAGATACATGAAAATTCCACCTGTACTGGTTATCATTGGACAATTTGTTGCATTGAACGTGTGTTGGGCTCCTTCGGCAATATTATATGACTATTTAACCTTTCTGTTTATGGATATAGGATTGATTCTTATGTTGGTTGGTTTGAAAGAACACAGGAACAGAGAAGTAGTCATTTGCGGTGTCTTGCTTGGGGCAAATATGTTCGTGCGGTTTTCCAATTTGACAGAACTTGTCTTCTGTGTATTGATTCCGGTGTATTACATAATACTTTGGATTGACTGCAAAATGAGAGGAGAACAGTGGGAGAAGATCTGGCTGAAACAGATGCTGAAGCAGATAGCAGCTTTCTTAATTGGCTATGCAGCCGGTGTGGCAGTGATATTGGGATATATATCGATTCGGTATGGATTTTCTGAATATGTGAATGGAATTGGAGAATTGATGGAAATGTCCAAGACAACTCCGGGATATTCTCCTCAATTTATGATAAACCACTTAGTTACAAATTTGATAAGATATGGTCTGAGACTGTGGCATGTAGCTGCAGCGGCCGTGATAGGTGCTTTATGTGGTATTGCAGCTGACAGAGGAGACCGTAAGATTCATAAGAAGATTTTCATCTGGATTGCCTGTGGAATAGGAGTGGTTCTGGCAATACGGGTAGTATATACCTATCTTACAAAATGCGACTATATTAGTACAGATCCGTTGTTCTATGACTCTGTATATGCTCCAATGCTTATGGTCGGAGTTATGACAATTGTTATTGCGGTTGCGCGTATATTTTCCAAGAGTGCAGATATGGCGGAAAAGTTTTTGGGCGTCATAGTAGTGTCGGCTTATTTACTGTCTGTTGTGGGAAGCAGCACGGAATTCCTTTTGGGAATGAATAATTATTTTGTCTTGATGCCGTATCTTCTGTGGGAGATCTGTCAATTTTGCAAAGCAAAATTTAAAGCTGGTTCATTACTTCCGGCAAAAATAATTGTCAGCGCATTTGTGGGATTTTGCTGTTTTATGACGATCGGATATGGAAAATATTTTGTCTATGAGGAAGCGGGAACCTACACCGGACGGGACTATGAAGTGACCAATAATAACACCCTTCGCGGTATGCATATGGTCGGATATAAGGCAACGATGTTTCAGGAATTAACAGCGTATCTTGAAAATGATGGTTTGGCAGGGCGAGAGGTGATTCTCTATGATATGAATCCGGGTTTTGCCTTTTACTTGCAATTGCCGCCTGCGTTCAATACCTGGCCGGCGCTGGGAAGCTATTCCTGTGAAAAGCTGGAGAAGGCACTGGAAGAAATCAAGACCAGAGAGGTTCTGCCGATAATGATCTTAACAAATAGTTTTGATACGGATGAACGTTCTAAGTCCGAGGTGCTCAGACAATACATGCGGGAATGTGAGTATGAAAAGACATACAGTAGTGGACCGTATGA
>CAKUYO010000209.1 GCA_934716995.1 uncultured Bacteroidales bacterium | reverse complement strand
GTATCATACTGCTCAATCTGAGACTCCATGATCATCATGGGCAGATAGCAAACGGCCTCATCCAAAGTATAGTTGGGCATTTCATCCACATAAGAACCGCCATTGAAGCCATTGGTGGCCTCGGACAGTGCCATGATCTTAGAAAAATCAACCATCTTGGAAGTACCTCCTTACATAGAAAGTTTTCATGAAAACAGATATTTCAATTTACAGGATATTTTAGGGTATTATCCAGCATAAAGGGTATTATATCATTGTTTATTTATATCACGATTTACATCGGATATTACTTAACATTCGTCATTACTTCATTCACATAAGCCTCGAGAGACTTACGATTATCCATAATAGACTTAATGGTATATGCATCAGCGAATAATGAAATTGCACCGATGTAGAAAATGTTGATTACTCCAGCCACCAGGGGACGAACGTGACTCATGAAAGAACCATCTAAAGTATTATCCATGATATCACACTGGCACTCATAGCAACCACATTTAACCATACGAAGAGTTTTACTGATCCAAGTAACTAAATTAGTACAATAATTAGGACCATGATCAACGAAACTGATGACATCAACGTTTGAACTAGAATTGATCATGTTCTCCAAATCATAGGAATCAGTATAAGAGCGAGTCATTCTTGCAATTCTGTCAGGTTCTGTAAACAGAGCCTTCATCATATCTTCAGTGGTCTCAAAGACCTGATCATTTCTGTTATAATTCGTTACTTTATATAAAGTATTGATATCAAACGTTGTGAACTGAAGAGATTCAGAACTCGCCATAAATAAAGAACAGGCTTTCTGAACTTCATAAGAATTGAGCCCAGGCACAAAGGACATATTCCGTGTATATGTACCAGAGCCAGCACTTACAATTCGATTGAAGTTCTTGATGAACCAACCCAAATGATTGTGGAGAGGTTCAAATCTCCAATACTTATCTGTATCAGCAAAATTAATGAATGCCTTCTGTTTAATCAGTAAACATCTAATAATATCTGCGACTTCAGTAGCAGCATTGGAGATCTTATTCAAAAGAACGATCTGTTCTTCAGAAGTATCAGGATCAAGATATTCACGACGGATATTCTCAATCATCTGATACGTAGGACGAAGCTTTTCAACCAATGCTCCAACCGGACAATAATCCTGAGGAGCTTTAGCAAGCTCTTCCTTTATATTCTCAACTACCTGTGTATCAGCCTGACTAGCTTCGACAGGAGCTTGAGCAACATTGGCATCGAACTCTGCTACGGATTCATGAAACATGAATGCTCCACCGGGGCAGAGAGTGAAGTTATCAAACATCTTTCATTACCCCTTTCTTACAGCAGAATTCCAGAGGTGGACTCATCCGGATTCATAAGTGGACTATTCTTATCAATCCGAAGAGCAGCATTCTCTTTCTTCATCTGTGCACGCTTAAGATTATCAACAGTATCAGCCTTCATAGCAAAACGGTTCTTCCACTTCTCTAACCACTCTGCCCACTTACGCTGACGAGCAATAACCTTCTTATCACCACGACCTGCTTCCAAAGACTCAATATTTGTCTTAATCAGATCCTGCTGAACAGCAAGCATATCAGAGATCTTAGTACGAGTGCAGTAGATCGAATAGATAATCTCGCGGATTAATACGATCACCTTGGGAAGCATATATAATCCGATACCAATACCAATAAGAGTAGCACCAAGAGTAATACTCTCATGCATACTAGATCTCTTCTCTAATCGACTCTTACAATCTTCTAAATATCCTCTGAAGTCAGGTGCGGACTTAGCTGCGAACTGAATATTCTTGATATGGCAGTTACGAATCGTTCCAGGAATCTCATCAAAGAGAACTTCACAATCAGTATCTTTCTCTGTAGTAACGAATCGAATTGTGTTACTAACAAGAATACCAACACAATAAATCAGACCTGCGACCAATGAGGTATATAGGAGTTGAACCATCCCATTACCAGACTTATATAAGAGAACAAAATAACTGCGATATCCCATCAGTAAATCAATAACTCTAAGACAGTCATTGATAACTTCCAGATACTTTACAGCACCTTTATCAGTTTCAGCAGCAACCTCATAGATATCTTTCAGAGTTCTGATATTAGCTTCAAGCATTTGCTTATACTTAAAGCGACTATAATCACCAGCAGACTTTTCAATCTCACTGAAATCGATACTATTGTACTTATCAGTAAT
>CAKUYO010000208.1 GCA_934716995.1 uncultured Bacteroidales bacterium | reverse complement strand
ATTACAGGCCCATGCGGTAGCAGCTTTTCGAAAAACGGCAGACTTCCAGTCATTCAAATGACAATAGCCTTCCGCAAAAGCATCCGTGTTGCTCATGTCCCGGAAACGGATCACCTGACGACTTAGTATCTTCAAGCGCAAACGAGCCCATTCGCCTCTCATCATTGCTGCCGGATACCACTTGTTATCCTTAGTCACCTGTGATGAAGAACCTGCCTTGAAAATTCGTCGTTTTTCAGAATCATAACCGAAAATCTCACGAACCCCAAGAATATCACCAGCAAAATATCGGGAACGGCATATTTGACCATTGGTAAAAACAGCATATACCAAATCATCTACATGATCCAGTTCGGCATTAAATGCCGGCCGAGGACTGAAAAGCTCCCATAATTTGGTTTTTCTGCCGGCGAGAATTGCTTCTACCATATCGGTAGATAAGATGATTGAATGAGTTTTCATCAATATTCTCCAAGACCATTCCAATATTTCCAAGTGATAATATACATGGCCAGGATATATATGCAAAACAGTTCCACTTCCCGATTCTCTTTTTTGATTTTCAGCCAATCCTCTGAAATCATTTGAGACTTTTACTTACTTGCCGCTCGACTCAAATAGACTGCCCTTAAATTTAACAATGAGGAAAAACGAAATGCCAATGATGAGAATGAATTGGGAAAAAGGTTGTTGGGAACCTGTGAAGTTCCCGGAACTGAAACGCGGCCAGATCATCCACAGTTACAGCGGAATGTGCGGCTGCTGTCATGAAAGATCCGTACTGGTCAGTATGACGCATGACCAGTGGGGAACACATTACCGGACAATCAATCTGGAGACCCATGAGTACGATCATCTCTCTGCGCCGAAGCCGTTCGAAAGCCGTGGAAATTCTCTTGGCAGCTTTTTTAAAACCGATGAGATTCTGCCGGAAGAAGAAGTGAAGAACTACGAGAGACTGGCGCTGGAGCTTCAAAACCGCAAAAGAGCGGAAGCGGAAATTCTGCGTATTCAAGCCGAACAGGAACAAGCAGTCGGCAAAGCCTTTTTTGATGCAGCCATCAAAAAACACGGTATGCCGCGGGGCGTCCTGATCGCCCGGCTTGAAAAAGATGAATCGGACGTCCAGACCGATTATTTTTCCTCCCGTACTGTGCGGACCGTGATTCTGGCATTCTCGAAACACCGGCGGAATAATTTCAAAGAATTCCGCAAAGCCGCCATTTGCTCCGATATACCTGAAATTCAAAAACTGGCAACCGCTCCGGCGAGCTGGGAGCAGCGGGAAAACTATTCCATGGGCGGCGGCTATTATCTTGCCCAAGATAGCTACAGCGGCTGGCAGATTCGGAAGATTCCTGTTGATACGATGGATCACCTGATTCAGTTCTATGGCGACGCCGGCAAACCCGGAAATTTCTGCATCAAATAACCTTATCCAAGCACACATGAACAGGAAATAAACAATGGAAGTCTGTAAAGCTTATATGGAGGCTCAGGCCAGCTGGAAACGGCGTTATACGGAGTTGGAACGGCGGGAACGCGAAGCGGAACAAGCCGGGAATTGGGCCCGCATGGAAGTGATCGGCGATGAGCTGGTTCGGATGGAGGAACAGTCCAGTTTCAAGAAATGTTTTTCCTGCGATAAAGCGGGTTGTCCTGCCCGCTTCAGCGGCTTCGCTGCATAAGATAGAACCGTCAATCCGGAAAGGAGTCGAAACAATGGATGCCGTCAATGAAATGGTCGTAGTTGACCTGAAACACTTGCGAATCTGGGATTTTGTCCCGGCGGGAGAAGATGGGCACAAGACGCTTGAAAAAGCCAGACGTTACAAGGCCGATCAGATCAGTTCTCTGGAAAAACTCCGGGATGGATGCACCCTCCGGAAAGCCCGGAGCGAGTGGGAGAAGCTGCTGACCGCAATCCGTAACACCGATTATCGAATCGTATCGTTTGCGGAATACAAGGCCCATGAACGCGATCATAATCTTTCCGGATCAATCCGGCAAACCACAGAAGAACAGCATCGACAGGCACAGGAATGTTTGCCGCCGATGCACTGAATGATGACAGAATAAATTCAACTCAAAGGAATCAAACCATGAAACAGGAAGACGCCCAGGCCGTTGCAAAATATATCGCTCAGGCACTCGGAAAAACCGGAATCAATATCAAACTGTGTATTTCCAGACTGGAACACTATACGCACGGAATCAGCCCG
>CAKUYO010000207.1 GCA_934716995.1 uncultured Bacteroidales bacterium | reverse complement strand
GGTCTGGATCTTGTGGGGAACGATGAAGGAACGGCTGCATCTTGTGTTTGTCTCCACGTCCCAGCAGTAGGACATACAGACGGATTCGGTTTCCCGCTGTTCCAGGATGACGGTATTGAAGTCCAGGTTGCCCCACGCCTGGGCCAGTGCTTCGGCCAGGCGGATGGAGGGGCCGGTTACGTTCTGGCCGCCTTTGGGGTAGGCGTAAATCGCACGGCTTGCAAGGCCGGGCCGCTGACAGCTGCGAAGGATCCGGGAGCGGGAGATATTCTCATCTCTGGGGAATCGCTTGGCCATGAATACCTGTGCCTGGATCTCTGCCACGGTACGGTCTGCCGACACGGAGGTGAGGGACTGGTTCTGCCCCATGAATTCCTGTGCCTGATGCAATGTCATTTCCTGCATTTAGTTGTCCTCCTCTAACGTTAAGTTTCTGGTGAGAATGTATGCCTTGATGGCTTTCAGCTCCGGCAATGTGCCGGTGACGGTGAAGGTCATGGTATACACTTCTTCTTCCTGCTTCAGCTCCGGGGCGGCTTCCAGAAGGGCTTTTCGCTTCTGCTCGTTCTCCTGTGCCTGCCGGATGGCTTTTCGCATGGCTTCTTCTTCCTGCTTCCGCCGGGTAATGGTCTGGATGGCTCTGGATAAGTCAAAGTCACGGACATACTCTGCCATGACTGCCTCGGAATCTTCCAGGGTGGAGATGGTGCCGACTTCCTGCTGGATCCGCAGGGCAAAGGCTTCCAACTGCTGCATGGCTTTCTTGGGCATCTCCTGCCGGGCGGCTGTCATGTCCACCGAAACAACGCCGGCTGCTTCCAGCGTGAAGTGGGGGATGTTATGGGACTGGCAAAGCTCGGCCCTGTAGGCTTCCAGCTTGCGCCAAGCGGCGTTTTTCAGCTCGTTCTGGTAGTCATCTACCCACGCCTTTAACTGCTGGTCTGCCTGACGGTAGGGGTCTGCGATACAAGCCTTGTATTTCTCCTCAGCCCGGGTATAGGGCTGCATGACCTGCCGTTTGACCTCCTTGCGCTGGTCTTCCATCTGGGCGAACTGCTTCGACAGGTCGGCCCGGAGGGATTTGATACGCTTTAGGTTTTCGTCACTCCGATCCAATCTGCACGCCTGATTCACCATTGCGGACAATTGCTTCCGGATGCTGTCAAGGTTTTCGCTGATGATGGGGGCTTGCACGCAGTGGATCGCCAGACTGTTCTGGCAATCGCACTTCTCGCCGGGGTCTAAGTATGCCCCGCAGTTTTCACACTGGTTCAATCTTCTTCCTCCTCTCCCATGATGGACAGGCTGCTGTTGATCTCATACTCGCAGGACTTGCACACAAGATGGTCATCGAAGGCGTAGGGAAGTCTGTAGAAGATCTCCCCATCCCCAATGGGGTCATTGCAGAAACAGCAACATCTGTTTCCCTTGCGGTCGGCCTCTGCCTGCCGCTGCTCCTCCTGTGCGAAGGCTTCATAACCCTCCTTTTTGGAAGGGATATAAATGGAAACTCTGTTTTCCACCACCTTGTTGATATCCCAGACAGGAGAATCATTATCAGCGACCGCTTCTTGAATGATCTTCTTGAGTATCTCCGCCATGGCCGGATTGATGTCCGAAGATAAATCCGCATAGACAGCAGAAATGCAGGAGAATAGAGCGGTGGTAATCTCAAGAGCCGTTCCGTTGATGGAGAGGGTTCCGATCTTATCTTTTGTGTAAGTATAGGTTAAAATTGCATTGCCCATGGTGGTTTACTCCTTTTTATTTTCCGGCTTTACCCTCTTACCCTGAAAGGTGAGGATATACCCGGCAGATTGCATATTTTTGATGGTCTGGGGCGTATAGCCACAGTAGGGGGTGTTACTGCATACACCTCCGATGCCAGCCTTGCGGACTGCCCACGGATGGTCTGGATCGTATTTCAACAGCACACCCCCATATACCGCAGGAAGGGGATTCTGGGGAAGCGGACACGGTTTCCCATGACGATGGCCGGGAACCCCAGCAGCTCAGGCCGCTGTCTGGCAGTCAGCCGGAGGGTCTGGGGGTCGGCGTGAAGCACCCCGCAGATTTCCTCGGCTGTAAACCACTCCCTGTCCCGCTTTACCGCCAGCTCCGGCAGTGTGTAGGTCTTCATGGTGGTCCCTCCTTACGCGCTTTTCTCGTCCTCCGGCTCTGCGTTCGCATCACCGGAAGCGGCGGTTGCGCCGCTCTTGTAGCCCA
>CAKUYO010000206.1 GCA_934716995.1 uncultured Bacteroidales bacterium | reverse complement strand
AACCGGTCTATGAGTGGGTCAACGACAATGGCCCAGTCGATATGGTTCGGAACGGCGTGAATATCCAGCAGAAGTTCTCTCAGGCAAACGGTCATTATAGTCTGGATGCAGTAAAAGAACATTTGGATCATTATCCGGATTTTCTGAAGAATGGCGGGAAATACCAGATCCCGAAAGATTTCTATGAGATTGTCAAGAAAGTTGCTGATATGAAGGGGGATCTGAGCAGCCTGAATGCCAATACCGTTCCGACGCTGAGTCAGGCAAAATGGATCACCGAATTTCTGAAGAACAGCGGGATCACGCTCGACGATCTGGAACCTTCGGCACTCAACTATAGGGATGTGCAGAAGGGAACCGTTAAGAAAACCATTGACAACGAAGAAAAAGAAATCAAAGATCGGGATAAGGAACGCCGCAAAGAGGCTTATAATGAGTCGAAGCCGACGCTTCGGGAAGGTGCGAAAGCGACGGCGGTCAGTGCTGTTACAGAGGGCGGCGTTGCTTTCTGTATGGCAATAGCAGCAAAATGCAAGTCCGGCAAAAAAATCAGTGAATTTGATGAAAAGGATTGGAAGGAAATTGCGGGTAAAACGGGGCTTGGCACTGTGAAAGGCGGCATCCGCGGGGCCTCGATTTATACGCTGACCAATTTTACGGCAACGCCGGCCAGTGTTGCATCTGCGTATGTAACAGCACTCTTTGGTATTGCGGCACAGGTCAGGGAATTGAATAATGGAAATGTGAGCAAAGAAGATTTCGTTATCAACTGTGAAACAGTATGTCTGGATGTGGGTGTCAGTGCTATTGCTTCGCTGGCGGGCCAGGTATTGATTCCGGTGCCTGTGATTGGTGCGGTGATTGGCAACATTGCAGGACAGTTTGCTTACGAGATCTGCAAAAAATATGGCGGCAAAAAATCAGCCGACCTGATTGCAAAGTACCAGCGTGAGATGGAAATACTGAATCAGCAGCTACAATTGCAATACATGCAGGTGATTTTGGAGATCCGGCAGGCATTCAAGAAATTTAAATCCCTGGAAGAACTTGCCTTTGACACCAATGTGAACAAGGCTTTTTTGGCTTCGGTAGAGCTGGGCCGCTATGTTGGCGTTTCTGAGGATGCACTGTTAAAAACCGTGCAGGAAGTAGACGATTATTTTTTGAATTGAAAGGAGTAACACACGATGGCAGATTTTGAAGCAGAAATGCGAGACTATAAATTGACCGAAATGAATGAGAAGGCAGAAAATGCGGTTGCAATTGCTGTGGCATCTACAACAGCAACAGGTGTAATCCCTATCCCATTTGCGGACGCTCCGGCAATGATTGCGCAGCAGGTGGCATTGATGGCTCGCATTTGCGCGGTGTACGAAATCGACGTAGGTAAAGATGGATTGAAGATGCTGGCTACCGCTGCTTTGAGCGCAGGCGGTGCCACTGTGGTGGGTAAAACGATTGCAAGCAACCTATTCAAAATGATTCCCGGTGTCGGCACTGTGGCAGGTGCAGCCATTTCCGGCGGCACGGCAGGCGTTGTGACCCTTGCCATGGGTAAGGCGTTCATCAAAGTCTGCCAGATGGTCAAGGTTGGAAAGCTGAGCGAGGATGAGATGCTTTCTTCCAAGGGAAAGGATGTGATGAAGGAGGAATTCAAAAAACAGGTCAGCCTCAATAAAAAATAAAGTATTACCTGATCAATTTGACTTTTTAATGTGGTGGTAATGTAGTAAAAAGATACTGTAGAGTAGAACGTGCATAACAAAAAATAAACAGTGCGGGGTGACATGATGCCACTCCGCACTGTTTTGCTTAGGTAAAGGACTTGAGCACTTCTTTCAGTGCTTCACGCTGCTCCGGGGAAAGTCGGGCAAGAAGTTCTAAAAACTCCTGCTTTTCCTCTTGGGTGAGCCTGTTCTCCGGCTCAGAATGATTTTGATGGTTCATAAAAGATGCTTGCTCCTTTCGGCAAATCCTGTTCAGCCATCAGTTCGGCACGAATCTGACGCTTATATTTATAATAGGTATTCCGGGCAAGACCGGTGAGCTTCATGCACTCGGCATCGTCAAGTGTGCCGCCAAAGGTCTTGCAGTGGGTGCGGATATTATATCTGGGTGAAAAATGGAAATTTGAGAAAGCTAAAGAGAGGGATTTATCATAAAAAATTATAATGCAGGACGAATTTGCGCTAAAAGAAGTTGGTCCGCCGGAAGCCACGGAACAGAAT
>CAKUYO010000205.1 GCA_934716995.1 uncultured Bacteroidales bacterium | reverse complement strand
TCTTTGGACGCCTTAATGATGACAGGCACCTTACTGTTGTTGGAGCAGATCAGCGCCTCGCCGCGTTCAAAGCGGGTGATGGAACGGATCTCGGTTTTTGTGAGCTTCAGCGTATCCCGTACAAACTCCGCTTCATCCGGCTCCAGATTCAGAATGATCTTGTTTTTAGAATTGTTGATAATCGCCCGACCGTAGCGCCCATCTTCCAATCCGAAGAAATCGGACAGGTCCTGCGTTGCGGAAATCGCTGCGCCGCCGAAGCCTCGGATGACCTTGAAAATTTCCAGGCAGAACTCTGCCGCCATCCGGTTGGAACCGGCACCGATCAGCTGCCAGATCTCGTCGATCATAATGGCCTTCTTTTTTGTGCGGTCGCTTTTGATCTTATCCCAGACATAGTCGAGGGCAATCATCATGCCTACAGGCAGCAGCTTACCCTTCAGTTCCGACAGGTCGAGAACGATATACTTATTGGACAGGTCTACATTCGTCTGTTGATTGAAGGACTGCGCCGAGCCGGTAACAAAACGGCTGACAATAACAGCGATACGCTTGGTCATTTCATTCTTTTGCAATTCCTCATGCAGATCTCCGAGAATCGGCATGGTCTTCATCTTCGGCGGAACGGCATTGCGGTCCGCATAGACCGAATCATTATCGTGCGTGATACCGAACTTACCGTAGGTTCGGATCAGCGCCTCATCCAGCATCTGTTCCTCTTCATTGGTCATGTCCGGAATCAGCAGTGAGAAGAAGATCATCAGCTGCTGAATTTTCTGCGCCAGAAGGGAGTCCATCTCGCTGTAATCCAATTCGTCGATCAGCTCCATTTCCGGGCTGATGGTGTGCCGGATCTCCATGATATTGATGCAGTGCGGCGAGCCCGGTGCGATCTTGATAAACTGACCGCCAATGCGGTTGCAAGCTCGCCGGAACTCATGTCCCTTAATGGGAGCGATGATATAGCACTGAATGCCGCGCATACGCATACGCAGCGCCAGCAGCTGCATGGTAAAGGTCTTGCCTGCGCCGCTGGTGCCGAGCAGGTTTAGGTTGGCGTTTTTGTTTTTCTTCGTGTCAAACAGATCGACGATGCACAGCGAATTGTTATGACGATTGATTCCGAGCAGCACGCCGGTATCGTCCGACATCTCAAAGGATGTGAACATATAGGTAGAGGCCGCGCCGCTGGTCAGCACATTCCGCTTGGATTTCTTTTCAAGCTTCAGGGATATCTGCAGGAACGGCATCACCGTGCGCAGGGCGTCCTCCTGCTGAAAACTGCAGTCACTGACATACATATCCATAGACTTGAGCATATCGGTCATTTGCTGCTTGCGCCACATCAGCTCCTCGTATGTCCGTGCGGACACGGTCACGAATACTGACATATAAAAAAGGTCTTCGTTATAATTGGCGATCCCTTGCTTGATGAAATATCCTGCCTGAATGGAACCGGCAAGCTCCTCATAGTCGGTCGAGGTGTCCTGCATGCTTTTGAGTTTCGTGCGGTTCAGGCGGATGCGCTGAGCAACCTTGTCGATGGTCTTGCTGCGGTTTTCTCGTCTTAAAAACACATCGACATCAATGCCTTCGCCGGCGTTGATGAGGGAGGACATCCATCCGGCGCGGACCTTATTCGGGTATCCGTTCCCTTTGATATACAGGAAGGAGTAGTAGAGCCCGTCCATAATGATGTAGTTCCGGTGCGTCAGGTCAATGCCGCGCGGCGCGATAAAATGCGCCATACGAATATGTGGGACCGGATCAATGCCGATGACCTTGTTCTTCGCCGCCATCGTGTCTAAGACGATGCGGTCGACACGGGAATGAAACGGCTCCTCCACACAGGAACGGCGATTGAAAAACATATATAAAATCTCTGCCGTTGCTTCGTCGGGGTCCTTCGGCTGAAGGATATTGTTGCCGCACTGCATGAAGTAGGCTCGGGCATTCTGCTCGGCGGTCAGCAGTGTGCTGCAGATCTGCCCATAGTCGCTGTTTTCATTACGCCGCAGTTCCTCGTATCGAAAAATCAAAAAGAAGCGCCTCGTCAGCGCTTCACGGCTTCCCACATCCTTAATGAGGCGGATATATCCCTCGCTGAGCTTCTTACACTGCTCGCTTTCCTCGGTTTCCATTTCCTTTCGGAGCATGGCAATGTGCTTATCGGAATCGGCTTTGCGGGTAATGCTCTTAAACTGCAGATGCACCGGCGAAATTTTCAGCCAGCTTGCAAAGGAGCAGATG
>CAKUYO010000204.1 GCA_934716995.1 uncultured Bacteroidales bacterium | reverse complement strand
TATTTATACTTCTGATTATATAATCCATCAACACTTCTAAAATCAGGAATTCCACTTTCTGTTGAAACACCTGCTCCTCCAAAAAATACAATATTATCTGAATTTTTTATCCATTTAACAAATTCTTCTACATTATTTTCCATGACATGCCTCCAATAGCCATTATTCTTCAACAACTAATCCAAGCACAAAACATCCGTTACTATCAAGAAAATCCACTTTTGATTCTGCAGACATTTCACTGTAATCTGACTGTTTAAGTAAAATTACAGATGCATCACATTTTGCTGCAATATCATAATTATCACCTGTATGCACAATTACATAATCATACTGCTCAACAAGACAATCCCTGAAATCTGAAAACTCACTGTCCAAAATGTCTGCCTTGTCAAACTCCTGAGTTTCACCAGTAAATATAATATCAAGGTTCTTTCGGTTTGTCTTGCATACAAGGTCATGGATTGCTTCATCTTCCTGAAAATAATCTGTAAATCCTTTAAGATTCTTTCCAAGCTTATATTTTGCAAGAAATATTTCTTCTGAAACATCGGCATCAACAAAGATAACTTTTTTACCTTTTTCGTGAATTACAGATGCAAGTTTAAATGCCATCAATGGCTCTCCGTGGGTTGCTATTATTCTATAATTTTTATCACATTCTTTAATAATTGCATCCACTGTATCACTATAACTGTGATGTTCTGATTCTGTCATTCCCGTAAGTTTATCAACATTTACACTAAACATCCAAACACCACCTTTACTTTTTAATAAAACCAATTACTTTTGAACTTGATTTACGCACATTACCAGCCTGCACAATCTCAGGTTCCGGCAAATCATTTATAACATCAGCATCAATTGCTTCATTCTCAGAAGCAGTTTCCTTCTCATACTCATTTTCATCTTCTGAGTCTTTGGCAACTTCATACTCTGCTATCGTTCCTTCACCAGCATTATCTTCTGTAATATCAGTTTCTGCCACATCATCTTCTTCCGATTTCACATCCTCAGCCATATCTTTTATGTCTGCATCAGGCTCTGATTCTTCAGTAATTTCATCTTCTGCATCTACATCAGCAAGTATATCATCCTCCAGCTGGGCATCATCCTGAATTTCTTCTGATATTTTTCCCTTTATCTTATCATCAGACACCATTTCTTTGGTAATCACATCGCTGTGTGATACCTCTTTTATAGCATCATCGACAACTTCTTTGGTAACAGCCGCATCCATAATTGCCCTGTTTACGGCATCCTGTGCATATGTATCCATTTCTGATTTGGCAGAATATTTTCCAAATCTTCTCTCATATTCTGTCTCATCATCAGAATTATCCTCTTCCTGTTTAAACGCACCAATTGCAAATACAACTATAAGTTCTATAAATAGACAGATAGCAGCTGCAATGCCCGCAATAACCGCTGTATTTCTATAAAGTCCCGGCTTAAATGAGTTATTGCTCTCATCACCGTATTCAAGAACCTGTATAGATGATACCGGCACAATACTTGTTGTTTTTAATGCATTTTTTGCAACAGCATCTACATATGTTTTTGCTGTTGATTGGTCAGGATTTGTACATATAAGTTCAATAATATTGCTGTCAGGTACAGCTTTAACTGTAAGATAAGATGCTATATCTTCTGATGTACCTGCAGTTTTCTGTGCTGCTGAAATAACAACATCACTCTTAAATACAATTGCAAAATCATTTTTTAAAGCTCCATTTTTGGCTCTCAGTGAAGCTTCATTGTCAGCCCCCGGCGTCACAACAAGTTTTGCTGTTGATGTATACATCGGTGTGATTGTGCTGTTTTCAAATATATATCCAGCAATTGCAGATATTATTGTCACAATAATTAAAATAAGTGCACATCTCGAAAATTTTTTCATAAGCCTTTCAAATCTCCTTTAGTTGTATAACTTTTCAGGATATTTTCCTTCTGATATAAGCTTTCTGATTGACTCAACAACAACCGGTTTATCTTCTTTGTATGTTACGCCGAACCATTTATCATTTGTCTCAAGGACTGAAACATTTGCTTTTCCATCTTTAATAAGCTGGTCAACAACTGATGGAAGGAGATATTCACTCTTAATATCACCATCCTTTAATCCACCAAGAAATTCCTTGAAGCCTTTCTCAAGTTCATCAAGAAAATCAGGTGTAAATCCCCACATATTCATTGAAACATGACTTGCAGGATTGATTGCAACAACATTTCCATCCTTATCCTCTGCCGCTGCTCCAT
>CAKUYO010000203.1 GCA_934716995.1 uncultured Bacteroidales bacterium | reverse complement strand
TATTATCAGGAATTGGTGATGAAGGCGGTTTTGCCCCTAATCTAAAAAATGATGAAGAGGCGTTAGAATTTATAAATAGAGCGATAAATAAAGCAGGGTATCAAGGCAAAGACGGCTACGAGATATTGCTGAATATGAATGGCGGTAAGGAGTACAAGTCTCTCAACGAACTATACGCGGTGTTAGACCGCATTGCAGAAGACCCTACTATTGATACACAGGCTAAATATCGTCTCGCAAGTCTTATCTATGGCAAGGTAGATGCCAATGTACGCCCAGTTATGACGGATGTATATCAAGACGAGCAGGGACGCTATGTGGTTCGCACGTATGACAATGCGGGACAAACGTATGAAACGCGACACTTTAACAGTGAGCGGAAAGCCCAAGATTTCCGCAATGAGCGTCGCAACGAGACACAAGGCAATTTGAAAGAGTGGCAGGAGGGAGTGATTAAGAACTACTTCTTTGCTACGGAAATGCAACGTGTGGTAGACGCTGCCGTTGATGAGATACAAAAGCAGTATCCTCAATACACAAGGGAGCAACTCTACGACATTATGCGTGAGGCTATGCTAAATCCTCATACAGACAAAGGAAAAGCCATTGCGCAAGACAGCGAAGCGAGTGCAATCCGTAGAATGTTTGAGGAGTATTTGAGTGCCAACAGGCCGCAGTCGTTTGATGTGTTGGGAGCAATCCGACAAAACACGGCAGATAATTTCGGCATTACATCGGAGGAGGTACGCAACATCATAGGCAAAGACTATCGGGCATTGGATATGCGCGAGCGTGGCATATACGATGACTACGTTTCTCGTTTGTCTGATACTATGCCCAAATCACGAACTGAATCACAACAGACATCCGAGCCGCAACCTCCGCAAGGCGGTGCGGGCACGGATATGCAGGCATTGCCGGAGACTATTCGTAGAGAGACCGCAGCAGAGGTTGAACCGAACACAAATAAGGATGATGGTAATGTCTATGCTGTAACGAGAGCAGACGACGAGACAAAACGAGGATATATCGTCAGTGGTAAGGTTGAGATTGATAGTACCGACCCCAATGTGCCGCGTATCAGTAATAACGAGGTAGTAACGGTTCGCTATGAGGACGGAACGATAGAGCAACTATCTGCCAAAGACCTCAACCTTGTTACTGCGCCAAGTCCTGCAGCAGATGTCATTCAACAGATAACTGATGAGCGTGTTGCCACAGTACAGGTAGCAGAACAAGTCGCACAGACATTCCACGCAGGGCAAGAGGTTACTATGGACGGCGGCAACGGTAATACCTATACCTCACATGTGGTCAGTGTGTCCGCAGACGGCGTAGAGGTGGAAATCGAAGACGCACAAGGCAAACCCGACACCACCATCATCCCCAACGAAATCGCCCTCACCGCCCTGCACCCCGTAGAGCAGAAACAACCCGAACCGCAAGAGCCATTACAACCAGAACAGAAACCCGCTGCGCCACAGCCTATAGTGCCAAACATTGACACAATGCTTGCCGATGAGTTAGGCACAACCACCGTTGAGTATATGGGCGACAAAGTAAGTGCCGTAGCCTATTTGGAAGCAGAACGCGACAAAGCAGATGCCGAGGTAAAGCGTTTGACAAAGCAGAAAGTAACCCGCTACACCGACATCGCCGATTTCAAGCGTCAGAACGACCAACTGCAAGCAGCCAAGAAAGCCGCTGCCGACCGATACAACAAGTTGCAGAACGCCATCACTGCCGTCAACCGCTACCAAACACAGGCAGAGCAAGCCGAAGAAGCCGCACGCAAAGCACGTGAAGAGGAAAAACGTGCCGCACGCCGACAGACACAAACCGCACAACTCTCCAATACTACTCCCGCAGAGCGTTGGCAAGCCGCACCGAAAGTAGAGGGCAATGCGGTAACACGCACTCTGCCCGACGGCACAACTATCCGAGGGCATTATGTGTTGGTAGAAGCGGGTGCAGCCACACCGAGCCACGACCCGTTCAACGGGTGGAACACCTCCAATGGTTTTCCCGTTACCGAAGACGGCAAGAATATCAACGACCGCGACTACCGCAACGACACAGACGCACGGCAAATCACCACGCAGATTGCACAGACCTACGACGGGCAAGCCGTTGCACAAGTGCCTGTTGTCTCGTCCGAGGGTATCGTATATGACGGCAACGGGCGCACCATTGCAGGCAACATCGCAGCAGCCAACAACACCGACCAAGCGTATATCCAAGCCCTTGCGGACAATGCAGG
>CAKUYO010000202.1 GCA_934716995.1 uncultured Bacteroidales bacterium | reverse complement strand
CTTTACTACTGTCGCTACGGACTTTAATAAGGCTATTTTGCATGCTTTCAATTTGGACCTGAGATCTTTAAATGGTACAGCTCTATTTGTGGTAAAAAAGAATAAGAGCATTCTCAATAATCTTTATAAATGGTTTATTGAAAATAATGCCGATCAGGAAGGTTTTATAAATTTGCCGCTTTTGTTAATCGACGACGAAGCGGATAATGCTTCGGTAAATACCAATTCTGAGGAAAAAGATCCTACGGCTATTAACAAAGCCATTCGTAATATTCTTACTTGTTTCCGACAGGCATCATATCTTGGAATTACTGCAACGCCATTTGCAAATATATTTATTGATCCGGATACAGATGAGTCGACAAGAGATTTGTTCCCGAAGGATTTCTTAACAGTACTGCCGACGCCTGAACTATATATAGGCGCAGATAAAATATTTGGAAATGGCGACGCGGATGAATGGAATAATGATATTCCGCCCACGAGAACCGGTGGGATATATGGTGATTCTATTATACCCATCGAAAATGAAGAACAACAGTCTTTTTATGTGTTTAAGCATAAAAAAGAGCTGGCGGATGATTTGTTTGACTTGCCAGATAGTATGCGAAAGGCTATTCGATATTTCGTAATAGCGTGTGCTATTTCAGATATCCGAAAAGATATCACGGAACATAGATCTATGCTTGTCAACGTCAGCAGATATACAAAAGTTCAAAATGTCACTGCTGATTTAATAGAGAGATATCTTAATAGTATTAAATCTGATCTTCAAAATTATGCCGCCCTGCCTTTGGAAAAAGCAATGAAAATTACAAACATAAGTGCATTGGCGTCCGTTTGGGATGAGTTTGGGATGGAGCAACTTGTAAAAGTTAAATGGGAAGAGTTTTTGCATGATCATCTGCAAAAATCGGCAAAGAGAATTGAAGTAAGATCTGTTAACCAACAACACGGCGCATCTTCTCTTAATTATTATGAATACAAGGGGATTGGCATGCGTGTGATTGCCGTAGGTGGTAATAGCTTATCAAGAGGATTAACGCTGGAAGGCTTGTGCGTTAGTTATTTCTATAGAAATACCATGATGTATGACACCTTGTTACAGATGGGAAGATGGTTTGGCTATCGACCGAATTATGACGACTTGTTTAGGATATGGATGGGTGAAGATGCTATTGATTGGTATGGCTATATTACCGACGCAGTCAACGAATTGAAGGATGAGTTGAGAAAAATGAAGCGTCAAAATCAAACTCCCGAAGAGTTTGGTTTAAAAGTAAGACAGGCTCCCGGATCCCTTCTTATAACCGCTCATAATAAAATGCGCACTGCAACATCAGTAAAACGCCCCATAACGGTATCAGGACGGATGATTGAAACTCCGAGACTGAAAGGCGATTCGATATCTATACAGGAAAATGCCACTCTTTGTAAATCTTTTATAGAGTCTATTTCTGCAGATATTCAATATGAATACGATGATTTTACCAAAGCATTCATATGGAGAAATGTTCCTAAGAAGGCTGTAGTGGAAATGGTTCGCAATTATATAACGCATCCGTGGAACTTGAATTTCCAACCCACTGCACTTGCTGAATATATTGCAACAGATAGCGATACACTCGATTTTTGGGATGTGGCTATTCCGCATGATTCTAATGATACAACAACGCCGGTACATGTGCGTTTGATAGACGGTACTGATTTGCCTGTCCACCCGAAAGGAAGACCTCTTGAGTGGGATAATACTAATAAAAACATGCTTAAGGTTTATGGTCGTCATGTTAGAATCGGAGCAGGTGGATGTACTAAAATCGGATTGTCGCAAGAGCAAATAAAAGCGCTTAGGGATAAATACGGAAGTAGCAAGGATAGCACGTACTTACACATAAAGCGTAATCCGCTCCTATTGATTCACATATTGTCAAACACCAATCCGGAAAAACAGCCGACGGATCCTGAAATTGCTTTTGCACTCGGACTTGGTTTCCCTTATGACGGAAAAGAACGAACAGCAAATTACATGGTGAATGTGAAGGAACTCAGAAACTGGGTAGATATTGAAGATGAGGACGATGATGATGTTAACGATTGATGAATTATATGCAAAATGGAATAGCATCTCGCCATATCAAGAAGGTTTTCTTCTTGTATTTGATGATTATCCTTTGTCATTTCATATTGGTTATTTGAGCGATTCGCAGAAGTGTTTTGTAGTCTTAAATGCCGGCAAACATAGTAATTTGCATTCATCAAA
>CAKUYO010000201.1 GCA_934716995.1 uncultured Bacteroidales bacterium | reverse complement strand
CATTTTGGTGTTAATATAAATAATATGTATAATACATATAATAAAGACATTGCTAGTGATAGGCTTAGTCGCTATCTTGGCAAGGTTCTTGAGATTGCAAGGCGACATAATACCAAGAATGTTAGCGTAGTTCTACTTGGCGACCAAATCTCTGGACTAATTCACACCTCTCTTAGATTAGAGAATAATGAAAATGTGATTAAGCAGACTATGGATGCCTCAGAACTTATTAGCAACTATATTTATACATTGTCATCACATTTCAAAACTGTTTCTGTGTATAGCGTATCTGGAAATCATTCAAGATTACAGCCAGAAAAGGCGCTGAATCAGAAGGGCGAAGACTTGGATAAATTTATTCCATTCTACGTAAAGGCCAAGTTACAGAATTGTGATAATGTTACTGTATATGATAATACCATTGATGAAAGTATTGCATCTTTTGTGTGCAAGAATATGCTAGTATACGCTGTTCATGGTGACAGAGATAGCATTGGAAATGTTGTTCAAAAGCTAACTATGATGACGGGCGCTAAACCCGATATTGTTTATATGGGACATCTACATACAAATCAGTATATGACTGTTTATGATACTAAGGTAATTCAAAGTGGATGTATCAGTGGTTCTGATAGTTATTGTATGGACAATAGATTGCGTAGTAAGCCAGAACAGGCTGTTTCCGTAATTGGTGATAACGGTCTTGAGTGCGTGTATGATGTTACCCTAGGATAAAAGGAGGTATCATTATGGCGCGTGGAAGGCCACGAAAAAATGTCACAGTAACTGTTGAAGATACAAAGCCGAAAATTATTTGTATCGGTTGTGGATGTGACAATCAAAAGAATTTTTATCAGGCACGTGACGATAACCGAAAGTTTTTTGGTAAAGTTCCTTATTGCAAAGATTGTATTCAAAAGATATTCCAGAATTATCTAAGAAAGTATGCAGAAAATTACAATCTTGCGCTATATTACACATTAAGAAAAATAGATTTGCCATATATTCATTCTGCGTATACTGGTGCATTACAGAATGTTACAAACCCTGATGCTAAGATTCAGGGTTTGGATAATATTCTTAGTGCGTATATGAAGAGTATGGCATTTGCAGAGCAAAATGGTTGGGGTAGCACCTTTGACGATAGCGTTGGTGAAGACCAAATTGATGGCCTTTCTTCTTATGACGATGTTGTTAAGGTAAAGCGTAAAATAAACAGAGGCTCTGCTAATACGCAAGATTTCGATATAATTGAAATGGACGCGGACGAGCTTGTTCAAAAGTGGGGTCGCTTTGATGATGACGATTTGGCGTACCTTGAATCTGAATATATGGACTGGGAAGAGCAATTAAATGGCATTGTCGATAAGTTCGTTGATATAATGGTAAAGCAAGTATGCTTACAGATGAATGAGATTCGACATGACCGTGAAAATGGTGTTCCAGTAGAAAAGAAATTGGCCGCTTTAAGAAATCTAATTAAAGACAGTGGACTTGCTGATTTACAAAATAATGAAGCTGCGACACAAGGTGTTGGAATGACCGCTCGTGATATAGAATTTCATAGACCTGTCAGAGAACCAGATAAGGAATTGAGCGATGTAGATAATGTCGGCGAAATTTTGATTGGATTCTTGGGTGGCACATCAAGAGCAATGGGCAAAGAAAACGAATTTACTGATGCGTTCGATAAGGTATATGACAAATACACAATAGATATTATAGATAATCTAAGACACCAGTATGGTTTAGACTTTGGTAGACAAGGCGGTGATTCTGATGCGCAATCGCACGATAACGATAAAACGCAGGAAGAAAGCATCGAAGTCAAAGACTAAACGATATATGGAGAACTTTGAGGAATGGCTGGGTTACTGGCGAGATAATCCTCATAGATTTATTACTGACTATTTAGGGTTAAGATTGTATGACTTTCAGAAGATACTTATATATATGATGTTTAAATATCCATCATTCGTATATGTTGCAAGCCGTGGATTGGCTAAGTCTACATTGGCTCTAATTTTTGCTACAAGTTACTGTATTCTATATCCCGGAACAACGGTAGTTGTTGTTGCGCCTACTCGTGGGCAATCTACACGTTTCGTGAAGAAGGTGCAAGATTTGTCACGTGGCAGAATCAATCTTATCCAAGAGATTAAGGATGTTAAGACTGGCTTGAACGAAAGCCGTATTGATTTTAATAACGGCTCTGCAATTATAACCCTGCCCTACAGCGAAAACTCATTGGGTGAAGAAAATTTAAGTTATTATATGAT
>CAKUYO010000200.1 GCA_934716995.1 uncultured Bacteroidales bacterium | reverse complement strand
TGATACTGTTTTTATGGTTTCCGGTGGAGGAGCGATGTATCTGGATGACGCAATTGGCCGTCGGACAGATATGCAATATGTTTGTAATCTGCATGAACAGGCATGTGCAATGGCGGCTGAGGGATATGCCCGTGTGCGGGAGGGTATGCCGGGTGTAGTTTGTGTGACGACGGGGCCGGGAGGAACCAATGCCGTGACCGGAATATTGGGGGCATGGTTGGATTCAATTCCATTGATTGTGATTTCCGGCCAGGTAAAGCGTGAAACGATGATCTCGAGGATGCCGGAACTGAAGTTGCGTCAGTTGGGAGATCAGGAAGCGGATATTGTTTCGATTGTGCGCTCTATTACCAAATATGCTGCTGTGGTGATGGAGCCGGAGTGCATTCGACATGAGCTTGAAAAGGCATGGCATCTGGCGGTTTCCGGGCGTCCTGGTCCAGTTTGGCTGGATATTCCGCTGGATGTCCAGGCGGCGGAAATTTCAGAAAACGATCTTGCGCCTTGGGTAGGAAAGCTACCGTCCCGACTGGGAAATATGGTAGAAACCCGGAAAGTATTTGAATGGCTGGCTCATAGTGAACGACCGGTAATGGTCGTTGGAAACGGGATTCGGCTTGCCGGTGCTGTCGGTAGATTCCGCAAAGTGGTGGAGAAACTGAAGATTCCGGTGTTGACCGCTCTTTCCGGTATCGACTTGATTGAATCGGAAGCGCCTTACTTTTTTGGTCGTCCGGGAATTCTCGGGGAGCGGCCAGCTAATTTCATCTTGCAGAATGCTGATTTGATTCTGATTATCGGTACCCGGATGAATCTGCGCCAGATCGGTTTCAATTACAGTTCATTTGGCCGTGCTGCGCGTAAAGTGATGGTGGATATTGATCCGGCGGAATTGGGAAAGCCTACTTTGAACATTGACGAGCCGATTTGTCGGGATGCCGGAGAGTTCCTGAAAGAACTGGAGGCCTGCGGGGAATTGCCGCCGAAACCGCAATGGCTTGCGTATGCGGCTCGATTGAAGCGTCGTTATCCGGTTGTTTTGCCGGAATATCGGGCGGCAAAACAATGGGTGAACAGTTATGTGTTTGCCGAGGAACTGTCGTGTTGTCTGCGGGGCGAAGAGATCATCGTCACCGGCAATGGCATCGCCTATACGAGTCTGTTTCAGGCTATCTCGCTGAAAGCCGGCAACAGAATGTTCGGGAATGTCGGGTGTGCGTCGATGGGATACGGGTTGCCGGCGGCGATTGGAGCGGCGTGTGCCGCTCCCGGCAGGCGCGTGATCTGCGTGACCGGGGACGGAAGCTTGCAAATGAATTTACAGGAGCTGCAAACTCTGGTCACATATCGCCTTCCGGTAAAATTGTTTGTATTCAATAACGGCGGCTATTTGTCGATCAAACATACTCAGCGTTCTTTTTTCGGTGGGCATTTTGTCGGTTCGGATGCATCCAGCGGGGTGGTTCTGCCGTCATTAGAAGGGTTGGCTGCGGCTTATAAACTGCCGTTTTACCGGTTGAGGCGGAATAAAGAGGCGGTTTCTATGCTACCGAAGTTGCTGGAAATGGAAGGCGCAGTATTGGTGGAGGTATTGATGGACCCGTTTGAAACGGTCGGCCCCAAAGCTGCATCCAAACGGTTGCCGGATGGGCGAATGATTTCTGCTCCGTTGGAGGATCTGGCTCCTTTTTTACCGAGAAAGGAATTTTTTGAGTGCATGTTGATTCCACCGTGTCGTGAATCGCTGGAAGCAGATGAAATTACGAAAAAAGAAGAGACGAGGTGAATGAATATGGTACCGGTTCGGCAAACCATATCAGTGGTGACCGGCTGCTTCAATGAAGTCGAAAATTTACCGGAGTTTTACAGGCGTATCCGGGCGGTTCTTTTGGAGTACCCGGAATTTGATTACGAGTTTATTGTGGCGGATAATTGTTCCACGGACGGAAGTCGGGAGTTGTTGCGTAAAATGGCGGCGGCTGACCCGCGTTTCAGGGTGATTTTAAATGCGGCCAATTTCGGTCATATTCGTTCCCCATTCAATGCGCTGCTTCATGCGCGCGGAGATGTCGCTTTGTACATCTGCTCGGATTTGCAGGAGCCGCCAGAGTTGCTTGGGCGGTTTATTCAAGAATGGAAGAACGGGGCGGAGGTGGTTTGTGCCGTGAAATCGGCAAGTCAGGAAAATCCGGTTATGTTTGCAATTCGGCGGTTCTATTATCGGTTGATTGGCTATTTTTCAGATGTCCCTCAACTTCAGGATTTTACTGGATTTGGTTTGTATGGCCGCAGGTTCCTTG
>CAKUYO010000199.1 GCA_934716995.1 uncultured Bacteroidales bacterium | reverse complement strand
CAACCGCTTTATCTTCAATCGGGAAACGGTCGATCTGGTTCTGGACGATCTGATGCGGCGAGGCATTAAAGTTCAAGGCGGCGACGTGTTGGGAAAAACGATCATTTTCGCGCAAAACAAAGCGCACGCCCAATTCATCATTGAACGTTTCGACGCGCTTTATCCGCATTTGAAAGGTCGCTTTGCCAAGCGCGTCATTTGCGACGATGCTTATGCTCAAACAATCATCGACGAGTTCAAACGCCCCGACGATTGCCCGAATATCGCCGTTTCTGTCGATATGATGGATACGGGAATCGACGTTCCCGAAATCGTCAATCTGGTCTTTTTCAAAAAAGTTCGATCCAAAACGAAATTCTGGCAGATGATCGGACGCGGAACGCGGCTGTGTCCGAATTTGTGTTGCTCCGACGCGGAAAGCGGCAGTTATCAGGATAAAAAGTATTTCTATATCTTCGACTATTTGCGCAATTTCGAATTTTTCAGAACGCATCAGGACGGTATTGAGGGCGGAGAAACACTTTCCAACGCCGAATCCGTTTTCGGGCGCCGTGTGCGGCTGATTTGGCACTTTCAGGACGTCGCGTTCAATGACGAGACTTATCAGGCGTGGCGCAAAGAGCTGATAAGCACGGTCGTTTCGCAAATTGGCGGATTGAATACGGAACGGGTCAGCGTTCACGCTTGCCGGCAATACGTTGACGTTTATAAAAATGCGGAACGTTTCGACTGCCTGACGGAAGAAGATAAAACGCAGTTGATCGGCAAAATCGCTCCGTTGATTATGAGCGAAGATTCCGACGAAGCCGCCGTTTCTTTCGACAATTTCGTTTACGGTATGATGTTGGCAAAAATTGAAAAGGGAAATGTTCAACGCTATGTTTCCTCTTTAACCGGAACGGCGAAAAAGCTGTTGCAAAAAACAACCATTCCGCAAATCAAAGAAAAAACGGAAATGATTAAAACAATGGCTGACAAAGCGTTTCTGAACGGAGCCGACTTGTTGGCTTTGGAGCAGATCAGAGCGGAAATTCGCCCTTTAATCAAATTTCTGATCGACAGTAAAAACAAAATCGTTTTTACCGATCTGCACGATATCCGCATCGAAACGGGCAACGGCGAAAGCTTGCCGCTGCCGACATCGTCGGAAGAATACAAGGAACGCGTGAACAGCTATATTTTACAGCATAAAGACCGGCTTTCCATTCAGAAACTGATTCGCAACCTGCCGATGACCGAAGCCGATTTCAAAGATCTGGAACACGTTTTTACGGGCGAACTCGGAACAAAGGAAGACTATCAAAAGGCTTTTCAGAACAAACCTCTGGGACTTTTGGTACGCGAAATCGCCAAAGTCGACAGAACGGCGGCGCAAAAGGCTTTTGCGGACTTCATCGCCGATAATTCCCTGACGCAACAACAAATCGTTTTTGTCGAAAGGATTATCGACTATATCGTGCAAAACGGCTATATCAAACCCGCAGTTTTCAATCTTCCTCCGTTTGACAGACCGCAAAAACTGGTAACGCTGTTTGATGCTCAAAAGCAGGAAAAACTGTATAAAGTCATTGAAAACGTCACGAACAACGCAGTAAAAGCTATCGGATAATCACTTTATTCGTTTGAAAAATGTGATGGTTTGCCATTTATTCGTTTGAAAAATGTGATTTTATCGCATATCTTTGAAAGAACAAAGGAGCTTGCGATGAAAAGAAACGCTTTTGAAAATCTGATCCGATGGAAAGAAAAAGACGGTCGAAAACCCCTGATCATACAGGGAGCGCGGCAAGTCGGAAAAACGTGGCTGATGAAAGAGTTCGCCAAAACGCATTATAAAAATGTCGCGTATGTCAGCTTTAACGATCGGGAGGACGCCAAACGGATTTTCGACGATTCCTATGATGTCGATAATATCATTCTGTCTTTAAGCGCTGTTACCGGCGTTCGGATTTCGCCGGAAGACACGTTAATCATTTTTGATGAAATTCAGGAATGCGAACGCGCTTTGAATGTCCTGAAGTTCTTCAATGAAAACGCTCCTCAATATCATATTATGGCGGCGGGAAGTTTGTTAGGCGTCGCCGTCAGGCAGAAAAATATGTCTTTTCCGGTCGGGCAAGTCGAGTTTTTAAATCTGTATCCCCTGACGTTCGGGGAATTTCTGGACGCCGTCGGGGAACAACAATTAAGCAGTTTGATCTTTGAAGATAACAAAGCCGTCATTCGCGTCGTGAAAGAAAAATACATAACGCTTTTAAAACAATATATGTTTGTCGGGGGAATGCCGGAAGCGGTTCAAAAG
>CAKUYO010000198.1 GCA_934716995.1 uncultured Bacteroidales bacterium | reverse complement strand
CCGCAGGGCGTTTTGTATTTCGATTTCCCGATTTTCCCGGTTTCTCTCCACGGCGGACACGATGGCTTTCTCCCCGTATATCTCCTCCAGCAGACGCATTTGCGCATCGGGATCAAGATTATGCCGCTTCATTGCATCAAAGCCTTTCTTTCAAAATTTTTATAGGTACATCGGCAGGCTCTTTCAAACTCCTCCGGGAATCGCAGCTTGTACCACCCCAGCTCCACGGCGGCCATGGCAAGCTCCACCGTATAGGCTTTGTGATACCCGGGTGCATTTTCGGAGACAGAGCCGTTTTGCAGATGGCATATCGCCTTCCGTATGCCGGTGAAATTCCTCGGCAGACTACTTCGCAATTCCCTATCCGTCAGGCCGTTCAGCACCAGCTCCACCGCACACGAAAACATACTGTCCGTCGCTGCGGTGGTGGAGGGTTTGGCCAGCAGGCTGTCATATACCGCTCGATCGTGCAGGTCGATGCAGCTTACTTTGCACCCGGTCTCCCGGCAGAGCCGAGCGAGCAGGTCTGACGCACCATATCCCAAGCAGTCCATTTTCAACCATGCATTTGTCAAATCGTAAAAATTAAAATGGGTGCAGATCTCTCTGCCGGGGTCGTCCATAGCGTATTGCAGCGGGAGGGAGCTTTCCGACTTGATTTCCCCCGGAAGGAGGACATAGCCGCCCGGATACTGTCGGACGCCGCACCGGACACCGGTCAGACATTCGACGATACGCGCCCGCACCTCTTCCGGGAAAGAGTTGCACTGTTTCTCCTCATATTCCCGGACATAATACCGAGCAATTTTCTCTGAAACGGTGGCAGTAGCGCCGGCTCTCACCACCCGATTCTCTCCGAACAGCTCTGCGAACACCCCCATCATGCGCCCCTGTGCGAAGAACTCCCCAGGAATATTGAAATCAAAGTCAGGCAGTTTTTCCCCGTCCTGCCCCCAAAAATCCTGCCACGGGATATTCTGCCCGTCCCGCGCCATGCGCTCTCCGCAGCTCGGACAGGTTTTGTCCGGCAAATCGAAGCCGGATTCCACGCCGCACGCCGGAAGCTCCGTATGTCCGCAATGGCGGCAGTGATAATGGGGCGGCAATGGGTTGATGCGGCTGATGCCGGAAAAATAAGCCAGCAGGGATGCACCTGCCGACCCACGCGTCATGACAGGAACGCCGCATTTGCTGCACAGGTCATGGGCTAAGGCAGCGGCAATTCTGTACGAGGAAGCAGACTTCTGTTTTTTCACAACGGCACTTTCTTGGGCCAGTCGCTCTGTTATAAGATCAGTCAACGGCCCATCATATTCGTCGGCCTTGCTTTGACAGCGGTCAAGAAGAAGCTGTTCATCTTCCGGCCTTGCCCATGTGGGTTCTGTCGCAATCGGGCGAAGCTCCTCCGTCCGTTCTGCCAGCAGATTTGTGTTGTCAATGACCACCTCCCGGGCTTTTTCTTTGCCGAGATAGGCAAAGTCCCGGAGCATTTCCCGAGTGGATCGCAAATACAGGGAACCGTGGCCGCTGCACCTGAGAATACGGCGCGCCTGTTCATCCTCGGGCTTGAGATAGTGGACATTTCCCGTGGCGCAGACGGGAATGTTCAGATCATCTCCCAACTGCACAATGATCCTGTTGATCCACCGAAGCTCCTCCTGGATTTTCCCCGCCTCGGGAACCACGACTTTGCAGTTCCAAACGGGCTGTATCTCCAGAAAATCATACGCCCGGGCAATGGCCGATAAGCGCTTTTCTCCCCGTGCAGCCGCAGAAAACAGTTTCCCGTTGCCGCAGCCGCTGCCGACCAGTAGTCCCCGGCGGTGCTGCTGCAGATCCGCTCCTGTCACCAGCGGCACACCTCGGAAATGGTGCAGGTGGGACTGCGTGATGAGTTGATACAGATTTTTAAGCCCCGCTTCGTTCTGCACCAGGATCGTCACATGGTACGGCGGGGCATCCCCACTGTCTGCGCAGTACGCCTCCATGCCATATAGAATTTTGATGCTGCGGCCCTCCTTTTTGCATTGCTCTGCTGCACGCATTGCCTCAGGGAAAGCCTGTGCACAGCCGTGATCCGTTACGGCGATGGCCGGTTGCCCCTGCTCTGCCGCAGCTCGGACATAGTCACCGGCGGAGACCACCGCATCCATACGGGACATTTTGGTATGCACGCTCAGCTCCACGCGTTCTTTCTTCATCGCATTCACTCCTTCTTGTGCTGATATGTGGTAAAAACGAGTTTAATAAAAAGAGATGTGCCGCATTCTGTAGGAATGCGGCACCCGGCTTTCTCACTTGTC
>CAKUYO010000197.1 GCA_934716995.1 uncultured Bacteroidales bacterium | reverse complement strand
TGTATACACAAGCCGCAGAAATTCCAACGGGGTATTTTGAAGCCAAGCCTGAGCGGGTTGTCGATTTCTCCGAAATCAAAATGGTAGAATTGCCGCAAAGTGCCTCCGATACGCTGAAAAAGCAACTTTCCGAGCACAACATTCCTTATGAAGTGTATGGAACAACGGACGCCGAACGAACCAAAGCGGTACAAAGACTTGACGGGGTACGCTTTGCACTTCCCGAAACGGACAGTGACGGTAACACTCTTTCCGAACAGCAGAGAAGATTTTTTTCCGAAAGCGCAATCAAAGCAGTGCAGGATGATGGGAGCCTCCGCATATCTTCTGACGGTGCTTTAATGCCTGTGTATCACGGCACAAACAATGGCGAGTTTTACGAGTTTAACAAGAAACTCGCTGGTTCTTCCAACGATGCTGGCTGGTACGGGAAAGGATTTTATTTCGCTTTTAGAAAAGGCGAAGCGGAATATTACGGCAAACGCATCCTCAAATGTTATTTGAATATCAAAAATCCTTTTATCTTTGACAGCGAAATGCAGTCTTATGACGGCGTAACAAGCGGAGATATTCTATTCGATTTCGCAAGTTTTGTTCTTAATATGGCTGAAAAATTTCCTGATATTGCAAAAAAATTGACCGTTGATGTTGCTGAATACTCATCCGAAGATTCCAGTGTGGTTTCAAAGAAAAATTTTGTTGACCTTGCCACGGAAATGAAGGAGATTTACAACAGTAAACGCCTTTCAATTGTCGAGGTGTCCGATGAGCGGCACGGAGATCATTACGAATACCGTATTGACAACGATGTAGAAAATATGGATATCCCCCAAAAACTCAAAAAGGTTATTCAAGAGCAGTATATAAACTCTGCTTCTTGGGCGGAATACCTACTCAAAGATGGCAGAATCACCAGAGAACAATATGAGGATATTCTGGACGCTATAGAAAAGTATGGCGAAACGAACTTTGAAACGATATATCTTCACTCGCGATTTGAAACGAGAAAAATGGCAGAATCACACCGTCTTTCTGCCGTGTTGCAATATCTAAGTGAAAAGAAATACGGTTACCTTGAACAGCATATTCCAGAACATTACATGGAGCGCATTGGAAATGAGTTTTCCGCAGAGATACAGCGCAGAGGATATGATGGAGTGCTTCAAAGTCTTTATGGTGACGAGGTTGTGGCGTTCGATTCAAGCCAGATTAAACTCACAAGCAACACATCACCCACCGATAGTAAGGATATTCGCTATGCCCTCCCCGCGGTTACACCCGTTGAGCCTACAAGCCAAGAATGGCAACCTACGATTGACACCGCGGAGGCAAAGAAGCGCTTCCCCTCCCTGTGGGATGTTACCGCTGATGAATCCGAGACACGCAACCCCACGCAAATACGCAGTACGGTATCTACATACAGAAAAATCTATGACATTCTGAAAACCGAAGGATTCAGCGGGAAGGTTCTTGATGCTTCCAGCGGGCTTGGTTATGGCACTCGCGCTGGTATCGAGGAATATGGATTTAAGGTTGATGACATTGAACCATACCCAGATCGCGGTTATTCGCCGAAATATACGGATTATTCTGCTCTGCACGGAAAGTACGATGTCATTATCAGCAACGCCGTCCTCAATGTTTTGCCGCAGGATCAACGCGATGCTCTTGTGGTAAAAATGGGTGAACTTCTTGCAGACGGCGGGCGGATGTTTGTAAATGTCCGCGGCGATGATGTCAATACTCTGTCCAGCAATCCCAGCAATGTCAAAATCGGAAATATGGAATGGTTCGTTTCATCGACAGGTTCCTACCAGAAGGGATTTACGCGTAGCGAACTCGTTGCATATCTCAAAGATGCGCTCGGAACAGATTTCACGGTGCAAGGTACGACAAAATTCGGAAAAGCGGCGGCTGTTGTTACGAAAAACGAAAATGTACGCTATGCACTGTCCGATTCGCAGACCGAAAGCGGATTGAGCCGCGGACAGCGCGCCAAATTCGTAGCAAACAACACCCAGATGCGGCAGTATTCCCGAACAGATGCGGCGGCAACGATTGATTCCATCGTAGATGCCATCGGATTCGGCGATCAGACTTTCTGGATGAAAGCAGGTCTGTCTGGAAAGTCTCGCACCGAAGTGATTTCCTATCTCTTTGAAAAGTTGAACACGACAAAAGAAGGATACCGTGCAGGTGTTGCTCTGAAAATTGCCGACTATATCATTCAAAATGCCACTTTGACCGAGGTTTATAATGAGGCGGCACTTGACAGCGACACTTTGCAAACCGCCATTGACACGG
>CAKUYO010000196.1 GCA_934716995.1 uncultured Bacteroidales bacterium | reverse complement strand
AGAATTGGTGTGAAATAGATGAAAATGAGGGGGCGTAATCAGAAAATTACGCCATTTTGAAAATTGTTAGGACAGGTGTGTAAAAACATGATCGATATTTCAGCAAAAATGGATTTTTCGACCATCGCGGCAACAGATGGCCGAACCGGTTTATCAATCGGTTTGTCGGAACGGAAATGTAATTCGGAAATCTATGTTTCATCCGGAGTCAGTCCTTTGTCGTCGGTAGAGCATCATCTCACCACGATTTGATTTGCCGAAGTAGAGGAAAGACGCGGAAGCACGTCTTCCAGCCATTGGCGGAAGCAGATGTTGTTCGCTTTGCATGTGGCGGCGAAGGAATAGAGGATCGCCAACCGTTGTCCACCGGTTTCGCTTCCGGCAAAGCGGCATCCCGTGATGATATTTTTTGGAGTTATCGGGCTGTGTCTAATAGATGGCGCGGCGGAGCAAAAACTTTTCGTTTGGGCTGTCTGACCGAGCGTAAAATCAGTGTTTTTGAACTTAGAGATACTGTTTGAGTTTTTAATGTTATCCACCACCATTTTTTGCCTCAAAATTCCGCCAAATGGTACCACTTGGTACCGTTTGGCCGCTTTTCTTCAGGAGTTTCGTCCAATGCCGGTCAAATCCGATATTCCAAACTGGAAGGATCAGGAGATGACTAAAAAGACAATCAAACTCGCAACAGGTTCAGTATATCAGAAAAAGACCGGAGGAGTCTACTTCTTCCGCTATCAGATCAACAACCAGCGCAAATGTGTCAGCCTCGAAACGCGAAACCGTGAAGAGGCCATAGCCAAAGCGGAAAAAATAGTTCCAGTGGTTCGCGCCACCAGTACCGAAGTGATCGCCGCTCACGTGAAACAGGCCCGAAATCTCGAACACCGGCAGCAGGAACTCGCACTAAGCGATGCCTGGGAAGTCTACTCACGGCACCCGGAGCGTTCTGTGCCGGATACCGTTCATGAACAGAACACCTATCAGGCCACATTTCGGGAATTCGTTGATTTCATCAATAAACCGGAACTGCCGATTCGTGAGATAACTCCGGAACTGGCAGCCAAGTACGCCGATCATTTGCGGTCTTGCAGGATTTCGGTTTCGACCCACAACCGGAAAATCACCAGAATCCGCAAAATCTTTGAAGTCTTGCGGGACTACCGGGATGCGGACAATCCTTTTCGTTCACGCGTCCTGATGCGGAAAGAACGTGAAGAGCAGGAACTCGGGGTACGCCGTCTTTCCTTTTCCCGTGAGCAGATTCAAAAGTTGCGTGAAGTGCTTGATGACAGTATCCACAAAGTGATGTACAAGCCGGAAGTCAAAGTGATCTATTATCTCGGCATGTTTACCGGACAACGGTTGAAGGATTGCGTTTTACTGCGTTGGGACAGTATCGATTTCCCGCACGGTCAAATCTGGGTGAAGCAATTCAAAACCGGCAAAGAAGTGACCATCCCAATTGCTCCGGAATTGAAAACCGTCCTGGAAGCAGCCTGGTCTTGGCGTATCGATGAATATGTCTGCCCACGGGTTGCAGCTCGTTATAAACGTACTGATGCTGCCGGAAAAAACGTCGGCAACAATCTGGTGAACATTGATGTGCTGCGCGTTATTCAGTGGATCGGTCTCGAGCCTTCCGTTGCCGTACCAGGCAGGAAGAAAAAAGTCACAATATACGGATTTCATTCCCTGCGACATTCTTTTGCCTCGTATTGTGCAGAAGCCAACGTTCCCAAAGCGGCAGTTCAGTCGATCCTCGGTACCGATTCCGACATTGTGGATAAATATTACACCCATGTGGGGCGCGAGGCGCAGGAGAAAGCCATCGCTGCCGTAGTCGGTGAGATCGGGGGAGAATCGGATCGTAACCGAATTGAAAAGGCGCTTGCCCTGATCCGTAGCTCCACCGCTGATCCGGCTGAAACCTTGAAACTGGTTGCCGCCATTCTGGAGCAATGAGGTTCCGACGACAGCAGAATTTCTGCTTACTTTTTGCCGAATGGGACAGACGCCCGGCCGAGTCATTCTGACGATTTGAACGGCTGATTTGACCCGCGACGTTCTGACTTCTGAGCGTAAAAGTCAGAGTCAGAACGATAGTACGAAAAAATACATGCCAAGGAATTGACTTGTCAGCGGGCGGCCAAAATGTGCCACTAATGAGCACCTGAAAATGTACCACCTCTAAGAAATAAATATGCGTAACCGCCCAGCGAGCCCCATGGTAAAGGAAAATATCGGCGATAGAGCTTTGAAAAGAGTTAGGAAAGGTGTGATGCCGTCTGGCAGTTGACCGCCAGACGGCAATCT
>CAKUYO010000195.1 GCA_934716995.1 uncultured Bacteroidales bacterium | reverse complement strand
TCTCCGAAGCATCACTTGCGGAGATGGCCGCATCTCTCGAACCGAATATTCAGAACTGACTGGTCGTGGGCGAGTTTTCAGAACTAAGCCCATTGTCATCGCTCAGTTCTAAACCATCTCCGCTGGGTGGCACCGCCGCCTGCACCATGCATCGCCGGTTGTGTCTCCCTCTTACTGGAGATGCTCCCATCTCCGAGCAACGCCGTGCTCTTTCCTCGGTCCTGCATCCATTGCTTGGCAACATCCATTCATCTCCACTCTCTTAAATCACTCTCTGCTATTTGGGACTCCTTCTCTCCTTGGCCAGCAGCTCTGTCTTATCGTCATACACTCACGCGATTGCCGGAACACGGTGCAACAGGCTTGTGTATCCAATATGGCTCAGAGCCGCAGAGATGCCTCTTGGAGCGAATAGCGCGTCGTTACATACTGGGTAATGTGAGAAGCCCCCTTGCTATGGCAATGTATGCCCAGAGGAGATGGTCGTAACCAAGTATGAGCCTGACTCTCCCAACAAACTGTCGGCAGCAGGGAAGGATAGTAGATAGGCGTCAAGGCAGTATCAGGACGGATACAAGCGCTGGCGGCGGAGATGGAAGAAGTTGTTCGCTCCATGGCGGAGCGTGAGTTCAAGTGATTGGATGTGTAACAAAGGCTATCTCATCTGGTCATTCGCTCCAATTACCGGGGGCGTGAGTTGTAGTGTACGTTTCCGCGCTGAGTATTGCGTTTCGAAGATGTTCGCCCCCCCTAACGGGGCGCGAGTTGTGCTGTTCGTTCCACGGAGTCAGGGGCCCATCTCATTCGCGGAGATGACCGCATCTTCCGAGCTGAATCCTCAGAACTGAGTGTTGCTTTGCAAGTTTTTCAGAACTAAGTCCACAGTCATCGCTCAGTTCTGAAGATATCCTCATCTTCGATGCAATTGTTTTTGCAACAACACCCGTAAATCTTACCCTTATTTCCTGCGTAAACGCCCGAAAACGGGGGGTGTTAAGGGTAAGGCATCTTGTTTTGTTGCACCATCTCCGTTGTTGTCATCATCTCTATTCACCTTGTATCCCATCTCCCTCAAATACTCTCTCTGCCTTTTTGAGCCAACCGTAGCTTTACGAGGGAACCACCCTAATGCTTTTCTCCGGAACAGTAGGGGAGACCCAGCAATACTGTTCCTACGATGGTAGGGGGGGTAAGCACGAAGTCCTGTTGGTCCATCTCCGTTCAGATGGAATGGTAGCTGCATGATTCAGGCAGAGCTGCGGCACCGATAAAAGCTGGGCCAACGCATATAGTCGGGAGGTGCTGGTATCCGGAGCTGCTCCATTGCTGAGAACGATAATGTGCTGCAGAGAGAGTACCCGGGTACGAAGAAGAACCCATCGGAGATGCCGGAGGACGCACGCTGTCAAGGGCATAGATGCCCCATAACAGTGCATATCTGCCCTGGTGCGATAAATCTGGCGCACGGTAGACGACGCCGGAGATGATTCAGCAGTCCGTTCCTATGGGAACGTGAGTTGAAGGTCCATCAGCTGTTTCCCTTCAATGCGGATAACAGGTTCGCCCCGGAGAGGGGCGTGAGTTGTAGTTATTTCCTTTTCAGCGGCCATCGTTCAAGATGTTGTTCGCCCCCACACGGGGCGTGAGTTAAAGTGTTGTGTTCAGGATAGCGCATTTTTGGGCATTTGCGTTCGCCCCTACGCAGGGGGCGTGAGTTAGAGTTTATATTCACCTTAGCATCGTGCAGCAGCATCTATCGTCCCACACGGGGCGTGAGTTGAAGTCGCCGGTTTGACTGGGAAAACTTTTCGCGCTGGCAAGTCCACCCCCCTCACGGGGGTGGGTTAGGAGGAAATTTAAAAAACTATGAATAGAAAGAATATTATAACAGCTGGTCTTGCGATGCTTCTTGCTTTTCAGTGTGCAGCTCCAGCATTTGCGCAAGAGCCTATTGTTTCTTCGAATCAGGTGGTTTCTTCAACGACTGCTAAGGTGTCCCCTTTTCGGGATGTATTTCCATCTCATATTTGGTATGATGGTATTATGACAGGCGTTGAGCGTGGCATTGTGAAGGGTTGTACGAATGGCGACTTTGACCCGGACTGTCCTGTTACTGTGGCAGAACTTGCGATTATGTTCTGCCGTGCTTTTGCAAAAGAAATCCCAGAAGGTATGGACCCGGTCACTTATTGCGTACAAAAGAATTGGCTGACGACAAATAGTCTTTTTGATTTGCAGTCGAAATTTGAGAGCAGCATCTTCTATGAACGGCTGTTCTCTGCTGCTGGTATTTTCCTTTATCCAGCAGATGGCGCTGTCCC
>CAKUYO010000194.1 GCA_934716995.1 uncultured Bacteroidales bacterium | reverse complement strand
TTCTACGTTTTGTACTCATAAAATCTTTTATTTATTTTTATATTCTATGAGTCAACCTTTTTCCGTGTAAGACAGTGCATAGCACACTGTGCGCCGTCGCGAGACGGAATAATCGTTTGAGCCCATGGCGAGATAAGAAGCCCTGTGGGCTGAGTAGAACTCCTTAAAGCACACGGCAACGGGATATGTTTTCGTATGGACGATGACGATACGTCTTGTGCCTCTTTCAACAACCGGTGGCGCAAAGCACCGCTTTGTGCACAACTGGCATCCCTCTGCGCATTGCTTGTGGGAGCCTTGTCGCATGCGCCACCGCTTGCCGCTATGCTGGTACCGTCTCAAATAAATAATCGGGTTGGTATTTGTGTATCTCCGTTTTTTGTGGTATCTTTGTGGCAAATTGACAATGTATGGCTACGAGCAACGACAAACAGCCCATTTCGGGTTCGGGCAGCAATAGAAGATATTTCCGTGAACAAACTGCCGATGGCACATCGGTTATCCGTGTGGAAGGTACATCGCGGGAGGAAAATCGTGCTTTTATTGTTATGGCACGGCATTTCCGGCAACTGGGGCTGCCTGTACCCGAAGTACTGGGCATGAGTGCAGACGGGATGAGTTATACCCAGACCGATTTGGGCAATACGCTCCTTTTTGATTATATCGCCCATGGGCGTGCTACAGGAGTGTTCTCAGGGCAGGAAACGGCTCTCCTTGCAAAGACCCTTCGCGCCTTGGCGCATATCCAGACCGATGGTGCAGAGGGGCTGGATTGGACTGCCTGCTATCCCGTTGCGGAGTTCGACCGCCGCAGTATCCTGTGGGATTTGAACTATTGGAAATACTGTTTTCTCAAAGGCACTCGTCTGGAGTTCTCGGAGAGCCGCTTGGAGGACGATTTCGATCGGCTGGCGGATACGCTGCTTCGGGAGCAGATACAGGGTTTTATGTATCGCGACTGCCAAAGCCGTAACGTGATGGTAGTGTCTGTCAATGGTGAGGATATGCCGTATTTTATTGATTTCCAAGGAGGACGCAAAGGATCTGTGCAGTACGATGTGGCATCGTTTCTCTGGCAGGCGAAGGCGAATTTCTCCGACGAGATGCGGGAAAAACTGATAGAGGAATACATCGGCGAGCAGACGCGGATTTATCAACGGCAGGGGCGCACTTTTGACTGCAAACGCTTCATTAATACCTTGCCGCATTACGTGCTTTTCCGCATCCTGCAGGTGCTGGGAGCCTACGGATATAGAGGCTTGTTTGAACGAAAACAACACTTTATAGAATCCATCCCTTATGCGTTGCGCAACCTGCAACGTCTTTTCGACCGGCATACCGACTTGCAGGCTGACTATCCCTATATTTATGAGGTCAGCCGCCGGTTGCAGTCGCTCCCTTGGGCGGTTCTGCCTGCGCAAACCGTATCACAAGCGAAGCCCGCTTTGACGGTTACCGTCTGCTCTTTTTCGTTCAAGCGGGGCATTCCAGCCGATGAGTCGGGTAACGGAGGCGGATATGTATTCGACTGTCGTTCTACGCATAATCCGGGTAAGTACGAGCAGTATAAGTCGCTGACAGGCAGGGATAAGAGCGTGATGGATTTCTTGGAGCAAGACGGCGAGATATTGGTGTTTTTGGATAGTGTATATGCGTTGGTGGACCATCACGTGGAGCGGTTTATAGAGCGTGGATTTACCCATTTGCAGATCTGTTTCGGTTGCACGGGAGGGCAGCACCGCTCGGTCTATTCGGCGGAAGCCACGGCGCACCATCTGCACGACAAATACGGCGTGCGGGTTCACCTCATTCACCGCGAACAACACATCGAAGAAATGCTCTCTTAATGTATTCTTAATTCCTAATTCCTAATTCCTCATTCATAATTATATATGCTGAAGGCTATGATTTTTGCGGCGGGACTGGGCACACGCCTCAAACCGCTGACCGACACGATGCCAAAAGCCCTGTTGCCTATAGCGGGCAAGACGTTGCTGCAGTGGCAGATAGAGAAACTGCGTAATGCGGGTATTCGGGAGATAGTGGTGAATGTGCACCATTTTGCAGACCGGATTATTGACTATTTGCACACCAATGATAATTTCGGTTGCCAAATAGCCGTCAGCGATGAGCGTGGGCAACTCTTGGAAACAGGTGGGGGGCTGTACAAGGCGAAAGACCTGCTCTGTGATGGAAGCGGTACTCCCGTCTTGGCGTGCAATGTGGATATATTGAGTAATATCCGTATCGAAGATGTGGAGCAAGCCTTTCGCCCCGATAGGTTGGGATTGTTGGTGGTCAGTCCGCGGCAGACGCAGCGTTATCTGCTGTTTGACAGCGGTTTGCGCTTGCATGGCTGGACTAATATCGCCA
>CAKUYO010000193.1 GCA_934716995.1 uncultured Bacteroidales bacterium | reverse complement strand
GTCTTACATGGTTCGGCGACAAGGACGCAAAGAACGTATCCTCATCTGGCATTGACACCGTTGGAGGTGGTCATATCACCGATACCATTGACCCGAAGTTGCTCAAGCCGACCGATGGCTTCTGGAAGCGCCTGCAGGCTATCATCGCCGATAATGCCGGACAGCAGACACAGATTGCAGCCAACAACTCTGCATCTAAGGCTCTTCAGAAAACAGACCTCCGCAAGTCGGGTGTGGCTATCGGTATCGTAGATGATATGCTCACCGACGCAGACTCTCGCATCTTCGACAAGCCCGACCACGCTATCATGATGACCAACTCGCTCTACAAGGCTCTGCGTAACGATGTCGTAGACAAGTACGGCAAGACGACAATGCCTTTCGAGTTCGTCAGTTCTGGTATCGGTCTGTCCGAGTATGACGGCCATACCGTGATTGTGCTTGACATTTGGGACCGCCTTATCCGCAAGTTCGAGGACAACGGCACGACCCTCAACTGCCCGCACCGCGCCGTTCTCTGCTCACCGAGCAACCTCTTCGTAGGAACCTCAGATAAAGACCGTATGTCATCACTTGATGTAGAGTTCGACAAGCGCAAGCGTGACAACTACATCTTTGCCGAATCAGACCTTGGTACTGTCATTGGTGAGGATGACCTCGTGCAGGTAGCCATTTAACATAAAGTCTAACAAAGAGGGGGAGGCTACAACCTCCCCTTTATGAATTAAACAATAACCATTATGGCAGAAACATGTGATTTTGCTCTCGCACAAGACATTTCTGTGAACTGCGAGAAACCACAGCAGGCAGGTCTGAGAAACACAGGCTGGCTCATCAACTATGACGAAATTGATTGGGCAACGCTCGTACGGACCGACAATGTTGTTTCCAAACTCGCCCTCGCGTCCGGCAGAGCTTATAAGGTTGTTGTTCCGGGAAAGACACCTTTCACTGGCACACAGACAGCCCTTACTACAGGAACTTACCTTAATAAGTTCACCAAGACGGCAGCTATTGTTGTTCTTAATTCGGGTCCTGATGTTTCGAAGAATGTCATTGACCAGCTTGCCAATGGATGCTTTGTATTCATTTTTGAAAACAAGTACCGTGGCGCTGACGACAAGAACACCTTTGAGATTTACGGCTTGGAGCAAGGCTTGACAGCTTCTGAAATGACCAACGATAAGTACAGCGAGGACACTGATGGCGGTTGGGCTGTAAACCTTGTTGAGGAAGGTGCCCCAAGTAGCGGCATCTTCCTGTTTACTGAGTCTCTCGCTGCAACTCGTGCAGCGTTAAAATCTCTTGAAACAGGCTCACACACAGAATAACGTATGGAAGATTACGGTGTGATTATGAGCCGACTGACTGAAATGAGGAGCCGTTACGATAACGGCTTCTCATCATCAGACAGAGGCTATATTGAGCGACTTTACCGAATGTTGCTTGATAAACCGATAAGGAAGACCGGTTGCGCTGATTGCTACCGTGATGCCTACATCGAAGTATTCACTTATCTTAAAAGAACAGGAACAATGCCTACAAAACCAAATTATATTCTAAAGGCTGGTGTCATCGTGCACCCTAACGGAACAAACAAGTTTTATGCTAATGCGAATATCCCCGACGAGGTCGCGGAAAAGCGCCTCGCAGAGTACCCCGAATCAATCTCCGACTTCCTCTCGTACCCGAGTGACTACCTCGCTCGTGTCGAAGCACGCAAAAATGGTGAGGTGTCTGCTCCGACAGACCTCGAAGCCATGTCGGCAGCGTATAAGGAGGCTGTGGAGGAGCGTAATGCAGCAACAATCGAGATTGCTGCAAAAAAGCAGGAGATTGAGACCCTCAAGGCGAAACTGGCTCTTACCGAGGATGAACTTGCATCCGTGAAGAAACAGCTTGAGGATCAGCCCACCGCATCAGCAGATGATGACGGCGCACTCTCAATGGAGATTGAAACCCTCAAATCAGACCTCGAAGCGGCAAACGCAGAGAACGCCGCTCTGAAGAAAGAGCTTGAGGAAGTAAAAGCCGCAGCCAGCACTACCACCAAGAAACGTGGTGCCAAGTCTGCAGAGTAACCCTTTTAAGTAATCATCATAGCAGAATACAATGAAAAGAAACGTAACGCACTCGGCATCATCGGGTGGTTCGTAGTGTCACTCGTCATCAATCTTCTCGCTCTTGTGCCTATGGTACTCCGCGAGCGTTACCAGTGGAAGAAGTACAACCTCCCCGAAATCGAGTGGTACGACATTCTGCGCTACGGCGTGGCAATCGTCATCGGCAGTGGTCTGCAAGGACTGGCACTGCAGTATTTCTTTGGAATGTAACATCGGAAACAAACAAATAACCCATTGCACTCATGAATATCAATAA
>CAKUYO010000192.1 GCA_934716995.1 uncultured Bacteroidales bacterium | reverse complement strand
GATTACCAGGAATGTAAAAAAATTCACAACGCTATCTTCTATTGAATATTCGGCAATTTTCGCGTCTGACAAACATGGTCTTGATCCGGTCGAAGCAAGCGTATTCGATATGATTCAGAAACATCCGGATTGCTGGACCTGTGGATGCGTGACCGGTTATCCGGAGGATTCATTCACAGAAGCAGACTGGCAAAATCTCCGTGATCACGGTATCGGAAAACGGTTTCCCATGTAAAACCGTTGGCAAAAGAAGCAAACGAGTTTTCCGCATAATCTTCGTATACCTCTTTTTCCCTCCCGAAAAAAAAGAGAGCGTTCTTACCGCTTAGACAGGCTTGAGGATGAGGAGTGGCCGTGGGAGAGCGGCCTGTGTGAGAAGAGGAGCTTTCTCCAACCTGATTCCAAACGATAAGAAACGCTCAAAAACGAGACAGGAGGCATCCATCTTCGATAAAAAGACGGGCGCCTCCAAGCGCCTCGTCTGATGGTCCCGCCAAGAACCGCATAACCTAAGCACAAAGAGACGCCCGATATTTTACTACCGGTCGTCAGATACATAGGTTATGCAAATTCAAATCTTGGCGGGATTTTCAGACGTTGCATCTATTTCAGACAACACAGGTTTCAAAACCTTAAATGACAAAATATCATGCTTCCAAACAAAATCAAGTCCGGATAAATGAAAATCGCTCAGGAATTCGTCATCACGAATCTTGATTTTTCAGCAATTGAGAATCATATTTTACATCGAACAAAAAGAGGGAAAGATGTTTTCAGCAGTCACCAAACCAACAGAACTCGTCGTCGATATTCAATTGGAACAACGCAAAAATCCTGACGGAACCATTCAGATTTTCTACCGCAAATCGGACGGTGTGCTGTACGCCGTCAACGGTTCAGCGGCAAAATTACAGGATGGAGAAGCAATCGCAATCTGCAGCGAGTCCGCCCAGATCGCTGCCGCCGACATTGCCGCGGAAGCATTTGCCCGCCTCAAACGGATATCTGTATAGTTGAACTTAGCCTCATAGGATAACTCTCCAATTTTTACACTTGATATGAGTTGACAAATAAATTTGACAAACCTGCTTTCCTGCATTATACTTAGAAATGAGGTGAATTATGGAACAGGATCAAATGACATTAGATGAAAAAAAGGCGGAATTCATTGCCTTTTGCATCGAAATTTACAAGATGAAACTTGGAAGAGTCCCCGGGGCAAAGGTCGCGGAATATTTCAATGACTACGGAACCATTGATTTTCTTCTGGATCATTATGACTTGCTGCACACCCTGGGGCGTGAACAGCTTCTCATTGAAATTGAACGATATTTGAAGAAGCGAGGCGCATGATGTTTCTTTATCATGGCAGTCATCTGGAAGTGAAAAATCCGAAAATCTTGACTTCTGCCAGAACCGGGGACTTTGGAACCGGTTTCTATCTGACCTCAAATTTGGAGCAGGCACGATGCTGGGCTCAGATTCGTGCAAGACAGGAAGAAGTCGTTTCCGGGGTAGTCACGATCTACGAAACACCTGACTCGTTGTTGAAAAATCCGGAACTTCAGGTCAAGCAGTTTGCCAAAGCAGATGACAAATGGTTGGATTTCGTAATGAGCAATCGCAAAGACCCGAATTTCAATTATCATTTCGACCTGGTAACCGGTCCGGTGGCAAATGATCGCGTATATGCCTGTTTGAATGCGTTCGAGGATGGCTTCATGAACCGTGAAACCGTGATCGAAAATTTGAAAACCTATGTTCTGGTGGATCAGTTCCTGTTTCATACAGCCAAATCGCTTTTATTTTTGAACTACTTCGGAAAGGAGGATGTGCCATGCTCCCGGAAGTAACGCAGGATAATGTATATCTGTTTCTTCCTTACAAGGCTGCCAAAATCAGTACCGCCATACGACGGGATTCTCAAATCGGCTTGAAAGAAGCCTTGTTGAGTTTTTATCAATCCCGCGCCTACCGGTTGCTGGAACAGGAAGATACCAAACTCTGGCACTGCAGCCCGGAACAGATCTACGAGGACTATCTGCGACCGCAGCCATCCCGTAAACGCCATTATCAAAATGGTCCGCGGCATAGCAAACTTGCTCCGTTTGCATCACAAATCCATTTGTGGCGCCAGCAGGGCATGACATTACGAGCCATTGCTTCTGAGCTGGCCAAATATGGCTGTACAACTACGCCACAAAATCTCTGTCGATTTCTTAACAAACAGTGTCAGCAGCTCTAGTGGGGAAAGCTTGAATTCCAATCCCCATTTTCATTGCAGACTTTCACGATACACCTGATCGTTCGCAACTGCCCCCGCCACAATATCATAATCATGGCGGAAGTCCGGCTGCCGCCGATTCTTCACAACAAAATCAACCCGTCTGCAGACTCAAG
>CAKUYO010000191.1 GCA_934716995.1 uncultured Bacteroidales bacterium | reverse complement strand
GGAGGGAGCCGACCAGGGCCACGCCGCCAGCGGCCAGGAGGGCGGCATCATCCACCCCGGCAATGGCGTGGGCCTGGGTGGGCCGAAATGCCCCGGCCAGAAGGCAGCAGCACAACAGCAGGGACAGAATTCTTTTCTTCATGTTCTCACTCCTCATAGAAAAACATAAAAAATAGGGCCGGGGCATAAAGCCTCGGCCCCGATACGGGATGATCAGCAGCCCCGCAGGGTCCCCATCAGGAAAGAGATCCCCTTCCGCAGGGCCAGGACAGTGACCACTACCGGCAGCACAACGGGGAGGGCCCCGGTGATCTCGGTGGTGATACCAGCCAGCGAAACGCCCTTAAGGGCAGTAGCCAGGACGGAAGCAACAGCGGTCCCGGTCTCAGCAGCAGCAACAGGCATAGTTCACACCTCCATCAGCAGCCGCGAAGGGTGCCCATCAGGAAACTGATGCCCTTCCGCAGAGCCAGGACAGTGACAGCCACGGGCAGCACAATGGGAAGAACGCCGGTAATCTCAGCAGTGATACCGGACAGGGTGACGTTTTCCAGCGCAGTAGCCAGCATAGCAAACTTCTCCTTTCATGTCAGAAAAATATATTCAGGAACCTGTACATAAGACGGCAGCCAAAGTAAAACACAAAGACCGCGCCAATGCCGAACAGATACGTCATGTAAGTATTGATACTCACCAGATAATCCAGTTCGGTGGGCCCAGCGGGGTCCTCGGGAGCTTCCGGCTCCGCCGTAGTACCATCATCAGCGCCCCCATCGTCCAGGACCTCCACCACGGCGTCAACCGCGCCAGGGTCCTGGACCTCCTCGCCGCCGTCCTCGACGGCTGACACGGGGGTCAGCAGCAACGCCAGGGCGAGGATACAGGGGGCGAATTTTATCCACATAGCCGACCTCCTCTTGATACTTAAAACAGAATAGCTTGTCCACACACTTAAGGCACCGGTCCGGGAAACCCCGGCAATCTCCGGCAGCCATCAGACCCAACCGTCTGCAGGGGCCTGGGGCTGGTGGGCGTGCTCCACGATGTACTCCAACCGTTTGACCCGCTGGAGCAGCCGCCAGCAGACCACCAGGACAGCCAGGACGGAGAAGCACAGGCAGAAGTAAGCGATGGTCATCACTTCTTCTGCGCCCCCTCCCCTACCAGGTCCAGATGGACCTCAGACACATACTGCACGTCCACCAGCTTCATGACGGCCTTGCCGTCGCTGCCCACAGTCATGTCGAAGGTGCCGGAGTACAGGGCCGGGACCTTGACCAGCTGGGACCAGCAGCCCAGGGGCAGACTGCCACGGGCAGGACGGCAGCCCAAAGCGCCGTTAGGGTGCATGACGGGGGCCAGGTTGTCCCCGATGATGTACGCAGCGGAAACGCCCTCCATGGGCCGGCCGTTCTCGTCCTTCATCGAATACTGGGAGGCGTACAGGATGACCACGTTAGACTTCATTTCCATAAATTTTTCCACCTTTCTTTTTCTGCGGCGGTCCGGGCCTATCAGTCCGGGCCGTCAAATACGGTATGAGGGGGTTCCAATAATCGCCTGGGCAGCTTTACGCCATGGTCACGGCAGAAGTCTAAAAGCTCCATCATGTTGTGACACTCACAGCAGTATAGAAATTCCAGGCGGTTATAACGAGTTTTAAGCTGAGCAAGCTCAGCGTTCAGCGCGGCGATCTCCCGCCGCTGCTGCTCGACCAGACGATGGTCCAGCAGCTCTACAATCAGTCGGTGAGCCATCGTCAGAGATCGGCGGCCACCTCGTCACGGGCGGCCATCACCTCCCGGATAAACGTCACACAAGCAATAGCGTCACGATCATCCGCCACACGGGAAAGCTGCCATTTCACAGCAGCAACAACAGCACTATCCAGGTCTTCACCGTCCGACAGCTTGTGCCGAAACTGCCGCACATAGGACGAAACAGATCTACTATCCATCTCCAACATCAAACGCACCTCCAAAGCCGCAAAGCGGCAGATTATAGATACACACCGACCAACCAGGGGCAGGCCCTGCGCAGCCGCCTGGACCTGGCAGCCGCAGCACCTTCACCGATACCCTGGCGCAGCCCTTCGGCCTGGCATTCCTCGGCCAGGCCTGGCGCGGCCCCGGGGGCCGGTGCGCCGTACTGGTCGCGAACCTCGCAAGCGCCCTTCTGCGTGTTGCCTGTGTACGCAGCGGTGGAAAGGCGGGCTTCCCACCGCTGCGCACACAGGACAACCGCGGACGCTTGCGAGAACCGCTCGCCCGTCTGCGTCGGCGCACTGGGCCGGGGGCCGCCAGGGAGAGAGAAAGGGAATGGTCTCAGCGGCAGGAGCGCAGGGCCTGGGCCTAAGCATCGTTCCGGGTGCGTCAGTCAAATCGGCCACGGCTCCGCAGGGCCTACCCC
>CAKUYO010000190.1 GCA_934716995.1 uncultured Bacteroidales bacterium | reverse complement strand
ATTGAAAGCAGTAAAAAACTCGGAACATGGATTCCGGTAAAAAAATAAAATTATTTCGAGGGAAAATTATGAAGAAAAGCAAATTATTTTTGAACGTTGGCTTAGCTATTGTGTTAGCGGTATCTTTGTTTTTAGGCGCGCAAACATTTAGATCAGCGCCTGTACAAGCCGCAGAAGCTTCGTCAGAACAGTACGCTTACAGTGTACAGAACATTACAAAAAATCAAACGGTTAAAATTGATTTTTTAAATGATTCGAAAGATAAACTTTATACGTTCGCAGATAAGGTTGTAGCTCTTGAATCAAGTATTTGCGGAGATTTTGTAGAAGTTCCGTATGGTACTAATGGTCAATATCGTTATATTGTTGAAGTTAAGCCGGATGCTGCAGATAATAATAAATTAAAAGTTTCAAGAGTAGGTAAAGGTGAGGAACTTTGGAGATATAATGACGAAAAAATTCTCGGCGTAGATATTCCGGCGGGTGGATATATTTTAGTCGGATGCGGAAAATCGGAAGAATCGCTAAAAGCAGATTTTGCCGTTGGTGATGAAGTAAGCGCTATTGATAACAAGGCAAAATTAAAGCTTGTTAACAGAACGATGAAGGGTGAAATTAACATTACATCAAGAAACGTTCATAATCCGGATGGTAGCGCCGCTGTTTACACTGATGAATATACAAATACCATTGCGCAGGAAATTGCAAATTACAGATTATATATTACTGCTGAGTGGAATGAAGAGAAACAGGGATATGTTGTATCTTATACAAGCGGTATGATACATCAATGGGTTACAGACAAACTTGAAGCGCTTACAGTACCTGAAAACGGAATAGTTATAGAGGCTTATGGCGATGTGGCTGCTTACAATTCTACAACTGCGTTTTTAACAAAAGTTGGCGACGTTCTTGATTTTACCGATGCCGTTCCGGAGCTTGCTCCTTGTGATGTGAAAGTAAAAGTCGGAACAAAGACATTTGTGATGGATGGTAAAAATCCTACTGAAACAAGTGTAAATACAAAAGAGAAAAGCGTAATTTATACAAATGATTGCGGATATGTTTTCTCTTTCCCGAGAAAGGATGCTGATTTTGTAGAATATCTTGTTGAAGTTAAAAACGGTACGCATACAATTACCGATAAAAAAACAACAGCTACAAATGTAATACCTTATAATGGTTACATCTTAAGCATTCCTTCAACAGTTGCAGAATATGATGCGCTTAATATAGGCGATCAGGTTGAAGTAAGCGGAGCCGACAGTACTTTTGTAAGTCACACTCTTGCTGTTGATAATATTACTAAAAACACACGTGTATTTGCTGATTGTAAGAATGCAGTACAAATGGGAAATCAGCTTATCATATACAATGATATGCCGGGCAACAAAACGTTTGCAGGCTGGAATACGGAAGTTATTGTTGATTATGATGCTGAGAATGGTAAATATGTCGTAAAGACAGCTCCTACTAATTTGTGGAATGTCGCTAAGAGCGAAATTCCTGAAAAAGGTTTTGTTATATCGGGCAACGGAAACTCTGTTACGAAGGCGTCTTCGTTTGCAATCGGTGATGAAGTTGCTCTTCGTGACGGAGAAACTTCTGTAACGCCGACAGGTATTGAAGTTTCTGTTGAAAACACCAAGATAGTACTTGATGGAATCAACCCCGGTAAATATACGGATACAAATGGCAAGACGGTTATTTATACTTCAGATAAGTTGCATACAGAGAATCGTAACGATGCAACAGTTATAGAAATTGCTGTAAATATTACTGAAGAAGGACATATTATCGATGCTGTTTACAATAAATCAAACAACCCTATTCCTAACTATGGATATGTTATCAGCGTACCGAATACAGCCGCCGGTTTTGATGCAATCGAAGCAGCATTTGTAAAGGGCGCAAAAGTGAATTTTGTTGATAACGGACTTGTAAAGACCGGGTTTATGATGGGATCAATCGATAATATCACTCAGGATTACCGTGTCGGAATAAGAGGAGAAAATACTGACTACATTGAACTTCAGCTTAAAGGTCCTATCCTGTTTAATGACAGAGAGTTTATAAGTTCAAAGGAAGGTTCGGTAAAGGGAAACACTCCTGTATTTGAATGGTCGTATGACGTTGTTGTTGAAAAGAATCAAGAAGGTAAATATCTTGTAACAAAGGTTCATCAGGGCGGTGGAATTGCAATACCTGAAAATGGTTTTGTTATCAATTCAAACGACGTTGCAGGACTTGCGCTTTCAAACTTCGCTGTAGGTGATGAAGTAAAATTAAATAATTACACAGCAGATAATGACGTTACGCTTAAGGATATTACTGTTGACGGTGTGACAATAGCTGATTTCAATAAAGAACAGAACAACTATTTTATTAAATATGAAAAGACTGTTACAAC
>CAKUYO010000189.1 GCA_934716995.1 uncultured Bacteroidales bacterium | reverse complement strand
AGGGCAATGTAACAGCGAGCTTTCTTGAAAATCTGCGTGTTTACTGTGATGGCAATGTATATTCTAATTCGATTCTTAACTGTGAAATATCAGCAAAAGGAAAGGTTATTGTTTCAGGGAGCAAAGGTGTCATATATGGTGGCGATGTAACAGGAATGCTTGGTGTTGAGTCAGCATCAATCGGTAACTCGTCAAATGTTTCTACGATTGTAAGAATAGGTGCTGCAAAGCAGGTACATAAAGATTATCAGGATACGCTTGTGAAGTTAAAAGAAATTACAGCTGAGATAGATACGCTTGAAATTGTCACGCATAAGTATGAAAGGCTGCGTGAATCCGCACCGGAAAGATTTGACAGGGAAAATTATAATAAAATTATACAGTCAAAGATAATAAAAAATTCGCAGAAAGCTAAACTTCAGGAAGAAAATAAGCAGCTTTTTGACCTTATAAAAGAAGCGACAGTTTCGGGAGTAACAGTTTATAAGACATTATATCCGGGCGTGAGGATTTATGCGGAAAATGTTATATATGATGCCCAGACGGAAAGAAACCATATCCGTCTAAGAAGAGGCGGGGATGCAATGAGAATTATTGAACTGGGCGATGATGAGTAAGGATTAACTGCCGCTTTGCGGCAGCAGAATTGGAGTTTATATGATACAGGAAGTAGTTTCGGTAGATTTGCCGGTACATGAAAGGCTTGTTATAAAAAAGAACCGTCTTGAGCCTGAAAATATGACAGGAAAAGAAAAGAGGATTTCTATAGTTACAGGCACTCATGGTGATGAACTTGACGGGCAGTATATCTGCTATGAGATAATAAAAAAGATACAGATGTATCCGGAAAAACTAAAAGGAATAGTTGATATATATCCGGATGTTAATCCGTTGGGAATTGATATGGGTTCAAGAGGAATTCCGATGTTTGACCTTGATATGAACAGAGTCTTTCCGGGAGATAATAATGGTGCAGTAGCTGAATATACTGCTGCCGGTCTGATTGATGATATTATAGGCAGTGATTTCTGTCTTGATATTCATTCAAGCAATATATTCTTAAAAGAAATGCCACAGCTGAGAATGACAGAGGAAAATAAAGATAAGCTTCTGCCATATGCAAAAAAGCTGAATGCTGATTTTATATGGATATATTCTTCTAAGACAGTTCTTGATGCAACACTTGCATACAGCCTTAATAATATGGGAGTTCCGACACTTGTTGCTGAGATGGGGGTTGGACACAGAATTAATAATGAATACTGTCAGCAGCTTATTGAAGGTATATTTAATCTAATGACAGAGCTTGAGGTATGGGATGATGCACCTGTAAATGTCAGGAATTCTATAGTTTCAACGGAAGGACAGGTGAGTTTCATATCTGCTGCGGGAAGCGGAATATTTGTTTCATCCATTAATTCTATGGGAACGATAGGAATGGGAACACATATAGGAGATATTATAGAACCTATAACTGGAAAAGTAATCCAGCGAATAGAGTCGCCTACTGATGGCATAATATTTTCGTTAAGGGAACATCCGGTTGTTTACAAGGGAGCATTAATTGCCCGTGTATATGGTGGAAGAAAGCAGGAGTAAGATTTGAGAAAAGAAGTTTTATATACATTAAAAGGATTATACAGGGAAGATTTTGAGATAGAAGGATACAGATTCGGAGGCGGAGAGAAATCAGCATGTATAGTGGGTGCAATGCGTGGCAATGAGATGCAGCAGCTCTATATCTGTTCTCTTCTTATTAATGCGTTAAAAGAACTTGAGGCACATGGTTCGATTACACATAATCATGAGATTCTTGTGATTCCGTCGGTAAATAAATATTCGATGAATGTAGGAAAAAGATTCTGGGCTATTGACAATATTGATATTAACAGAACATTTCCGGGAGATGCACAGGGCGATACGACAAAACAGATTGCTGCAGCACTGTTTGAGAATGTTAAAGGATACAATTACGGTATTCAGTTTGCAAGTTTTTATATGCCGGGTGATTTTATTCCGCATGTAAGGATGATGGAGACGGGGTATCAGAGTGCAAGTCTTGCAAATCTTTTCGGCTTGCAATATGTTGTTATCAGAAAGCCTAAGCCAATGGATACGGCTACACTTAATTACAGCTGGCAGATGAACGGAACTAATGCCTTTTCGATATATACCAATGCGACGGACACGATTGATGATAAATCGGCAAGACAGGCAGTATCGTCTGTTCTTAGATTCCTTACAAGAATGGGAATTTTAAAATATAATAATCACAGCGGCTATATAGCAAGCGTGATTAACGAGCATGAGCTTCTTGCTGTAAAGACTTATGACGGTGGTTTTTACAGGAGACTGAAATCACCGGGGGATCCGGTATTCCACGGAGATATCATAGGTGAAGTAATAGATCCGT
>CAKUYO010000188.1 GCA_934716995.1 uncultured Bacteroidales bacterium | reverse complement strand
AAGTTGTCCGCAGAACAATCAAGCGCATCGGTTACGATGATCCGGATTATATGTTTGACGGAAACTGCTGCGGTATCATCAATCTCTTGCATGAACAGAGTGCCGACATCAGCCGTGGTGTGAGTCGTGCTGACGAGCAGATGCAGGGTGCCGGAGACCAAGGCATGATGTTTGGCTACGCTACCAACGAGACAGAGAGCTACATGCCCCTGCCCCTTTATCTCGCTAACCTCATTCTGGTAGAGTTGAAACGAGAGCGTCAGACGGGCTCGACAATGTACTATTTACGACCCGATGCCAAGAGTCAAGTAACGGTAGCGTTCGACGAAAACGGCAAAGCAGTACACATTGACAAGATAGTGGTAAGCACACAGCATGACGAATTTGTTGTTCCTGGATTAGGAGTCTCGCAGGAAGAGGCAGACGAGGCGATGCACGAACGCATCCAGTACGATGTGGAGTACCATTTACTACAGCGTGTGAAGGAAGCTATTGCAGATGACGCTATCGTATCTCTCTTTGATGACAACACAAAGGTACTTGTCAATCCTACTGGCAAATTCGTTATAGGTGGCCCGCACGGTGACACAGGTCTTACTGGTCGTAAGATTATTGTTGATACCTACGGTGGTTATGGCGCTCATGGCGGTGGAGCTTTCTCGGGTAAAGACCCATCTAAGGTGGACCGCTCCGCAGCATATATGGCTCGCTACATTGCCAAGAATATGGTTGCTGCAGGTGTTGCTGACAAAATGCTCATCCAGCTTTCTTATGCCATTGGCATTGCAGAGCCTATGAGTGTGAACGTACAGACCTACGGAACTTGCCACGTTGGACTGACAGATGCAGAACTTGCCGGCTACATCGCAGAGAATTTTGATATGCGCCCTTACGCAATTATCAAGAACTTGCATCTGAAGGAGGTCAAATACGAGCCGACAGCTGCTTATGGTCATTTCGGTAGGGAAGCGGACGAGACTCATTTTACTTGGGAACGCCTCGATGCCGTGGATAGTATCAAAAGCGATTTCTTGGTATAATCATTAAAATTACATCACTATGACTGGAGAGCAATTAAAAAGGATAATGCCCAAAGCCTTATCATCGAACATCAACAAGTATCTGCCGTACTTGAACGAGCTCATGCCTGAGTTTGGTATAAACACTCAGCTGAGGTGCGCCCATTTCCTTGCGCAAGTAGCGCATGAGAGTGGCGAACTTCGATATAACACGGAGATTGCAAGCGGCAAGGCTTACGATACGGGACGACTTGCGATTGCGCTTGGCAACACTCCGGAAGCGGACGGTGATGGGCAGAAATACAAAGGTCGTGGTCTTATTCAGCTCACTGGCACGAACAACTACCGCAAGTTCAATACATATATCCATGATGTCCTCAAAGAGGATGTTGATGTTCTTAAATATCCCGAAAAGGTTGCTGAACCCCGTTTCGCCGTGATGACCGCTTGCTGGTTCTTCAAGACGAGCGGCTGCCTTGCACTTGCCGACAAGGATGATGTGCGTGCAGTAACCAAGAGGGTGAATGGTGGATATAATGGATTGCAAAGCCGACAAGCGTATCTTGCAAGAGCTAAAAGGGAAAAGATTGTATGAACAGAATAACTTACATGTTTTGTTTGTTGAGCGCTGCCTTGCTCTTTGTTGCGTGTGGCTCATCGCGACGCGCAACGGAAAATGTTTCCGTTGATTCTGCATCAGTATCGTCACAAGCGACCATTGATGCAGTTTCTTCGGAACTGAGCCGTACAGAGGAGCATGACAGCAGCGATGTGTACGTTTGGACTATCACAACCGAGTATGACACATCCAAGGCTGACAGCACAGGCAAATCACCCATTCTCCGACAGACCGAGTCGTTGGCTGTCAAGCATAGCGGTAGAAAGAAAAGGAACGACACAAAAAGAAACGAAAATATCTCTGCCACCAAGGAAGAGTCTGCTAAAGAATTTCACGGAAATACTAACAAGCGAGAGAACACCAGGGCTGAGTCCAAGAAGCCTTTATACTATTCATACATCATTTATGGTGTGGCTCTCGTAATCCTAATGGCGGTTCTCGCTTATTGGGTATTCACAAAGTATCGAGCGGCACGCCCGCAGCATAACAATAAAGCATAATCTTCCGAGGTTTCCTATCCCCACGCTCGCAGCAGACGGACGTGGGGATTATTGTGTCTAACTACTTGGTTTTCAGTGAAATAAATTTGTAAATTAGATAAACTTTTCTTGCTAAATACTTGCATATATGATAACTTTTGATTATCTTTGCATTAGCAAATAAGATAAAAAGGTAATCACTTAAAATTCTAAACATTATGGCAAGTTCAGCAAATAACAATTCAGTGAGAATTAACAAGAGTATGGTAATGAAGGCTGCTTGGGAGACGCTTCGCAGACA
>CAKUYO010000187.1 GCA_934716995.1 uncultured Bacteroidales bacterium | reverse complement strand
CGTATGGTAAAAAGCTTCCGTCTTGGCCGTTACGGCGAAGGCGAAAGCGGTGTGACGGTTGTAGAACTGAAATAACCTCAAAGGACTGCCTTTTGAAAAATTGGCAGTCTTTTTTTGTTGCAGCGCAGGGAAAAGGCGAGTATACTCGTATTATGAATGTACAACGAACAGGAAGTAAAACTATATGCCAACCAGTCATCGCAGACCTGTAAATAAGCATAGCAAACGTAAAACACGCCGCTGCAAAATACAGCACCGGCTTTTGCACGGCCTGCTGTTTGTTTTTGCGGCGCTGATGCTCGGCTTCGGCCTACTTTTATGGAAGGCGGCGCTGGAACTGAACGCACCCGCAGAACCCGCAGTCTCAGCCTCAGAGGATGATTTTCGTCCTGTGGTGGGCGACCCGCCGTACCGTGTGGCAATAGACGCCGGGCATGGCGGCAGCGACCCGGGCGCAAGGGGAGTGGTCGAGGAAAAACAGGTCACTGCAGCCACGGCTGCTGCGCTGCTTCAGTGGTTAGAGCAGGACTCCAATTACATCCCACTGCAGACCCGGGAAAGCTTTGATGCCACCGCTACGCCTGCCCAGCGTGCAGCCGCCGCCAGTGCCCAAAGCCCGCAGCTGCTGCTGTCCATCCACGGCAACTCCGCAGCCAACGGCTCTACGGCAGCCGGTTTTGAATGCTATCCGGCAGTGCCCGGACGAACATGGCATCAGGAGAGCTTTTATTTTGCAAGACTGCTGGCTGGCGGAATGAAGAGCATTGGCGCAAAGCTGCGCGGGCATGGGGGAGTGCGTTACATTTATTATCTGGAAAACGACCAGAAGCAGCTGGTGGAGAATACCTATACGCAGGTGCGGCCTGAGCGCAGCTTTACGCTGCTGGAGGATGTGGATTGTCCGGCAGTGTTGGCAGAGCAGTGCTTTGTGACGAACGACGAGGATGTGGAGCGTTTTGGCAGTGAACAGGGCTGCAAGACAGTGGCACGCATTTATTACGAAGCCATCTGTACATACTTCGGCACAGAACCGCTGCCGGTGAAATGAACATCGCATCACCAAAGGAGAAGAAACAATACTGCTTTTATAACACGACCTGTAACGAACCGGAACGGCTACCGCAGGCATAAGTCGAACGCTTGAACATACTGGTAATATGTCCAGCGGCGTAGAAGCGGGCGTGTGTAAACTGAATAGCATCCACAGAAGCTGCCGGAAATCTGACAGAAAGAGAGAAGGGCAGCTTCTCTTTTTTGATTATAGCTGTTTCGTATAATGCACGTTATGCGAAACTTAGGGAAGCGAAAAAAGCCCATTTCCCGAATTTTTGGCGTTCCAGCCTCGGCTGGCTCATTTTTGGGCTTGGTTCAGCCGTTCTGCACATTCTGCACTTTTTATCATATTTTATTGTTTTATTTGTCTCACACTTACAGGATGCTTCCTGTGTTATGCATTGCTGCATTGGTTCGTTTGTAATTCATTTTATTCCAGGTAGCATCTGTGTGCTTGCTTTATAACATTTCATGTCATGCTGCGTTTTATAATTTACAGCTTGCGGCTATGATTGTTCATTTGTTTTTGTGTAGACATTACGTTGCGCGTTTCTATGGATGCTCCTGTATGTATGGCTGCTGACTGCTTATTATTTATTATAATGTAAATTATAAAGACCCATGACGTTATCCGGTCAAGCCGGATCGCGCCATAGGTCTTTGAATCGTCTCAGACGTTTTGTGCAGGTTTAAGTATCGCACGATGAATCGTCTATTTCATCGTTGGACATTGCCGAGATATCTGCCCGAAAGCCATCCTGTGCAGCGCCCTCAAAGGCCGCCATAGGGCCGGACGGCTCAGAAGCGGCCTTTCCCGCCGGGTCATTTTCAACAGATGTCTCCCCTGCTGCATCTGTTGTATCCAAGCTTGCTTTTGCAGCTTTGATGGGTAGTACCTTGCCCAGCGGGTTTTCCTCAATGGCAGAGCGCACCTGAAATTCTTGCAGGTGCGTATAAATTTGTGTTGTTCCCACACTGCTGTGGCCCAGAAGCTGCTTGAGGGTAAGGATATCCACATTGCCGGTCTGATACATCAGGGTCGCGGCGGTGTGGCGCAGCTTATGGGTGGAAAAGCCCTTCAGTCCGGCGGCCTTCATTGCGCCGGAGATCAGCTGCTCTACCCTGCGGTTCGAGATGCGTTCCTTGCGCATCCGTGTGATAAACACCGCTTTTTCCTTGGGTGAAAGTCCCTCCATGGTATTGCGCTTGCGCAGATACAACTGCAGTGCCTCCACGCAGGCGTCATTCAGGTAGACCATACGTTCTTTATGGCCTTTGCCGAACAGGCGGATCTGACGCTGCTCTAAGTCAATATCTCCAAGATCCATGCCCACCAGTTCCGCAAGACGCATACCGCAGTTGAGGAACAGCACCACCATGCAATAATCCCGCTCCGGGAAATCGCTCTGGGTCTGGGT
>CAKUYO010000186.1 GCA_934716995.1 uncultured Bacteroidales bacterium | reverse complement strand
CCTCTCCGTTTCCGAGAGACACTCCGACGACCGCCTTTTCGGGATAGATAACGACCCCGTCTTTTTCCGAAACAAAAGTAACGGCAAGGGTATTTCCGCTGTATTCCTTTTCGGTAACGGTCATATTTTCAAATCCCGCCCTTTTCAGAAATTCTTCCGCCTTTTTTATTGCGTCGTCTTCCGGCATTAACGCGGGCTTTTTTCTTTCGCCTGGCAGGCAAAAAAGACGACCTTAAAGGAAACGGCATTGTGTTTTACTCCGAAGGTCGGGCCTATTGGTCGACCTTTCGCCCTGTGTTGCTCGCCTTAGTGAGGCGCCGCGTGTCGGTGACGTTTTTAACGAGTGACCCGGAAGACCCTGTTTTTTCTACGCCGGAGCTATCTCCTTTCGTTCACGCACGTTTTATCGGAAAGGGAAACACCGCTTACACAGCCTTAGGGTTTCTTGAGGCCGATGTCTTTGTGCTAACGACGCCGGGAATCGACGTACTGCAGATTAAACGGAGTCCGGGCGTTAAACGCTATATTCACATTGTGCACGCCGTCGGGGATATTCACACCTATAAGTTCTATAGCTTTGATTACTACGATGCCGTCTATTGCGCGGCGCCCGGACAAGTCAAAAGCTTGCGTGCTTTAGAGTCGATTCGAAAAACAAAACCCAAGGACCTTCCCCTTTTAGGGTGCGCGTATTTGGACGGCTTAGTGGCGCGGCAAAAGAAAGAAGAATCGAAACCGGAAGAGAAAACTGTTCTCGTGGCCCCGACTTGGGGAAAAAACGGGCTTTTAACCAAAACGGGAGCTCGTGTTCCGCTTCTTTTAGCCAAAGCCGGCTTTCATGTGATTTTGCGCCCTCACCCGCAAAGTTTTGTCTCCGATAAAGCCGTGATAGAAGATGTTTTAAAGGCCATTGACGGGAACGATGCGATTGAACTGGATCGTAATCCGGACGGCTTTGTCAGTCTTTCGCGCGCCTCGGCGATGGTAAGCGACATCTCAGGGGTCATTTTCGACTATGCCTTTGTCTTTTTGCGTCCTGTGGTGGCCGTGGGGCCGGGACCGGTGAAGGACGGCTTTGAGGCTTGGGAGATTGAGCACCCGGCTTGGGAGCAGGAGATTCTTCCGAAAATCGGCGAGCGGGTGCTTGAGGCCGATGAGGCAATGCTTCTTGCTGCCGTCAAGCGCGTCATGACCGCGAAGGATTCTCTTAAGGAAACCATTCAATCGATTCGCGATGCGAATATCGTCAATTTCGGCTCTGCGGCAGACCCGATTGCGCTGGCTTTAATTGACGAAGAAACTCGGGAGGCGCACCGTGATTGATTTTATTTACACGGTCTTTATCGCCCCCTTAGAGTACTGGATGCGGGTGGTCCTGGTATGGGGCCACGGCGTTTGTGACGGCAATTGGGGCTGGGCCATTGTCCTTATGAGCCTTGTTGTCAATACGGTGATTCTGCCGATTTACATGAAGGCTGAAAGTTGGCAGGAACAAGAACAAAAGCTTCGCTTGGGATTTGAAGCCAAAGAGGCGATGATTAAGCGCGCCTTTCACGGGCAAGAGCGCTTTGCGATGATTTCGACGATGCGTCGACAGGCAGGCTACACGGCCTTCCTTTCGATGCGCTCGAGCGTAGGCTTTTTCCTGCAGATTCCGTTCTTTTTTGCCGCATACCACTTCTTAAGTCATTTCGACCCCTTAAGCGGCGTGAGTTTCTTGGGTCTTGCCGACCTCGGCAAACCCGACGAAGCCCTTCACATCGGGTCTTTTGCCGTCAACGTGATGCCGATTCTGATGACGGTCATCAATATCGGGTCGGCTCTGATTTACACGAAACACCTGGCGCGGCGCGACAAGATTCAGCTTTATGCGATGGCCGCACTCTTTTTGGTGCTCCTATATGACGCGGCAAGCGGACTTGTGCTTTACTGGACGTGTAACAACATCTATTCGCTTGCCAAAAACATCGTTTACGACGTCGTAAGAAAATTAGCGCCGCTTGTCCGAAACATCCCTTTGCACGTGACAAGAGCAAAACCGAGTCAGGAGCCGGTTTCCTGGATCGGACTTTTGCCGTTACTTTTCTGGGTTGTCGGTGCGACTCTTGGAGTTCTTTCAAGCACGCAGTTTGCGATGTTCGGCGGAATGGAGCGTCGGGTTTTGGAATTGACGGCCGGAGCTTTTTTCGTTGCAAGCGTTCTTGTATGCCTTATTCAGGGCGCCAAGCTTCTGACCGTGCGCGGGCGAGCACTTTTTGCGCTCTTTATTCTGTTCCTGTGCGTCAATTGCCTATGGTATTGGTACAAGGGAACGTTCGTGCGTGCCCGGGTGTTCTTCACGTTCCTCACGGGTCTTTTGAGCCTGATTCCGGTTTTGTCGCTTACGCTCGATCGCTATCGACCCGAGCGTTGGCTTTATCCTAAGTCCGATCCTTCGTCGCTTTACACCCCGAGTGCCTTCTGGCTTGTGATTCTTCTTTGCAATTACCT
>CAKUYO010000185.1 GCA_934716995.1 uncultured Bacteroidales bacterium | reverse complement strand
TGTATAACCATTTAATAATCAGAAGCAACTCTTTGCAATAACAATTCCAATCGAATAGATTATTTTAGGTCCTGCATGACTCCGGTTTTGCTGAAACATTATTTCTGCTTAAAGATTTCGAATCGGCAACACAAAGTTTGATGGAAGTCAGCATCCGTTCCGCATGCTCGAAACCGAGATTCGGCAGCCCGGAAAGTCCGTTCAGGATTCGGAACATGCCGGGATTCCGATACCAGACATCGGGCGCGCTGACTTCGACATTTCCGGTTCCGTGCCAGATCTTCTTCGGATAATAGTGCTGCGGATAGAGAATCAGTTCGCTCCATGTCGGACGTCCGCTCTCAACGTCAGGGATCGAACGATAGCCGAAGGCGTTGATGAGCGAAGCGGCGTTGGCTTGAGCGACTTCCGCATCCGGCGCTTCCTCCGCCTCAAAGAAGTTAAAGCGCGCCATCGTTTCGCAATCCAGCGAGATAGCGGTAAAGTAGTGGCTGTCGTAATGCCGTTCGGGAGCAATGTCACAAAAGACTTTCGGCATACCGTCCTCCTCGCGTCCGCCGAGAATCGGATACGCGTTGTTTTCCCAGATGACCAGCGGATAGACCCCTTCGATGTTTCCGTCGGTGTAGCGAACTGGAACCGCTGCCTGAAAAATCCGGTATTCGCCGTGCGCCATGAAATCGACGCCGCGACAGTTGGTGAAACTCCAAATCACCACCGGACGCAGAACTTTGAATTCGACCGGAACGAATTCCGTCAGCGCCTCCATTTCCGTTTTCTGTTCGACGGACATTTGGAAACAATCGGAATAGATGACGCGGTTTTCATGGTTGACCGGAGCGTTCTGGAAATGAACCGGCATGCGATAGGAGATATTTCACCTGATGTAAAAACGGATAGAATGCTTCGTATCGGAGATGTTGCGTCTCCGATACGAAGCATATGGAATACAAAGAGAGGAATCCTTTCCTTATGGAAGTTATTTCTCTTGAAGGAGGGATGCCTACTTCATATTGCCGCTGATCACTCCCCGATTACCAACCAAGGATTCCAGACTCTTCTGCCAGACCTCTTCGGTCCACGACGAAAGCACTGACAACGGACAGATACTCAAATCCCCGGTCAATGAACCTTCAAGCCGCAGGTTTCCCACTTCGTCAATTTCATAGTTCAGGTTATTGAAGAAGGGACGCAGCTTCTCACCTTCTTGGGTCGCTCCGGAATGGATGTAGTCGATGAAGTTCTCTGCTGCCTGTTTGCGTGCAGCCGGTTCTGTAATGACTCTCGGCATTTCCAGAACCATTTCAGCGGTTTTGACATTCGCTTCTTGTTTGACTTCTGAATTAACATGTTGGTGCATTTTTGCCTCCTATTCCTTTTAGGGAGTTTGATCATCGGGTAGCCTCATGCTGCCCGTTCATTACATGACCATGAGCAATTATTTTTTACAATGCTTTCCTTCGTGAGCTTTGGAGAGAGCCATTCCCGAACCCTTCCGGGTGTTTGTTTTACAGATGCCGCACATATGGATTGCTAAAAACAGCGCTCCCTGCCAAGTATTCCCCAATTAGCCTTGCCCATTGGGTACACGTGACTAATTTGCCTACTCTTACTGCTTCAAAGACAAGTGATTGCAGGCATGAAAACGTTTCCTTTTGGCTGACATGCAGCCGGAATGAAATCAATCGTATCCCCCTCCGAAATAGAAGGCTTCGGAGGGAGGGAGATTTGTATCAGTCTTTCAGAATGAATGCCTGGGGAAGGCGTTCCGTCAGCACGGCATCCTGCCAGCGATTCCGGAGGAAGCTGTACAGCTTATTCTGATCTTCCTCGCTCAGGGATTCCGATTGGAGCGGAACCGTGTCAATGTAAAACACACAGTAAAATTGCTCCTTTTCTGCATTCCTCGTCACATCGGTCATGATCCGTTTGCAATAGGCTCTTCCGCTTGTCGCAATCGTATCAGGAATGCAGGCTGCGAAATCCATGAACACGCCGATCTGTTCATTGCTGGAAAGCATCAGTCGATCCGGGAATGTGACGGCAAGGCGCAGCTGGTTGGGTGTTGGGGACTGCTTGACTTCCTGAGTAACATGAGAAATCAGGCCGGGAATCGTGTAGACATTTTCGGACATGGTGTCCTTCCTTTCTGGGCTTTCCGCCCGTAGTGATTTATTGGCCTCGGACCATCCGGGGCACATTATGTTCGTCATACAAAAAATATAAAATACCGTTCACGAGCCGGTGCACCGTAGATCAGGATGCCTTCCTGATACCGGAGAGAACAGTTCAGATCCCTGCTGGGACAGGGATCATATCGCCCCATTTACAGAACTATAGTGGCAGGTTGTCATCGAACTTGAGGTTGCGAAACGGATGCCTGACCAGATCGATCAGCTTCCGGAACTGCTCACGGTTGTGTATCCGTGATTTCAACTTCGGAAGGAGGTTGAGCCTGCGCCAGTCCTCATCGCTGAACTGGTCAAGACACGGGCAGTCCGTCAGCA
>CAKUYO010000184.1 GCA_934716995.1 uncultured Bacteroidales bacterium | reverse complement strand
CCTATCCGGTACCGCCGCTGGATGAGCAGAATGCCATCGTAAAGCACATCGATTCTGTGCTTTCAAAAGCGGATGCTGTTATCTTCGAAAAAAAATCGCAGATTGAAACACTCAACGAATACAAAAAATCTCTGATTTTCGAGTATGTAACGGGCAAAAAGGAAGTGAGTGAGGGTGCTGATTGATGTTTCAAGACCAGAAACGATACCGTGTACAATTAAAAATGCGATAATTGGTTATGTGAAGTCACTTCCGAATAGAGCGATAGAAGAAATAGAAAGTTATGACAGGAATATTCAATATAAAAATGATGTAATATGCGCTGTAGAACGATATTTGAACCCAACAAAGGCAGAGTCTCTTTATCAAGAAATAAAAAAGGATTTGAGTGATTGCGACTTGGACCTTTTTCATGCAACGAGGGTGCTATGTGAGGACGATATCAAAATAAACGGTCTGTTGACAAATGAACGCACTAGATATTTGGATTACCTGTATCGGGCGTTCCAACATACGAATCTGTCGGAGATATCTATAAATAGAGCTATTCATAATGTGGAAAACGAATACGATCGAAAATATACCGAAAGAAAATCTGTCCTGTGTTTTTTTGCGCCGATGAGTTTGGCAGAATCGAGTGGCATAGCTGGATATGACAAGTACTGTGCTAATATTGGTGGGGAATTGGCTGAATGGGGACTTAAAGAAAACCAACATGATGTATATGAGGCTCTTAGAAAAATAGGTATACCTGTAATTGTAGAATTTCGGATGCCATTTGAACAAATAACGGATTATGCGCAAGAGAAAATAATCTATCAATTTATCCTGTACTATGCTGGACAGCTTTTTTGGAATAAAAAGTTCCCAATGCAATTAGAGGGAATGACAGAAAACGATGTGGCGGCATCAGAGATTATTGCAGTTCATCATTACAACAAGGAAGTAGATTATGAATAATATCCTCTCCGAAAAAGAATATCAGCATTTCATCATGGACAGGCTTGTGCAGGATAATGGCTACATTGTCCGTAAGGCAACAAGCTATGACCGCCTCTTTGCCATGGATCGGGAACTGCTGTTTCGATTTTTGAACGATACTCAGCCGGATGAGATGGATGCGCTCCGCAAGATCTATAAAACGGATCTGGAGGATACGATTGTCGGCTTCATCAATGCCGAGGTCACCAAAGCGCGCGGCAGCTTGTTGGATGTGCTGAAGCATGGCATAGAAATCTCCAACATGAAGCTGGAACTCATGTATACCAAACCCGCTACTACCTTTAACCGGGAACTGCTGGCAAAGTATGAAAAGAATATCTTTTCCGTTATGGAGGAGGTTTGGGCAAGCGACAAAGAGCGCGTTGATCTGGTGATTTTCCTGAACGGTCTTGCTATCATGTCCTTTGAACTGAAATGCAATGCTGCGGGTCAGTCCTATCAGGATGCCATCTATCAGTATCGTGTTGACCGTGACCCGAAAACCCGTCTGTTCTGGTTTAAAGCAGGTTGCCTTGTGAACTTCGCTATGGACCTGGAACAGGTCTATATGACCACTAAACTCGCAGGCAACGCCACCTTCTTCCTGCCGTTCAACATGGGCAACGGTGAAGGGGTCAACGCCGGTGCGGGAAACCCGACCTTCAAAGACAAATACAGCGTGGCCTATATGTGGGAGGATATTCTGAAAAAGGATACCGTCCTTGACCTCATCAGTAAGTTCATCTTTATCGAAACTAAGGAAAGCAAGGATGAGCTGACAGGGAAAACGAAAAAATCCGAAAATGTCATATTCCCTCGGTATCATCAGCTTGATGTGATCCGCAAACTGCTGGGTGATGTCCGTGATAATGGCACAACGCAGAATTATCTGATCCAGCACAGCGCAGGCTCCGGCAAAACGAACTCTATCGCATGGCTGGCGCACCGCCTGACTTCTCTGCACGATGCGGATAATAAAATCATCTTTGACAATGTTGTGATCATCACTGATCGAGTTGTGGTTGATCGTCAGCTGCAGAAAGCGATTATGGGCATGGAGCATAAAGCAGGGCTTATCCGTGTCATGGACGATAAGTGTAACTCGGCAGACCTTGCCATTGCTCTGAACGGCAATACGAAAATCATCGCCACTACAATTCAGAAATTCCCGTATATTGTAGACAGTGTTGCCGGGCTGAAAAACAAGCGTTTTGCGGTTATTATCGATGAGGCACATTCCTCCACGGCAGGTAAGGACATGGCAGCGGTCACAAAGTCGCTGGGTGCAGGAGAACAAGAAGGCATCGATGTGGAAGATATGATTACGGATGAAATCCGCAGAAACGGCAAACAGGCGAATGTTTCCATGTTCGCTTTCACCGCCACCCCCAAGCCCACAACGATTCAATTGTTTGGTCGACTGAACACCAAAGGGCAGCGTGAGGCGTTTCATATCTATTCTATGAAACAGGCCATTGAGGAGGGCTTTATCCTTGATGTGCTTCAGAACTATACCACTTATGATACCTTTTATCAGCTGAACAAGGAGATTGAAGAAG
>CAKUYO010000183.1 GCA_934716995.1 uncultured Bacteroidales bacterium | reverse complement strand
AGATTGTATAGTCCAATCCCTAATAAATATCGGGAATACCGAGGGTAAAAATGACAGATTCTTAAGAAGTGGGAATCTCTAAATTCTGTGAATTGACGGGAACGTAAGTAACTTATATAAAGTTATGCCTTAGAGCCTTATACACGAAGTAATCACAGGAATGTAGATTATGGATCTGGAGAAAGACCAGATGTATCGTAAAAGAGATAAGGATTGGTTAACCCGCAGCCAAGCATCCAGAACGGATGAAGGTTCAACGACTAATTGAAAGCGTCCATTAGCATGGTAATGGGTAGCGTGAGTAAGTGAGGGCTCAAGTGAGTTCAAAGCGCAGAATATATACCACACCAATGCGTGGTTGAATGATATAGTCTTCTCTTATGGGAAATCCATAAGCAGTTCATTTATGAACGGGATAGGAGTAACGACCCTATCTGAAAGCAAGGAACTTTCTTCATTATGGTTCACTTTATAAATATCTGATTGAAAATGTTCTTCAGGGAAAACTTTTCAGAAAGAAATCAGATCGAGAAGCATATAAACTTCGTGTATTGAATGTATTGTCGAATTTCAGTACAAAAGCAATTATGGAACGTTTGTGGTTTTATTGTGGAACTGCGAATATTGCTGAAGAAGATAGACAGCATATTAATATGAAGAATGAGTTTTATTATTCTCGAGTTATGGTTACTTTTGCCAAGAAATCCTATGTTGGGCTGCAGAAACGACAGGAAGAGGTTGTCTTTAAAGAACCAAAGATCGATGTGAAAGGTGTTAACTTCTTTAAAAGTACGGCATCTGAAGATACAAGTAAGTTTATCTACGATAAAGTATTGATGGGTGAATTGCTTGATCCTCCCGATGAAAAGATATCTTTGAGAAGAACATATAAGACAATTAATGATTTCCAGCGACAGATGGGTAATGAAATTCGTTCTGGTAATACTGGTTATCTGAAGAGATCTATTCGAGTAAAAACTCCTGATGGATATGCAGATCCAATGCGTATTGGTCAATATAAAGCAGTCTTTATTTGGAATTATGTAATGCCAGATAAAGAACGAATTGATTTACCAGCAACTGTTACTTTAGTTAAAGTACAGTTAAGAAATAAACAAGATGCAGCTCCATTAGAAAGATGGCCAGATATTTATAAGAAAATCTGTAAATTATTTGATGAGAATGATGAGGTAGGAGATACGATCGATCCTGCAACTGGTAAAGTTAAGAAGGGTAAGGGCATCAAAGCAATTGCTATGCCAAGTGAGTTAGAGGAAGTTCCAGAATGGTTGTTATCTATTATCGATGTAGAAACTCTAGTATCTGATAATATGAAACTATTTGGACAGATATTTAAACCTCTTGGTATGAGTCCTGGAAAAACAACACATAATGGAGCAACAATGACTTATTATACGAACATTGTTCGAATTTAAAGGAGGTAACCATATGTTTAAATATAGTGGTGCGGATTTCAATAAGATTATTGAACTGGAGAAGGCTCTGAAAGAGAGCCTCTCCAAAGATATCACGATTAGTAATCAGAAGGGTATCGAAGAGGTTATCACTGATGAGAATTGGATGGATGATCCTCTGCCCGTTGTTATTCTGATCAGTGGTGCTGGTGGTAATGGTAAAGATACTTTCATTAACTTTGTAAATCAAAGTCTGGCAGTATATAATATCTCCACGATCGATCCAATTAAGGAAGTTGCTTCCACTCTGATCAATCTGACTGTAAGCAGTGATTATAGTCCAATTGATAGTCAGAAAGAAACGGATGATAAGAGTGATAGATATCGTGAGTTTCTTCATGAGCTAAAGATGGCTTGGTCTAAGTTTAACGATGGACCGAATATTAATATGCTCGAAGAGACTCGTAATGTACTGACAATGCATGAAGATGAGCGTGAGCGCTATGACGTTATTTTCATTCATGTGCGTGAACCAGAAGAGATTGCAAATCTGAAGAAAGATATTGAACGGTATTTTGGTATTGCTTGTTTGACTATGTGTGTACAGGGTCTTGTTGATCCTACTGCATATGAAAATGAGTGTGATAAGAATGTGGATAAGTATTCTTATGATCTTTATATTACCAATACTGATCTGGAAATTCTGAAGATCCAAGCTATGTTCTTTGCTGCACGTTTGGAGAATGTAAATAAGACAAACGGTATTCCTTGTTGTTATAATCATTCTCATAATGTATCTAATGCTGATGCAACTGATCTCAATAAAGTGCAGACTAATACGGTTACAGATGATAAGATCCATGAGATCGTGAATGCAGTAAAGACTGCAGCAGATGAGGAGGTACCAAATATCGCCGGGTTTCATACCGACGTGGATCCTGCTGACCTTGCTTAAGTTAACCAATATACCTGGACAGGTATTATTGATTATCCTATTGATAAGATTATCATTCTCTTCTTTCCGAGTTTTCTTGTATGAGAAATATTTCAAGAAGAAATCAACCTCGGTATAGTAGTAAAAGAATATTTCATTGACAATATAATATACCGAGAGTAAAACAAGAATAATAACA
>CAKUYO010000182.1 GCA_934716995.1 uncultured Bacteroidales bacterium | reverse complement strand
CTTGATTTGAACCCCAATAGCTTCAAAAACCGAATCGAATCTCTTGTTGAAAAGCGGATCGCGATCATGGATCAGGTATTTTTTACCCAGCATGAAGCCGTCCCACATATCGCACATGTTTCTGGCAATCTGTGTAGTCCAGTTGCTGTCAGGATTATGAACAATACCTCCGTCCCGGCGATTTCCCGGTTACGCTTTCCGGACCGGGATTTTCGTCAGGGAATGCATGAACCCGATAATCTTTTCCACACAGTCATGCGGAGCAAACGGAGCGGAATAGCCGGATTTTTTCCCCAGTTGCAACGATTTTGAAACGCCCAGCGGGTGATACGGTTCAAGGTCGATCGAATGCACGGAGGAAAGAGTATTTGCCAGTTCCGTGATTTTTCGGAGCTCCTCTTCGGAATCGTTGAGGCTTGGAATGATCGGACACCGAAGGGAAATTTCCGCTCCTGCACGATCAAGAAAATACAGCGTCTCCAAAATCGGTTCGAGTGGAACGCCCGTAAACCGGAGATGTTTTTCCGGAATCAACGACTTGATATCGAATAGAACATGGTCGAGAAACGGGAGTATTTCCGCATATTGTTTCACCGGCGCAAATCCGCAGGTTTCAATCGCGGTGTCGAGTCTGTCCTTTCTTTGCTTTGCTCCGCGCAGCAAGGCGAGGGTGAAATCGAAAGACATCATCGGCTCTCCGCCGGACAGGGTCAGACCTCCGCCGGAATCCCGATAGAACGGCAGATCTTTGTCGACCTCCTTCAACACCTCGGAAACCGTCATGTTTTTTCCGCATCGTTCGAGTGCGGATGCCGGACAGAGGTCCGCACATTTTCCGCATACGGTACACAGCGTCCGATCAAACCGGTGCTCTCCGTCCGGTGTGAAATAATGCGCGTGGCGGGGACAGCCCTGCACACATATTCCGCAGGAGTTGCATTTCTCCGAATGGAAAAAAAGCTCCGGAATCGCCGAATGGGATTCTGGATTGTGGCACCACACACAGCGGAGCGGACATCCTTTCAAAAATACCGTGGTGCGAATGCCCGGTCCGTCATGAACGGAAAATTTCTGAATATCAAAAACGACGGTCGATGGTTTATTCATCGTTTGATTCCTCCTTCAACATGGAGACAACTGTTCGCCGCCGTCGACACGGATACACTGCCCGGAAATGTATTCTCCGCCCGGACCGCATAGAAAAACGGCGAGACGGGCAATATCCTCGGGCGTGCCGACGTGTTCGAGACGGCTGAATCCGTCGAGTGGATGTTCACGGTCTCCGCCGTAGCGCATGCGGGTGGTCGGGGTGTTGATGTTTCCCGGAATGATGCAGTTTACAGGAATCCCGTCGTGACGCAGACGGGCGGCAAGAAGCCGAGTATATTGATGAACGGCGCTTTTCGCAAGGGAATAGCCGGCATGGTTTGCGCCTCCGGTTTTATGCCCGCCGCATCCGGCAATCGACCCGATGGTGACGATGCGTCCGAACCCGTTTGAAATCATCTCCGGAACGGTTTCCCGGCAGCAGAGCATGGTCGGGAGCAGATTGATTTGAAACATGGATGTCGTTTGCTCCGGCGAAAAATCGAATGCGCCGTCATGCGGCATGGCACCGGGGGCGATCTCTCCGTGAAGACTGGCTCCTCCCGCGCAGCAGACGAGAAAATCGATTTTCCCAAACGCGGAACGGATCTCCTCCGCGCAGCGGCGTACATCGGATTCGTCGGACAGATTGCCCTGAAACGCGCGGACGGGAGACCCGGTTTCAGCAGACATATTTTCCGCGACATTCCGCAAATCGTTTCCTTCGCCGGAGTTCCTCAAATTGGTGAAGGTGCGTCCGTGAAGAGCAACGCTGCATCCGGAGTCGGCAAAAGCGCGTGCGATTCCGCGCCCGATTCCGCGGCTGGATCCGGTGACCCAGACTGTTTTTCCTTGATATTCGGGGTTCATCCGATGCTCTCCTCGGTCCGGGCGATGACATTTTCCTGAATGGCTTCGTCAAGACGGACGAAGGGGGCGGAAAATCCGGAAACGCGTACGCGCAGACTTTTATATTTGTCGGGATCTTTTTTTGCGGCCAGCAGTTCTTCACGTGAAACATGGTTCAGTTGAACGTGGAGACCGCCTTCGCGGAAATAGGTCTCAATAAGGGAAACGAGACGCTCGAATCCCTGTTCATCGCGAACGGTCGTCTCGTCGATGGAGAGATTCATGATGCTGTCTCCGCACATGATGTCGGTGGGGTCCATATGTGCAACGGAAAGGAGGTGCGATGTTGCGCCGTCGCAATCTTTCCCGTCGGACTGTCCGCTTCCGAAGAGCAGAGCAGTGCCCGCGGCACGGCCGTCCGGCGTCGCCTGAGTCAGCGCTCCGTAACGTGCAAAATGGATGTTGTATCCGGTCAGATTTCCATAGGTGATGTAATTCCCGTAAATGTCCGTACGTCCCTCGGCAAACTTCCATACGCTCTTATAGAAATCGTGCGCGGTCGTATTGGAAAAATCATCGTTGTTTCCGAAGAATCTGCCATGTTTCAAAATTTCTGTCCGCAGGGACTCATACCCCTTCCAGTC
>CAKUYO010000181.1 GCA_934716995.1 uncultured Bacteroidales bacterium | reverse complement strand
GCACCACATCGTAAACGGCAAACCTGTTGCAAACTATAACACCATTACCGATGGTGACGTAGCAAAGGCCGTTATCGCAGAATTGGAGAGTCTGGCATAATGAAAAGTGCTTATCTTTCTGGTAGACAGATTGCGAAGATTATCTTGATGGAAGCTGTGAATGGCAATGTCAAGTATAGTCGTTATATCTATAGGCTCAGCTCTTCTGCTGACGCAACGCAGAAAGCTATGGAGGAACTTGCAACGCACAAGTTTACCAATGCTGGTCAGTTGAAGAAGTATCTTGAGAAATACGTTATTTTCTAATCTAAAGGAGAATTTGAAATATGCTGAATCATGTTGTTATTATGGGTCGTATGGTTCGTGACCCGGAACTGCGCCAGCTTGATAATGGCACTAGCGTGACTAGCTTTAGTGTCGCAGTTGACCGCAATTATGTTGACAAGAACACCAATGAGCGTCAGGCCGACTTCTTGAATGTCGTTGCTTGGCGGCAGACCGCAGATTTTGTCTGCAAGTATTTCCATCAGGGCGATATGATTGCTCTGGAAGGCTCTTTGCAGTCCCGGAAGTACACCGATAAGGATAACAATAACCGTACCGCAATCGAGATTGTTGCAAGCAACATTTCTTTCTGTGGTGGTAAGAATGGCGGCAATGCAAACACCGCAGCTACCAGTGATGCTCCGGCAACTATGGTAGCAAATGCACCCTCTGATGACAATGACGAACTGCCGTTCTAATAACTAAAGTATGATTTATGGGGCGAGCGGTTGCGCTCCGCCCCATTTTTATTATAAGGATGATTGATATGGACATGAATAAGAATGTGTAGGTAAACACCTACTCCTTTTCAAAGCTAAAAAGTTTCTTTAATTGTAAATATTACTATTATCTTCATTATTTTGATGATATGAAAATGATTCCAGAATCACATGGTACAAGCGAATTTGGGTCATATATGCACAAGATATTGGAGATGTATGGAAAAGGCGAACTTGATATATATGATATGCTTTCGTATTATGAGAAGCATTATGCAGAGAACGTAACATCTACTTTCACTTTGCAGATGACAAAGAATTTCTCAAGGGATATGGGGTATAAATATTATAAAGATGGTTACGATTTTTTAAGTAATTTTACAGGTTTTGATTTTAAGATTTTAGAAACCGAAAAGCATTTTGAACTACCTTTCAAAGATAAATTTAGATTACAAGGCCAAATAGACGTTATTGCAGAAAACGATGATGGTCTACTGATTATTGATTATAAATCTAAAGGAAATTGGAAGAGTAAAGCGGAACGCATCGAATATGAGAAACAGCTATATTCCTATGCTTGGGCAATGAAGCAAATGTATGGTGAATATCCAAAAAAGATGGCGTTCTTTATGTTTAGATTAAATAAATGGACATGGGTTGATTTCGACGAGAATAGACTAAACGAAGTCTTAAACTGGATAGAATCAACCGTTGATGAGATAGAGGGCGAATTTGAGTTCAAACCTATCACTCAAGAGAACAATGGAGAGTTCGACTTCTATTGTAACAATTTCTGTGATTTTCGTCATCAATGTCCTTACGGACAATTAACTAATTAAGGAGAAAGATTTGCATGAGTGAACTTCTGGATAAAATTATTGAAGCAAAAGGAGTTCTTGGTGATAGACAAGCAGAGATTATCGCAGAAGGTTATCCGCTTGAAGAGTGGAATCCAGAGAAAGGCTCTGCAAAATCTATCTTCAATGCTAATGACAATAATCCTTCGATGATGTGGATGAAAAAGGACTATTACTTTAAGGACTTTTCCACAGGTAAGGTATTTGGTATCTTGGACTATTATATGTACAAGTTCGGTGAGCCTTACATGAAGGCTGTCAAGCGTTTGTTAGATGAGACAAAAGTGAAATACGACCCGTCTTTGTTTAGCTTTACAGCACCAACTGAACAGAAAGATTATTTCAAGAACTTTAGATACCCTAAAATTGAAAATGACATTTCTGGTGTTGCGTTGGAATATATGGCGAAGCGCGGTATTTCCGAAGAAACGTGCCGATATGTTGGGCTTGGTTCTGACGTACATGGAAATGTTGCGTATCAGTTCAGAGATTTAACTGGACGTGTTGTTACAGTCAAATATCGTCCTAGCCATGCGATTAAGGGCGGTGAGCCGAAATATTTCTATCAGAAAAATGCCGATACTTGCCCTATTCTTTACAATATTAACAAGATTGACGTAACACAGCCGCTTTTGTTGACAGAGGGCATGAACGACACTATGGCCTGTATTGAAGCTGGTTTCAAGAATGTCGTGAGTATTCCGTCTGGCGCGAATGATGATAACTGGATTAACTTCAACTATGAGTTCTTAGACCAGTTTGAAGATATTGTCCTTTGGTTTGATAACGATGATGCTGGCGAAAGCGGTATGAAGAAAGCCATTCCTCGTCTTGGTGAATATCGTATCAAGATTGTCAAACCGACAGAGGATGATGAGGAGGCTGAGACTCTGATCATCACATTAAAGGACCCGCTTACAGGTATAAAGGCGAGAATGCTCTATACGATATGGAGGGACA
>CAKUYO010000180.1 GCA_934716995.1 uncultured Bacteroidales bacterium | reverse complement strand
GTCGCGCACAACCATCCCTCGGGCGACCTCACGCCCAGCAAGGCGGACATCGCGGCGACAACGAAATTGCGCGAGGCGGCAGACTTTCTCGGAGTCCAGCTCATTGACCATATTGTCATCGGCAAACAAGGATTCTTCACGTCGTTGGCGGAAACTTCGACAGCTTTGTTGTCTCTAAGGCATTATAAGGAGGCGAGAGTCCATGCTTAAATCTGTTACAGTTTCAAAAGTCGCCAGTTTTGGGGAGTCATGTCAGAAGTTTGGGGACTTGGGCGCGGTCAATTTTGTATATGGATCTAATGGGTCGGGAAAGACTACGATAAGCCGTTTGATTGCCTCTCCAGAAAAGTTTGGTGAAAAATGTTCTCTGGAATGGGAAGGCGGAGTCCCATTGGCGGCTTTTGTGTATAACAGGGATTTTGTGGAGGCGAATTTTGCCCCTTCAAAAGAGATCAAAGGCGTATTTACATTGGGGGCGGGAGATAAGGCGATAGTTGATGCAATCGATGAGAAGAAGAGAAATATTGATGAACTTACGACTAAAATCGTCTCTCTAAATAATGATTTAACGGGAGAAAGCGGAAAGATTGCGCTTCTAGAAAAATGTGAGAGAGATATTGAGAGTTACTGCTGGGATAAGATACGAACGCCCAACGACATGGATTTCAAGGTGATATTCAAAGGGCTTTTGTCTAGCAAGGCAAAATTTAAACAAAAAGTCGTTTCCCTATGGTATGCTCAAAATGGTAAGAAATCCCAGACGGTACGGACGCGAGAAGAATTATCTGCTGAAATTAAATCCGTTTTTAGCGCGGATTCGTCAGAACTGACTTTAGTGCCGTCTCTTAATATTGGGACTCTCCCACAAGACATTGCCAATCCAATTTTTTCACAGGTTATTGTAGGTAGCAGCGATATTGACATAGCACAATTGATAAATTCCCTTGGAATCAGCGATTGGGTGCGGCAAGGGCAAGCCCACATGGTGAATAGTTTAGGGAAATGCCCATTCTGTCAGCAAGTTCTTCCAGACGGCTTTGCTACAAAACTGGACAAGTATTTTGATGAGTCGTTCTCGCGCAACATGAATCAATTAAAAGTGCTGTCTGAAAAAATTAGTGGAGCATTAGATTCCATGCTGAAATGTATTAATGAGATTTGTGCCATCGAAACTTCGTTTTTTGACGCATCAGGCTTTAAAATTGTGGCAGACAAGTTGTTGTCTAAAGCAGATCTAATTAAACGAATGTTAGGCGAAAAACAAAGAGAGCCGAGTCGGAGTGTTAAAATGCCCGACATTTTACCGGAAATTAGTTTATTATGCGAGATGATTTCTACGTCAAATGTTAAAATCCAAGAACACAATCGTTTGATAGATGATAAAGCGGCTAGTGAACAAAGACTTGTTGATGAGACCTGGCGCTTCCTCATTGAAGAACACAGGTCGGAACTCAAAAAGCTCTTCACGAATAAAGAATATTGCGAGAAGGCAAAATTAGGGGTCAAACATGCGAAGGAGGAAAAGGAACGTGAAAAAATGAGGGCGGAAACTGAACTCCGTGAATTGCAAAGAAAACAGACAAGTGTTTTGCCAACCATTGATACAATTAATGCAGTGCTATCATCGTTTGGCTTTGATTCGTTCAGGCTTGCACCAGCGACCGATACCACATATAAGCTCCAACGTGCGGATGGAAGTGAAGTAAATGACACATTGAGCGAGGGCGAACGATCTTTTGTGACATTTCTTTACTTCTATCATCTATTAAAGGGAAGTGTGTCCTCTGAGAATGTCAGTGAAAGAAGAATCGCTGTCATTGATGATCCTGTTTCAAGTTTGGATTCAAACATTTTATTTGTTGTCGCCTCTCTTGTTAGGCAGTGTGTTAAGGATGTCCAAGCAGGAAACACGCCTCTCAAACAACTGATAGTTCTGACGCACAATGTATATTTCCATAAAGAATTAACCTTTTCCAGAGAACGAGACAAGACAAAAAGTGTTGAATACTGGATTGTAAAAAAGCAGCATAACAATTCTACTATTTCACAAACAAATGGGAATCCCGTTAAAACTTCATATGAACTTTTGTGGCGCGAAATTCAAGATCCAGCCTCTTCGTTGGTTTGTGTTCAGAACGCCATGCGAAGAATCCTTGAATTCTACTTCAATATTCTTGGTGGCATGAATCGCGAGGAAATTGAATCAGAATTCAATGGGCGTGAGGCGTTCATCGTCAAATCTCTCTTTCTCTGGGTAAATGATGGGTCCCATACAGTAGATGACGATCTATCGTATCAAGTCAATGAAGAATCTGTTGACTTGTATAGAAATGTCTTCGCCCGAATATTCAAGGAACTTCATCATGAAAATCATTACAATATGATGATGCGGAATTGTCAATGTCGAAGAGATGAATTATCATAAAAAAACTGTGCCGTCGGGCGAGGCTGTAAATCCGAAATGCGTTACAGAAAAATCAAATGGTGAGGCAGTAAATGAGGTGATAAATGAGGTAGTAAGTGAGGTGGTAAATCAGATTTACTTGGCGATAAAGAGTAATCCTGGCGTCAGGAAGCCGCAGTTGTTGAAGATTGTTG
>CAKUYO010000179.1 GCA_934716995.1 uncultured Bacteroidales bacterium | reverse complement strand
GTCTCCGTCTTTCCGGAGCAAGAGGAATACCTAAAAACGCTTCGCAAACGCGGCGAAGAGGACGAACGAAGGCAGCAACTCATGAGGAAGCGCACTCTGAAGGAAGCTGGCGCGAAGGTTGATTTGCTCACAGACGAGTGGGTCGTGGGCGACGCCCGCGACATCGTAGGTGGCCCTTGCGCCATCGAGGTCAGAGCCGACAAGGAGCCGAGCCGTATCGAAATCGAGTGGCAACCGCTCACCAAGGCGGGGAAGCTGCCAAAGAAGGTAGCCAAAGCATGCGTCATTTGGGACTACTCAAGAAGCGACAGCGTCATATGCCATATCGGCTACACAGCCGAGTGCGAGCCATACACGTCCGACGTGTACTTGTGGCTCGATGGGGAGTGCGATGAGTTCAAACTCCGCATGGTCGATGGAACGCTGTCCAGGGATTAAGCTCGTCGAACTCGACCCCTTTAGGAGGTGATCGCGATGGCCCAGCCCAAAGGCGAAGGCTCGATAATCAGGCTCGAAGGCACCTCCAAGGCCGATTGCCGCCTGTGGCGCCTGCGTTTTAACATGGACGACGGCACCCGCCGCGAGAAACGCTTCAGGGGCAGCCACACGGCCGCCCGCCGCGAGCTTGAGCGTTTCCGCTCACAGCTTGAAAGCCCCGAGCAGGAAAAGCCTCCATGTCCCACGTTCGCCGAGTACTCGGCCCGTTGGATGGAGCTGCGCCGCGAGTCCGGCGAGGTGCGCGCCCAGACCCTCATGAAGGACGACACTCGCATCCGCAACCTTTGCTGCTACTTCGGCGACATGCGCCTCGACGAGATAACCCGCGACAAAGTGAAAACGGGCATAGCGAAGATTCGCAACGGCAAGAACCTCTCAGGCCGCGTGCTCAAGGGCTCAACCATGAACGACATGCACGGCTGCTTCCGCCAGATCATGCAGGAGGCCGCCTACGACGGCCTGATACCCGCGAATCCCGTTTCGACCGTGAAGCCTCCCAAGAAGGACACGCCCAAGAAGAAGGCGCTCTCCCTCGAAAAGTTCCTGGACTTCGCCCGCAAGCTCGACCTCATGCCGCTCGACGGCCACACCGTCGGTGTGCGCCTGTGCGTGATGTGCGGTCTGCGCAGGGGCGAGGCCGTGGGCTTGGATTGGGGCGCGGTCTACCCCGACCACATCCGCGTGGTGCAGGCGGTCGAATGCAAGACGGGCCGACTTGCCCAGACCAAGACCGAGAACGGCGTGCGCGCCGTGCCGCTGATGCCGCCCATCGCCCAGGCGCTGGCGCGCTGGAAGGAGATGCAGGAGTTCGCACTGCAAGCCTTGGGAATCGAGCAGACGGACGAGACGCCCGTAGTCACCTCGTCGGTAGGAACCCGCATGGACGCGGGCAACCTCTACAGCTGGTGGAAGGCCAACGCCCCCAGGCTGTTCGGCATCGACTGCACCCTGCACGAGCTGCGCCACACGTTCATAACGCTGCTCGCCAATTCGGGCGCGTCCGCGCAGGCCGTGAAAAGCTTGGCGGGCTGGTCGAACATCTCCATGGCCGACACCTACGTGCACGCCGACGAGGGGGCCGACAGGCAGGCATTCGAGGCCATGGAAAGGCGCTTGGGGCTTGACACCCCGGGAAGAGGTGTCAATGACACCTCTTCGGAAGTTCACAACGTGCCACAGAGTGCCGCAAATTCGGCAATTCCCTCGAATCCGACGGAATTGCCGCCCAGCTCAGGCGGCTACCCTGTTCGCAAGGTGCCATAGGGTGCCATATGGTGCCGTTAAATCGAGAGTGCCATGAAGGTTCAAGTCCTTTCACCCGCACCACTCTAAAGCACGAGGTCAGGTCGCAAAACCTGGCCTCTTTCTTTTTGCCCGACACCCCGTTTGACACCCCAAACGACACCTTTTCAGAAAGAAAGGGGCCGAAATCGGCCCCTTAAGCGTTGAGCATCCCCAGCAGGTTCCGCACCGCCGCCGTGTCCTCGATGATACGCTCATGCTCCCAATCCCACACGCGCTCCATGCCCTCGGGCGGCTCCTTGCCGCTTTGCTTGGCCTGGGCGATGGCGTTCACCGCCATATCGTGCAGCTTGTCGGCATGCCCGAGCTCCTGGTTCGAGATTTCGGCGAACGTGCGGGCGTCGGCCAGCGTGCCGGTATCCTTCGCCATGAGTGCGAGCTTGGCGTACTTGTCGGCGTCGCGCACCTCTTCGCATATCATGCGGGCCAGCTCTCCGATGCGCTCCATCACGCCACCTTCTCGACGATGGCGGCGGCCGTGGTCACGCTGGTTGCCGCGTCGGCGAAGAACGCCAGAGTGTCGCCCGCGCCGCACTCGACGGTCACGGGAGACATGAACGCGACGTTTCCCACATCGCCCACGGCGGCGAGCTGCACCGAGCCGTTGGCGCCCGGGACCACCGCGCCGTTGTGGCGCATGGCGAACTCGACCGCGCCGGCGGCGGTTGCCACCGGGGTTGCGTTGAAGAACACGTTGTAGAGGCCCGGTTTCTTGATGCGGATGACGCCCGCGCCGGGAGACGACAGGGCGCAGTTGTTGGAAATGGTGGCGTTGTCGAAAACGACGTTGCCGCCCTCTGCCACGA
>CAKUYO010000178.1 GCA_934716995.1 uncultured Bacteroidales bacterium | reverse complement strand
TATACACATGGCGACAGGAAAGGAGACCTGGGATCATGACGAACAAAAAGTTTAAAGTTGCTGCAATGTCTATGGCACTGACCGCATGTGTTGCGGCCCAGCCCCTGATCGCGAACGCGGCAGATGAGGTGAACACCGCCTCTTCTAATAATACCCCTGCGCAGGCTTCGGATGCCTCTGCGGGCAGCGGCACCGAGAGCAAGGGCACTGAGAGCAACGGCACCGAGGGCAAGGGCACTGAGAGCAACGGCACCGAGGGCAGCGGCTCCGGAAACGAAAGCAATCAGTCTGACGGCACCAACATGGAATCTACCGAGACGAAAGAAGAAGCTTTCGGCGAACATGTAGACGTTGAGTACAACCATGGCCAGTCCACAACGGATAAAGAGACCGGTTCCACCACCACCCCCGGCAAAGTGGTGAAGAACGACGAGACCGACGATCAGGGCAAGACTGACGGCGACCAGAAGAACGATGAGACCGGCGATCAGGACAAGACCGACGGCGACCAGAAGAACGACGAGACCGGCGACAAGAAGGACGGGACCGATGGCGAGAAGAAGCTTGATGAAGTGGTTCCTCCGACCGACAGCGGCAATACCGAAAAGAACGATAAGGACAAGCAGATCGGTAACGCCACCATCGTTGAGACCCCCAACAGCACCGTGACGGGAGCCCCCGTGGCGAAGCCCGGCGCAAAGCCCGAAACCAAGACTGACACCAAGGTCACCGAGGACGGCACCACCATCATCACTGATACGACCACTCTTGATGCCACCCAGACCACCACGACCACCGGCAGCGGCCACGCAAAAGCCGACACCAAGGAGACCATCATAGACACCAAGGAAATCGACTCGGATTTTCTGAAGAAAGAGCTGGGCGATATCGACTGGAACGTTGAGCAGAACGGCAAGGTCGGCACTGATGAGAAGAACCCGTACAAGGTCATCAGCAAGGAAGAAGTGCCCGATGGCAATAAGACCAAGCAGACCCTGACCCTTGAGAAGGTGGAAGAGAGCAGTGGCCATATGACCGCTGAGGACATCGCCAAGCTGGTGGACGCAGACCGCGACTCCGTGAACAAGCAGGAGGACGGCAGCTACACCCTGAAGCGCACCGAGACCGTCACCGATGCAGACGGCAACCCCGTCACCCGCACCACCTACATCACGGTGAGGAAGGACACCGATGAGGTCAGCATCAAGACCACCACCACCATCAAGGTGACCCGCGAGAAGGAAAAGCACCACGAAGAGGGCAACAAGCCTGCCTTTGAAAAGGACACTGCCACCGGTTTCAAGCTGCCTGATATTTATCTGTATGATGAAGAAACCCACAAGGAGGTTCGCAGCATCGATGAAAAGACGCTGAACGAACTGATCAGCAAGGACACCCAACCGAAATCCAACGGCAACCAGACCACCTACACCGTCACTGTTGAAGAGGATGGTGTCACGCGCGAATACACCATCACCAAGAACCTCGAGTCCCGCAAACTGAGCGCAGGCGAAATCGCCAAAAGAATGGGCGCTGGCTACAAGGCCGAGGGCGATGACGTCTTCTATACGGACGCCAACGGCAAGGAATGGAAGCTGACCGTGGATCAGAAGGATGTCATCCGCGAGAAGCTGTCCTACACCGTCAAGGTCAAGGAGACGAAGAAGGATCCGAACGGCCCCACCATCGATAATGAGAAGAAGGCCGAAGCTGAAGCCGAAGCAAAAGACGAGGCTGTCCGCGGTGCGCTGAAGAACGCCGTGACGAAAATGCTCGAAGAGCACACCATCACCGAAAAGGAAGCCGCAGAGCTGAACAAGAAAATCTCCGACGGCACGATCAATGCAGAGGAAGGCGGCACGTTCGAGACCGATATCACTGTCGATGGCGTCACGAAGCACTTCGAGCTGGATTACAGCAAGGGCACCATCACCGGCACCGACACGAAACCCACACCGGAAATGAACAACGACCAGACCACCGACAACAAGGTTCTGACTGCCAATGGCAGCTCCTATGTCACTTCCGGCACGGTCTCGTGGACGGACAGCAAGACCGGAGAGGGCAATCATTCCAATTTTGAGGGCGAAAGCTTCACCGCGCCGGATGGCAATTATCTCACTTCCACAAACCATGATGGCAACAAGGTCGAAAAGATTTACACTGTCGTCTCCGAGGATGGCAAGACCAAGACCACCACGATCTATAAGGTCATTGAGGAAGATATTCAGCTCAGCGACCTTGACGAGAACGAAAAGAAAGACCTTGCTTGGAAGCAGCTGGAAAAAGAAACCAAAAAGTCCCGCGAGACGCTGGAGAAGGAAGGCTACAAAGTCACTGACGTGACCTTCAACGGCAGCATCAAGAAGGTGAGCTGGAACATCACCGAGACCGTGACCACAACCACGACCACGACGGATAAACAGGAAAAAGACCTCAGCGATATCATCTATGTTGACGGCAGCAAGAAGTGGACCATCGACGAAAAGGCTGGTACGATCACCGTTGACGGAACGCCTTATACGATCACGCAGAAGAACCCGGATGGTTCGTACACCTGTGACGTCATCGATGCGGACAACAAAAAAACTTCCTATACCTTCACCGAAAAGGACCGC
>CAKUYO010000177.1 GCA_934716995.1 uncultured Bacteroidales bacterium | reverse complement strand
TCACGCTCCGGCTCTGAACGTCCACCGGACGTTCATTCACTACCGTCGCGCCGCTTCGCTACCCTAACAATCAGGGGAGGCTGAACGTAACGTAAATTTCATGGTTAAACTTAAAGTCAGCAGAAATTATCTAAGCCTCCCCTTGAAGCAAGGGGAGGGGGACCGCTTGCGGTGGTGGGGATTTAAAATGCTGAATAATTTTTGATTTTTTATTTTTGCAAAGAGTTTGATGACATCTGACTTAACCACTCAACACATTCGAAAATGGAGTAATAAAAATGAAAAAATTAAACATCACTATATTCCTGATTTTAACAATGATTTTTCTCACTTCATGTGTGCCGAATGTTGATGATAAAACGACAACGGAGTCCACAACAACCGACATAACCGAACAAAAAATTCAAATTGACAGCAAGAAAATCTCCGATAATTTCACTTGGGACGATTATTTGAAGCACGCTCAAGGCGAAGGAGCGGTAATCATGGATTTAGAAAACTATTTCAATGCTTATTTCTTTGTAATTGAAAAATTCAAGCTGAAATCGGCGGAAAGCGGAGACTTCAAATACGACGTGTATGAGAACAACACGGCGGTTATTTCAGGATATACGGGCAATGACAAAGACATTGTTTTTCCCGACACGGTTGACGGTTATCCTGTTGTCGGAATAGGTAAAGTTGATTTTCGCAGCCGCTTTAAATCTAAGAAGATTACTGTAAAAACAGGTTCAAATACTTTGTTTATCAGCGGCAGTTCTTTTGACTATTGCTATGGCATAAAAAAGGTCGTTTTGAACGAGGGCTTGACGGTAATTTTTCGCAGCGCGTTCGGATTTGCGGAGAGCCTGACGGAAATAAATTTTCCTTCGACGCTGGAAGAAATCGGCGACAGTGCATTTTATGACTGCAAAAAACTCATGACTCTTGATCTTTCAAAGACGAAGCTGAGAAAAATCTCGGCAGGCTGTTTTTCTGAGTGTGCCGATGCGGAAAAAGTAATGCTCCCCGAAACCGTTTGCAGAATTGAAAAAGAGGCTTTTTTTCGTGATAAAAGTTTGGCGGATATCAATATTCCGAGAGCGCTGACAGAGATAGATACAACGGCATTGAGCGGAACAAAAATCAATGTTGCCGATTTTAAAAACGCAGGAATAAATTTCGGCGACGGTATGATTTGGATGAACGATAAGGATATTGCATTGGATAGGGAGGAGCAATAAAATGAAAAGAATTATTGTATTTCTGTCCATGCTTTTAATAATTTTCCTGACGTCGTGTGTGCCGAATGTTTATGATAAAACGACAACGGGATCTACAACAACCGACATCGCAACGGTGAATTTTCAAAAGGAAAACGTAAAGATTTCCGATAAATTTACATGGAACGATTATTTATATATTGCCGAAAAGTACAGTCACCCGGATATAACGCTTTGCGATTATTTTTCGACCTATTATTTCGGCACGGAGGATAATCAAAATTTCCTTGTATCCGAAGGGGAGAACGGCGACTTTAAATACCGGCTCTTTGAAAACAAAAAGGTTTTCATAACCGAGTACAGCGGTGACTCTTCCACGGTAACGATTCCGAGCGTTATTGACGGTCATGAGGTCATCGGCGTAACCTGCCGATTCGATAAAAGTGAGTTCCTGCCGAATATTAGCTTAAAGAAAGTTACGGTTGATGATGGTATACAGTATATCGGCGAAGCGTGTTTCGAGAATTGCATGATGCTTGAAAAGGTCAGCCTTCCACAGTCGCTTTTGTGCATTGACAACGGCGCATTCCACGGCTGCAAAGCGTTATCGGAAATAGCACTTCCTCAAAGGCTTAACTGCATTGATGACAGTGCATTCTTTGAGTGCGGCGAATTAAAACAAATTACGATTCCCGACAGCGTCGAATATCTAGGCAGCTATGCTTTTTTTAGCTGTTCGGAGCTTGAATGCGTTAAATTATCGGCAAGTGTTAATCAACTGCATGGCTCAACATTTTATAATTGCAGCATGCTTTCCTCATTTGAGGAGCAAAATTTAAAGCAGGCTTTTGAAGCCGATTTCCACAACACAAAAATTGATATTGACAGTCTCGTAAAGAATGGGACAGAAATTAAATAAAATGTCACCTATCAGGCGACCTTTACGGCGCATGTCTTATGTATAATAATGCTGCAAGGTGAAAAGCTTGTAAATTTATTTTCGGAGGAATTTATTATGATAGGTGCAATGATCGGTGATATTGTCGGATCAAGATTTGAGTTTTATAATCACAAGTCAAAGGATTTTAATTTTTTTGACAAAAGTTGCTCTTTTACGGACGATACGGTTATGACATTGGCGGTCGCAAAGACACTTTTGAAGTTTGATGCCGTGACGGATATCAAAGAATTCAAGAAAGAGCTTGTGTCGGTAATGCATGAGGTAGGAATCAAATACCCGAATTGCGGCTACGGCGGACATTTTGGCGTGTGGATAAGGGGAAACCATACCGAACCGTACAACAGCTACGGAAACGGCTCAGCAATGAGAGTTTCTCCTGTTGCATGGTATGCGAATTCTCTCGATGAATGTGAAGCATTGGCGGCGGCGACCGCAGAGGTTACGCACAGTCATCCCGAGGGAATAAAGGGCGCCGTTGCCG
>CAKUYO010000176.1 GCA_934716995.1 uncultured Bacteroidales bacterium | reverse complement strand
GCACGCCGAAACGGAGTTTGAAAAGTACCGTGTGGTGCAGGATCGGCTGTACCAGAGCGATTTTGACAGGTATTTGGCTGAAAATAGTGAAAACTGATGTAAGGACATAAAAGATGCGTTTATCAGATGTGTTGTCAAAAGAACCAGATTTGGAGTTCAAACAGGTTGATGGATTCTTAAAGAAGAAACTTCCATATGGTGAACAGAAAAGGTTGGATGTAGGAGTTGTTTGTCGAACATTTTACTGCAAAAATTGTGAGAGCGAATTGACGTTTTCAACTGGCGACAAGGCCAAGATTGCATGTGTTGGCGTTACAAATCGATTAATAAGTATTGACTGTGTATTGAAGTGCCCACGTTGTACAGGGACAGTCCCGGTTTGGTATCTCGTAGAAAGTAGAAATGAAATTGCTGATTCCGCAGTGTGGGTGAGAGTATTGAAGAGAACAGAAAAACTTCCGAATGATGTGCTAATTTCATATGGAAAATATGGAAAGTATACAGAGTTCCTTGATAAGGCTGACAGAGCATTTAGAGACGGTTTGGGAGCAGGGGCGATTGTTTATTTAAGAGAGATCATGGAAGGCGTTACATATCAAGTAGCACAAAATGAAGGCATAAAGCTAACGGGAAAAAATGGAGGGAAACTTCCATTTAGACAGGCACTGGAGAAAATCGATGGAGAGTGTCACATTGTTCCGAAAGAGTTCTCAGAAAAAGGATATACATTATTCAGCGAGTTGAGCGAAGTTGTTCATGGTCATTCTGACGAAGAGACAAGTCTGAAAAAGTATAGTGCATTTCGTCGTCTTGTTATCGGAATTCTTGACAACGTGAAAAATAAAGAGGAACTGATAAGAAATAGTGAAGAAATACTTCAAAAAATTCATGAACTTGGTTGGAATGAGGTAGAAGAGATGACTGGGGAAAATAAAGATGAGTAAACTGGATGAACTGATTCGCGAGCTTTGCCCGGATGGTGTAAAATATAAGAAATTAGTAGATGCTGTATCGATTGAGCGTGGAAAACGTGTGGTAAGAAGCCAGCTTTCTATAAGAGGAAAATACCCTGTATACCAAAATAGTTTAACGCCGTTGGGGTATCATACGGATTGTAATTATAATGCGAATACAACCTTTATTATTGTAGCTGGTGCAGCTGGAGAAATTGGATTTAGCGATAAGGCGTTTTGGGCTGCTGATGATTGTTTCACCGTTGTATGCCCTGAGAATGTTTTGAATCGATATATTTACCATTTGCTCCTCAACAATCAAAACCAACTTGCTTCAAAAGTAAGAAAGGCGAGCATACCACGACTGTCGAGAAGTGCAATTGAAAATTTAGTGATTCCAATTCCTCCTCTCGATGTTCAGCGTGAAATTGTTCGGATTTTGGACAATTTCACAGAGCTTACAGCGGAGCTTACAGCGGAGCTTACAGTGGAGCTTACAGCTCGCCAAAAGCAGTATGCATTTTATCGGAATAAGCTATTGACATTTGGCAAAACCGAAGGGGCTAGGATTGAGAGAATCCCTTTAGGAGATATCGGCTCGATTTGTATGTGTAAACGCATTTTGAAGAGCCAAACAAATACAGTTGGAGGTGTTCCGTTCTATAAAATTGGAACTTTTGGAAAAAAAGCAGATGCCTATATTTCGCAGGAAACATTTGACGAATATCGGGCAAAGTATAACTTTCCGAAAAAAGGCGATGTGCTGATTTCTGCGGCGGGAACGATTGGAAGAACAGTTGTTTATAATGGCGAACCAGCATATTTCCAAGATTCTAATATCGTTTGGATTGATAACAATGAAAGTATTGTTTTGAATAGCTATCTTCGCTACTGTTATGAACTAAAACCGTGGAAAGCGTCCGAGGGCGGAACGATTCCGAGATTGTACAATGGCAATATTGCAAAGGCTGTAATTGCAGTACCGCCTATTGAGGAGCAAAAGCGCATCGTTTCTATTCTTGACCGTTTTGATGCTATCTGCAATGATTTGACGAGCGGCTTGCCAGCGGAGATTGAAGCAAGACAAAAGCAGTATGAGCATTATCGGGATAGGCTGTTGAGTTTTAAGGAGTTGAATTGATTGGAATATTCTGAAATGAGAGTGGATTTTCTTGGAGCAGCTAGAGTGATTGACAACTTTATAGGTGGTGTGATGGAGCCATATTCGTATGAAGATTACTTGCGGGATTTTGTGAATTGTTCAAGCTACTTCCTGAAAAAATCCAATGGAAAGCTATATAAGAAGCCGGAGTCAGAAGCACACGGAGAATATGACTGCGCTTCAGATGAATACAAGCTTGATTTTAAGCTTTTCGCATCTCAATCAAGGCTGCAAGCGGCTAAAATCCTCTCACCATCAATCCAAGAATTCATGCCCGGTGTGATAGGCTTTGGACTGCCAGAAAAGCACGAAGGTGTTCCGGGGTATAAACCGATTACATACAGCATTCCGTATGCAGTGTTTCGGAGCCTAAACTGGAATAAAATGATAGAAATTCGAGAGAAGAAAGAGAAAGAAGATGTATTGGAAAAGGATGTATCTCAAATTATAAAGATATTTGAGACAAAGAAAAATATAATGCTGTTCTTTCCATATAATTTCAATTTTGATTCAAATGACAATTTTGAACAGGGAAGAAAACTTGCAATTGATGGATTGAATGCAGACTTTAAGT
>CAKUYO010000175.1 GCA_934716995.1 uncultured Bacteroidales bacterium | reverse complement strand
GGATAAGAGATGATTACCCATATATATATCCTCTGCGCACTTCTTTAGTTCACACAACAATTGCTCTTCCCCGTCAGCAAAAACAAAGCCATGACCTAATCTTTTGTTACGTAAGTCTGGATAGGCATTCAAGGCTTTTTTTGCCGGTTTAGTAAACAAAGAAGGTAAGGTAGTATCTAACCTACGGCAAATATCAATAACACTACCGATAGATGGTCGAATCACTTGATTCATCACGTACTCTTTTGTCTCTAAATCCAAAGTTTGCAAATTCTTATTCCACAAGACTGCTAACGAACAAATCAAACCATACTCAATTTTAATTCGATAGTAATTTATAAGCTGCATTTTATCATTATGAAACGATGATAAATAAGAAATATGCTTATCCAATTCACAAATAATATTATCCATATTTCCCTCCTAATTAAAATAAGATAATTTATATTGATAGAGATAATATATAAATAACTATTACATTGTCAAATCAAAAAAACAAATAGTATATCCAATAATTCTAAAAAATAATTCTGTGCTGTTCGGCGCGCCACGCAAGTTGAGCGCGCCGAACAGAAAACAACACGGGAGCAGCAATGACAAGATCAGAAATTTATGAAGCAATGGGAAAAGAACGAATCATCATGTTCGATCAACTTCAGGCACGATTGGAGCAGCTGAGAGATGATGAGCTGATCGCCCGCTGGCGGGGAACCGCTGATCTGGCATTTGACTACTCGCCGGAGAACCGCCCGGAATGGATGTCTCAAGTATTCTGGACTCCGACGGCACTGGAATGCGGTCAACGGATTATTCGCAAAGAACAGTTGCGTCAGAAACGAACCCGTGACGCTCGAATTAAACAGGCATATCTGAATAATCTCCGGAAAAAGAAACTCAACTTCTGGCTGCATTGCAGCAACAAACGGCAACTTATCGAAAATCATCTTTCCCTGATGACGGCAGACCCTTTCTACTGCAAATGTGTCAGAGAGCAATTCCTCGCTGAACATATCGACTTCGACACGCTGGATCCAAAGCTGGTCAGCTTGTGGTTATGGGATGCCCTGCCGCCATTCAAACGCTTGCAGCCCGTGCCGAAGTTCAACGAAACCGTGCCGGAGGCTGTATGAGGAAAAACTGCCGGACGATTGTTATGGCCTACGTGAATCTCCAATCCGGCCGAATCGAATTTCTGGCTAAATCCCAACCTTCCAATACCGACAAAAAACAAACAGCGGAATTTCTTTTCATCTCCCCGGAAGAACGTGAACAATTCGGACTTCATTCCATCGAATACTTCCTGAACTACTATGAAGACGATGTCGCATATGTCTGGCCCAATTATTATGCCCATATTGCCTCTTTCCATCAACGGGTGGAAACGTTGAAACAAATCCTGATCAATGAGCTGAGCTTCCGGGTGGATGCGGACTTGACCCGGGTACAGGCAAAATTACGCCTATGCGATCTGCGCGCCATGTTGCTCAAAGACAATCGGGAAACTCTTGAGCAAGTGGAAGAACCGGAAACACAGGACTCCGGCCTTTCCCAAATGACCAGATATGAAGCGGTCTATCTGTTTATGCGGCCGCAGGAGAAACAGCTGCAGCTCTGCCGGATCGAACAGCCGTGTCCGCTGCTTGACCGGAATTTGTTCCAGATCCGTTTCCAACGGAAGTTATCGAAAGTTCAGACCTCCATCTCCGATAATCCAAGTTCACCGGAGGTCTATTTCACCAGTTCTTTTTTCCTCCATGGGAAACCGCTGCTCTCGCACTTTTTTGAAGAAATCCTAACCGTCAACGAAAGGAGACAAATAGAACACGGAGATCAACTTCAATGGCTGCAACAGATTTACAGCACAATACGGGAAAACTGCATATGATGGAGAAATTCTGACCGAAACATAAACCCAGACGAATGAATCGGAAAACAACGAGGATTCGAATATGAATGAAACGATTTACCGCTTGGCCGAAGAAGGCGCAAGCATCCGGATCGTGCTTCAAAAGAAGCCGGATGGAGATTTTATACTCGGCATCAGCAATGGCAAATACAAGGCGCTGATTTGCCAGGGCGAAGAGAAACAAGTCGATGCTGAGTTTGAAGCCGCACTTCCCGGATATCTGGAAGAACTGAAAGCCGCTGCGATCGAAGCGCAACTTCGCGCGGCGGAAGAGGAGAACAATGACGTTCAACCGGCATCGGAAACGTCATCCACAACTTCTTTTCTGGATCAGCTGGAGCAGCCAGAATTGGATCTGTTTAACTTCTAACCACCAACCATCACCCAAAGGAAGATTATTATGGCCAGCGAAATCACCACTCTCCCCGTCCGCATTTTCAATTACAACGGCATGAAACTGGATGATCCCGATCCGTCGATGCCGCCGGAAAAGGTTCTGGAATTTTACACACCCCTTCATGCCGGCCTCACCAATGCATGTTTAAAGGGGCCGACCATCGGTTCCAATGGGGAACAGACTTACAAAGTCGAGGTCAAAATCGGCGATGACAACTGATAGAAGGAAAGAGAGAATCACATGGCGGATTCTGCAACAGCGGTTCTCGAAAACTCCCGTAAGGGAGTTTTTCCCCTCAGATTTTCTTCCGGAACAACGTTCCTGCGCAACACGACTGTTTCGGGCGACACAGAACGCCAGACCGGCTCCCGTTCGACCGGAGGTGCTACCC
>CAKUYO010000174.1 GCA_934716995.1 uncultured Bacteroidales bacterium | reverse complement strand
GTGCAAAGTCATTATTGTGAACATCCAAAGCGGAGGAGTTGGGATTACCCTAACAGCTGCATCTGATGTGCTCTTCGTGGAGATGCCTTGGACCTCGGCTGATTGTGACCAATGCGAATGCAGAGCTCACAGAAACGGTCAAAAGAATGTGGTCACTTGTGTGTATCTCCTTGGAAAGAATACGTTTGACGAGCGAATGTATGATTTGATTCAAAAAGAGCGCTCAACATCATCCATTATCACTGGTGCTGTAAACGATACGAGAGAGCAGGTAATCACACGGATGGCAGAGTTGTTGAATGTAAGCTAACAAGCTGATAATCAGCAGATAATTATAAAAGTATGAGCATCTATAAAATTAACAAATTTAACAGTCCCAAAAAGGAGTATGGAAGTCACCGTTGAAGTCTTTGACAAACAGGCTCAAGCTTTGGAGTACCTCTCAGAAAATAATGAAGAGGTTACGGAAGTCTTGTATGGCGGAGGTGCCCGTGGTGGAAAGTGTCTCGGCAAGGGTACGAAGGTCAGAATGTACGACCTGTCTGTGAAGTCCGTTGAGGATATTGCCGTTGGTGATGTCCTCATGGGGGACGACGGTACGCCGAGACACGTTCTGTTTGTAAGCACGGGTGTCGAGCAGATGTATTTGGTTCGCCAACGTAACGGAATGGATTATCGGGTGAACGAGAGCCATATCTTATCGTTGCGCCATGAGCGGAGAAAGACCAAGACACATCGGGAGAACGGACGAAAAGTCGTTGACCAATGCGAAAAGGTGTGGGAAACAGTGAACATTTCAGTGTGTGACTATCTCGGCAAATCTGGAAAATTCAAGAAGGAAGCCAAAGGCTACCGTTCATTCGGAATGGAGTTTGAGAAACAGGACACACCTCTTGACCCGTATTTCCTTGGTGTGTGGCTTGGAGACGGAACTGCGTGTCGTACGGACATAACTTTCAACAACCGCGATGGTGTTGTCAAGGATTATTGTCACGGAGTGGCTAAGGAATATGGATGTAATCCGTACAAAAGAGCCAATCGGGCGAGCGGTTGCGAAACTTTCGCATACACGACAGGCAAGAAGAATATGAAGAACAGGCTGCTGGATAGTTTACGCGAGGTTGGTGTCTTGAACAACAAGCACATTCCAAACGTGTATATCAAGAATAGCCGTGCTGTCCGCCTACAGCTCCTTGCCGGTCTGATTGACACAGACGGGTATCTACATAACGGATGCTACGAAATCACGACGAAATATCCTCTGCTGAAAGAAGGACTTGTGAACCTTTGTGGCACATTAGGGTTTGTCACGCGATGCAAGGACAAATATGTGAATGGAAAGAGATATGACAGAATTGTCATTATCGGCAATAGCTTGAACGAAATTCCCTGCAAGGTGGAGCGCAAGAAATGTGGACCACGAAAGCATTACCAAAATGCCAACCATACAGGGATTGTGGTAGAGAAAGACACAGTCGATAAGTATTACGGCTTCACGATAGACGGCAATCATTTGTTCTGTCTTGAGGATTACACCGTTACCCACAATACGTTCCTTGGTTGCTTGTGGCAGACTCTTCGAAGGATAAACATGCCGGGGTCTGTCGGTCTCGTCTGTCGTGAGGAGTCGGTAAAACTGAAAGATACGACCATCGTCACGTTCTTTGAAGTATTGTCCTTGCTGCATTACACATCAGCGGTAGATTACAACGCCACCCGACTGACGGCAACTTTTAGTAATGGAAGTGTTATATACTTTCGTGACTTGAAGTTCCTACCCAAAGACCCTGAGTTTGATAGACTGGGTTCACTCGGTATCACAGACCTCTTTGTTGACGAGGCGCAGCAGGTGTGTGAAAAAGCCATTTCCGTGTTGAAAGGTCGTTTTTCTGTCTTGAACGGAAAACGAACTGACGGTTCAACTTGGCATACGGTGCCAAAGGCTCTCTACACTTGTAACCCAAGGCGAAACTGGATATATAATGATTTCGTCAAGCCTGCCAAAACAGGGACTCTTAAGGGGTATAGGCGTTTCATAAAATCACTTCCAGTGGACAACCCACATATAGACCAGGCGTATATCGACAACCTATTAAGAGCAGATCCTATCACGGTTCAGCGTCTTTACTTTGGTAACTTCGAGTACGATGACGACCCTGCCACCTTGTGTGACTTTGATGCCATTAGTGATTTGTTTCATAACGAACACATATTGCCGACTGGCGGAAGAAGCTGTGCTGCGGATATAGCGGGTAAGGGACACGATAGATTTGTCTGCGTAACGTGGGTTGGAAACGTGGCTACAATAGCGGTTGATGAAGAGTATTCTCCAGGCAAGGAGGTCGAAACGACTCTTAAAGAGTTGATGATAAAGGAAAAGATACCTCGCTCGCTTACAATTGTGGATGCGGATGGCGTAGGTTCATTTTTGGAGTCATACCTAAATGGAATAAAGGAATTTCATGGAGGTAGTCATCCCTTAGACCGGGAGAGATATACAAATCTCCGAGCAGAGTGCTATTTCAAATTAGCCGAGTTGATAAACGCCCGAAAGATACGCATCATTTGCACGGCAGAACAAAGGGAACGCATACAAGACGAGCTTGGTGCCTTAAAGCAGGCTGACATCGATAATGACACAGCCAAAAAAGGCATCATAAAAAAGGAAGTAATGAAGGCTATCCTCGGCCACTCTCCTGACT
>CAKUYO010000173.1 GCA_934716995.1 uncultured Bacteroidales bacterium | reverse complement strand
CTCGTTATTCCAATGCGAGAAATATGATTGGCATGACGATCGCAAATCCAATTCATGACCTCTGATTTTAAAGAAAAAAGACGATTGCCTAATAATTTTACAGGACATGTTCCTTCTTCATTTATCGAGTAATTGAAATGCAAGAGCAACATACATTCTTTTTCTTCATACATGAACTTAAATGGCACATAACATATTGCATCTCCTAAATTGACTTTCTCTAGTTGTACTGCCACCTCTACAGGAACGATAGCGCCAAACATATAACGATGGGTACGTTTTTTCCCATTAGAATAGTCGCAAGCTACATAAATAATGATGAAACAATGGAGCAAAAGCTTCCTTTATCGCCAAGTCGGGATTTTGTTTTCCTCTTTGAGCACCGAATGTCTCAGTGGCGATTTTCGCAAAAACTTCTTTGATGTTATTGATGTATTGTTTATTGTCTCCCCAACAGTCTGGGAATTCGATAAACTTCAAAACATCATATAAACTTTGATTTGCCGCATTCTTCAACTCTGACTCAAAAGAAAAAAGACACCGGACAATAGAATCTGACATTAAGTCGGATAACGTTTGAATAAGAGCCTCCTGTTTCCCTATAAAATCATTTTTGTCTATACACTTTATTGCAATAGGTTTTGGAACCGAATTCTCTTCTCTGTCATTTATATATGCCTTAAGACTCTTTATAAATTCCGGTTTACTTGTCCAAAACACTAGTACAAAAGCCTTATTGTTAAGAGATACATAAGATTTCAAAGCATCACATAAAATAGCGATTTGCTCTGTGTCATTTCCCGAAGTTGCTAAACAAATATCAAAAAATGCCAACTTGACATTTTCCAAAGGTTTGTCTATCCCTTCTACCGAGTCATACACAAACGTACGACAACCAATCCCATAGTTCAAAAAGATACTAGCTATCTTTTCAACATCATCTGGATTATCATCAACAATAATGATACTATTATTTTCCTCTAACATTTTGTTCTATTGATTATTATTTGGAAAAACTAAAGCAACACAAGCTCCATCATAGACCTCAGGTAGTCCCAAGTCATGAATTTCAGGGAAAAGCAATTTTCCCCCAATAGTTTCCATTACTAAACTAGCATAATATAGTCCGATACCCATACCTGAAGGCTTCAAAGTTCTGAATGGAAGTACCATTTCGTCTGGTTCCATCTGAAACCCCCGTCCATTATCAACAACCAATATTGCTGGTCCATCAAAATGGGTAGTATCAGAAGTTATCATCAGCGCAGGCTTTTGCGAACGATTTTCTCGTACTTTTCTTTCACAAGACCAATAAATGGCATTGTCTATTAAGTTGCTCAATGCACCAAGGATTAGACCGCTAGGACCATTGATTATAAAATCAGTAGCCTCTTGACTTTGCAGCCTATCGGAATAGACCATCTCATGATAACGGAATCGAGTTTGATGAATAGAAAAAACACGTTCTGCATATTTAGACGCCTTGATTGAAGATATACGGCTTCTTCTTAACAAAGGCATGAATTTTTCCATCAAATCCATCAAAGCCTTTATCCTAAGACGAATGTTGGCTATATCACAATCCTTACGCATGATATCATTTCGTATGAATCCCATTTCTCGCTCCACTTCATGGAAGACTATGGTTAGGTTTAGTCCATTCATACCAGCACTCAACATCACGTTGCGCATATTGTCATAGTCTTTTTTTACTTTGTCCACCAAATCAGAAAATTCAGTATCAAGATTCTTCTGCTTCAGTTTATCTTCCAACTCTTTTATTGTTTCTGAAAATCCTATTTTCTTTATTATAGAATTCTTATCAATAACCTTTAATAGCTTTGCTTTGTCTGATGCTGATATTCTTTCAAAATGATGAAAGATTGCCTTCATGATACGAGTCAAAATATCAAATGTATCATTTTCTATAAAGCCCTCACGATTTGTTTTCTCCAAAAGACTTTCCTTTGTCTTCTCGAGGTTTAGGTTTATTGCACCTATAATCTGGTTCTTTGCAAAATGGGCATTCGTTTTGGTAGCTCGATTCTGATTGATACCCAACCAGTCATCATTAGGCTCACCATAATTATATACACGTATGTCATCCCTAAAGATTTTCACGCCACCATTTTGATCTAAGTAGCTATTGATAAGCGTACTTCTTCCTGCTCCATAAACCAAACCTAAGATTTTACTGTCACGAGAGAATGCATAGAAGCAGCCTGTAATCTTTCCGATACCGTTCAACAATTTATTCTTCAAGAAGAAACGTTCTTTGGCATTCTTGTCATAAGCTATAAATTCTTTAGAATCAATATCCAACGGTTGCTTTCTTGCCGTACTATTCGGTTCTACATTTGCAGACGTTGGAAAATTTGTTGGATTAAAGGAATATTTCCAATCCAAGAAAGCAAAATCTTCAGCATTATCATTGCTTTGGGATATAGAGAATTCAAACTTGAACAGACTATTCTTTATAATTTCAGCCGAAGATGTTACCGAATTAATCCACTCCTGCACCTTTTCATCATCAGACCTCACCTCTATAGAAAAATTCTCTTTTTCTCTAAAGGGATTCAATATGCTTTGGAGCTGACCAACCAAAGTTTTTACTTTTGTTGCATTCCAATTATGACACTTCAAATCACTCAATGTGATTCTTGTCCCATGCCCACCAGAAAATAAATTCGTAACACCATGTTCGA
>CAKUYO010000172.1 GCA_934716995.1 uncultured Bacteroidales bacterium | reverse complement strand
GCCATGTCCAAGTAGCATGATTCGTTCTTGTGTAGAAACATGATGCAACAAATGCTCTATTTCCTTGTTAGAGCAATTGCTGCTAATCACATTGGCATCCTTACCATCATATAAAGCAGAGAGTACAGAAGTCGTTCTGTCTTTTGGATGAATTATCAGCATAACGTCTTGCCTTTTGAATAGGAAAAATTATAATCCGTTAGCCATCATCTGACAATATCGAGCATACCATCGTTTTTTCTCAGGTGTGTCTATTGGTTCATATTCACTAATGACACAACTTGTATAGAGGTCGTCTGCGAGAGTCAAAATGACATTTGTCAGTTCAAGTGTATCTTCGAGCTTTTTACCTTTAGGACAACATATATTTTGCTCGTTGATGGATTCATACCCATAAATTGCTCCAATTATATTACCACAAATTGCCCCTGTGGAATCACTATCTCCGCTGTGATTGACAGCAGCTGTGATTGCGTCCTCCACACTGTCAATATGGCGAACTGTACAATATAAGGCAATCGCCCATGCCTCATCTCCAGTCCAGCCTTCCCCTAGTTGTTTAATATTCTCAATGTCTGATTTGTTGTTTTCAGCAAGTTCAATAGCCTTATGAGTAAGATTTGCCAAGAAATTCTTTTCTTGTCCATATTTTCCAACAAATATTGTGTCAAGGCTCTCTATAGTTTCAGACACCAATTCCTTTATATATCTCTTGACTTGAACGGCATCCATACAGACAACTTTATATATAAGATGTGTGAGCATAGCTGCTGGCAAAAAGCCTAGAGGATGTTTATGAGTCACTTCTGCAACTTTTGCCCCAGCTTCATCCATGACAGGAATGTCGTAAAATGAAGTTCCCCGTCCCTTGTACCCAGCCATCAATAATGCCATAGGAGCTACACGCATGATGCCACCACAGCCTTTGCTCATATTGCTCACTTTTTCATTTCTTAGCAGCATTTCACAAGCAGATAAGCATGTATTTCCTGGAGCACGACGATGAGCCAATTCCGGCAAATCACGTAACCAAGTGTAGTGATAATCGTCAAATATATCTTTTTTCATTCCTGTTTGTGTATAATACCAGTCTATATATGCACCATCCACATAATCTTCAGGAGCACCTCCAATACCCCTCATATAACCACGTGTAACACCCATAAGCATACCACAAGCCGTAAATAGAGTCATTTGGGTGTCATCACTTACAAGTGCTTTACCTTCTTTTGACAGATCGAATTGAGTGATGCCACTATTCCCATATTTTGACAAGATTCCTCTATAACTCATAAACTCTACAGGATAACCCAATGCATCGCCAACAGCACCTGCCATCAAGCATCCTTTTATACTGTCTCGAATGATGTTATTCTGAAAGTCATTATAAACTCCAACCTTTTCTGCAAAGTCTATGATGAATTTTTCTTGTTCTTTCGTGTCGGGTGTTTTGCGATATGCGGACTTTGGCATCCCACTAAAGAAATTGCGAAGCACCTGTAGAACATCAAGGTCTTTATAATCTTTCAGTTCCCGTGCTTTAAGGCATCCGACGATGGTTCCAGTTCGTCCTACTCCTCCCCAACAATGGATATATGTGTAACCTCCCATCTTTGAAAGGTCTTCTATTTTGTCTATGAGTAGGTTTACAGATTCTATGGATTTTGGTACTCCGCAATCTGGTATCGGAAAACGCATATAGGTAACACCTTTAGGCAAAAGATGACGATAAGGCTTTAGTTCACCCTCTACAGTCAAATCAACGAAATGTCTTATTCCGAAGTGAACCATGTGCTCAATCTTTCGTTTTGCTACCTCATCATTTCTATCGCCAGGATATTCGCCCGCATATAAATACCCATGCAAATAATATGATTGTTTGAGAGGTTTTGAAATAAAGCCTTCAAAACGATCATTGATGTCGAGCAAATCTGTTGGAAGTAACGCACGACATTTCTTTATAACCTCGTCATCGAAATCACTACCAATTACATTGAGTTTTTCCGCAGCTGCTATTGCTGCTGTCATACATCCAATCGTGTCCGAATCTCCACCCATGGATATTGCTAGACGGAGAGCCTTCTCTGGAGGATAGTTGTACCTTTGGAGATATGCCATTATAGCAATAGGCACACTACCTTGACAAGTGACATCAAACGTATATTCGTTTCGTATATCTTCAAGTTGAGAGTCAAGATTGTAGCCTATGGTTTCTGTAACGAACTGATTGATTTTATAATGTTCTGTACTCCAATCTGCATGGCTTTTTAGATATACGCAGCCTGCTATAGCTTGCGCTCCCTTGATACCTTCTGGATGGTTATGGCTCACAGATGCAGAAATTCTTGCAAGTTCCAGAGCTTCCTCTAATGAATTTGCATATAGCCCAATCGGACTGACTCTCATGGCTGAACCATTACCAAAGCTGTTGTATGGTTGCGGATGTTCACTCAATAGCCACTTGCGGAACATGCTGCCATATCCTGCATTAATATATTTACGCCCGAGCCTTTGCATACAAGCCACAAGTGTTTCTGGTTTATGCTTAGAATCTGTCATGAGCCATTCCGCTACAGCAAGAGTCATAACAGTATCATCTGTGAAACGGCTACCTGGCGGAACCATTTCAAAATCTTCTGTTTTTATGTTGTGCCATTCACGAGTACTACCCACGATGTCACCAATAATAGCTCCTAACATACTTACTTCTCGTATTTTTTCAACATTTCCTTTACATCGTCCATTGGTTGAAAAGGCACGATGATTTCC
>CAKUYO010000171.1 GCA_934716995.1 uncultured Bacteroidales bacterium | reverse complement strand
CTGCAGCGGCGAAAGAATTTCGCCCTGCAATCATACCACCGAACACATCCAGGAGGATTTTGAAGACGGGAAACTCATCTCCACGCGCTTTACACACTGTTATTACTGGTGTCCCGACTGCCAGCGGGTTGTTCACGGCTGGGGCGAGAACGAAATCCCCAACGCTTTCATCGGTCCGGATGTTCGCGCCAAGACCTCGTTTATGCGCCACGAGATTAAAAGCTCCTACAACGACACCAGACGCACGCTGGAATGTTTTGGCAACCTGAAACTTTCGAACGCCGCTCTGGTCGGCTTTGACAAGCACATGACCAGGCAGGGCAAGCCACTTTACGATGCTCTTAAGCAGTCCTTGCCGAACTACCCATTCATGCATGCCGATGAAACCGGTTGGAAACGCGACTGGCTCTGGGGCTTCACCAATCCGTTTATTACTTTCTTCGATATCGACGAAAGCCGGGGTTCCCAAGTCGCCATCGATCACCTGGGAACATTTTACCACGGCATTCTGATCAGTGACTTTTACAACGCTTATCGGGATAAGATCGGAGCTTCCGCCAAGCAGAAATGTCTGGTGCATCTGTTGCGCGATATCAAGAAACTTCTTGAATCCGGACTTGAAGAGCATCCGGATGCAGAAAGCTTCCTTCTCGAGCTTAAAAAACTTATAAAAGATGCGATTCTTCTGCATGGTCAACACTCCGCCTTGTCCGTTGAAGCATACCGTTCCGGCAGGAAAGATATCCTCAAGCAATTTCGTAAACTGTATCGACACGCACCACTGTCACACCACGAATCCGACAACATTCGCATGCGGCTGATCACTTTTAAAAATGAACTCTTCACCTTCTTGAAATACCCGGAAATTTCTCCAACGAACAATTTTGCCGAACAAGCCATCCGCAATGCGGTTTTGCTCAGGAAACTTATTTTCGGCAGCATGACCGCAAGCGGCAAATTAAACGTGGCATTGGCCATGACCATCATCAGGACATCCATGCAAAGAGCCTTCAATCCCATCGAAATACTGCGGAACATCGCCGGCAAAGGGACAACGCCTGAATTGTTCAAACAGTTTGGACTCCCGGTAACCATGCCGCAAGCGCCATAGTTCCGACCAATCGGCAATGCGCGGGAAAAACAATTCCCGAAAACATGGCGAATATCGGGATCCTCAAGATTTTTCCTGAGAACGCTTCGCACGCTCTGATTGTTTTTCTTTGCACAATTCATTGACAAAATCTATGTCCCGTTTCCAACGTTTCCGCTTTCTTCCCTAAACTTCATGATCGACGGGAAAAACATCAGACCGGTCAGGTGTTTGAACCTGCAATTTACTGTCATTTGTTTTCCCGTTATCCCTGCTTTCATCATTTACCCTCAACTTTTTGACGCTAAATCCTTACCAATCTCCGCTCCTTTCTCATGATTCTTGCCTGGGAGAGGTTACGGATTCTCCTATTTTTAATAGGGTCTGTACTTCGCAGATGCGTGAAGCACAATCTTTATTGGTAATGCATTCAATCAGATGCCGGGTGACAACCGCGCCCAGTTGACTGAATTGCTGATCCACAGAGGTCAGCTTGGGCACCATAAAATCACAAAACTTCAATGCGCCATAGCCGGTTATGGAAATATCACCGGGAATCGTCAATTGTATTTTCTGCGCCAACATGACCAGATTCAACGCGATGTAATCCGAGGCGCAGCAAATTGCTGTCGGCATACTCTCCGGGTGCTCTTTGCATTTCATCAAAAATGGTTCGATCGTTTCCAACCCGTCACAAATCCAGTCGGGATTGACGGCGAGACCATGGCTTTTCATGCCGGCTTCATAACCGTTAAACCGCAAACGGGCAAACTCCCACTTGTCCAGTGCAACACTGGCAAAACCGATACGCTTGTGACCGAATTCAACAACATGGTTGACCATGTTGAGCATTCCGGCGACCGAATCCGAAAGGACCTTGACCGGGATGCTTTCCTCCGGAATACGGTCAACGCAGCCCACCGGAATCCGCAGAAGCGCCGCCTGCCGCAAAAGATATTCCCGTTCAAAGGTTGCGGAATGGATGATCAATGCCGCCGGACGGGTCCCCAGAAGTTCCTCATATTGGCGGTGCACCGCATCGGCGGGTTGCAGCTGCACCTCGTAAAACTTGCAGTAATACCCGCATTGCTGGGCTTGATTGACAACACCGGAAAAGATCTCCATCACATATTCGCTTCGCTCACAGCTCAAAAAGGCGATCCCGCGAGTCTTTCCGGACTGAAATTGCGAGGCCAGTGAGTTCCGGCAATAGCCCAATCTCTGGGCGCTCTCAAAAACCTGTTTCCGAACGGCGTCCGAGATTTTCAGCTTGTCGCTCCGCTGTCCCAGAACAATGGATACCGTCGAAAAACTGACCCCCGCATCCGCCGCGACATCTTTGATCGAAACCATAAATTGTAAATCCCGAATTACAACGTTGCAGTAAACAACAATATTATGACATAACAGATGTATCTTGTCAAGTCAACTTGGATAAAAAATGCAATTTTCTGATGCATGAGCCAATTTCAAAAGCATTGGGTTCCGATTATCGATCACTCATTTTCTCATGCGCCCAAGCGATTTTGACGCATCCGATACGACTTTGTCCTGAAAAGCCGTGAAAAGCAGAAGTTCATCGCAAGGGGTCTCGCGGTAATCTCACGGAAATCTTATAAATTCTCCTGACGGAGAAATGAGGGAAACACTCCGAGAACTTGACAGATGGAATTCCATGCGCTATTATTGGTCAGGAC
>CAKUYO010000170.1 GCA_934716995.1 uncultured Bacteroidales bacterium | reverse complement strand
ATTCCAAGCGGCAAAAGAAAATCAAATCTTTTAAGCCCGACATTCATATGAAATACACCTGACAGCAACGCGTTTATGTTGTCTACCGTAAATCCGTAGTATTTTATAACTGCAAGGATTCCGAAGTTAATTACAAGAATCAATGCAAGAATGAGCCTTTTGTATTTTTTCGTCTTCGCCTTATATGCCTTTTTTTCTTCTGAAGACATGTCCGCTTTATGTTCTTTAAACCATTCGTCTCTTTTTAATGTAATATCTTCAAGCCATATTCCGCCCAAAAATGTTGTTATTGTCGTCGTAATAATCAACCCTAGCGTTTTTACACCCGAACACATATAAAAATAATAGCTTAAAATCAAAAGCCAAATCCATTGAAATTTTTTTGGTATCAGGTAATATACGATTACTCCCACAAGAAGGAAAATCAAAAAACCTGTTGAAGCAAATGCCATAACTTCCTCCTAATAACATCCCTCATATCTTATTTTATTACATTCCATAATTCATAATTGTATCTCTGTACATCTCTGGAGTTCCAACATCAAACACCTTGCCATTGAATACAAATCCCATAATTCCAGAGCTTTCTCTTACTTTATCCAAGGCATCTGTAAGCTGTATCTCCCCCTTTGTTGTAATATTATTGTCAATATTGTACTCAATAACTTCAAACACTTCAGGAGTAAGAATATACTGACCATATGCACAATAATACTTATCCCCATCATTCTTCGTCTTTACTCTCAGACAATCTTTTGCATAATTGACATCCGGTTTTTCTACCATCTGTGTTATTTTAAGAAGATTCTCATTGCTGTTTTCCCATTTTCCACACATAATACCATAACGGGAAACTTTCTCAAGCGGAACGTCCTGCATAGAAATCATTGTTTTACCGCACTCTTCATATGCTTCTATCAACTGGAGACTGCATGTTCGCTCTTCAAATGACTGATATATCATATCGCCTAAAAGAAGCAGAACCGGTTCATTGCCAGCAAATTCACGACACTGATATACAGCATGTCCAAATCCTTTACGCTCTTTCTGATATACATATGTTATTTTCTTGCCAATCTCAAGAATCTTCTCCTCATATGCACGTTTTTCTTCTGACAGCTTGCTGATATGCTCCTGAGAAAGAGGACTGAAAAATGCATCATACTGTGACTGTTCTTCTTCTCCTATCACAAGACATATCTCTTCTATTCCTGATGCCTCTAACTGTTCCAAAAGATTCATAATCACAGGCTTTACATAACCATCTTTATCAATAATCGGGAAAAATTCTTTCTTTATCGCTCTTGTTTCAGGATAAAGTCTTGTACCAAATCCAGCGACAGGAATAATTGCCTTTCTAACCTTTTTCTCTGGTTTCAAAGTTAATCTGAAACCTTCCATACCATATTCATCTTTAATATACTTAATTAAATCGGCCTGTGACTGCTCATCTTTTGCCAAGAACTGGACAGAACCATCGCCCTGTGAGCCGACACCTTTTGCACCATATGTGTATTTCTTTATATTTTCGTCATTAAGTACCTTGTGAAGCTGAGGTGCAGCAAGTTCTTTGGGAGAAGCCGGAGCAACCATACTGTCAAACATATTTTGTGCCTCAACCATCAATGACCCAACCTGCTTTGCATCTCCGCTCTCGATAGCTTTGGTTGCTTTTGCTATGAGCTTTTCATTTTCGATTCCCAATGCCTTTTGCACGTTCTTTTCGATTTCTGTCTCGGCAAAAGGATAACATTTGTTTAAGTCAGAAAGAATTTTTACCGTATCCTTGCTTCCGTTAAGCTCCGAAAATACCCAGTATAACGGTTTCTTTACTTTTATCTTGTCAACAAAAACTTCGTTTCCGTCAAATGTCATATTTACAGGCATAACGCCGAATGCACATGCCTGGTCAAGTCTTCCGCATCTTGATGGTGTTCTCTGTTCTCCGTAAAATGCTATATTCATTTCCCCCATTGTGTTTAACTGAAGTTCATACATTTCATTGAAAGCTCTCGCAACAAGAACACATATAGCCGCACTTGAAGAAAGACCGCTCTTAATAGGAAGATCCATCTCGTCGATATGAATTCTTAATCCTTTTACCCTGTAATGGTCTATAACATAAGATGCGACTCCTGCAACATACGAAAAAAATCCACCTTCCTGTGCTGTTTCTCTAAGCTTTTTTGAATCCATCTCACACTCAAATGATTCATTTTTAAAGCTTGCAAGTTCGCTTTCAACTATAAATTTATCTGCCATTGAAACAGTTGCGTAAATTCCCTGTTCAACTCCCGTAACTATTGCATGTCCCGGCACAATTGCAGAATTCATAACTCTATGAAGACTTGCCCAGTCACTGTGTTCCCCAAAAAGGCATAACCTGCCCGGTACAAATAACTTTAATGTTTTCTCCATTTTTTTCTCCATTATAATTAATCTGTTTTAATACATTAGATTATTTTAACTCAAATGGAAAATTTACGCAACAAAAAACACCTGACAGTTATATAAAATAACCATCAGGCATTAGCCATCCCTTTAGATTGTCTTCTTAAAATACTCTATTGTAGGAACAAGACCTTCTCTTAACGAAATCTTAGGTGCCCATCCGTTAAGCTCTCTTCCTGCAACTGTTATATCAGGCTTTCTCTGTGTAGGATCATCCTTTGGTAAATCCATGCATACAAGCTTTGATTTTGTGTCTACCATCTCAAGTACGATTTCTGCAAGTTCACGGATTGTGAATTCTCCAGGATTACCAAGATTTACAGGTCCTAAGAAATCTTCTCTT
>CAKUYO010000169.1 GCA_934716995.1 uncultured Bacteroidales bacterium | reverse complement strand
GTTCCCATGATGTGTCATCACCCGGCAGCGTGTACCGGGGGGGGTAGCGGAAAAACGCGCGCACGTCCATAGGAAGGTATAGATATATACCAGACATCCCCTCCAAAACCCCCGAAACCCGGTTCACATCCTGTTCAAATTCATTTTGGTGTGTATAGTACAATCTTAGATTCTACTCCTATCTCAGTATTTCATAAGATCTTAGATATATATTATTTATTATGTATAATTTAATATATATATTAAATTATACATTACATGGGAGAAAAGGAACGTTTTGAACACCTCCTTCAGGCAGGGGGGTGGGAGAAAAAGGGGCGGGGTGGTTTGAAAGACCTGCCCTGGAAAAAATAACAAACAACCAGAAAATGGGGATCGTTCCCGAAACAAGAATAGGGAACATTCCTCAAACGAAAATGGAGGAAAGACATGAGAGTAAACGTCAAAGGCTATCTTCTGTGCCCGTACTGCGGCAAGAAAACGAAGACAAAGGTAGTTGTGGGCAGTACGAAGCTGGAGCGTTTCCCTCTGTTTTGCCCCTGGTGCAAGCGGGAAGCCGTGGTCAACTATCCTGACCGGCAGAAGTAAGCACCAGCATATAAGCCTGAGCCAAAGAGCCAGAGCCAAACAACCAAAGCGGTTGTAGGTTCTGGCTCTTTTTTACGTTCAGGAGGGAGGCGTTCTGTGGCTGAAGCAGAAAACCAGAATAAAAATCTAGTTCAGGCAGATTTCGGATCGCCAAACTCGGAACCGCAGTGGAAGTTCTTTACCGCCACAGAGCGTTATGTCTGCTACGGCGGAGCCCGTGGCGGCGGAAAGAGCTGGTCTGTGATTCGGAAAAGCGCCTTGATGGCGTACAACTATGACAAGATCCAGATCCTTGTCATCCGCCGGGAATATGACCAGCTGGAAAACCCCATCATCATGCCAATGCTGGAGATTCTTCCTGCCGGATCCTACGCCTACAACAAAACAGACCATAAGCTGACCTTCATCAACGGCAGTATCGTCAAGTTCTCCAATATGCCGGACTACCAGGCAGCTGTCGGCGGTAAGTTCCAGGGCAATAACTGGGACGTACTTTTTATCGACGAGGCAACACAGTTCACGGAGGAGGAATTCCGTGGTCTGGATGCCATTGTCCGTGGTGACAACGGTCTTCCCAAACGGGTTTATTTAACCTGCAACCCCGGCGGTGTCGGTCACTTTTGGGTCAAACGTCTGTTTATAGACCGGGAATTCCGGGGAACGGAGAACCCGGATGAGTATGTTTTCATCCCGGCAACGGTTGACGACAACAAGAACATTGATGCCAGATACAAGGCCACGCTGGATCTGCTGCCTGAGGATATCCGCAGAGCGCACCGGTACGGCGACTGGAACGCTCTGAGCGGTGTTTACTTCTCGGAGTTTACCGATGGTCTGCACACCTGCCACCCCTTCCCCATCAAGAAGACCTGGAAGCGGTACCGGGCGATGGACTATGGCCTGGATATGTTCTTCTGCATCTGGATCGCTGTGGACGAAACAGGGCGGTGCTATGTCTACCGCCAATTTGAGCGGAAGAATATGCTGGTATCGGAAGCGGCAAAGGCACAGCTGGATCACACCAGACCGGATGAAGACATTGGTTTTACCATTGCGCCGCCGGATATGTGGGCAAGATCCAGAGAGACCGGCAAAAGCCAGGCTTCCCTGTTTGCCGAAAGCGGCGTTGACCTTTTGAAAGCGGACAATAACCGCCTTCAGGGCTGGTATGCCCTGAAGGAGCTGCTGAAGCTCCGGGAGGACGGGAAGCCCGGTCTTATCATCTTCAACACCTGCACCACGCTGATTGAGTGCGTCAAGTGTCTGCTGCACGACAAGACCAACCCAAACGATGTCAGCAAGACGCCTCACGACATTACCCACGGCCCGGATGCGCTGCGCTACTTTGCCCAGACCTATCTGCTTCCCGGTGAGCTGGAACGGACGGAGGAAGTGGAGGAAGAGGAAGACGCTGGCATGGACTACCAGACGATGATGTGCGGAACCGGCGTGTCCGGAAGCTATATTTACGCATGATGAAAGGAGTTAAACATGGAATTCGATGATTTCTTCGATGCCTTCGGTGACGGCGGTACCGTTGAGGAGGCACCTGCGGCAGAGGAACAGCCTGAAACTGAGCAGACCCAGGAACAGGACACCGCAGAAGAAACCGCCCCGGAGGAAGGCTCTGCGCCTGACAGCCAGGAAGAAGGCGGTGAGCAGCAGGAGGAAGGCTCTGAACCCGCCGGTGAGCAGCAGGAGCAGGAGGAACAGCCCCAGGAGGAGGGCTTTACCGTCAGCGTTGGCGGCGAGGATCGCCAGCTTTCCCGGGATGAGGCGGCCGCCTATGCCCAGAAGGGCATCCTGTACGATGATCTGCAAGCCCGGATGGATGCCGTCACCCAGGAGCGGGACAGCATTCAGGAAACCCTTGGCAAGTACCAGGAGGTCATGGACATTCTGGAGCCCATTGCCAAGAAGGTCAATGTGGACACCGTCGCCCTGGCCCGTCAGTTCTACATCAACGTCCGCAAGGGCGAGGGTGTGACCGAGCATGAGGCCGCTATGGAGCTGGACTTTGCCCAGCTGAAAAAGCAGGTGGGTGCGGACAAGCCCGAAAAGAAGGAAGCCCCCAGCCAGGAACAGATCAACAACGACCGGATGAAGCGGGAACTGGACGAGTTCCACCAGCTGTACCCTGGTGCTGTGCTGAATGAAGACCTGGCTGAAAAGCTGAAGGACGATGTTCAGCGGGGTATGAGCCTGAGC
>CAKUYO010000168.1 GCA_934716995.1 uncultured Bacteroidales bacterium | reverse complement strand
CCACAGATTCAGATTATCCGTGGAAAAGTCCAACCATTCACAGAAGAAGAAAAACAAAAACTGAAAGAAGAGTTACAGACGGAAAAACAACCGGAGGATTATGTATTTACACCGGGAGAACGGACGAAAATGATCATATGTCAGATTATTTCTTCCAGAGTTCCAGTTTATGTGGAAAATCTGATGCATACATGTCTCGTGAGTAGAAATACGATTTTTGCAGATCTTCAGTCAGTCATTTCGCAGTTGTATACCTATCAGTTGAAACTTGCTTATGAGAAAAAAAGAGGTTACTGGATCGAAGGGGATGCGATTCAGATTCGTGCAATTTTCTTTTTGTATTTCAATATGTTAGAGCCACTTCTAAGTACAGGGAAATTAAGTTTTTTAAATTCTGATGAATTAGAAAAATATCTGGAACGTCTGGAATGTGTGGAAAAAGAGTTAAAAGTAAGTTATGTGAGAAATGATATGCTTGCATTAGCGGCGATGATTCCGGTTATGGAACAGGGAACAGATACGTTATATTTTTCAGATGTCAGTATTAAAAAGGTTGAGGAATCAGAAGAATATCGGTTGGCGAAGAGATATTTTCCAGAGTTGAATAAAAGGGAAAGTATTTATTTAACGTTACATTTTCTCGGAGGAAGACTGGCAGCTTGTTCAAGAAAAACAGATGAATTCAAGATAGATGAATCTGTGATGGAGATGGCACGGAATCTGGTCATAGAGTTTGAACGAAAGGCTTGTGTAGTATTCGAACAAAAAGAGGATTTGGTTCAAAATCTGTATCATCATATTGCCGCATCTATTTATCGGTATCGTTTTGGTATTCAGATTGGAAATCCAATGGCAGAAGATATTAAGCGAGAATACCCTTATATATTTGATACTGTACGTGAATCGGTAAAGTGTTTAGAGCAGCAGATAGGAGTTCAGATTTCAGATAGTGAAGTGGCTTACCTTGCATTGCATTTCGGCGGACATATGGATTATGCAAGCTATGATGAAAAAGAATTACGGATTCTTGTTGTATGTATGAATGGAACAGCAACAGGGAATATGATCAGCCATGAATTGAAGAGAATACTTCCACAGGCTAAAATTGTGGGTGTTATGGCAGCATCACAGATTACAAACCCGCAGAAAATCTGTGACATTATTGTTTCATCTGTTCAGATTCAGACAGCAGTTCCAACGATTGTTGTAAATCCGATTCTAAATGATTTTGACAGAAAAAATATTTTGAATCATCCATTGATTCGTAGTAGAGTTGGTTTCGTAGATATAGATGCTTTGTTTCAACTTTTAAAGAAATATGTTTCTGCTGACAGATATGTGGAACTTCGTCATGATCTTGCAACATTTCTTGCTAAAAATCAAGAAGAGCAGCACGCAGTACTTCATCCGGATATATGGAGACTAACTGATTTCCTGACAGAGGATCGTATCATCTTTTTAAATAGTGATGGAAGACGAAAAAAGCTTTATGAAAAAGACAATTATGAACAGAAATCAGACACAGAGGACAGATTATCAAATTGGGAGAGAGCTTTGTATACGACGGCATTTCCATTGATAGAGAGAGGCAGTATCGATGAAAATTATGTACAGGCAATCATTGACAGACTTGAAGAGGCAGGTCCGTATATGTTTGTGACAAAGGATCTGATACTGGCGCATGCACGTCCGGAGAATGGTGTGAAGCATCTCGATCTTGCGATTGGAATTGTACCGGAGGGTATTACTTTTGATGAAGAGAAGACTGCAAGAATTATTTTTCTTCTGGTTGTGGAAGATCAACAGAAACATATGGGGATTTTACGTGATATTAAGAAAGCAATGTCTAAATCACAACAGATTGATGAAATAATTGTAGCGGAAGAGCCGAAGGCAGTGTGTGATCTGATTTGGTCAAAAATAATGGAACTTTAAGGGAGAGGAGATTATGGGATTTCTGAATGTGATCCGGGAAATTATTGCGACACCGGCACTTTTGGTCGGTCTTGCAACGCTGATAGGGCTGTTATTGCAGAAGAAACCGTTGGAGCATGTGATAAAAGGTACAGCTACAGCAGTTATAGGGTTTGTTTTGCTGGCAGCAGGAAGCGAATTCCTACAGAAAGGAGCATTGAGCGATTTCGGAGTTCTGTTTAATTATAATTTTCATATCCAGGGGGTTATTCCTAATATGGAGGCAGTTACTTCTCTGGGAATTGCGCAGTATGCGGCAGAGGTCTCTGAAGTTATGTTTTTTGGAATGATCGCAAATCTGGTTATTGCACGATATAGTTCTCTGAAATATATTTTTCTCACCGGACATCATACATTGTATATGGCCTGTCTTTTGATTGTGGTTCTTCATGGAAGCAAAATGACCAACTTGGAGATTTTGGTTTCAGGTACATTGATTTTGGGACTTTGCATGTCAGTTTTTCCGGCATTAGCCCAGAAAGAGATGGAAAAGGTGACCGGAAATAAAAAGATCGCGCTAGGACATTTTTCGGTGATTGGCTGCATGGTGGCAGCGAGAACAGCCGCTTTTGTGGCAAGTCGATGGGGGAGCACAGATGGTAGAAACAGTGAGACAGAGAAGTTGGGGGAATCAGATCAGATTGTTGAAACAAGAAAAAAGATAAAATCAACGGAAGATATTCATTTTTCGAAAAAACTAGCTTTTATGAGGGATTCAACGGTAAGTATATTTCTTATCATGACTTTGATTTTTCTCTTCTTATCAGGAATTGCAGCATCTAAAACGGATCTTAGTCAGCTGGATATTTCTTATCAGTATGGGGG
>CAKUYO010000167.1 GCA_934716995.1 uncultured Bacteroidales bacterium | reverse complement strand
CTTCTAACTCAATCAATAATGGCAGCTTGCGCCGCCGGTCGGCAGTGGACCCGGCTGTCCGTATGGCCTTAGCCCCGTTTGGGCGGTCCCGAGTAAATTGCTTTGAAAAGACTCTGCAAGGCGGTGTCTCTCAAAATCAACAAAAGAATAACATGATTCGCCCCGTCTGTCAACTAAAACTTTTTGGCAGTCGGCCGCTGCGGGTGCGCAGGGCGGCACCGGTTGCGCAAAACAGAGCGTTTTGTGCAAAAAAGCAGATGCCCTTCCCGGCGCAGTATGCTATAATAAAGGTGCATTGAATGGAGAAAGAGGGTGTAGGGATGGCACTGCCAATCGCCATCGTAGAGGATCAGGCAGCAGATGCCCGGCGGCTGGAGGAGCTGCTGCAACAGCAGCTGCCTGCAGCCGAGTGCACATGGTTTGCCTGCGGAGATGATTTTCTCCGCGCCGCAGCAGAGCCCGGCTTATACGCCGTGGTGTTTCTGGATATCTGCATGACAGGCACCAACGGCATCGAGACCGCCCGTCAGCTGCGGCAGGCCGACCCGGAGGTGCTGATCGTATTCGTGACCTCCTCCCCGGAATATGTATGGGACGCCTTTCCGGTGCACCCCTTCGATTACCTGCTCAAGCCCTATCAGGAGGAAAAATTCGAGCATCTTGCCGCCGAGCTGCGGCGGGCGCTGCGCTGTCAGGAGCCGGAGCTGGAGATCCGCATTGCCCGCCAGAGCATTCAGCTGCCGCTGCGCAAGGTGCTGTACGCCATTGCCCGGAACCACTACGTCCTGATCACCACTGAGGAGGGCGAGTACCGCGCCATGTGCAGCTTTGCGCAGATCGAAGAAAAGCTTACTGCGCTGGAGAACTTTATGAGCTGCAACCGGGGCGTTATCATCAACATGGACAAGGTGCTGCGGTTCGGGGAGGACTGCATTGAGATCCTGGACGGCACCCGCCTGCCGGTACGGCAAAAGGATAAATGCACCCTGCTTGCCCGCTTTACACAATACCAGTTCCGCCACATGCGGCAGGAGCTGCACTGAGGAAAGGAGCAGCCGCCATGGATCTTGCCCTGTTCGGCCGTTATTTTCTGGATTTTGCGCTGCTGTATCCCAGCGCATTTCTGTGTCTGGCCGCCCTGTGGGAAAAGCTGCGCACCCCGGGGCGCACCGCCTGCATCGCTGCCGGATGCATTACCCTGCTGTGCTTCGGATGCGCCGCACTTTGCACCATGCTCGGGCTGAACAGCAATTCTCTTCTGCCTGCCATCGTGCTGGTCTCCTTCTGGCTGCTGCGCTGGCGGGTAACGCCGGAGGTGACCGTAAGCCAGACCGCGTTTCTGTTTTCCATCTCTGCCGTGATGATGGCGGTGTGTTCCCTGCTGTCGATGGTGCTCAACGCCCGGGCCGAGGTCTCCAACCCGCAGACTGTCTGCCTTGCCTCCACGGCGCTGCTGCGGCTGGGCCTTGCCGCGGTACTCACCGTGCTGTTCTGGTTCACCGCCGTGCAGTGGAGCCGGTGGCTGCTGCGGGAGTACAGCGGCGAGGCCTTCTGGCAGTCCGCGTGGCCGCTGCCCGCTATTTACGCCGTTTTTCTGGTATACTGTATGCCGCTGAACCCCGCCGTGGTGCTGGTCGGACGGCTGATGATCATCTCGGTGCTGGCGGTGTCCATCTCGCTGTTCGGCATCTTTCTGCTGCTGTACGAGATGTACCGCGTTGCCCGGGAGTTTACCCGCAATGCCCGGCTGGACCGGGAAAACCAGCTGCTGGCCATGGAATCCCGCCGGTACATGGAGTTACAGACCTATCTGGACAACACCCGCCGTCTGCGGCACGACTTCCGGCAGCATCTGCATGTGATTGCCGGACTGACCGAGACCGGGCAGCTTGCGGAGCTGAAAAGCTATCTGCACCAGTATGAAAGCGAACTTAGCGAGCGCCGCCCCAGCCTGTGCGCCAACGCCGCCGTGGATGCACTGGCCGGATATTACGACCATGCGGCCGGGCAGCAGGGCGTCCCTGTGGAGTGGAAGCTGGCGCTGCCCCGGCAGCTGCCCATGCCGGAGGCCGACCTGTGCACCATTCTGGGCAATCTGCTGGAAAACGCCCTGCATGCCAGCCAGAAGCTGCCGCCGGAGCAGCGCCGGGTGCAGGTGATGGCACAAATGCTCAGCCCCGCCATGCTGGGGCTTGTGGTGGAGAACTGTTACGACGGCATGCTGAAAAAGCAGCAGGGCATCCTGCACTCCACAAAGCACGAGGGTACCGGCATCGGGCTGGTATCTGCCGAGACGGTAGTGCACAAATACAACGGCAGTCTGCATCTGGAGACCGAGGAGCACCTCTTCCGGGTGAATGTTCTGCTGAATCTGTAATCACCGACAAGCTAACGTGAAAACGTTCAAAAAAGTAGTGCCGCCCTTTGCAGAGAGGTTTTTTCTGCGAAGGACGGCACTTTATTATTTTTCAGGCTTCTCTGTGTTTTTCTGTGCGGCTTCCAGCTCATCCACCCGCTTTTGCAGGGCGGTGATCTTATCGTCCATTTTCAAAAATGTCCAGACCAGAACGGCCAGCACCAGCGCGGGAGGAACGACCATCCACAGGGACTGCTGACACCAGAGCAGCAGCGAATAGCCGCCGAACACGGTAAAGAGAAACACGGCAAACAGGCTTGCAGCCAGTACAGCAAAAAATCCCATACAGAAAGTCTCCTTTCGGTTATTCTTCCGTCTCTTCCTCGTCCGGGTCCAGCTCGATGCTGAACACGGCTTTTTTCAGCTTGCCGCAGCCCTGCGCCTTCAG
>CAKUYO010000166.1 GCA_934716995.1 uncultured Bacteroidales bacterium | reverse complement strand
ATTACTCTTAGTGACAATGGTAATGGGATGTGTTGCATGTGGGGCAGATGACAGCAGTAAAAAGACAGAGACACAGAAGGCAGAAGGGTCTACTGAAAACGGTAACGAAGGTGCAACAGAAGATCCTATTAAAGTAACTCTTCTTGGTGCTGGATATGGAGACAAATCGTACTGGGATTCCGCAAAAGCAGGAATGGAAAGATTAAATGAAGTATATGGCGACAGAGTAGAAGTGAACATTGTTGATATGACCGCAGATACGAAAAAATGGCCAGGAGCAACATATGAAGCAGCTGATTCTGATGCAGATTTAATTATTACAGGTTCTTTCCAGCAGTTAGATAATATGGAAACAATTGCACCGGAATATCCTGATAAAGATTGGGTAATGTTTGATTCTACACTTGATTTTGATACATACGATCTTAGTAATGTATATAACATGGACTACAGAGCTAATGAGTCTGGTTATTTAGCTGGTATGGTTGCTGCACATATGACTACAACAGATAACGAAGGAATTAATCCAGATAAATGTATTGGTTTTGTAGGTGGTATGGATAACAATCCAATTATTCATGATTTCTTAATTGGATATATTGAGGGTGCAAAAGCAGTAGAACCAGATATTAAGATCGCGGTTTCTTATCTTGGATCGTTTGAAGATTCAGCAAAAGCAAAAGAGACAGCAATGGCTCAGTTCAATTCTAATAATGTTGATGTAGTTTTCTCAGTAGCAGGTGCAGCAGGTACAGGATGTATTGAAGCAGCTGCAAATGATGGAAAATATGTGATTGGTGTAGATTCTGACCAGACATTATTATATGAAGGACGTCCAGAACAGAACCGCATTATCACTTCTGCACTTAAGAGAGTAGATGAATCTATCATTTATGCAGTTGGAAAATATCTTGACGGAGATCTTCCATTTGGTAAAAACGAAGTGCTTGGTGTAAAAGAAAACGCAGCAGGAATTGTGTACAATGATATTTTAACAGGTTATGTAGGAGAAGATTTTATCAAAACTTTAAAAGAAGCAGAAGAGAAAATTGCTTCCGGAGAAATCAAAGTTACTTCTTCTTCAGATATTACGACAGATCAGGTAAATGAAATGGTGCAGTCAGTAAAATAAACAAATATGTAGAGGGGGAGCTGCATAAGGCAGCTCCCTTTTTGATTAACAGGAGTCTTTAAAGCAGACGGATAGGAGAACTATGATAAATGTATTGTTTGTAGGCGAAAGCTGGATGTTCGAAACAACAGAATATAAAGGTGTCGATAAATTCACAGTTAGTGGATATCAGACAGCTACAGAATGGATTGAAAAAGCTTTCGATTGTGAGGGATTTTCGTTTACTCATATTCCATGAAGTAGATACGAAATTCCCGGTTACGTTGGAAGAACTTCAGAAGTATGATGTAGTAATGTTCAGTGATGTTGGAAGTAACACATTTTTATTGGGAAGTGATACTTTTTATGCAGGAAAAATCTGTGTAAACAAATTGGAACTTGTAAAAGAATATGTAGAAAAAGGTGGAGCTTTTGCTATGATCGGCGGATATCTTACATTCCAGGGGATTGAAGGAAGAGGAAGATATCACAATACTCCGATTGAAGAAATTCTTCCTGTAGAGATTCAGCCATATGATGACAGAGAAGAACTTCCACAGGGATATCAGATTACTGTGGAAAAGGAAAGTCATGCAGTTTTAAAAGGAATTCCTTCTGTATGGCCACCAATCTTAGGATATAATCGTTTAAAGGCAAAAAAAGACGCATTAGTGATCGCTAAAAGAGGTGAAGATGCACTGGTAACACTTGGAACATATGGAGAAGGAAGAACGCTTGCCTATGCAACAGATTGTTCCCCACACTGGTCATCACCGGCATTCTGTGAGTGGGAATATTATGGAACTTTGTGGAGAAACCTATGCACATGGCTTACAAAAAAAGAACAGTAGAAAGAAATGATATTCGGTTGGTAAGGAGAAGAGAAAAATGGAAATTGCAAAAGATATGATGTTGGAAGACGCTAAGATCAGAGAACTGGTGCATGAGGCGATAGAAGCGAGAATGAATTCCTATTCACCATATTCTAATTTTTCTGTAGGAGCGGCATTACTTACAAAAAATGGAAAAATATATCGTGGATGTAATATAGAAAATGCGGGTTTTTCTGCAACAGTATGTGCAGAACGTACAGCAGTATTTAAAGCTGTCAGTGAAGGAGAACGGGAGTTTGTTGCACTTGCAGTGGTTGGAGGTCCGACAGAAAGCGGTCCGGCAGGAGCTGGAAAGAGTGGCCCATGTGGAGTCTGCAGACAGGTTCTTTTAGAATTTTGTGAGGATCTTTTGATTATTGGGGCAGATAATGAGGAAGAGTATTATATTAATACATTAAAAGAACTTGTCCCGATGCCATTTGGACCTCATAATCTTGCATAGAATTGATATTGGAGGGTGTTTAAAATGAACGAAATTGTAAGTATCGTAGACCATACTATGTTAGCAGCATGTTCAACATGGGAAGATATTAAAATGATATGTGACGAAGCGGCAGAATTGGGAGTTGCTTCTGTTTGTATTCCACCATCTTATGTAAAAAGAGCAGCAGAGTATTTGGACGAGAGAATTCCAGTTTGCACTGTAATCGGATTTCCTTTAGGTTATCAGACTACAAAAATAAAAATCGAAGAAGCTGTCGATGCAGTAGAAAATGGTGCAAAAGAAGTGGATATGGTGATTAATCTCGGTGATTTAAAGAATGGTGATTATGATTTGGTCGAGAAAGAAATTGCCTTAATC
>CAKUYO010000165.1 GCA_934716995.1 uncultured Bacteroidales bacterium | reverse complement strand
GTAAGCACTCAAATTAGGGCTTAAATTAGAAAGCAGTAATTTCGCTGCTGATTTTAAAAACATTGAATTATGTACAGCAGCGAAGATTTGGAAAGATTCTATTTCCAGTACCAGACGGAGGCAATGCCCAATGGCATCTCCATTGAACAGTTCTGTTCACGTAATAAAGTACCTTATAACATATTCTACAAATGGTACAAGGATACACATGGCAAGATAGTGGAAGTGAAGGTGGATGGTATGCCTTCCTCAGTTCAAAAAGAATCGAAGAAGGAAGAACGCCAGCAGGCCCCCCCGAAAGTCAGTATGGCATCCACAGTTCGTATCCTTGTGGAGTTGCGTATGACCAACGGTTTACATATATCTCAAAAGAACCTAAACTATCAGGAGTTGAAACGGTTGATAGAGAAACTGGAGGGCTTATGCTGAGTGTGACAGGTATCAACCGCTTTTTCTATTTGCGTGACTTCACAGACATGCGCTGCAAGCACAGCCGTGTATTGTCTATCATCCGCGAGCAACTCCACCGCGAACCGTGCGATGGTGATGTGTTCATTGTGATGTCGCGAGACCGCTGCATCGTGCGGCTCTTTACATACGACAGGCACTCTTACAGTCTCTTCGAGAAGAAATTTGTAGCTGGACACCAGTTCATGAAAGTGGAGCGTGAAGGCAATGAGAGAGTGTACAGAATAGACTGGAAAGACGTAGTTTTGTTATTGGAAAATCCAATAGTTAAAACATTAAAAATTAAATAATTATGTTGCTTGTTTATTCGTTTTTCTTATATATTTTTACTATCTTTGTAGTTGAAAATCAGAGCATTGCGAATGGACGAACTGCAACATGTCATAAAACAAAAGCAAGAGCTGCTGGCACGGGAATCAATCTCGCGCCCGGCTGTTGATTACAGTGAAGGCATGACAGCAGAAGAACAGAAACGTTATATCAATTATCTTGCGGAGCGTGTAAATGCTGCTGATTTGGAGAATCGTGCGATGAAGCTTGTGTTGCAGGACTTTCTTGACGAGAAGAAATCGTATGACGAACGTCTGGCCAAGCTTGACAGTTTGGTATCCGATGTTGAGGATCTTAAGACAGCGTTGGCTTCAGAAACGAAGAAACGGAAATCTGCCGAACGTAAGGTGGCAGACCTTAGCGCCAAACTGAAGTTTGCCGACAAAAACCGCTTTGGCGACAAGAGCCAGAAAGTAAAGAAGATAGAAACTACAAAAGCAGAAGAGTCAGACCGTGGCAAGGACGAGGATGACTTTGACGGCACATCTTCTTCTCTCCCAGGCAACTCAGTGTCCAAGAGCGAGGCATCTTCCAATGAAGAAAATCCGTCAAAGAAAGAACGTGACTTGTCCAACCGTCCCGAGACATACAAGACCATGTGCGTTAAGGGACCGGCAGAGGAGTACAAGTCAGATGAAGCAAAAGTGCCGGGTCGTATCCTTGACAAGAAGATGGTCTCTGTTTTCCACCTTGAAATGAGTCTTGTGGAGAAATGCTTCGAGATGGTGCATTATGTGGAGAAAGGCAAGAAACCAAAGTGGGGTTATTTCCCCAAGACTGGCAATCCAGAATTTGTGACGAAGTTTGACGGTACAAAAGCAACACCGGAGTTTCTTCAAGCAATCGCTTACGAGGTGTATGTAAAGAATGTCACCTTTGGTTTGCTCCATCAATGGCTAACAGACATGGGCATGACCGTATCGCCGAACACGCTGCGCAACTGGCTGAAGAAAGGCAAGGTTTATCTTGACCAACTTGTAGAGTCGCTGAAGGAAGTTGCCTTGGAGAAAGATTCCATCGTGAACTGCGATGAGACTTGGTGCAAGGTGCGCAAGTGCGACCACTACAAGAAATGCTATATCTGGGTACTTGTAAACAAGGCGGAGCGTGTGGTGATTTTCTTTTATGACAACGGCTCACGTGGTCGTGACGTGCTTACCGATTTTATCGGTGACGCAGAGTTGAAGAGCATCATGTCTGACGGTTATAACGCCTATACCTTTATCGGTAATGAGTTAAAAACAGCGGAAACTCCCAATTTCTCCAAGACCGACCATCAGGTGTGTCTTGCCCATGCGCGTGCCAAGTTTGTAAAGGCAAGCGAGCAGGCAGGTGACAAGAATGCGGATATCTTCATTAAGTATATAGAGGATTTATACAGTTTGGAACGGCAGTATACCAAGGACGGCCTCACGGATGAGGAGAGAGGCCGGCAACGCCAGGGCCTTGAGACGAAAGGCATCCTTATAAATCTCTGCACTCATCTCGGTATAGAGAAAGCCAAGGATCCGGCGATTGTTACTCCTTATTTGCAGAAAGCGTTGAACTATCTGGATACATTTTGGACAAACATCTTTGCCTACACAAAGGATGGCAGTTATCCGATAGACAACAATGCTGCCGAGCGAGCAGTCCGTCCACTGACTACCCAACGAAACTCGATGCTACACTTAGGTAGCGATGAGGGAGCGAAGATGGCAGCCACTTACCACAGCATTATCAGCACGGTGAAGCTACAAGGCAGGTCGGCTTGGGATTATCTCGGGAAGTTTTTTGTTAATATCTTTAACGGTTGCAGAGATTTTTTCAGTCTGCGACCAGACAATATCGGATTGGCAACATGCCAATAGTTAATAAACAAGTCAAATTTTTAACAACTCAATGTATAGGCACTTGCAAAAGTGCCTATACAAAGGGGTATGCCCTAATTTGAGTACTAACACAAGGATGGCATAGTGGTTCTCACGCTAAGGCGTGGGCTGCTATCACCATATTCGTGCATTTGGGTTTTCCTAGGACCTTCGACTTAGAATGTGGCATAGGC
>CAKUYO010000164.1 GCA_934716995.1 uncultured Bacteroidales bacterium | reverse complement strand
TGTACAATGCCGTTGGTCAAAAGAGCTACCGGAAGCGCCATCCATAGAGAACGCCTGAATAATTTTTCGATAGGGGTCCGTTCTTTTTTCTCCATCACTTTTCTCCGATATTTTTGTATTTCGTCACCCAAGTATATGTTTCCGCGTCCATGTTTATTGTCCTTTCAAAATAACAGATAAATAAGATACGTCATCGCTACTGCAATCGGAACAAGAATTCCAAGCCAGCGCACAATGCAAGAAGCGGTGGTCGGGAAATTATGTCCATCTTCTTTTTTTCGTAATCGCGGATGAATGATCGCGCACAACAGCCACCAAACAGCACTACCGCCGAGAATTTGCAAAATCCGGTTTTGATTTTGTTCATAGCCATGGCGAAGTATTGCTTGAATCCGCTCATGGAGGACGCGACCATTCTTGCGGACATATTCGATTTCTTCTCGCCGCTCCTTGTATTCCTTTGAGGTGGAATCCCAAGCGGATAAATTCCCATACTGAATACGCCCTTCCGGGTGAGGACCATCGAAGTTATCGGGGAGCATATTCCAGTTGCAGAGCAGAATCAGAATGCGTTTTTCTCGACAACCGGTCGGATACTGCCGCCATTTCAATTCCAAAGCGTCACGTCCTTCTGTTTGTTGTAAAATCAGGAACCGCAGGAGCTGTTCATCAAGGTAGGCGATATCTCTCCCGGCACTGACCTTTATGTAATCTGACTGTCCGGATCGAATGAAGGTTTTCGACGACAACTTTTCCAATCTGGAAACCGCGACTTCTGCCGCCTTGAAAATTTCCGGCAATGGAGCTTCCGGATCGACGCAGAGTTCCCGTTCTTGCGCCATGATTGCGACGGAAGACAGGCACACAAAACACAGCAGAATCATTCTTGCCGCCATCAAAGCGTCCACCAAATTCTTTTTGTATTTCGTCCCCCAGATACTTTGCGTGTCCATGCCCATATCCCTTTTATCTTCTGTAACTTACCGCCCGGGAGCGGTGATTGCAAGCTAAAATGATTCGATAAATGATTCAACAGTATTACATTCGAAACAGACGAAAACATAGATCATACCGCAATCCGCGATGCAAAATTCATCGTTGATCGAATCCAGTTGTGCATAGTACGTCATATTTTCGCCACATTCCGGACACTTGGGAATGATCGAATCTTGAATAAAATCCGGTTTCCCGCCAAGTTTATGACGCGTTCCTATTTCTCCCCCGGCCCATTTGAATTTTGGTAGATTCCTCGCCTCGTCATTCAGCGGTTGCGGAACCAGTCGGAATGGCGGTATTTCCTTGCGTTTTTCTTTATTCATGGCAGTTCCCTGTATTCATTGCTTGTAATCTTTGCTTTCAGCTTCTACATATGCCAAAAAATCCTGAACGGTTGAAAATTCCCTCAAGATCTCCATAGAGGAATGATTTCCGATCTGATAGTGATAAACAATCACTTTCCCTGTACGATTGATTGCAGCACAATCATCCATATCAGTCCGACGGGCGAAGATTAAAAAATCAGGATTTACTTTGCAATACGGGAGCTGGTTCCGCACTGTCCCCGATACTTTATCTAATACCCAAGGATACAGCGGTAAATTCTCATCATCCGTCAAATAATTTTCAATCTGGATAGGAAGAACTGTTTGAGCAGAATCATTTTTTTTCGTCGATTCTGGCATTCTGCTGTGTCAGATGGTCTATTTCGTCAAGGAGTTTTTCAGCCCAATCTGGATTGTCGGGCGAAACGATGATTACGGAAAACCCATGTGTCCGGCCTTCCTGTTCCACACCCGGGCTGTCGTCGATCAGGAGATCAATCCCGAAAGCGGGAGGGTATTTGCTGCATGGCGGCGTCTTGAGATTGTGCCGTTCCAGATTGACGATGCCGTCCAGGTTGAGTCCAAATGTATTGTCCAGATCAAAAGCGATGTTCATGGTGCAGCCTCCTCATTTGCTCCGGCTCCTCCCATAAAATCGAATGATCCTTCATTATTTTTCGGTGGTTCCGGCGGTGCGGGGACAGGCCACTCGGTAATGACCGTGAAGAAATCACGCCGAAACTCCTCCCGTTCTTCCGGTGCTCTTTCATGATTCCTGCCCGGCGCGGAAAGCTGCCAGCCGGGGAGATCACGCGAAACAGTATGACCATTGCCGTCCACTCCAAACAGGCGGGCAAAGCGGGTGAATCGGATCGGTTCGCCGCTCAGAGCGTCCACGGGCAGCGGAATGCCGAGCTCGTCCAGTGTTTCCGGCAGGCGTCCGTGTTTCCGGCTGAACTGTTCGATTTGCAGGCCGAGGTCGGTCATTTTACTTATTGTCAATATGCGTTGTAAACGTCGTTCTTCCGTGAAATAATCCGGCAGGAGCATTCTTTCCAAATAAAGCTCTCGTGTTGCGAGTTCACGCTTCAGATCAGTACGCAAAATTTCGCGTTGTGAAGTCGGATCGTCGAAATACCGTATCACCGCCCGCTGGTGACGCATGGCATAAAGCAAATAGCGCTGTTGAATGGTCTCTGGCCACAGGCATGGCGGTGTTGGAAAAACTGTTGTGTTGCCGCGGAACAGAAAACGCAACAACGGCTCCTCATATTGCCACTGTCCATCATATCGGATCTCTGACAATATTTTCGGATATGGAACAAGCAGACGCATAACGGTCTCAATTACCAGATACGCTTCAGCGCGCAAACCATATCGCATTGCATTTCGTATTTTTGCCTCCCGGTTGTGATTCAAATCCTGTATTTCTGAAAGATTGTCATCAGACAAAAGACCGCTTCCCAGCATTGCACTGATGGTATCGCTCCGAATATATTCACACGTGATGGCTACCCTTGCTCCG
>CAKUYO010000163.1 GCA_934716995.1 uncultured Bacteroidales bacterium | reverse complement strand
ATGTAATCCTTTGGCTTCTAGCTGGACGACAAACTGACTCAATACACTATCAATTGATCGATCGTTAAAAACAATTAGAACCGGTTTATATCCACAGCTACCGTTAGTGGATACAATTGAGGTCCCGCCTTTTCTAAGGGGAATAAGAATATCTGCTATTTCCTGCGGATATCTACAGGACGATTCAATTGATAAACACCCGTCATCTGGAATCCAATCAACCATATTGTCTTCTTGAAAGCTATAAATCGCCTGGTCTGGGTCGCCAATTCGCATAACACGGCATTTGGCTGAATCAAACAAACGACTTAGTGCCTCTCTCTGATCATCACTACAATCTTGATATTCATCAATAAAAACATATTTGAATCGTTCACTGAAAAGATTTGTATATTCGTCACTTAAAGATGAAATGGCTTCACACGCGAGAGGATATGTATCTCCGTATCTAATTAATCCGTTTGTAAATAATACCGTCTGTTGCGCAGCGGCAAATTGTTCTGCCGATTTTGTTGTCGAGCCTGCAAGCGGTCTCCTTTGGTTTTGTAGACGAAGGTTACCAGCATCATCAAGCGACAAAGCTTTAACAAATGCTACTTTGTTTTTATATATTGCATTATTAGCTGAATACTGATTATCCACTAAACATCGCAATTGAGAAGACTGCCCAGAATTAATAACTTGCAAAAGATGCTCTGCATATATCTCATCGTCAACAGGCTGGACTGTTCTTCCATATTTTTGCCTGATATATGGCATTGTTACAAATCGATCAATAAATGACTGAATAGTTCCAATATAATTCGGATAGGCCATCAGTTTGTCCGCGCAATCAGAAAGGCGGCTTTTTATCTCGTTGACAGCCACATTAGTGTGTGAAAGCACGCATACGCCTGCGCCATTGTTCAATGGCATTTTATCCGCAAGGAGCTTAAGTTTTGCAAGTAAAACGGTAGTTTTTCCACTTCCGGGGCAAGCAGAAACATCTTTTGACTCCCAACACCGAATAACTGCCTTTGCATCATCAGCAAAATTGCAGCCTCTCGGGAGTAAAACGCTTTCTGTCCTTTGTATATCGTTTTCCGTGACATCCCATTCCGTCATATAAGCACTGTCTCCTACACTACACCTGCGGCATATTTGATAGCATCAACTATGTATTTCAAATATGGATCTCCTTCAATCGCCCTTTTCATTTCGTCCCGTTTGCTGCCATCCGCTTTGAATCTATACAGATCGAGATCGAACATTTTTTCCTGTGGCACCCCATCTGGAATTTCAGATGTGTTCCACCGAATAAGCGATGACAAGCATTGTGCCACAATTGCTTTCAATCCACTTCTTCCTTCGCTGTCGAGCATCAATGAATAGATATTATATGCCCTCTCTGCTCTCGACAAATCTTTCCAATGTTCAAATTCTGCCGCTGTATCATTGTCAGCTTCCTGTATTTTTGCATTTGTAAGGGAGATATAGTCTCTTGCATGGAGTATTTTCTTTCCAAAGTGAACGGCTCTATGGAACTCCTTGCTCAGGCAACTCATAGCTATACAGTATTCCAACGTCCAGCGAGGAGATACAAACGCATGTACAGATCCGATCTGATACTTGGTGGTTTTTTCGCAGATGACAGCTTCCGACTCCTCAACCTTTTCCTTGAAGGTTTTTTCTTTTGTTTCAGGATCGACGTCAAAAGGCTTAACATCGCAATCTGTTACTATTGATACTGGAATGCCGATAGCACTATTATCAGAACGCACCAGAATACGACTATATCTTAAGAACGCAGTGCTGCCGACATTCACTATTGAAACACCATTCTTTTCCAACTGATAACCGAGGATTTCCGCAATGGTAGGTATCAGTATATTCTCCGCATCGCCTTCGACCATTATTATCCCTTTTGCAAAGAAAAGATTGGACTTTGTAGCATCAAGGAATCGCTGCAAAAACAGATAATCGCCTTTATTCAGCGCTGTTTCCCCTCCAGATAAATCATAGCCACATCCATTTTTTATTAAAATCAAATTCTTAAGGTTTATCTTTGATCCTAATATAGGGCTGTGTGTTGAGATAATGATCTGAACGTCGTTTTCGCTGTATTCATTTTGAAGATAACTAATAAGCCGCAACTGTGCCTGTGGATGGAGATGCGCTTCCAATTCCTCAATCATTGCAAGTTTCAAGCCGCCGTCGGTGTCATCCGTCAGCAAAAGTAGCTCAGCAGCAATAAAAAGCAGGTTAAGCTCTCCAAGCCCTGGTTGAATCTCTGGCGCGTTTAACGAAAGGCTCTCTAAAATGGATTTTAATTGAATGTCCGAAGTTTTGAGTTCTGCATTGCTGGGCTGATCTTTTTCATTAAAAGAAGCCAGATTATCTCTTATGCTGTGTAAAATCACCTTTCCTTCGTCATCCTCGGTAAAATACCTTTCTATATCACGGTTTGCATCTTTGAAAATACGAATTAGCTCATGATCCGTCTTATCTTTAAAAGCAGGATGATTAAACAATATTTGTGAAATTCGCGAGCTGCGTCCGGCACTCATTTCTCTTTCCGCATCACGCAGAGGTTTTAAATACACTGCCTTAAGCAATTCTCGTGCTTTCCCGTCTATGGAAATGCTGTCGTCAGAATCCCCGATTTTAAGTTCATGGAATATCTTACGGCTTCCCTCTTTCCACGCCCGGTAATGCAAATGAAGATCGTATTTTACTGCATCTCCTTCTTTTTCAAAGCTTAGATACTCAATAAAGTTTTTTGCTTCATTGAGCGAGAACTCAGAAATCGTACATTCAATCCTAAACTCGGAAACTGATTCACCATCTGGACTCTGATAAAAATCATACTCTGTCGGGCGGATATACTCATTGCTTTGCGTTAAAAGCACCAGCTTCAGCGC
>CAKUYO010000162.1 GCA_934716995.1 uncultured Bacteroidales bacterium | reverse complement strand
ATCGTGCAGACGGCGACGCTAACTCATTGGTGGCTGACCACATGCTCTGGCGCATAGAAGACCCGAAAGCCAATGGCACAAGCCATTATCTCACACCCAACCAAAACTATGGCTTATTTGAACGGGGGCAGGTAACTACAACGTATGCTGATTTGCTGCGTGGTATTCGCAGAACGGGCAGGAATTATTTACCGACTATTCCCGCGGGCACGACCAAGCAGGAAATAGCCAAACAAGTTGCAGAGAAAGCCACCCGCAAAAAGAAAGATACCACCCGCATAGCCGACACTCAACCCATGCTCGACCTCTTTGGCGATGTAGCCGATACGATGAATGAGGGCGCACAGCAGGAACAAGATGGCTGGAACCCGCAGGCAAGTACAGACGAGGAGTTGCGACACGGCTACAACGTAGGCGATAAAGTGCTGTATCAAGGCAAAACGGTGGAGATTGTCGGCTTTGATAATGGACGGCTTGTGTTAGACCTAATGGGTGGCGGTTGGAATACCAAACTTGTCAGATTTGATGAGGTAGAACCTATAAATACAAACAACAATGGAAACACCGAAGTACGAACTGATGGGCGGAGAGAAAATGGCACCGCTCAAACCGAACCAACCAGACAACCTCGGAACGAGAATGGAGCGTTGGGAGGAAGCGAACAACCGCAAGATGAAAGACCTGTCGGCAGACGAGTGGATACAAGTAGTAAACCACATCGGGTGCATGACGGAGAGCGAAGCGCAGGAACTCCTGTACAGCCTGCAGAACAGACTGTAGCCCAATCCGAGCATACGGACATTGAGCCGTCGCAATGGCGCAACACGCACAATTTCCACGCACGTGGCGGCGAACGCCTTGCGCCTACTGTGCCCAAGGCTCGCTACGAGGCTAACCTCGCGGCTATTCGCTTGTTGAAACAATTGCAGGACGAGGGCAGACAAGCCACCGCACAAGAAAAGGACATCCTTGCGCAATACAGCGGCTGGGGTGGTCTTGGTGAGTTCTTCAAAGGCGAACCGGGTACAACGTATTATTCACAACAAGGGGAGCAGTCGCCGTACCAAGTCCTGCAATCCTTACTGACTGACGAGGAGTTGCAAGCCGCGCAACTCTCCCGCAACTCCGCATACTACACGCCCGAAAGCGTAATCAATAGTATGTGGCAGGTTGCCGAGCGTTTGGGCTTTAAGGGCGGCAATATCTTGGAGGGGTCGGCAGGTATTGGCAATATCTTTGCACTGATGCCGAGCGATATATCTCACCGCAGCAACCTTACAGCCGTAGAGATAGACGACATCACCGCGGGCATACTCGCACAACTATATCCTGACGCAACTACATACCACGCAGGTTTCCAAGATGTGGATATACCCAACAACTCGCAAGACCTCGTTATTACCAATGTGCCGTTTGTTACTGGTTTGCACGTTTACGACAAGCAGGAGAAAGACCTGTCGAAACGCTTTGGCAACATTCACGATTTCTGTATCGCAAAGAATGTACGCAAACTGAAACAGGGCGGTTTGGGTATCTTTATCAGTAGCAGCGGAACACTCGACAACTCCAAAGACTTACGTGTATGGCTTAACAATGAGGGCGATGCCGATGTAATCGGCGCATTCCGCCTCAATCGTGATACATTTGGCGGCACAAGCGCGACATCGGACATCATCGTAGTGCGCAAGCGTGTGAACGGGCAGAAAGACCCACGCTCCATTGATGTGCTTGATACGGCGACCGACCGCGTAGTCAAACAACCGCAGGACGAAGTTTGGAACAAAAAGACCATGCGCTATGAAAAGCCAGAAGACAAAGAAATCAAACTTGTGTACAACAAGTACTTTGTGGAGCACCCGTTGAGTATGGGCGGTGAAATGGGCTTTGGCTTTGAACACGGAGACACCCGTTGGGGAGGTACTACGGCTGGTTGCTATCCCGAACCTACTATCAACCAGTCCGCTCGTTTGAAAGATTGGATAGATAGTATCAAGCAATCGGAGCAGTTACCCACTTATGACGAACTGAAACAAGGTGCGCAAGTCCCCAACGGCACGTATGAAACCTACGAGGGCGCAGTTCCTTATGGTTCTTTGATACTCAACTCAAAGGGTGAGATATGCAAAGCATACCACGGCAGTGCCGTCCCTGTAGAGGGTATCAACTCCAATAAGGTAAAAGGTTACTCCAAAGCGCAAGTGCTGAAAGACTACAATACTATCAAGCAAGCCATTGACAACCTGTTGCAAGCACAGACAAAGAATGTGTCGGATAGCGAATTGAAACCCTACTTGCAGCAACTGAATAGAGTGTATGACGATTTTGTCCGCAAATACGGCAATCTTAACCGAAACACCTCTCTTGCTTTCTTGCGCAATGATGTACAATGGGCGAGTGTAGCCGCTATTGAAAAAGTCAAAGAAACGGTAGATGTAAATGGCAAGAAGAAAATACAAGTAACAAAAACAGACTTGTTCAGCAAGCGTGTAGTAGGCGTGCAAGCCGTTCCAAAGGCAGAGAATACCCGGGACGGTATCATTCTGTCTATGCAGCAGTTCGGTACAATCCGCCCCGATAAAATTGCGGAATGGTTAGGCAAACCCACGGACGAGGTGGAGAAAGAGATTATCGGCACTCGTTTGGGTTTCCGCGACCCGCAGACGGGCAACATACAGGTGCGCTACGAGTATCTGTCCGGAAATGTCCGTGAGAAATTGGCTTATGCCTAGGAACACAACGAGGACGGTTCATTGAATGCCAACATCGAGGAGTTGCGCAAAGTTATCCCTATTGATATTCCTGCGCACTTGATTGAGTTCAATATCGGCTCTACGTGGATTCCAAAAGAGTTGTATTTGCAGTATGCCAAGGAAAAGTACGACTTGGATAACCTCAAACTCAACCACGTAGGCAG
>CAKUYO010000161.1 GCA_934716995.1 uncultured Bacteroidales bacterium | reverse complement strand
TCCATGCCTCGATGCGTTCCGCCTTCTCTATCACGTTCCCGGCGATGAACCTGTCCTTTATCTCGTAACCGGTTACGAGCGGGTTGTAGAAGATGCGTCCTTTGAGGGCGTCAAGCAATCCCTCCTCCGTACTGTCGGTTATCTCCCGCATATAGTCGAGATTGACCGTGCCGAACTTGTTGAGCGATGCGGAGAGTGCCTCTTCGGGAGAGCTTACGTTGGCATGGCTCTCTACCGAGAAGGAAACGGGACGCTCGAAAATGTCCGCCTTGACGAACCTGCCGTCCTCCGCACGTTCCAGCGAAAGGATGTCGCGTCCTCCTGCATCCATCACCACCAGTTTCACGTTCTGCTTGGCGTTGAGGTTGCCGTAGCGCATGACAAACTCGTCATAGCAGGTGTTCAGATGCTCACGCCACTGCGGGTTTTCCTCGCGCCTGTTCGATTCATAACGGTACAGACGCTCGTATGCGTCACGGAGCGACACATACAGCAACGCCTTCTCTTTCTGATAGCCTGTCAGTCCAAGCGGCTGGAATGTCGCGCCGTAAGGCGTGATGTCTTTCAGATAACCGATGTTACGACGCCCACTGTCAGCCACTAACGAGCCTTCACGCAAGTGCATTTCCGGCGTGCGGTGGTAGGGACGCGGCGACAGGTCGGGAGCTTCCTCTTTCGGTTTTTCCGCTTCCATTTCGGGAAAAAGGGAGGTTGCAGCCGCTTCCGTTGCGGGAGCGACAGGAATGGCGGCAACTTCCGGCTGTGTTTCGGGTTGCCGTGTTTCCTGCTCCGGCGCGGCTTTCACGTCCGGGACATGCTGCCGTTTCTCCTGATGCTGTGCCGCCAGCCTGCGAAGTTCCTTGCGTCGCTCCGGCGTGAGGTCCATCATCATTTCATAGAAGCCGTTGATGGGCGGATTGGTGTCCCAATCCAAAGTAGCGTAAATATCATCCGGATCGGCTTTGGCTGCGACACTCACCGGCTTTGTTTCATGGCTGTCCCTGCTTTCCGTCGGCGGTGCGGCAGACGGCTGTGGCGGTGCGGTCGTAACCTTCGGCGTAACCTGCGCCTGCGGTTTGGGAGGCATGCGCCTTGCCGGGCTTTCCTTTTTCGCCGTCTTTTTCTTCTTGGCGGGTGCTTCCTGCTTGCGTACTTCCTCCGTCATGCCCCAGAGGTCGAGCAGGGAGAGCTGCACGCCCTCCGAATAATCGGGGCGGCGCGGCTCTATCTCCGACTTTTCTTCCTCCGGCTGCGGTGTTGCCGCTTCGGGCTTCACTGCCATTTCATGACGTGGCTGTATCTCAGGAGTGACAACCGGTGTGGAAATGGTTTCTGTCACCGTGCTTTTCCCCTGTGCCGGATGCAGGCTGTGCATTTCATACAGCTTTTTGTCCAACTTATACAGCTCAATATCCATATGTTCCCGCAAATCCTCCGCCATTTGCTCGATGCCGTCCCGGTGCATGACTTTATAGGCTGGTTTCCCGTAAGGGTCTGTGCCGCTTATCAGATCCGAGTGGGGAATCATGCCGATGCTGCCGACATACCCGTTCTGGAAACTACCTATCGGTGTCTTTTCCGTCTGCACGAACAACTCTTCATAATCGTACAGCTCCCGTTTCTTGCCGCTGTTCTTTTGCAGGATAATCAGGTCGCTACCCACTTCCGTACCCGCGTTGTCCGTGAAGAGGTTGTTCGGCAGGCGTGCGACTCCCACCAGATTGGCATTACGCATCATATACTCGCGTATGGGCGCGTTGGACGGTGCGTCCAGTACCCCTTGAGAGGTGATGAACGCCACGATGCCGCCCTCACGCACCGCGTCAAGGCTTTTCAGGAAGAAGTAGTTGTGTATTGCCTTCGGTGCGGAACGCCTTGCCGGGTCTTGGCTGCCCGTGAACTCCGGGTCGAACACAGCCACGTCGCCGAACGGGATGTTCGAGATAGCAAGGTCGAAATAGTCCGTGAATGGCTTCTCTATCTTCTCGAATCCCTGCACCCTTACCTTTTGGTCTGGATGCAGGTATCCCAATATTTTGCCCGTCATCAGGTCTTTCTCGAAAGCCATGATATCCGCGTCCGGCTTGTTTTCCAGCACGGCATCCACGAATGCGCCCACGCCCGCCGACGGCTCCAATACGCGATCGGGACGTATGCCGTGTTCATGCAGTACATCCGCGATAGTGCCGGTTATCTCCGGCGGGGTGTAGAAAGCGGTCAGCACGGACTGCTTCATGGCATCCACGTACCGCTTGTACTCCGTATCGTCCTTGCTGTTTTCACGCACCAGCCTGTGCAGCTCCACCGTAGGGGCAAACAGTTCGAGGTCCGATTTCGCCCAATGCACGGCATCCGTCAGTTCCTTTGCCGGGTTCAGTATGCACTTCAATCCGCCGAAACCGCAATACTTCCGAAGTATGGCTTGTTCCTCGGCGGTTGCCGTCCTCCGTTCCCTGTCAAGGATGAATGCCGTCCGTATCGCCTCGATGTTGTCCCGCAGCCGTTGTTTGCGGTTAAACGCCATACTCGTCGATATAAAGGACGGCGGCTCCCGTCAGCTCCGTGTAGAGCAGGTCGTAATCGGGCGACAGGGCGAAATTGTCGTCCGAAAGGTCATAGGCGGAGAATACATTACCGACAGGCGGCAGCAGCTTTCGGATGAAGGCTTCGCGTTTCTTTTCCGGCACTTCGTTGGCAAACTCGTTTTCCACGACTTCGCGGAGGATGGCGTACTTGGAATAGCGAAGCCCCCGCAGGAGCGTGTCCATCGCCAACTCCTGCGCCCCTTCGGGCGGATAGCCTTCGAGCCGCACACGCTCATACGTTTCGGCGGCACGGTCGGCACGCTCCCGGATGAAGGCATCATCGGAAGCCTGTTCAAACCTGTTCGTGCGGAGGTAGTCCAGCAGGTACAGACCGTAATAGGAAAAGTCGGTCTGACCCTCGTTTTTCTTCTTGTT
>CAKUYO010000160.1 GCA_934716995.1 uncultured Bacteroidales bacterium | reverse complement strand
ATTGCTCCACGTTGAACATCCAGCTCTACGGAAGGGATAATCTCTATCCGCAGAGGATGCGTGACCTTATCCAGAGTTCACACACAGGAGGGGCTTGCTGTGAGCGTTATCAGACATTTATCGAGGGCAATGGGTTAAACAACACCGAGTTCTCGGAGTATGTCTGCAACCGTGCCGGCGATACCGTGGATGACATTTTCCGACTGATAGCCCATGATATGGCAATGTACCACGGCTTTGCCCTGCATGTGAACTACAACATCTTCGGCGAGATTGTCGAGGTTTCCCATGTTCCTTTTGAAACGTGCCGACTGGAAGAGGAAACCGATGACGGAAAGGTGGTGTACATCAACTATCATCCCGACTGGACTGGCCACAAGACCCGAAAAGGTAAGTATATCCGTGTCACAAAGGATAACACAAAGAAAATCTACACATTCAACCCACGTAGAGAGGTTGTCATGGCGCAGATAAGGAAAAGTGGCGGCATTGAGAATTACAAAGGGCAGATATTGTGGTTCTCAATGGCTGGCAAGTGGGAATACCCATGCCCGATATATGACAAGGTGGTTACAAATATTTCCACGGATGAAGGTCTTGACAATGTGAAATACCGCAATGTGCGAAACAATTTCCTGCTTGCTGGTATGCTCACGCATAAGAAAGGTTCTTCACTCGGAATTGACGAGAATGGTAACGAAATCAAAGACGAGAACGACAACTCTGCAAGCATCAGCGAGAGTCTTGACATCTTCCAAGGCGATGAAAATGCTTGTGCCATCATGGATGTCACCATTGAGTCGGATGAAGACAAGCCGGAGTTTACATCGTTTGAAGCGCAGAACTTCGACTCCAAATTCAAGTGTACCGAAGAGAGTGTTACTAAGAGTATCTATATAGCCTTTGGCCAAGAGGTATTCTACCGAATTATCGAAGGCTCGCTTGGCTTCTCCACAGACATTATGTCTGAGGCTTTCCGATATTACAGCTCTTACACCAGTAGTCCTCGACGCGCAATCAGTCGTGCCTTGAAGCGTATCTTCGACAACTGGAAAGAGAATGTAAACCCGTCGGATGATTATGAGATACAACCACTTGTGTACCAAGGAAAATAAATTTATATGGAACATATATTACAACCTACTGACGTTCGGTCGCTCGGACGACCTATCGGAAAGGTTGCTGATGAGAAGTTGATGGCGTTTATCACTGAGGCAGAGCAGCTACATATCAAGCCTGTCCTCGGTGATGAGCTGTTCCTTAGAATTCTCGACAGCAACGAGAAAGACAACAATGAAATTGCAACACTTTTAAATGGCGGAACATACAAGGATAAGAGAGACGGACTTCGCAGCTTCATGGGGCTCAAAGTTGCACTCTCTTATTTCGTTTATGCTCAAAACCTAATGTCGGGTGATATTGAATCCACTCGCTTTGGGTCTGTGATGAAGAACGGGGATTTTTCTACGCACATATCATCAAAGGAGCGTTCTGACGCATACAACAACGCTGTGGATGTGGCAAAAGCCTATCTTCGGGAGTGTGTCGAGTATTGCAAGGAAATCGGCCTTATAAAAGTGGTTGGAAGAGCAAAATACAATGTCGGTGGCGTTACAATCCGCAAAATCGGCAAGTAATAACCATTAGAAAGCAATAATCATGAATTTAACAGATATATCATCACTAAAGGGCAAGGTTGCCAATGGTGGAGCCACTTCGCAAGGCATTTTGACGAGCGAGAACTGGAATACGCTCGTTAGTGCCGTAGATGAGCTTCAAGGAGCCTCTATAGTTGCTGTTACGCCATCTGCAAACCCGACATCATCGTCAGTGAACGTGATTTTGCAGTTTCAGACGGGAAAAGGCAATCCAGTGCAGTGTCAGTTGGTAATTCCAGCGTCGAGCGAGGCTTCTGCCGGTGTTTTTACGCCAGCACAGCTCAATTCGCTCAAAACACTGATACAGACGGCTCAAAATGCCGCAAACGCCAACACTACGAGCATCAACTCACTAAAAGGCACATTGGATTCTACAACAAAAGCGGCAAATGCATCTGCAAGGCTTGTAATTCCCGTGTTTTGCAACAATAGCATCACATTCGAGACCGAAGAGGCGTTCAAGGAACGTGGAATGGATGAGGAGAGTTGTCAAATCCTCAAAAATGTGGAGTATGCAGCCCAAAAATACATTGCTTGGCACCACAAAACTGGCGAAACTATAAACATAGATACGCTTGCACTGCTAATAGTTAGTTCCGATGGAACACCATCTGTTGTTACAGAGGAATTAACAGAAGAATTTAAAGAACTGCCGCAGCTTTACGAGCGTGTAACGACCGTGGAAAACATCAAGTATGTGTACAAGCTGTACGCGATTGTAGACTCGTCTAACACGGTTGTGGTTATGGATAAGACTGGGATGCTATATTACGATATAGCGACACAGGAGTTCTTCAAATATGTATACAGAAGACCGAAACCAGGGGCGGCTCTTGGATGGGTGAGAACAACGGTTGAAGATGTGAACCTCGACGCTGTTTTTGTGTGCAATGAGAAAATCTATGAATATAAGGACGGGGGAATGGTTGCCATAGGCTCTTCATTGGAGCTTGGAACGACCAATGGCACAGCTTATGAGGGATCGAAAGGTGCTGCTCTTGAAAAAAGAGTAACGAAACTTGAGGGCAATCCAGTCAGCCCTATTTATAACGTAACGGTGGAGATGCCTCTTTCTGATGGCGCTTTCTATTCTTTGTATAATGCCGAGTACACGAATCTGTCTGCCCTTCATGCTTCGCTGCCTAAAGCAACGAAAGGTATGATATTGTCGTTTGCTATTGCTAAAGGCAAATGGAAGACCTACCAGTACACATCTGAAAGCATTGAGAGAGAGGACTGGATAAACATCGACAACTGGCAGGACTTTGGCTCGCTTGCTGCAGGATCAGAAACGTACATAATCAT
>CAKUYO010000159.1 GCA_934716995.1 uncultured Bacteroidales bacterium | reverse complement strand
GTATAGGGGGGTGCTCGAAAAATACACCCCCTCCCCAAATCGCGCCGGTCTTTGATTTTTCCCCGGAGGAAAAATTGAGAATTGGGCTTTAACGCCACTGCCGAAGTTCAGGGTGTAGACTGGGCCTCGGTGGTTTTTGTAAGAGTTTATGGGAGGGTGATCTCTTCAGACAGCCTCCATTGTCGTTTGTTCATTTTTCTTCTCCTTTCAAATGATTAGAAAGACACCATGACCGGCTCCCATAAACTCTTACAAAAACCATTTAAAAGCAAATGAAACAGGCATGATTCTGCAATAAACCAAATCAAAACAGAATAGAAGGGCTACAAAATGAGGACAAAGAAAGCTGCTTCTGAGGATGTGGCTCCTATGCGGCCAACATTGTCCCCAGAAGTACGAGAAAACCAGATGATTTCCCTAGCAATGGATCTGGTGGAAAAGCGTTTGCGAGAAGGAACGGCGTCTTCTGCTGAAACTACGCATTTTCTGAAGCTGGCTACTGTCAAATCCGAGCTGGAAAAGAAAAAACTGGAAGCAGAGAATACACTCCTTCATGCAAAAGCAGATGCTATTCAGGCAGCTAAAGATAATGCTCTTCTTTACAAGGAGGCAATCAAGGCGATGCGTGAATACGGCGGAGTGGAAGATGATGATGAATCGCAAGACATACTCTGAATTATGCCAGCATGCGACCTTTGAAGACCGCTTCCATTATTTGCAGCTCCACGGCAAAGTTGGATTTGATACTTTTGGCTTTGACCGGTGGCTAAATCAGAGTTTTTACCAGTCAAGAGAGTGGCGGCAGTTCCGGGACAGGATCATTGTGCGGGACGCTGGGTGTGACCTTGCGTGCAAAGACCACGAGATCACCGACTGGGTGATACGAAACGGCAAACCCATCCGGCTGCGCATTATTATCCACCATCTGAACCCGCTGACGAAAGAGGACGTGCTTCAGCACTCGGACGCACTGCTGGACCCGGAAAACGTGATCTGCGTGAGCGATCGGACCCACAAGGCCATCCACTATGGAGATGATACGATCCTAAAGCCTGCATTTGCCGAAAGACGACCGGGCGACACTTGCCCATGGAGGAAATAAGGATTATGACAAGATATGGCTGCCTAATATGGTACACTTTTCATTATATAAAAATATTCAGGGGTGTTTGACATGACGGTGCTGAGAGACTATAATGTAATAAAGTACATCGACTCTATTACAGGAGGCAGTCAAATGTTTCTGGAAGGAATTCTTAGGCCGTACAACAGGTGTAAGCGATATGTGTTGAGCAGTAGTGTTTCAGACTATATTGGCTATGTGGACGAAGAACCATTCTACATTCCACCAGCTTTTAGCGACGTAAAAACAGACGTGAAATTGTCGAGTTTAGAACCGAAATTCGTTTTACTTTCTGCACCTGGTGCAGCGGGAAAGAGCTCTTTGGCAAAGTATATCGCAAACCGGTTTAATGCGATTTACTGGAATCTTGCAAAAGTAAAAGTAGGCACAAATAGTTTTGCAGGTTCAATTCTTAATGCGGTTAGTGCGCCCAAGTATTCGGAGTTTATTGGTGTTTTAAATGCAGGAAATGTTTTGTTGGTCATTGACGCTTTTGACGAAGCCGAAATTATTTCTGGAAGAAAAATGATAAATAGTTTTATTGCTGATATCAGTAATAGCTTGTCGACTCATACATTGCCTACTGTCTTTTTGCTGGCGAGAACAGAGACTGCTCAGTATATAGCTTCATTTTGTGCAGAAAATAGAATTTCGGTTGCACACTATGAAATCGGGTTCTTTGACGAAAACTCTTCAAAATCTTTTATTGTAAAAAGTGTTGCCGGAAAGAAAACACCGACAAAGCCCGACATAGAATGTGCAGAGAAGTATTATGATGTGATCAAAAACAATATCACAGAGGCAGAAAGATCGTCTTTTCTTGGGTACGCACCGGTACTGGAAGCAATTTCAGCACATATAAAAGAGTCGCCTAATCGTCAGAAGATGATTAGCGAACTGTCAAATCAAAAGGATTGTGTAGCGATTATTATGAAGATAATGAATGATCTTCTGGATCGCGAGCAGACGGCAAAAGTTGTTCCGGCATTCAAGGAAAGATGTGCGGCAGCACATCCGGAGTTTTCTAATTGGGAAAAAGTGTACTCGCCGGAGGAGCAGCTGGTGAGAATGGTATACTATATCCTTTTTCACGACTGTAACTACAAAAACTATGAGTTGGATTTTTTACCGCCGCAATTAGTAAACGAATATCAGGCAGTGATTGAGACTTTTCTGCCACAGCATCCATTTATAAGGAATAGTGCGGAAAAATCTGGCCTTGAAAAGAAGATTGACTTTACAGGTCCGGCATTTAGGGATTATGCTTTGGCGAAGATTATCTTGAACGAAAAGCATGAGACATTAGCCGATATGTATTTCGAGGACTCTCAAAGTAGGTCTTACTTCCCGTCGCAAATATTCTTCGACTGCTATATGAAGATCTCTGAAAATGTAGTTCAGCCGAACTATATTTCTTATGTGTACGATTCCTTTAAGGCAAAAGCAACTGTATACGAACGCCCGTATTTAGAGTGCACTGAAATTCCTGCATCAGAAACTGATGTGGCTAAATGTCTGGCGATTTTCGGAATGATTCCCAACAAGAAAAGTATTTTGCGGAAAGAAGACTACATTGCCGAAATCAGCATGACCGGTGAACCGTTAGAGTTTGACCAGCTTACAAGCGTTTCAATTGATACTCCGGATATGGACGTGTACGCCGGCAAAGCGGGAATGGATTGTAGGATTTACAATTCGTCGGTGATCTGCAGAAAATTGAAATTGAGGACACAGAATGTCGTGATAGAGTCTTATGATCCCGAAAGCTGCTTATTAGTTGCACATGAAGGTTTCGCAGGAGATGCAATAATAATTGATGTGACCAAGGCCGACAATTTGAAGGTTAGCACGCCGA
>CAKUYO010000158.1 GCA_934716995.1 uncultured Bacteroidales bacterium | reverse complement strand
CACCGGTACCGCGTTCTTCCGGATCTTCGCGCAAAGTCCGTCCGGAATGCTGCGCGGGATGTTTTCATAAAAACCGCCGCCGGTGATATGCGAAACGCCCCGGACGCTTGCGACTGCTTCAAAGAGCGCCAGCATCGGTTTCACATAGATCTTGGTCGGCGTCAGCAGGGTTTCGCCGAGCGAAGCTCCGCCAAGTGCTTCGACCATTCCATTACTGACACCGTTACCAACGGTACTTGCTACTTCATTCGCAATTTGTTTACTGGTCCCGCTGCCAATACCAAGGAAGCTCTTACCAGCGTCCCAGAGACGGCCAAAGAATCCCTTACCAGAACTCTTGTCAGAGAATGTACTGAATGCCCGGCTAAGACGGTTCATGAAGCCAGTGAGACCACCGTTAGATGTAGATCCGTTAAACGCACCGAGTGCATTACCAAGTTTTGTCAAAACATCAATCAGTGTCTCGAGCTTCGTAATGATATTGGACACATTCGTGGCGGCTTGGACAGCTTTCATGTTGGCGATAACTGCATCTTTAAAGGTGTCATTATGAGCGATCATCTCGTCATAAGTCATGCCCTCAAATTGAGCAGTATACGCCAGTTTCTTCTGATAATCGTCCCAGCTTGTGCCGATTAGATTGGTTGTCTCTTGAACTTTGTCCTTGAGCTTATTCAGTTTGTCAATTTCATCTTGCTTCTTGTACTCGCGGCGTTTGTTACTAAGATCGCTCTGGGCTTCACGGACAGCGTTTGCATCGGCCTGCCACTCGTAACCATTCTCGCCATAGACGCGAACAGTTTTGTTAGCTTTGGCTTTTGCGAGAGCGTCCTCGGCCTTTTGCAGTTCAACGGCACGTTCCTGGGCGTCATTTTGTTTGTTAAGGGCGTCGATCCGCTTGTCGATGACGTCAATCCAAGCATCACCCTGGATTTTCAGGTCATTAGACTTCTTATCATTGGCGCTGTTCACGAGGTCAAGCAGGGAAGAGAAGAGGTCTTTGATACTGGAGAAGATGGACTGCAGCCGTTCGGCTTCGGTGCCCATGCCTTTGATCGCATTGATGCCGTCGTGTTCAATCGCGTCGATCATTGCGTACAGGATCTGCGCCTGATCTTTGGTTTCATCTTTGGACGCCAGGAATTCTGCTCGGGAACGAATCTGGTCGATCAAGAGCTGCTTCATGGCTGCTTCATTAAATACCAGCTGGTCGCCATTCATTTGCAGGCAGGCCAGGTACTCGGGAGACATCGTGAGCAATTTCTGTAGGCTGTCAATACTGAGTCCGCCATAGGCGTTGTACTCGTCCATAACGTCGTCAATATCATTCCAAGCGCTCTGTAGGTCATCAATCTTAGAGCTGGCCTCTTCTATAGAAGTACCAAGCCCGTCAAAATAATCCTGAACAGAAATAACGTCTTCCTTAATATTATTGGCCGCAGTCTGGTAGCTCTTGGCGATAGCAGCGGCAGCATCACCGCTTTCTGCACTTGCTGCAGCCGCCTGTTTTTCGAGAGATTCTACAACAGCATCTTTCAATACGTCACCACTCAAGTCTATCTTACCGGTCTCTGTATTGTAAGCTTTATTGAACAATTCTGGATCATACTTACTATATTTCTGAATGGTCTGTAATGCAGAAGACTGTGCTTCTGTGCCGTCATAATCAAGAACTCCAGTCGTGCTTTTTTCAAGACTTGCGGCAACAGTTTTACCATTATCCCACAAAGACTTGAAATCGTCGGTTCGTTCTTTTGCTTCGTCAAGTGCAGCACCATAGCCCTTAATAACATTGATGAGTTGTTCAAACGAAATAGTAGACGAGTGGACGTTTTTATCCAGATAAGAGAGCATGCGTTTTAACTCGTCAGCAGATTTAGAGGCTTTTCCACTAGCCTCTTCTTCTTTTAGCTGAGTTTCAACGAGTTTACGGAATTCATTTGCATTGATTTCCAGCTTATCGCCATTTTGGACTAAACAAGAGGTAAACTTATCCTCAAGAGTCATGAGAGATTTCATAGTATCTGCACTGATATAGCTATACTGGTTATATTCCTTCATGGCCTTAGTCAACGTATCGAAAGCAGAAGCCACATCAGTTACGGATTTAGAACTAGTTTTACCACTATTCTTGCTGCTCTTATCAAATCCATTAAGTTGATTTTTAAGATCCTTACCACCTTTAATTGCAGCCTGCATATTGGTATGAATAGCTGTAAGGCGAGTATTCAATGCATTTGTAATCGTGTCGATTTTGGCCTGCATATCTGCATCGCCTTCAGCCTCACTATTAGCTGTAGCAAGTGCGATGGCAAGTTGTCCAGTTGCTGTAGTAGCATTCTGAATTGCGGGTACGGCATTTTCAAGAGCAGTTTGTTGGTCTTCTGTTGCTGTAGTTAGATCTTCTGTTTTCTCTTTGGTCTCATCCGCCTGCAATGCCTCAAGTTCATGCATGGCCTGTTCAATAGCCGTTGCTTCTGCTTCTGTATACTGAGCAGCAATTAAATCAGCATAACGCTCGTTGTTGATTTGGAGCTTTCCGTCAACGACATCCAAACACGCAAGATATTCATCGTTCATGGAGAGTAAACCCTGAAGTGCATCAGCGCTCATATAACCATATTTGTTATACTCTTCCATGGCTGTCGTGCAGGTTTTATACGCAGATTGGATATTATCGATGTTCTGAGAAATAGTTTCCATTTGCTGAACAGCTTTAGCAACACCATTTACAGCATTTTCGATATTGCCAAACATGCCATTTTCTTCGCCTGCTTGAGCAACGCCTTGAATTGTTGTGCCATATTTATTAGCAGCAGCAGTTAAAGTATCCAACGCAGAAGCTTGTTCATCAGTGAGTTCGACACCATTTCGTGTTAAGCCCATCACATCGGAGATTGTCATCTCTTTTGTGTCTTTCCCAAGAGAATCAGCCAAAATATCAAAAGCACTCTGAATGTGATCCACATAGCGAACGGCGGCTGAGTCGCTGCCATCAGACCCGGTATTTGGGCCATTTTGGAG
>CAKUYO010000157.1 GCA_934716995.1 uncultured Bacteroidales bacterium | reverse complement strand
GTATAAAAAGAATAGCGATTTAAATAAATCTCATCATAACTTTGGATATCTAAAATTCTATACCACTAAACCAATATCAGTATTGGGGAAAAATGATAATCCATCGAATCCTCAGTTGATTTCTGAGATTACAGATGTCCCAGAAGTTGATATAATAATTGATCTATTTGATGAATATATTTATTTCTTAAATACTGCAAAAGAAATATTTAAAGCAGTTGATAAAATCTATTTTAATTCTATTCCAGAGAATGGATATTATTGGATTCATCCTGTTCAAGCGATAGGTCCTAATCCACTCTATTGTCTTAGTATCACTTATGATAATCCAATTATTCGTGGAATGAAATTTAACACCATCGATGAGTGTATTAAAGATATTAAAGAATATACTAGTATTAATGATCTAACATCTGATGTTATGATTTATGAAACTAATAATAATCAGTATCTTCCTGGATTAGGTATCGATTGTGGTGAGCGTATCGCACGAGTTAATATTGATAATATAATTAATGAAGATGCTTATCAGCTTCAAGGAATTGATCGAGATCAACAAGATGTAATATCTAAGAAGTATGGTATTCGTGCGGTTGGTCATGAAACTGAAGAAGAGATTAAATATCGAGAAGAACGAGAGAAAGCAGAAAAAGAACGTAAAGAACAATTTAAAAAGAAGCAGAAGGATAAGCAGTTAGCTAAAGCTCGTAAAGCTAAGAAGAAGTATGCAAAGAAGCGTGAGCAAGAACGGAAGAGAGAAGAATTCAAAGCTAAGTTCAATAAAAAGAATGAGGAAGTTGATATTTCTGATATTCCATACAATGATGGATCACGTAATTTCTTTGATAGTACTCCTGGTGTATCCAATGGTGATTTTGTAAATGAAACTGGATATAAGTTTGAATTGTTGGATAAAGTTAAATTCTTTGATCCAATTAATGAATCTACCGATGATCGAACTTTATATCCTGTTTATGTTCTTTGTGTTCATACTGGTACACTTCTTGCGAATGCAATTAAGAAGGCAACTGGTTCTCATTTCTCTCATTGTACAATCAGTTTTGATTCCAGTTTAAAGAATATGTATTCTTTTGGACGAAAGACAAAACTGACTGAATTGTCTAATGGTTCATTTGTGAAGGAGAGTATTCATAATCCTCCCTATACAAATGAAGATGTTACCTATGCATTATATTGTATTCCTGTAACTGCTAGTCAGCTCGCTGCTATGAAGAAACGTCTAGAGTATTTTGTCAAGAATAAAACAAAATTCAGATATGACTTTGCTGGATTATTCAAGAACTTCTTTGGTATTGCAGATAATCCGGAGCAGCGTTGGTTCTGTAGTCGCTTTGTTGCAGATATTATTAATGCTGGTACTGAACCTGGACAGAAGCCAATGATACGTGAACCTTCTTTGATTAGACCTGAAGATTTCTTGTATACAAACTTCGCTTTGTACGTTACAAGCGGTTTAATCAAAGAGTATGACCAGATACTCGTAGATAAGGTTACAAAGAAGCTTCTACGAATTGAAAGTATTCGGAGAGCCCAACAGAGGGCAGTTCAGAGCACAAATATTCCTGTAACCGAGTCTGCAGTATTAGATTTAAATCCATATGATCCATTGGGTGAAGCAATTTTCAATTATCAGATGGCTACTATGGATGAATCTGCTTATCAGAATTTCAAGAAGTATTTACATGGCTTTAAGATCAAACTTGATAAAGATGGTAATATTATCTTTCATCGTCGAGAAGTTGATCAATTGGATAAATATTTCCGAGAAGCAAATCAATTACTGAAAGTGAATATGAAGGCTGGAAATAAACAAGGAGTTATTGATCAATTATGTCGTATTCATTATATGATTAATTTGATTAATAAATACTATTTAATTTCTACAACCAAACAGAACACTACAGTAAAGGCGGACTTGAAGAAGCAATTAATCGATTTGCGGTCTGTGATGATTAATGTGTATCAACAGTATTTATCTTGGGTAACTACACGTGATCCACAATTTAATTTCCAGGCTGCATATGATGCTTCTATCTATTCAGATAAGATTACTGTTCCAAAAGAAGTATTAACTTCTATTGGACGAGTTATAATGACTTTATTATAACTGATATCTTGTTATCAAGAACGGAGAGTCCAGGGGGTTAACCCTGGGCTCCCTTCTTTTCTCAATTTGTTTTCAGATATATATTATACATATAGTGATCAAGAAAGAAATAACTCGAAAGAGTAATTAAATTAAGGAGGAAATGAAAAATGATCATCGACAACAGCAAGATTCTGAACAAGAAGGAGGATACTGCAAACATGGAAAATTCCACGATGATTAATCAGACAATTATGAATGAAGAGGGTAAGCCGATCAATCGACTTACGTATCAACCTGCTGGATGCCCTGGAGGTCATCTGTTGAAGCAGACAATTACGGATCTGATGGACCGTATTATTAAAAAGAATGGTAAGTATACTCTGGCTGAGCTGGGGTATCTGCATATGAATCTTGTCAGCTATTGTAATGGTCAGATTCAGGTTAAAGTATATTTTGCTCCGGAGCTGGCTACCAGCACTGTGGGCAATGCTGTGAATGGGAATGGTCGTATTGTTCCTCATCCTGCACTGAATGTGTTCAATGGATACATGTTCGTAGGTGATCTAGATAAGGTGATCTCTTTTGAGACAATGACAATTCCTATGTATGAGATTGAGCGGGATAATCGTGATCAACTGGCTATTTGTATCAAGGATGGTAAGAAGAAGGTTCAGGAGGATGCAGAGGTTGTCGTGATGCATTGTAACCTGGCTCTGGTTCTGGCTGCTGCGCATAATGTATCTCTGTGGGATGAGAACTTCAAGGTAGAAGTAGAGACTGTTGGTAAGACCAAGAAGAAGGATGATGACGTTGTTGTCATGATCAATGCCGGTGCTTATCAGGAGTTCCCTGTTCGCGTAAAGTTTGAGTATAGCTATAATGCAGAGGTATATGATCCCGATGATGCAATCCCGTATTTGGTCAGCCGT
>CAKUYO010000156.1 GCA_934716995.1 uncultured Bacteroidales bacterium | reverse complement strand
CTTCTGAACCGAGATACCATCCGTCCTTGTCCATGAAGTCGTCAACGGTGAACCATGAGAATCCCTTCGCGAACTTGCGGTTGGTGTCGAGGACATACATCATAATCGCGCCGCCGCTGAGGTCGTCTTCCCGCCGGGCGCGATGGTGCCGATTGTAATAAATCGGTATCTGCCCGACGCTGCGCGGGAATGTGATCGCCAGACGGCCGCTCGGGTTGTAAGCGCCGCTGAGAATGTCGCAGCAGCCCGCCGCCGCGCCGTATCCGCACTCCCAGATGTGCAAAATCGCATCCGCATGGGGTTCGAGTTCGGGATAAAGAATCGGCCGGCCGCTCGTCACCAGCAGAATGACCGGCTTGCCGAGTGCCGCGATCCGGCGGAGAAGTTCGGCCTGCCGTCCCGGCAGCGCGATATCGGCGTAACTGCGGTTTTCGCCGGAACGGTCGAACCCCTCCCCGATGGCGACAATCGCCACATCCGCCTTCTCCGCCGCGGCGACGGCCTCGGCGAAACCGGCGTCCGAATCGGATTCATAATCGCATCCGGCCGCGTAATGGATTTCGCTCTGCGGGAAATATCCGGGCAACACCTCAAGCAGTGTCGGAATCGTCGCTTCGCTGGCGCAACCGCGCCATGCCCCGGCGGCGGCGGCGCGGTCGGCGATCGCCGGACCGATCAGCGCGATGCTCCGGGGCGCTCTGGTCAGCGGAAGCGTTTCGCGTTCATTCTTCAGGAGCACCATCGAAGCGCGCGCCGCCTCGCGCGCCAGCTCTCGGTACTCCGGCAGAAGCGAAAACGATTCCAACGGCAACTCCTCGCGGTAGGGGTGTTCAAAAACCCCCGCTGCAAACTTGATGCGCAACACCCGCCGCACCGCTTCATCCACGGTTTTGATGCTCAGTCTGCCGGATTCCAGCAGTTGCGGAATGCAACGATAGGTCGAACTTGTCATTTCCATGTCGTTCCCGGCGGAAAGCGCGGCGCGGCACATTTCCGCCGGATCGGCGGAATATCCCTGATTTTTCAGTTGAATGACACCATCCCAGTCGGAAACCACGAACCCCTCGAATCCCCACCGGTTGCGCAACACTTCGGTCAGCGTATAACGATTGATGACCGCCGGAGTTCCGGTGATATCGTTGAAGGAGCTCATCACGGTCATGGCTCCGGCTTCGATTCCGGCCTGAAACGGCGGCAGATAGGTTTCATGAAGCGTGCGTTCGGAAATATCGGTATAGGCATAATCGTGCCCGGCTTCGCTCGCGGCGTAACCGACGAAATGTTTGAGACAGGCGACCAGCGCACCGGGCTGCGACGGATCGGCGGTCTGATACCCGCGAACCGCCGCAGCGCCGAAAACACCCGCCGCATAGGGGTCTTCGCCGTACCCTTCCATCACTCGCCCCCAGCGCGGATCGTGCGGCACGTCGACCATGGGCGAAAAAGTCCAGTCGGCAACTTCGGCATACGCCTCTCGGGCCGCGACCCGGCAGGTGGCCTCGGTGATCGCCGGATTCCACGAACACGCCTGTGCCAGCGGAATCGGGAACGACGTCCGCCAGCCGTGGATCACATCGTATCCCCAGATGATCGGAATGCCGAGCCGGGATTCTTCGACGGCCCGCCGAAATAAGAGAGCACCGAACCGATTGTCGGCCGGAAGTTTTTTACATCGCTGACGTTATTGGGATTACAATCCACGCCGATCGGAATTTGCATAAGCTGGTCGATTTTTTCCTCCAGCGTCATGCGTCCGAGCAAATCTTCCACGCGTTCTTCGACTGGCAGTTTCGGGTTGCGAAAGGGGAATTCCGTTTGTTCCATAAAAGCGATATCCTCTGAAGTTAAGTACATTACCACGCGAGCGTCAGTGCCATGACCAGCATGCCGCCGACCAGTCCGTAAATGGCGAGATGGTGTTCGCCATACTCCTCCGCCAGCGGCAGAAGTTCGTCAAACGAGATGAAAACCATGATTCCGGCGACGGCGGCGAAAACACACGCCAGCAGCGCGGGCGAAAGAAACGGCATCAGAAAAAGCCACGCGACCAAGGCGCCGAGCGGTTCGGCAAGTCCCGAAAGAAACGAGAGCAGAAATGCGCGTTTGCGGCTTCCGGTCGCATGATAGATCGGCACGGAAACGGTGATTCCCTCCGGAATATTGTGAATCGCGATGGCCAATGCGATGGAAATCCCGGTGACCGGATTGGTCAGCGCGGCGGTGAAGGTCGCCATCCCCTCCGGGAAGTTGTGAATCGCGATGGCGAGAGCGAACAATGTCCCGCTGCGCACAAGTTTGTCGTGATGAAGCGGCGCATTCATCTCCTCGACCTTGCGGACTTCGTGGGGGTTTTCATAGCTCGGCACGAGTTTGTCGATCAGCATGGCGACGGCGATGCCGCCGAAAAACGCGGCGGTCGCGAGGAGCGAACCGGGCCGGTGCCCGAAAATTCCGCCCAGCGTCACATGAGAGGAGGCCAGCAGTTCGACCAGCGAAATATAAATCATGACGCCGCCGGAAAATCCGAGCGAACACGCCAGAAACCGCGTGTCGGAACGGTTGGAAAAAAATGCCAGACAACTGCCGATGCCGGTCGCCAATCCCGCCAGCAGCGTCAGAAGAAATCCGGCAATGATCTGGTCGCTCGAAATTTCCATGATATTCCTCCCTACCCGATAATGTATCATGGATTTCCGTAAAAATCAATCGTTCAACGGCAATAAACCCGTCCGCAATGCGGACAGCGGTCGCCGGGAATCCTTGGCGAAAAAATGAGCCTTGCAAGAACAATCAACTCATAAGACTACGAAAAACGCATTTGTGAATCCAGACTTCATGAAATCAGGCAGAAAAGACGCTTCTCTTTCACCCTTACGCATGATGTTTTTTTACGAACCGGCACCCGACATATCCTCGAACCGCACGCCCCGCGTAACTGATATTTTTACTCTGCATAATGCCGTAAAGCTCAAACATCATCTCCTTGATCCGGCTCTGTATTTTTCGCTCACTGGCAAGCGGCCATTTGCAACTTTTGGAAAAATCCCGGAATTTCCGGACCATCAGTTCGACCGTCAAATTGCTGTCCGGGTCAAGTTCGACATAATTGCTGATAAAATAAC
>CAKUYO010000155.1 GCA_934716995.1 uncultured Bacteroidales bacterium | reverse complement strand
ATTTCAGGCCGCGGGATCTGAATTCGATCATCTCGCAAAGAATAATAGGCCTGGTCGCCGCAATAGACGACAGGCGGCCGGTCGGCATATCTTGAAACGATCAACTCCGCTTCCGCCAAAGGAGTGAATTCCGGATTGGGTTCCGGGTCCTCCGGAATATATTCTGCTTCCACTCCGATGGTTTGTTCGAGGTTGAAGATATTATAAAACTTGATGATGGGAACCATGTTTTTATCTTCTGCATCCAATGTAATGGAATCCGTTTCCGAAGTTTTAGCCTCGATCATTTTGGTGAAAATGATTCGGGTCGCTTTTTCTCCTTTCCGGACGCATCCGCCGCAATCGTTGACCTGCTTCATCGTCAGCCAGTACGGAGAATGGTAATCGGAACAGGCAAGAAGAAAGTAGTTGATCCCGCTGTAAGGGCGTTTGGAAAGCATATTCTGATGCGGAAGCCGTCTGGTCCGCCAAGGCTTTCGCCAGGGAATCGTTCCCTGTTCCAGCATGGCGATGATGCGGTCGGTAATTTGCTGATAAGCGTAGCTATTTCCCATGATCTGGCCTTTCGTGATTATACTTCTTCCGATTCAAGTTCAAATGATTCCAGAAACTGATATGCCCGATTGATATCGGTTGAGTGCCAGCGATGGAGCAACAGGCCGTAAGTCGGTTTGAATCCTCTTCGGATAGCTTCCTTCATGATATCTTCAGCGGTCATCTCGGAAATGGGCTGAAGCAGCGGCTCGGCATTGGGAATTTCCGTGTCCGGGAGGAATGCCTGTGGGTTTTCAGGGTGATTTTTTGCGATTGTGATCATTTTTACGAATCCTTTCTTTGATTGCCAGGTTCGGCTTCCACCCCACGGAAAACATATAGGCCCCTTCAGGGCCGGTATGTTTTCCAAGCCGGACCTGCCCGGGTGGAAAATACGGTTTCCAAAGGAAACCGCCTTGAAAGGTTGCAAAATCAATGCATAGTAAGTACGAAAATAACGTACTTTGGGTGATGTAATGATATCGAATGAAGGCAGACGTGCCGCTGTTTGTCCGGGATGCCGGACTACTTGAGATTTAGTGCAAGGATTTTTTCGGGAAGTCATCAGGCAATTTACTGCCTGATCTCATTGGAAGCAACCGATCTATTGCAACGTCTGGCATTCCTGAATAAGACGGCTGAGTCCGTACAGCGGTAAATTCAGAAGCCAGTCTTCCCTGCGGTAATCGGACATGGACGAGCGAATGGCCAGACGCGGCTGAAATTTATCGAAGTAAACCTTCAGACTTTTGGCCTTCAGATTTTCCTCGGCTTTTACTTCCAGAGGGTAAAGTTCCATTCCCTGTTGGAAGAGGAAATCCACCTCCGCGGTTGCTCTTTCGGCACTCCAATAGAACGGCGTCAATCCCGATTCGGAACGCAGTTGCTGCGCCACGTATTGCTCCGTCAGAGCTCCCTTGAATTCGGAGAACAGTTCATTGCCCTTCAACAACGATTGTGCGTCAAGACCGCTCATGGCCCCCAGAAGCCCGACATCCAGCAGAAACATCTTGAAACCGTTATCCGCATATGCCGGAAGCGGAATGGCCGGCTTGGCAAGGCGGATCACCTGATCGATCAGGCCGCAATCCTTGAGCCACTGGATCGCCAATTCAAAATCCTTGGCGCGCGCGCCCTTGCGCAGCGAACCGTAGACGAAGTTTCGATTCTCTTTGGCCAGTTGGGAAGGAATTGATTGCCAGACCATGCGGATTCGAGCAACCACATTTGCCGGAGCGTGTTTGGAGAAATCCTGTTCATAGGCATCCAGAATGCGCTTTTGAACTTCCCGCACCTTGAAAACATCTTTTTCATCCAAATAACACTGGACCGCCTCCGGCATCCCGCCGATGTAATAATACAAACGCAAAAGATCGATAAAACGATCCTTCAAACCGGTAATGAGCTGCCAATCGCCTTTCTGCAGAAGTTCGGTCAGTTGTTCATTCCCGGTCGCGTTGAGGAATTCCGTGAAACTCATGGGATAAAGATCGAGGAAGTTCACTTTCCCGACCGGGAAACTGGTTCCCTGGTGCATGGCCACGCCCAATAATGAACCGGCTGCCACAATCGCGTATTCCGAGGCCTCTTCGCAGAAGTATTTCAAACTGGTCAGCGCTCTGGGGGCTTCCTGAACCTCATCAAAAATCAGCAGCGTTTCCTGCGGAACAATTTTGTTCCGGCTGAAGATTTCAAGGCCGGAGATCAGACGCGGAATATCAAGGTTGCCGGCAAACAATTGCGCAATATCCGAATTACTGTCGAAGTTGATGTAAACAATATTTTTGAACGCCAGCCGTCCAAATTCTTTCATCAACCAGGTCTTGCCGACCTGACGGGCCCCCCGGATGATCAGAGGCTTTCGTCCTGCGGAGTTCTTCCACTCGTAAAGTTTTTCAATTGCTTGTCTCTTCATTTATACGCTTCTCCCATATTCATAAGATAAGATAACATCAAGCAACATTATTTCAAACCAATAATTAATAATAACAACACTTTTTCAAATGAAAATTTGTATTGCTGTAGCTTGCTGCATTGGGAAAGGTTATTTCGCTTTTGGTGTAGAAAGCATTTAAACCAGGGTGAAATGAGACGCAAACTTGAAGAGACGGAGGGTGATTTCTATGACATGCGCCTTGGATTCCGCAAGTCGTCAGGCAATTTACTGCCTGATCTTATTGACAAGTTGGAGAAATTTCTGCGGGGCGTTGATGTCAGCCAGGACAATCATATCGTTGTGTGAGGCTGAGCTGCTGATGATTACGGTTCCGGCATTGAAGAACCGCTGAAGCAGTGATTGAGTATACCGGATGCTTCGGATATCCCTGCCTCTGATCTCATTGTGATAGGTTACGAAAAAGCCGCCGCGGCTGATGATCCGTTTTTCGGTAATGGAGTAGAATTGTGCTTTGCGCAGCAGAATGATATGAATGATTTTCCAGGCGATCAATGACAGAACCAGAAGTAGTCCCGCGCTCCAGATCATGGGAATATAAGCGGGAGCATATCGGACTAGAATTCGTGAGGCGACAAACGCGATCAGGGCAATGCTCCAGGTAGAGTGAAAAGCGTAAGCCAGAATGCGTTTGATCGACTGGAACC
>CAKUYO010000154.1 GCA_934716995.1 uncultured Bacteroidales bacterium | reverse complement strand
GCTTTCTCAGATTCAAAACCGTTGCCATGAAAGCGAAGAACACGACCAGCAAGCAGACGTAATACAGCTCCATTGTTTCCTCCTTATCCAGCGCCGAGATACCCAGCAGTCACTTCCCCGCCGGTCATGTATCCCGCGTAGTCTTCCGGCGCATCGTCCTCTTCGTCGTCCCAGAAAACAGGCTCTTTTTCTTGAATGGCTTCTGCCGGAAGAACACGACTTACGCAGTAGTAGCGCACGCCATCGACAGTGTGGGTCACTTCGTGGGGGTCTTTGGCGCAGTCGTTCGGGTTCTTTTCATCCGCCTGAATGTCCTGGATATCCCCGATAGCACCCTTGCAGGTGTCGAAGAACAGCAGTCCGGGCAGCTTGTCGGGGACGGTACCATCGTCCCGGCGGAACATGGCCTGTACATGCGGGTCACGCAGAGGATAGGGAGCCATGGCTTCCTTCATCATCATGTGGCCCTGCACGCGGTTGTTGTCCGCTTTGATAAGGCCCACTTGGTTCAGCATGAATACTTCTGCCATGGTCTTGCCGGTGTCCTTCTGCCTGCTCCACATATCCGGCGGCGCATAGGTGGCAGCGATATGCTCACCTGGAAGGGTCAGCTCATGTATTTTGTCCGCCGCTTCCTTGACGATCAGGCCCTTATGGGTGAACTCCCGGTAGCACCAGGAACGTCCATCCTCATCCACCGCCCACCAGTAACACGCGAACATGTCAAGGCCGTAGTCGAAGCTCCGGTATCTCTGCCAATGGTCCGGAATCTTGAAGGGCTTGACCACATGGGTAGCAACGGAAAACTCCGGGAAGTAGTTGCCGCCGATTGCGTTCCAATCGCCATAGCGGTAAGCCTTTCGCTTGTCTTCCGGCATATTTGCCAACATCCGCACATAGCCAGGGGAAGAAGCCATCAGGTGATAGTTGTCTTCCACCGTGGCAGGGATGAAACTGTAATCATCCGGGTTCTCATTCTCTTCCGGGTTGTCCGAGTTGAGCTTGAAGTCCCGGTCAATGAAGAGCCGCTTCACCCATCTGTGCCCGACACCGCCGGGGTTACAGGTCAGGTACATCCGCTTTGGAAACTCGTTGACACCACGCAAGCAGCCGCCCAGGAAGTTGAATGCTCTCTCAGAAAACTGCGTCGCCTCGTCAATGAAGATCCAGTCGTATTCCAGGCCGTTGTATTCGTCCTCCGAAGCGTCCCCGGCCCAGTGACCGAACTTGATGGTCGAACCGTTGTGGAAGGTCATAAGGTGCGTTGTAGCGTTATAAGAAGCCGCCTCACGCGGAACCATCTTCACGATGGGTCGAATGTGGTTCTCTTCCAGTTCCGGGTACGTCCGGCGCATAATCAGAATCCTGATTCCCGGATTCGTAAAAGCGCCGCCGACAGCTTTGATTCGCACGGAGTGGGTCTTACCACCGCCCTTAGCACCGCCATAAGCGGTGTAAGTCGTTCGTGACATGTAGAAAAGCTTCTGCTTTGCATTCGCTTCCCCAGGGTCCCAGACGATTTCCTTCTTCCCCTGTCCCCGGTACATTCTTCTCTTTGCCACGAACTCACCCCATTTCAGGCAACAAAAAAAGGGCCAGCCACCTAGAAACTTCTTTCTAGGTAACTGACCCCATTCGGCCCATCCTACTCACCACTTAGAGTAGGGTTATTTACTTCCTGCGGTATAGACAATCCTTCTGTGTGTCTGCACCACTTTGACGCTGTTGTTCTTTCCGGGAATGACCTCTACTCGGTCCCCCCTGGAAAGCGCCGCCTCAATAGCAGCTATCGTCTTTGCATCAAGAAAAACCAAGTAGAGCATCCCCCTTTCTTATTCGGCGCGAGGAGGAGGATTTGAACCCCCGCAGGCCTTAGCCCCTAGCGCATTTCAAGTGCGCCCTCTTCAACCAGACTTGAGTATCCCCGCATATAAATGCCCTACCAGAATTGCACTGGCGCTCTTCTCCCAAAGAGAGCTGCTCTTTACGGGCCACATCTTATCACATAGGAGGGCGGTAGAAACCAATGAAAAGACCGCACCGAAAGGAGCCAAACTCTAGGTCATGCCCTAAAGCCCAGCAAATGGCCCGTCTTTCCGGGCTGTCAGCCTGCTTCTGGTCGTGGCATGGCTTTGTACCTGCTATCCAAGAGTGTGCCCAAACCGAATAGCAAACCACGCTCGCATATAGCAGACAGCTGAAAAACAGAGATAAGAATGGAAGCGAATTTCACTTCCTTTCTGTTCTGTATTTCTGCCAACTCCGTCGAGTTGGCACTTGGTACCCAGTAGAGGAATTGAACCTCCAAACACAACATGCCATATCGTGTCCGTAACCTTACACTAGGTATAGTTGTTTATAATCTGTATATGTGTCGAGTTCCCTGTTCTATATTTCAGAGTGGCTTTTCTGAAATGGTGCCCCCTGTTTTTCTTGGGTATGGTTTTCGTGAGAGGTATGTTTGGAGGGTTGCTCTCAAGAGTGTGTGTAGTCTATACAGGGGCCGGCCGCCAGAGGAGCCGCCCTTTTTCCGCCACACCCTCACTGTTTGGTAGGGGGGTGGTAGGGGTACCCCCCTATATAGTAGGGCTGCACACACCCCCGCCCCGCGCGGGGCCACGCGCCCCCCGGCCCCCACCCCCCCAGGCCCAGGCCCGTGCCCGTGCTGGTGGTGGTGTGCCTGCTGTGCTGGTGTGTGATAGCCTGTCAAATCCCTGTCAAACTACTGAGAAACCCTTATATATCAATGGGTTGTCTATGCCATAATAGCAGAGAAGCACAGATACATATATATATCTGTGCTACTTAAACGCATCCGCGCCACCCACACCCTGAATCTTCAGAGTAATAGTTGCGCCCTGATCTCCTGTATTAATTGGGCTATCGGTATAGCCGCCGTTTTTGGTTTGCTTGAGCTGGAATATTGCAGCCGTGCCGGCTTTGGGATCGTGCTCAAGCATCGTCAGCAGCCGGTGCTCCCGGAATTGCTGCAGCCTTTTTAGTGGTGCATCGAATCCCTTATATGTGTCCCCCGCCTCTTCCCCTCTCTTAAACCTTTCCAGCGTTGAGGGAGAAATCATCAGGAATTTACAAAGCATATAATCAGAAGGGATTTCATCGTTTTCCGAACAAAATCGAATGAAATCCCTAATAT
>CAKUYO010000153.1 GCA_934716995.1 uncultured Bacteroidales bacterium | reverse complement strand
GACTGGAACAGGAAAGCCGAGAGCAAGGAGATAACATCTACTCCGCAGCCAGAGGTCATTGCCCGTTATCAATCCGATACGGAAAGCATTTCCATTGTGCAGGCTTCCAACGGAAAGTATTTCAACTACTACGGCTATGATGAGGAAACTGGCAGCTTTGCTTCCACGGCGGGCGGCTTTGATACCTTTGAAGAAGCAGAAAAAGTCCTATACGCCCACCGTCCCACAGCCGTGGAGATGGAAGAAGAAAAGCAAGCTCCCCATTACACCGTAGAGCAGACTTCCGATGCCTTTGCCGACCCGTTCATCATAAGGGACAACACCGTTCCAGAGGGACGGGATGGGCAGTATTACGATGTGGACGGCATTTACCAGACCTTTGAAACCGAGGAAGAAGCACAGGAATACGCCGACACCTTGAATAGTGCCGAGCATATCATGAAGCTGTTTGCGGCAAAGGACGCCGAGCGTGAAGCCGAAGAAAAGCAGGACAACGCCGACCTTATCGGCAAGGAAATCACCATCGACAAACGCCGTTACCTCATTGAGAGCATCGGTGAAATCAGTGGCGATGTTTCCATGCGTGACATCACTTTCCAGAACAATGTGGGCTTTCCCATCAACCGAGTGGAGAAAATCGGCTATGTCCGCAGGCTCTTGGAGCAGGAAGAAAAGGAGTTACTACCCGAAGAAAAAACAGCAGCTCCCGCAAAGCCCCCTGTCCCTGCCTACGCCGATAACCGCCGTAATTACCATATTACCGATGACGCTCTTGGTGTTGGCGGTGCAAAGGAAAAGTTTAGGAACAACATGGCGGCGGTCAATCTCCTGCACGAGCTTCAGCTTGAAAACCGCCTTGCCACGCCCGAAGAACAGGAAACCCTTGCAAAGTATGTGGGATGGGGCGGTCTGTCTATGGCGTTTGACGAGAACAACGCAGCATGGGCGGAGGAATTTAAGGAGCTGTATGCGAGCCTGTCCCCAGAGGAATACCGTGCGGCAAAGGAATCCACCTTGACGGCGTTCTATACCCCGCCCGTTGTCATCAAGGCAATGTACGAAGCCCTTGACCGTCTGGGCTTTTCGCAGGGCAATATTTTAGAGCCGTCCTGCGGAACGGGCAATTTCTTCGGGCTTCTGCCCGAAAGTATGGCAGGCTCTAAGCTCCACGGCGTGGAAATCGACCCGCTGACAGGCGAAATCGCAAAGCAGCTCTACCAGAAAGCGAAAATTGCCGTGGAGGGTTTTGAGGACACGAAGCTTCCAGACAGCCACTTTGATGTGGTGCTTGGCAATGTGCCGTTTGGGGAATTTAAGGTAGATGACAGCCGCTACAACGCCCAGAAATTCCTTATTCACGATTACTTTTTCGCAAAGGCTCTGGATAAGGTACGCACGGGCGGCGTGGTGATGTTCGTCACTTCCAAGGGTACGATGGATAAGGTAAGCCCAGAGGTGCGGCGGTATATCGCCCAGAGAGCCGAGCTTTTGGGTGCGGTAAGACTTCCCGACAACACTTTCCGTGCCAATGCCGGCACGGAGGTCACAAGCGATATTCTGATTTTACAGAAGCGTGACCGAGTGATAGATGCCGAGCCAGACTGGATTTATCTTGATACGGACGAGAACGGCATCACCATGAACAGCTATTTTGTGCAGCACCCCGAAATGGTGCTTGGGCGTATGGTAAACGAAAGCACCCGCTTCGGGAAGTTAGAGCCTGCCTGCAAAGCGGATAAGGAAAGACCCCTTTCCGAGCTGCTCCACGAAGCCATGCAGCGGATAAACGGCGAGATACCAGAGTACGAAAGCGAAATCGACCAGATTTCCGATGAGCAGGACAACTCCATCCCCGCCGACCCCAATGTGCGGAACTTCTCTTACACTCTGGTAAACGGTCAGATTTACTTCCGAGAAAATGACCGCATGACCCCCGCCGTGCTGTCTATGACGGCGGAAAACCGTGTCAAAGGGCTGCTTGAAATACGGGACAGTGTACGCAGCCTTATCGAGTACCAGACCAACGACTATCCCGAAGAAATGATAAAGACCGAGCAGGAAAACCTTAATCGGCTCTACGATGCGTTCACCGAGAAATACGGTCTAATCAACAACCGAGGGAATTACCTTGCCTTTGCCGCCGATGAGAGCTACTTCCTTTTGTGTTCTCTGGAGGTGCTTGATGACGAGGGCAATTTCAAACGCAAGGCGGATATGTTCACCAAGCGGACGATAAAGCCCCACCGTGAAATCACTTCCGTGGAAACGGCGAGCGAAGCCCTTGCACTCTCCATCGGGGAAAAAGCCCGTGTTGACCTTGACTATATGGCAAAGCTCACGGGCAGAACGCAGGAGGAAATCGTCACGGAATTGCAGGGCGTTATCTTCCGTGTGCCGAACACCGAGCCTGCACGGTATGTCGCCGCAGACGAATACCTCTCTGGCGATGTGCGGGAGAAACTGAAAGTTGCACAGATAGCGGCGAAGTCCGACCCTGCCTTAACCCTTAATGTGGAAGCTCTAAAGCAGGTCATACCAAAGGATTTGAGTGCGGCGGAAATTGCCGTCCGTCTGGGTACGGTTTGGATACCAGAGTCCGATATTCAGCAGTTCGTGATGGAGCTTTTAACGCCGTCGAGCCACGCCGCAGGGCGTATCAAGGTACGGTACACCCCATATAACGGCGACTGGTTTATCGAGAACAAGACTTCCGACTATGGGAATGTCAAGGCGGACAGCACCTACGGCACGAAAAGGGCGAGTGCCTACCGTATCATTGAGGACACCCTAAACCTAAAGGACACCCGCATTTTCGACTATGTTTATGACGAGAACGGCAACAAAAAAGCGGTGTTTAACCACAAGGAAACCACGGCGGCACAGGCAAAGCAGGAAGCCATCAAGCAAGCGTTTCAGGATTGGATTTGGAAAGACCCAGAACGCAGAAACCGCCTTGTCCGCTATTACAACGACACCTTTAACAGCAAAAGACCCCGTGAGTATGACGGGCGGCATATCACCTTTGGCGGCATCAGCCCAGAGATTACGCTAAGACCCCACCAAGTCAACGCCATCGCCCATATCCTTTACGGCGGCAACACGCTCCTTGCCCACAAGGTAGGTGCGGGAAAAAGTGTGACACGTTCGTAACTGAAAAGG
>CAKUYO010000152.1 GCA_934716995.1 uncultured Bacteroidales bacterium | reverse complement strand
TCCCCCAAACTACCGGGACGTGATGAGCGCTCTGGACGACCTTACCGCCGCCGCCCAGAAAAACGCCCTGCAGCAATACACCCCATAAACAGAAAGGAGCACCCCATGAAACAACGATTCTCAACCCGAACGCGCCTTGTCAGTGCCCTTTTGACGCTGGCTATGGTATTCACCTTCCTGCCCATCAGCCCCTTTGCGGCAGCTGAAAGTTACGTTCCCCTGAACGACAAATGCTTCCCGGACGAAGCGTTCCGGGAATATCTCAAAAAGTTTGACACAGACGACGATACGTTTCTGAGTACAGCCGAACGGAAAGATGTCACGGAAATCAATGTCAGTAACAAGGGCATTACAACCTTGGAAGGCATAAGCTACTTCCCCAACCTGAAGAGCCTGATTTGCAGCAACAACCAGCTGACTAGTCTGGATGTACACGAGAACACAGCATTGGAGTATTTGTCCTGCAGCCAAAACCAACTGACGGAACTGAATGTGCGCCAGAACGCAGCATTGCAGAGTCTGTATTGCTACAACAACCAGCTGACGAAACTGGATGTGAGCCAGAATCCGGCATTGGTGAAGCTATCTTGCATGGTCAACCCGCTGACCAGCCTGAATGTAAGCCAGAATCCGGCATTGAAGGAACTGTATTGCTACGGAAACCAGCTGACGAAACTGGATGTGAGCAAGAATACGGAATTGGTAACTCTGGATTGTTCCAGCAACCAGCTGACCAGCCTGAATGTAAGCCAGAATCCGGCATTGAAGAAACTGTATTGCTACGGAAACCAGCTGACGAAACTGGATGTGAGCAAGAACACAGCATTGGAGTTTTTGTCCTGCGACGACAACAAGCTGACCAGTCTGGATGTGCGCCAGGACGCAGCATTGAAGGAGCTGTATTGCTACGAAAACCAGCTGACGGAACTGGATGTGAGCCAGAATACAAAATTGAAGCTTTTGCAGTGCTACAGCAACCAGCTGACCAGTCTGGATGTGAGCAAGAATACGGCATTGGAGGAGCTGTTGTGCAACCATAACCAACTGTCTAGTCTCCAGCTGACCAGTCTGGATGTGAGCAAGAATACAGGATTGAAGCGTTTGAAGTGCTACAGCAACCAGCTGACCAGTCTGGATGTGAGCAAGAATATGGCATTGGAGGAGCTGTTGTGCAACCAAAACCAACTGTCTAGTCTGGATGTGAGCCAAACGGCTGTTACGTCACTGGATGCAAGCAACAACATGATCGACATCAATATTGAAGAGACCTCCCGCACCTTTGACCTGAGCACCCTCCCCGGTAAATTTGACGTGACCAAGGCCAGAAACTGGAACGGCGGCACCGTGAGCGGCAAAACCCTGAGGGTGAACGCGGGCGTGAACCAAGTGACCTACATCTACGATTGCGGCAAGGGTTTCGACAGATACTTTACCCTGAACGTGAAGGTCGTCCCGGATGGCACCATTTTCATTAACGCTTCCAACTTCCCGGATGCCGTTTTCAGAGATCGGGTCAAATGGAAAATCGCAGATGGCAACGACACTCTTACCGAGCAGCAGCGTAACCAGCTCCAAGAGCTCATTCTTCCGCAGGGTATTAAAGACCTGAAGGGAATCGAGTACTTTGAGAATCTCGAAAAGCTGGAAGGCGTATCGGTCGGTCTGAAATATCTGGATGTGACCAAAAACAAAAAGCTGAAATATCTGGATGTAAACACCAATCAGCTGGAGTATCTGAAGGTGACCGAGAATACCGGACTGGAATATCTGCATTGCGGCTCAAACCATCTGACCGAGCTGGACGTGACCCATAATCGCAAGCTGAGCAAACTATGGTGCTATAACAATCAGTTCACAAAGCTGGATGTGAGCAAGAATAGCGATCTGGTATGGCTGGGATGCGGCTCGAACAGTCTGACCGAGCTGGATGTGTCCAGAAATCCCAAGCTGGAGATGCTGCTCTGCTTCGACAACCAGCTCACCGAACTGGACCTGAGCAAAAACACCGCATTGACTGAGCTTGATTGCAGCGGGAACCACCTGACAAGTCTGGAACTTACCTCTTCTATAAAGGACACAGATTTCAAGGCAGACGGAAACGTATACGACATTACCATCGACCGCACCGACCGCACCTTTGACCTGAGCAAGCTGCCGGGGAACTTCAAGCCCGAAAAGGTGCAGCAGTGGAACGGCGGTTCCGTAAAGAGCGGCACCAGCATCCTCACCGTAGACAAGGGCGTCAGTCAGGTGACCTACACCTACGACTGCGGCTTTAGCCGGAGCGCCGTGTTTACCCTGCGGGTGACCGAGACCGGCACCGTTCCCCCTGTAACGCCTCCCTCCGGCGGCTCTACCCCCGGCGGCTCTACTGGCGGCGGTGACGGCGGCGGTGCAATCGTCATCGTGGCGGCAGTAGGCGCAGCGGCGGCTGGCGTTGTGGGCTACGGCGTGTACAACTATGTTTCCGGCCAGAAGCTGCAAGCCCTGCTGCCGGAAGGCGTGGCTGCACCCGAAAACCGCGCCCAGACCGCGCTGCTGCTGTGGAACACCGCAGGCCGTCCCGAGCCTGCCGAGGCCCCGGCCTTTGCAGACGTGGCAGACCCGGATACCGCCAAGGCAGCCCAGTGGTGCGTGGAGCAGGGCCTGATGAAGCGCCGCCTGAACGGCAAATTTGCCCCGGGCAGCAGCATCCCGGCCTATCAGGTGCTGAACGCCTACCGCAAGCTGGCAGGCGGCTGACGACCGGATGACCACTCTGCCCCACACCGGGCAGACCGCATGAAAACGCCGCATCGTACAAAACGATGCGTGAGCATCCCCGGTAGACATTCCTACTGGTTGGGACCCGCGGGCTAAGCAAAGCCCTACTAGGGCTTTGCTTGCCAGCTGCGGCTGGCCGCCCTTCTTCGAATCCTCTCTAGGTCAGCATAAAAAAGCAAAACGCCCTGCCGGGATACGGCAGGACGTTTTGTTTTTTATGGACCTAGAGGGATTCGAACCCTTGACCTCTCGGATGCGAACCGAACGCTCTCCCAACTGAGCTATAGGCCCACGATGATGACGCTGATAGTGTACCGCGTTTTGGGGCGTTTGTCAAGCAATTTCGGAGAGCGCAAGCGGGGACTTACAAGCGGCCGAGCTGCCAGAAGGCCACGGCGCTGGCGGCGGCTACGTTGAGGGAA
>CAKUYO010000151.1 GCA_934716995.1 uncultured Bacteroidales bacterium | reverse complement strand
AGATTAAACAAAACGGAGGAAAAAAGTTAAAGATATTTTAAACCTAACTGTTTACTTTTTAAAATGTACGTTTTAAAATATAAACAATGAAACGGAGGAGGTGAAAGCAATGGCCGAAAGCTTGGTCACGAAGGCGCGCAAAAGTGAGCTAAAAACACTCAATGACTTCGCGCAACTGATGGGCGTTTCAGTCACGACACTTTGCCGTTACGAGCAAGACCCGGACAAGTACTTCACGCGCGACCGCCTACGCGTCTATTACAACAACGTAGGCCCGTCGGGAAGATTGTTCCTCGACAGATACGTTCGTTCTTTTTTTAACTAAGATGTACGCTTAAACAAGACAGGAAGGAACCCACCATGACCCCCGAGCAAGCACGAATCCACATCGAGCACTTCGACGAGCTGGCAAAGGAGAAGCGTTCCCGCGCGATCGACTCCGCCAACGCCGCGTTCCGGGCATTGGCCGCCGACGAGCTTGAAGACGCCCGCGAGTACTTCATCGCCGCCATCAAGCAAATCGACGATGCGCTGGTGGTCAAGGGCAAGGCCGCGCTGATGCGCGACGTTTCGAAGGCTCTGTAATCAACCAACCAGGAAGGAAACCAACCATGAGCGCCAAGGGCTTCATCAAGCACGTCACCAACGCGCTGAACGCGTAACCGTGCTGTGACCCGCCGTTTACCCTGGCGTCAACGCGGCGGCGGGTTTTGGTCAAGACCCGTGCGGCGGCGGTCATCGGGCCGCAACCGTCCGGGGCGCAGAATGCCGCCAAGTGCCGAAGAGGAAGGAGCAAAGCATGGAATTCTCACCGAACCGAAAGCTCGTGAGCGACGGATTCCCGGCGCACGTGACCCCGCGCGAGTTGGCCGACATCACGGGCGGCAGCGAGGCGTGCATCCGCCGCATGTGCGAGCGCGGTGACCTGCCCGCCTACAAGCAGGGCAAGCGCTGGTACATCAACCGCGTACGAATGATGGGGGCCGCGCTGTGAAGCCGTGGAGCCGCAGGGAAGACCAAATCTTGCGAGAGTTCGGCGACCGTGGCGCGAAGTATTGCCAGCAGCTCATCGCCCGCCGGTGCAAGGTCGCGCGCACGGTGGCGGCGGTGCAGGTTCGGGCGAGCCGCATAGGCGTTTCGCTGTACCCGGCGCAGACGTGCCCGCAGTGCGGCCGAAGGGTCGCCAGGCTGCGGCAGACCACGGGCCTGTGCGACCTGTGCCACGAGCGAAGCTTCGTGCCCGCCGTGAAGCAGCGCAGCGAGGCCATGAGGGAAGTCGCCAAATCGGAGGGCGACCCCGAGTACCGCGAGGCCGTGGCCGAGGCGAAGCGCGAGAGATGGCGCCGCCGAAAGGCCGACCAGCGCAAGCGCAGGCGCATGGAGGACCTGTGAAGTTGAAAAGCAACTTGAAAAAACGCAGGTCAGAAGCCCGAAGTTTTTCGAACTTTTTTGGGAGGTGGAGAAATGGAAGCTTTGCAGTTTGCAGTGATGGCGCTCTGCTGCACGGCGATTGTCTGCATCGACCTTAAAGCGATTCGCAGGCTATTGCAAAGCCTGCTTCAAGAAATCAAGAAGCAGCGGCAATAGCGTCGGCAGCATCGGACCAAGCAAGGTGCATGCGCCGAGGAAGTATTGGGCGCGGCGGTCCTTGCGGGCCTCTTCCGCCTCGAACTGTTTGTCGCTGATATGTTTCGGAACTTTAACCATGCCGCACACATTACGCGGCGTGTCACAGGAAGGAGAAAAGCCATGAAGACGAATAACGCGCCCTCGGATTGGACCCCAGCGGGCGCGGCTTATGAAAGCGCATCGGATTCTACCACGTTGCGCGAAGACCTGCGATTCGCGGCCGAGGCCCTGGGCTTCCGCGAGTTGCTTGCGAGCCTGGAAGACCCGCGAGAGGAGGCCCTGGCGCTGCTCGGCGGCGCGATGATGGCCCTGGGCTTCCTGTTGCTGGCCCTGGGGGCCTGATGCAGAGCTTCGAGGTGCCCGGGCGCTTCCCGAGCCTGAACGACTACCTGCGCATCAGGAACCCGAGGCAGCGGGCCGCGCTGAAGAGGGAGCTCGACCACCGCGTGGCCTGGGCGGCCAAGGAGGCGGGCGTACGCCCCGTGAAGCGGTTCATGGTGCGCGTTGTGTGGTTCGAGCCGAACGCCCGCCGCGATTGGGACAACGTGCGCAGCGGAATCAAGTTCGTGCTCGACGGCCTGAAGAAGGCCGGGATTATCAAGGACGACTCGCAACGTTACCTGCTCGATACCGACGACGGCTATGGGCACGACAAGAGTAACCCGCACATTCTGGTGCAGATATACGAGGAAGGAGATCCGACATGGCGGAAAAGAGCATGACGAAGGTCCAGCAGTTGGGCGTGCTGACCGCGCTGCAGAATATGGTCAAAAAGAAGACCGACGAGCTTCGCTCCGAGGTTTATGAAGAAATGTCGACCGGCTACAAGAAAGGCGAGGGCACCGAACGCAAGGGCGTCGTGCTCGATGGCGACGAAGTCGGAAAGGTAACGCTCCGTGTCGACAAGACGGGCTGGGAGGTTACCGACCCTATCGAGTTCGAGGCATTCATGAACGACAACGGGCAGATGGAAGAGCATTGGACGCTCAAGCCGGAGTACGTGGTCGAAGCCAGGGCGCGCCTCAAGGAATACCCGTGGATGTTCGACTGCGAGCTGAAGCCAAAGGAAGAGTTCACGAAGCTGTTCGAGAAATGCGGCGACACGGTGATCGTGGCAGGAACGGACGCCGTCGTTCCCGGTGTGTCGCCGTGCAAGGCGAAGCCGATGGGCATCACGGTTACGGGCTGCAAGCCGCAGCAAGTGGCCCCCATCGTTGCACGCATCGGCGGCCTAGACGCGATGCTGCTGGGGGATGGTTCGAATGAGTAGCCGCAAAGAGGTCAACGACCGCCTGACGCGCACCAACATCAAGGGCCGCCAGTACATCGACGTGGCGCAGCGCATTCAGGGCTTCTGGGAGCTTTACCCGCAGGGCCGCATCGTCACCGAGATGGTGGCCGACGACGGCAAGCGCTGCGTGTTCAAGGCCGAGGCCTATGACATGGCCGAGGGCGGCGCCGGGCTTCTCGCGACGGGCCACGCCTACGAGGTCAACAGCGGGCGCGGCGTGAACGCCACCAGCTACATCGAGAACTGCGAGACATCCGCAGTGGGCC
>CAKUYO010000150.1 GCA_934716995.1 uncultured Bacteroidales bacterium | reverse complement strand
GGCCAATACATCAGGCGTTCCGTCTCGAAGGTAGTCGGGTCAAATACCTTCATGGTGGGGTCCAGCATCTGTGCCAGCATCCGGGCGCAGGGCTGGTACTCTTCCGGCTGCATCACGCGGTCGGTGGGGAAGACGGCCCGCAGCCGGGGGTGCTCCGGGTCGTGTTTCCGGGTGGAATAGACCGCTGCGGTGCCCATGTCTTTGATGGCCTGCACCCATTTGGCGGTGCTGCCGGGTTCGCAGTTGTCCATATCCAGCGTGATCAGGCTGCGCCCGGTGCAGCAGCCGCGCTTGCGGCTCCCGTTCCGCAGGGTGCCGCCCACGAAACCGCCCACGTCCTTCAAATCAGCCTGCTTGCTCTTGGGCAGGGCTATGTACTCCGTGTGGGTCTCGGTGCCGCAGTTGCGCTTCATCCGGTCTGCGAGGGTGGTGGTGAAACCCTCCCAGCCCAGCTCATGCAGTTCCCACTCAGCCGCTGTCCGGCTGCCGCCCATGCTGATTGCGATCGGTGTAGCGCTCATTCTTTTCCCTCCTTCAGCGGGCCATACTTGTACCGCTTTGCGTTCCATCTGGCCTTTGCATCGATCTGGGTGCTGCCGCGCTCACCGACCCTGCCGCAGCGGGCGCAGACCACCGACCGGACGCCGTCCTTTGCGTACCTGCTGCTCTTGCGGTAGCGGGTCAGCCCGACTTTGCCGTTCGGGCGTTTCTCTGCGTCGTAGGGCACCGCCCCGCAGGTACAGGCGAACAGTTCCGAATTGTCGGGCGGGTATGTGATTTTCTTCATCGTCGTCAGTCCTTTGTAAAGAAATCGCCGTGCCAGCCTGCGGCGTTCAGGGGCAGGCCCTCGGCCCATGGCGGCACGATGCTCATGATGCGCATCACATCCTGAAGCGCGGCGTCTGCGTTCTGCGTGTCCGGCAGCTCGATGATCACCTCGTCGTGGACGTGGAACACCACCCGGTAGCCCGCCCGGCGCAGGTTGTCCAGCGCAAAGGCCAGACAATCCCGGCCCACGGCTTGGGTGAGGTTCTCGGTCAGCTTGCCGCCGTAGGTCTCTGCTTCCCGCCAGCCGCCGTTGTCCCACTCCTTATAAGTAATGCGGTCATCCGGCGTGGTGCCGGGGTCGGCGTAGAAGAGCTTGCGCCCGCTGGGCAGCTGCAGGGTCAGAAACGGGAAGGGGGAGCCCCCGGCCACCTCTTTGCGGAAGATCACGCCCGCTCTGGGCTGGGTGGTCTTGCCGGTGGTGCGGAAAACGTCCAGCACCCACTCCTCACCGGCCAGCCATGCGATCAGCCGGGCCTCGATGGCGGAGAAGTCGGCATCCACGAAGGTGCAGCTTTTGCCGGGCACCAGCGCCGTGCGGATCAGCTGGCTCAGGGTGTCGGACACGTTGTCGGTCAGCAGGGCCAGCGCTTCGGGGTCGTGTAGCTTGACAATGCTGCGCCACTCTGCTTGATGGTCGAGGTAAGTGCGGGGCAGGTTCTGTACCTGAAGCAGCCGCCCGGCCCAGCGCCCTGTCCGGCTGGCTCCATAGAACTGCAGGGTTCCACGCACCCGGTGGTCAGGGCCTGCGCTGGCTGCGATGGTCTCATACTTGGTGTTACTGGTCTTGCCCAGCTGCTGCCGGAGCTCCAGCACCCGACGCACGTCGCTGGGCAGGTCACCCGCCAGAGCCTTGCTTACGTCCTCTTTGGTCAGGCCGGGCACCTCTACGCCCCGGTTGTGGAGCCAACCCAGCAGCTGGGCTCTGCTGCCGGGGTTGGCCAGACCGGTCAGGGCTTTGCACTCGGCGGTCTGCTCTTCTGTGATCAGCGCGGAGCAGGCGAGAGCACCCTCTACCAGCTCCATATCCACCGCCACGCCCCGGGCGTTCATCTCCACGTCCTCCCGCCACTGCTGCATGATCTCCTCCGGCACCGGCCATGGAGCCAGCTTCCGGTCGTTGGCCCGCTCCGCGATCACGTCCATGCCGTTATACTTGCAGAACAGTCGCCACTTGTCGGGGTCATGTTGGGGCAGGTTGCGGGTGCGCCCGCCGTTCACTTTGGTGGGCTTGCAGGGCACACAGAAGTATTTGATCAGGGCCTTGCCCTCTTTCATCTTGAGGACGTCCTCCGGCTGCTTCAGGGCCGCACCAAGGGCGCCCAGCTGGGCGGGCAGGCCGCAGTACAGAGCGTGTACCATGCTGCACTCCCACTGGCTGAGCCATTCGGTGCGCTCCTCCCAGCTCAGGCCCATAACCTCGGACAGGCACCACCACTCAAAGGCTGCATTGTGCGCCCGCTTGGTGTATCTGTCGTCCAGCAGCCACGGCTGCATCCGAAGCACAGCACCCGGATCTGGCAGATCTGTCAGATCCATTACATTCGGTACATCTTCATCGCCTATGGCAAAACCAAACAGCAGAATCTGAAACTCCGGATCCTGTGCGTACCGGTAGGCACCCACCGTCTTGATGTCCTGCGGCGAGTAGGTCTCGATATCCACCGTGATGATTGGTTTCACGGGAACCTCCTTTCCTGATAAAAGACCGGAGGTCCTTTGCGGGGGCCTCCGGTGTACGGGTGTTTAGTCGAGGAAACTGTCATCATCGTCGTCGCTCAGGACCTCGAAGCCGTCCGTGGAGTTGCCGCCGGAGAGCCGCTCGCCGTCGCGGACCTTCTGGATGACCTCCAACCCTGCGCCGATGCCCTTGTTGCCGCTGGCGCTGTAGGAGAACAGGCCGATCTTGACCTTGGCGTAGCAGCCGCTGTATACCTCGTCCTGATCCAGTACGTCGTTGCAGGCACGGTCGATGATCTTCGGACGGCGGTTCTCGCTGGCATTGGCGTTCAGAAAGTAGCAGCCCTCGTAGTTCTCGTCGTCCTTTTCGGTGTCGCCGTCGCGCAGGGGCAGCTTCAGGTTCTTGGGCACTGAGCCGCCCCAGCGGGCCAGTGCCCTGGGGTCCTTTTTGACGGCCTCGATGGCGGCCTTGAGCTTGGCGATGGCTGCCGTGTCGCTTTTCTTGATGAGCAGGCAGCAGCTGTACTTGGGGTCGCCGGTGCCGTTCACCTGCTTGGGCTCCCAGATGTTGGCGTAAGACAGGCGGCAGGGGATAATAATTTCATTTGCGTTCATAACAGTACCTCTTTCTGTTTTTACCGGGTGCATCCGTTTCCCGCCGGGGCATTGTGGATGCACGGTGT
>CAKUYO010000149.1 GCA_934716995.1 uncultured Bacteroidales bacterium | reverse complement strand
CTTGTCATTGACATAATCCTCCACATATCCCTTGTTCACCCCATCGCCAGCCCCTTCCGGAGCCGCAAGATCCGTGAGACGATTGCCCCCCATGGAAAGCTGCCCCGCCATGGTGCCCCCGGATTTGAGCAGGGCAGACCGCTTGTTCACAGCATCGCCCTCGTCCTTTGGGTCAGATACGTCGGAAATCCGGTTGTTTCCCATGTTCAGGATCCCTTCCATGGTACCGCCGATCCGCTTCAGAAATCCGTCATTGCTGGCAACGTAGCTGTTGATGGTGGGAACGATATGCTCGTTGATATAGCTCTTAATAAGCGTAGCTGCCAGGTCAAACTTGCCCTTCAGCTCATCCGATGTGAGACCATTGTCTGTATTCGGCGTGTCGCCCAGCTTGGAGATGATCTTAAGATCATCGGATAATTCGGGAATATGCGCCATACCTATGCTCCTTCCTGGTTTAATTTCCGCTGCAAAGCCCCGTTTCCGCTTCCGCCTTCCACGGGCATCTGCGCAGATGTGGTTTCCGTGATATCTCCACCTTCACCCACAGCAGGAGCGGTGGTCTGTGCTGCCATCAGGTCATCCAGCAGCTCCTGCTTCTTGGTGATGTAGCCCATCGGAAGCCGTTCAATATACTGTTTCGGGGTGATCATGTGATTCATCAGCAGGTTGTCCATGGTCTGCATGGATGCCATTTCAGACCAATAGGAGGATGCGCCCACATCCTGCTTGATGGACAGCTGCACTTCCTTCAGCGTGGAGAAGTCGAAGGGCTGCAGGAAGGTCTGCGCCGGAAGCTCCATTCCCAAGGGCTGCTCACCGGGCTTGCCCATATCCAGTGTGGTTTCCACCATCCTGGTTCCGTACCGGACAGACATCATATCCAGCCAGATCCGGCCTGCATCCTCCATGCACTGATAGTCGTTCTGCTTGGTCATCTCCATAGGCGTGTTCGCCGCTCTTTGCAGAGCAATGATAGCAGAGGTGTTGTCCGGTCGGCTGTCGCCCATGGCAACGTCAGAAGCGCCCAGAAGGGTGTGGGTCTTGTCCATTGCCATCTCAATAAACTGGGCAATCTGAGGGGACACGGAAGCGCCCTCCAGGATCTTTGCCACATCTGCCACATTGCCGCTTACGCCAATAGCCGTACCAATGCCGCCGTCCCAGTTCTTGATCTTGGTGCGGTCATAGATGACCTTCGGGAAGGAGGTGGTCAGCAGGGAAATGCTCACAAGGGCGAACATCTTGTTGATGAACTTTTGATTCGGAATCAAACCGGTTACCATAGCCTGACCGTGATAGCAGTCCCGGATATAGTCCCAGTTGATCCAGATCAGCGGATAAAGACGGTATCCGGTGTCATAGGCATCCCGGATTACGCCCACCTCGCAGCTTTCCATGCACCAGATCGTGTTGGTCTGCCGATTATGGAAGTAATAGGTCAGAACCGTTACCTTATCATCGGTATAGGAATCGTACTTACTTTGCCATTCCTCGCTGTCCGGCTTGATGGCGCTGGGATCCTCCATGCTGCAAAGGCCTGCTTCTTTCAGATCTTCCGCCCGCATCTGTACATCCTCTGCCAGCTCCCGCCGGACAAGCATGATCCAGGGCTGACGCTGAACATCCCGGCAGTTGGGATTGCCGAAGATGACCCGCAGATTGTCCACGATCTCCGCCATGATCTCACCCTTGACCTCCTGGCCGTTCTCGATGGTGGGGTCAAAATAGAAGTGCATACAGCCGTCACCGGTCACAGCCGCATTGCGCAGGAATTCCCGGTTCTTCGCTGTGATCTTGTTTCGCTCCATAATGGCGGCGAACTGGTGATTGATGATCTCACAGATTTTTTCCAGCTGGCCCATGGTGTACCGGGAGGTGGAGGGAAGGGGAGTTGCCTGGATGGTCATGTTGTCGCTGGTGATGGTGGACACCTGAAAGTTGATGACACGCTTGAACATATTGAAGGTTGGCGTGGGCAAACCGTTGGATTCCACACCTTCCCACTGGTTGCCGATGAAGAAGTCTTCGTTCACCTTCACCTGGTCGTAGAGGTTGATGGCCTGGTTGAACTTGTGACCCTTGGAAAACTTCGCCTGCAATTCCTTGTGGTCAGGGATCTTGACCTTTCTTGCCAATTACGTTTCCTCCTCACGGCTTTTTCTGACGGCCTCCATGGGGTCAAAGCCGAGGATGTTGCAAATGCCGGCGTTCATATCATTAATTGCCCTTGCAGCTTCCCTGGCTTTCTCATAATCCGGCACACAGCCGCTTTTCAGATCTTCAATTTCTTTATGGAGCCTTGCGATTTCCTGATCAACATACTGGAGCATTGCGGCCCTCTGTTCCAGACTGTTGTCAGCAATCCGTTCCTCCAGTTTCCTGACCTGATCCCTGCTGCTCACAATCAGGGCCAGGACGGCCACGGCAGTCAAAAACGCAAGGCCGTTCAAAATCAATGCAATGATTTCCATTCTGTTCACTCCTTTTGCGGTAAGGGGAGGTTTTCCCCCCCCTTATTCCGTTGATCAGCCGTTGTAGTCCTTTGCGGCCACGTCAGACCAGAACTTGCCGTCCTCCACAGCGTAGGCCCGCAGCTCATCGCCCTTGTTCAGGGTGACGGCTTTGACATAGGGCTTGGCTTCCTTGGAGTAACGGGGGTCGCTGCCATCGGTGGTGTAGTAGATGGTGCCGGAGCCGGTGATGGTAGCGGCGCCGCCGCTCAGCGCAATCGTGGGCGCTGCGGTGACAGTACCGGGCAGACAGGCGCAAGCCACACCATCCGCACGGGAGCCGATGACAAAGGCATCGTGCCGCATACGGAATTCCAGCAGGTCGCCGGACAGACCGGGGGGATCGGTGTGACCCTTGAAGTCATTGATCTTCATGGGGGCAATGATTGCGCCCTTGTAGGTCAGCATGAAGGGCACGTTTTCCGGCATCCGCTTGGTGGGGATGGCACGCACAGGCATACCGTCAAACTCTGCGATTGTGCCCTTGGGCAGGGTCTTGCCGCCCAGGGAATCCAGTTTGATCCACTCATCGCACAGCTTCAGAGTGGGCAGCCACTTCCGGGCAACGGTCAGCTGCAGGTCATCGGGGACATTGCCGCCGTCAACCACATCGTTGTGCAGAGTGATGATCATCTCAGCAATGGTTGCCTTGGTGGGAGCTGCGGTCAGCAGACGG
>CAKUYO010000148.1 GCA_934716995.1 uncultured Bacteroidales bacterium | reverse complement strand
CTACGATATGGTAGGAGTTAGTATTTGCTCCTGTGAAGTTCCGCCCGCAATAAGAAAACTTAAAATTGCCAAGGAAAAAGGGAAAATTACATTTGTTGGGGGTATTTTTTGTTCCAGTAACGAAAAATATTTATTGGAGTACCCATGGATAGATTATGTAATTCCTGGAGTTAGTACAGTTCCATTGTATAAACTTGTTCAGGAACTGTCAAAAGAAAGATATACAGGTGGAAGCTCCACAGTTGATTATGTTACTGGAGCAATATCTAAGAACAATTTGGATAATTTGACCGTATGGAAAACTGCACAACTTCCGGATATTGAACTTCGAACATGGAAAGAAATTGTTAATGTATATGGGAGATTTCTTGATCAGAAAATTGATGTATTCACGACCCGGGGGTGTAGCCAACGCTGTGCTTTTTGTTCTGTACAGAAGGAATGCCAGCAGCGTACTTATCAGAGAAATGAAAAAAGTGTTATAGCGGAAATTAAATTCCTATATAATGCAGGATTTCGACGTTTTTCAATTAAAGATGAAGATTTCTTTTTATACGGTGAACATAGGCTGCTTAGTGTAATTGAAGAATGTCATAAAGAGTGCGATGAAATTACGTTTAAAATTCGAGCTCGTGTAGACGAAATGAGAAGCTTAAATATTGATTTGAAAATGCTTTATACCTACGGAGTAAGAGAAATCCAGTATGGTCTGGAAACTCCAGATGAAGCACTGCTTAGAAAAGTAAAAAAAGGCTATAGGTATGGGGCTAAAGATTTAAGCGAATTAATAAGAAAAACAACAGAATGTGGAATTGTGGCAAATTGTTCATTTATTTTAGGAATAGCTGGAGAAACAAGGGACTATTATGAAAGTTTGATGGAATTTTTCAGAAAACTAAATGTGGATAGAGAATATCTAAAAATATATATTAATTTTCTGACACCGCATCCATATAAGAATGAATTTCCCGCTGGAGATTATAAACTGATTACTACGGATTTAAAGTATTTTACCCATAAGGTGCCTGTTGCAATCCCGGATGGTATGAATCGTATTACACGAAAAAAGATGCTGGATACATATGATAGAATTGTTGCTGAGTATAAGATGGAACGTTATAATCCTAAAATAGATCCGACAATACGAAGCAAGTTTATTGAAGGGGAAACAGTTCCAGCGATTATGCCGCACTATGAAAGGAATGCAATACATGATTACTGATTTTCGCTGTAAATATATTCTTCCGGTAGCATCACAAAGCGAAATTGTGAACGTTATAAGTACTCGCACCGATCAGGCACATGTTATTATGGACAATGTAATAATGACAAGGACAATTTATCAACTTCCCAATTTGTCTGATTCGAGCAACAAAAATCAACATCAATGGCTTAGGATAAGAGTAGGAGATATAGATTGTGAAAATAATTCAAAGTGTACTATAACATATAAAAAAAAGACCGGAAAAAATAATCCAGAGGAGGCTAAATTGGAGGTTGATGATTTTTATGAGGCCAATCATATGTTTGAACTTCTGGGCTTTCAGAAAACATCGACACAAGAAACGAGGCGAACAAAGTATGTATGCTTTTATGAAGATATAAAATATGTAATTTGTTTCGATGTATGGCCGGGGTTGGAAGATACACTTTTTTTAACAATAGAGCCAGGAACTAATGCAGAACAAGCAGATGTAGAAAGCTTTATTGATTTGCTGGGAATTGAAACGACAAAAATAGAAAGAAATAAGGTTGATGTTGATACAGAATACTTAAAAAGATTTAGTATTCCGGCAAGTCTTATTGACAACTTGAGGTTTGACTTCTTTGATATGAAACCTTCTGATTTGAACGAAAAAACGAAAACATTGTGATATGGAGGTACGCAATAATGCCCAGAACGAAAGGCAGCAGGAATAAGCCCAAAACTGTAACTACGGATTATGCAACACAGATTACAGAAAAGCAGTCCGTAAGGGAAGCACTCTCTGCTGAAATCTCGTCCATCACCGCCAACATTGATTCTCTGAAAGCTGACCTTAAAGAGAAAAAGGCTTTGCTGAAAGCCATCGACAAGGAAATTGTTAAGCTGGAAGCAAAGAAGGCGAAGGCAGATGCCAAAGCTGCGGAAGAAGCAAAAAAGGCAGAAGCGGAATCCGTTCTGAAAAAGCTGCTTGCCGAAGGCATGAGTGCCGACGAAATCCTCGCAAAACTGAAATAAATAATATCAACCGTGTGGACAAACTGAGCTCCAGCAGTTCACACGGTATTTTTGAAGTATACTTTATAGTTTGTGACGAAAATAAGAGGGGGGAAAGTCATATGAGAGAAACACGAAAGCCCGGCGGAGGCCGGAAAAAGTCAAAGCCTGAATATAATGCCGGGAAGAACCTGAAAGAGCAGATGGGTGCAGCGGTGTCCCTCTATAAAAACAACTCCCTTCAAGCCATCGCAGACACCCTGTCCCTCAACCCTATCAAGGTTCGCAAGCTGCTCATCACAGCCGGAATCTATGAATCAGACGTAGCGGAGACGGTGCAGCACACCTTTTATAAGCATAGAGAAACCCAAAGCTATAAAGACGCAATCCTGTCCACCGCATCAGAGCTCAAGCTATCCAAAGCCTCCGTTACCTCGTACCTGCCATATAAAAAGGGCGTGTACTTTCCAAATGAAGCACCAGCGGAGAAGATCAGTGCCGGAGCAGAGCGGCAGCGGAGATACAGAGCAATGAAAAAACTGCGAGCAGCGCCGACAGAGGAACATCTATGGGAAGTAGTTCTGATGTATCAAAAAGTGCGTTTTAAAACCTATTCCGGCCTGCCGTTCACTTATGAAGTCCGAAAAGGCAGAAGCGGGGAATACACAAAGGAGCTCTGGATCGACCGCCGGGAAAACAGCAAAAGTCTGGCGTGGAGCTCGGTGGTGCTGGCGCTGGGCAATGTAAAAGAGATCGGAGCAGTGGTTGACCGGCCAAAAGCGCTGGGCGATATCCGGGGCGTGACTTACATATACGGAATGTTTTATCGGTTCGGACTGATCGATGTGCCGGACGATGCAAAGTGTAAAATGAATAAATGTAGGTGTGTTTCCAAGGACTGATATACGGTTGCTTATATGCGCAACTGACTGGTCGCAAGGTAATATATGTTTTATATCGAACAAATATATCCGTTTCTCATTCCACCCCTCAAAATCACTTCCGGTGAAATTTCAGTAAAAGAGGTAACAGGGGAGAGCACAGGCAAAGTAGTTACTGGGCAAATAAACAGCAAT
>CAKUYO010000147.1 GCA_934716995.1 uncultured Bacteroidales bacterium | reverse complement strand
TTTTGATATTGCGGGATACGATTTAGCGCAAAAACTTTCAGAATGTTTTTCGGCTGAAACAGACGAAGAACTCGTTGAAAAGATAAACGCCGCATTCGGAACAAATTCTGCGTATGAAGAAATCGTCGCTGTGTTAGAAAGCGTAAGGCAAGAATATGAGAATGAAAGGAGCGGATAAAATGAAAAAAGAAACAGAAATAAAGGCAAGGTTGTACGATGCAGTCGAACGTTGGTACGATTCGCTCGATAATCTCGCCCGAAAATTGCAGGACGATATTTCGGGCGAAAAACCGTTCGAACAGTCCGAGGGTGACAGAGTCGGGTTGACTTTTGTTTTGGATTATATGGACGACTTAAAGAATGAGATTAAGCAATTGCATGAGAATATTGAAACGAGTAAACCGACGGAGAAACTAAAATTAAACGCAATGATGTGGCGCAAACCGGAAACACTGGAACCGCGCTCATATAAAGTGTCGGAAGTAATAGTTTTGTCCGATGCGGAATTCAGAGACGTTATGAAAAATTCACTGGAAGATAGAGGATATCTGTCGGGCAGACACGGCGATGACACTTGCGTTTTGCTCTTAAGTGAAAACGGTGACGACGGAATACTTGTGGATACGCAAGGTTGTAATTATCCGCGATATGCGGCGTTTATACCGAAAGCGAAAATAATCGCAAACGAATTTATGCAACGGGTTACCGAAGAACAGGATTCGGATGACGGCGAGAAGAACAAAACGAAACGTAAACGCGGAGAAGAAATAAAGGACGAAAACAGCGATGAAAAGCAGAAGGCTACAGATATACTCACGGCGGAAGATATTGCGGAGCAGGCGGAATATGCGGCGAACGCGCCGAAATGCTGTTCGGAAAAAGAGCGTGCGTTGAATATGCTCGGAATGCTCGGCTCGAATATAGCCGACGAAGATATCTATCACGACGAAAGCGACCACGATGAAATAACGGGAAAGGGGCATTCGCTTGAAATGAATATGCAGTAAAAGTCGTTTCCTATTTGGTTGCAGGAATAAGCGAAGGGGTTGCAGTAGCACCCCTTCGCGGTTCACGGCGGACGGCAACGCCGACCGCATAAGGAATTTTGAGAAAAACGGGCAAGGGGTTGCAAAATAAGACAAATTCAGAAAAAAGAGTCGAGTATTACAAAATACGGCAGAACAAGAAGAATAATCAAGGCGTTGCAGGACGCAAAGGAGGAGAAAACTATGTCCGAGCCGAAAGATAAAAGGAAATTCGCACTGTGGATACGCGAAGAAACGATGGAAAAAGTAGAAAAATTATACCGTGCGGAAAATGTTAAAAGCCGCTCGGAATTTATAGAGAGAGCAATCAATTTTTACTGCGGCTATCTTACGGCAAGCGACGGGAAAGAATACTTCCCGCAAGTTATCGTTTCAACCTTGCAAGGCACGCTCGGCGCGTTTGAAAACCGTATGGCGAGCCTGCTGTTCAAAATAGCGGTGGAACTATCAATGTCGCTTCACGTTACGGCGGCGAACAGCGAAATCGATGAAGAAACGCTTGTAAAACTTCGCGGACTTTGCGTGGACGAAGTAAAGCGTATTCGAGGCACGGTATCGTTCGACGATGCGTATAAATTTCAGAAAGGGTAATGGCAAGGCTAATCGTAAAGTGGCGGTATATCAAGCCCGGCGCGCCAAAGCAAGGCGAGCATTACGTTGACTACATCGCAACGCGCGAAGGCGTAGAAATCGATGGCGAAAAGTGGAAAGAAGAACCCGCCACGAAAGAGCAGGAAAAGTTAGTTAATCGACTTATAGCCGACTTTCCCGATTGTAAAGACAGTTTCGAGTATCAGGATTATTTGTCGGCAAAGACGAAATATTCGGCGACGACGTTTATAGACAAAGCGATAGAAGAAAACGTTGACAGGATAGGCAAGAAAGAAAACTATATCGGGTATATAGCGATGCGCCCGCGTGTTGAGAAGTCGGGTTCGCACGGGTTATTTTCTTATTCGGACGAGCCTATAAAACTATCTAAAGTTGCGAAAGAAGTCGGCAATCATGACGGAGTGGTCTGGACGACGATAATCTCGTTAAGACGCGAGGACGCGGAAAAACTCGGCTATGATAATCTGTCGGCTTGGAAAACGCTTTTGCGGGCGAAGTCGCAGGACCTTGCCAACGCTATGGGTGTGCCTTTAACGGATATGAAATGGTATGCGGCGTTCCATAACGAAAGCGGTCATCCGCACGTTCATCTCGTTTCGTATTCGACGGGCAAAGAACCGTATATGACGAGACAAGGTCTTGAAAAGTTAAAAGCCGCCTACGCGCACGAGATATTTAAGAACGATTTATATGAGATTTACGAAAAGCAGACGGAATATCGCGACGAATTGCGTGCCGGGAGTAAAGAGAGAATAGCGGAGATCATACGCAGAATAAGCGGCAAAAAATACGAAAACGAAACGCTTGAATTTATGCTGAAAACTCTCGCCGAAAAACTGCAAAAGCATAAGGGCAAGAAAGTTTACGGGTATTTGCCGAAAGAAGTCAAAAATCTCGTTAACGGTGTTATAGACGAACTTATGCGGGATAGCGACTTGCAGAAATTATACGAATTATGGTACGAACAGCGCGAAAACGTATTGAAAACGTATAGGGATAAAATGCCCGAAAGGTTGCCGCTATCTGCTAACGAAGAATTCAAATCGGTGCGTAATGCCGTGATTACGGAAGCGTTAAATTTATCTTTTTCGGATATGCCTGCAATGGGCGAAATGCCTGCCGAGCCGACGGATAGAGAAATAGAGAAAAGCGAAAAGAAACCACGCAAGGACTACAAAACGGCGTGGCAGTTTTACGATTGGGCAAAGGCTTGTATGGATAAAAGCGGTGAAGAATACAATCCCGAATTCGCCGTGAAATTATTTACGGAAGCGGCGAACGGCGGCATTACCGTGGCGAAATACAAACTCGGCAAAATGCTTTTAAACGGCGACGGCGTGGAAAAGGATATACCGAAAGCGGTCGAATGGTTGAAACAGGCTGCAATGGAAGAAAACGAGTTTGCCGAATACACGCTCGGCAGGCTATATCTGAAAGGCGAAGAGATAGAAAAGGATACGGTAGCGGCAGAAGAATATTTATTGAAAGCCGCAAGTCGCGGAAACAAATACGCGGCGTATTTACTCGGTAAAGAATACCTATGCGGCGAGAATTTTCCAAAAAACGAACAAAAGGCGATAGACTATCTGAAACGCTCGACGGAAAAAGGTTTCGATTTTGCTGAAT
>CAKUYO010000146.1 GCA_934716995.1 uncultured Bacteroidales bacterium | reverse complement strand
GTACTATAATCCGTCAGATAAAATAGAAAACGCATGCGTAATTGAAGTGGATGAGAACTTTTCAATTGGATATGGAAAGCTTTCAGGTGATATGAAAATGAGCATAAGCAATCTTGGATATCAGACAATACCTAAGCTATATGGAATAATGGATACATCAAGTATGGATGCGGCTGGTATTACGTCTTCGTTAAACCAGCCGTTTCTTAATGTCCGCGGACAGGGTGTAATTATGGGAATTGTTGATACCGGAATAGATTATACACATGAAGCATTCAAGAAAAGCCCAAATGTCAGCCGTATAGCTGTAATATGGGACCAGACGGGTGAGTGGAATAATACAGAAAGTCAAGAGAGCAGAAGCGACTATGTTAGCAGTGTATACAAATATGGGAGAGTGTTTACTAATGAAGAGATAAATGCGGCACTCAAAGCACAGTCTGACGGCGGGAATCCTTATGAATATGTTGCAGAAAAAGATACTAACGGTCATGGCACTTTTATAGCTGGTATTGCAGCAGGAAGCCAGACAGATGAATTCTGTGGAGCAGCACCGGAGTGTGAACTGGCAGTCGTTAAACTTAAAGAGGCAAAAGATTATCTTAAAGAATATTTTCTTGTAAACAGAGAGACAGCAGTATTTGAAGAGACAGATATAATGCTTGGTGTACAGTTTCTGCTTGATTATGCTGCTAAAAGGAAAATGCCGCTTGTGATATGCTTCGGACTTGGAACAGGAAGCGGTCCAAGAACAGGTGCAACGCCATTGGCAAGTATGCTTAGTTTGGCTGCGATAAGAACAAATGTAGTAGTTGTTTCTTGTATGGGTAATGAAGCTGCAGGAAGAACACATATATCAGGTGAGGCACTTTCATCTGTATCACCATATACAATAGAATTAAATGTAGGTAAAAAAGAAAAAGGATTTTCAATGGAAATATGGGCAAATACGCTCGATGTGCTGTCAGTTTCAGTAATATCTCCGTCGGGCGAGAGTGTGCCAAGATTACCTGCAAGAACAGGCATGACAAATGTGTTAAAGTTTATACTTGAAAATTCACAGGTAGAAGTAGATTACAGAGTGGTAGATACATTATCAGGATATGAAGTAATATTTTTCAGATTTATTAATCCGGCACAGGGTGTATGGAAAATTAATGTATACAGCCTTACAAATATAAAGGGGAGTTTTAATGGATGGCTTCCGATTAATAATTTCCTGCAGTCAGACACATTTTTTCTGAATTCTACGCCGGATACAACATTGACAGAACCAGCTGCAGAATCAAGAATTATAAGCATTGCATCATATAATCATTTGACAGGTGCCATAAGTATAGAGTCAGGCAGGGGATACAGTGCAGATAATGTTGTAAAACCTGAACTTGCCGCTCCTGGTGTTAATGTATATGGTCCACGCACCGGAGGAGGATACACATATAGAAGCGGAACCAGCATTGCGGCGGCACATGCTGCAGGAGCAGCAGCACTGTTACTTACATGGGGCGTATATTACGGCAATGCAAAATATCTTGGAACAAATGACGTGAAATATATTCTTATTCGTGGAGCAGTAAGGGATGAGAGTGTAACATCTTCCGGCAGTGAAGAGTTTCCAAATAACATATGGGGATATGGCAGGCTTAATCTGATAAATTCGTTTCTGGAACTCCGTGTGACATAAAGCTGTTTACTAAATCTGCTAATTGTAATAATATAATAAATGAAAAGTTTTGCGATAAAGCGGGCTTACGATAAAAAATAAGAATGCGGAAATGGAGAGCATAATGGAAAAAAAATACAAAGCACTTGCACTTGACCTGGATGGAACTTTGATGGACAGTAATAAGGAATTATCAGATGCTAATAAAAAGGCTGTCTGGGAAGCGATTGATGTGGGTACGGCAGTTATTCTTGCATCAGGCAGGCCGATGTTTGGCGTAATTCCTGTTGCACGTATGCTTGAACTGGAGAAACGCGGAGGCTATGTGCTGGCATATAACGGTGGCAATATATTGGATTGTAAGACAGGAAAACTTGTATATGAAAGATATGTTCCTAAACAGTGCATTGAGGATATATGCATTGCTGCAAGAGAGTGTGATGTTGCACCATTGACATATTACAAAGACAAAGTTATATCTGAGAGAGCGGATGATGAATATGTAATAAAAGAGGCATTTTGTAACAGTGCAAGCATAATGCAGGTTGATAACATACCTGAATTTGTAGATTATCCTGTTTCAAAAGTTCTTGTTGTAGGAGAACACAAAAAGCTTCTTCCTGTAAAAGAAAAACTGGAGAATAAATATTCCGACATACTTGAATTGTTTTTCTCAGAAGATTATTTTCTTGAAGTTGTACCAAAGAATGTAGGAAAAGATGCATCACTTGCAGAGCTTCTTTCGCAGCTTGGGATTAAAAGAGAAGAGCTTATTGCCTGTGGCGACGGACTTAATGATATTTCAATGATAAAATATGCAGGATTAGGGATAGCAATGAAAAATGCATATGACGAAGTGAAAAATAATGCAGATATGGTAACAGAGCTTACTAATGATGAACATGCAGTGGCAGATGTTATCAACAGATTTATAATTAACGAGCAATAAATATTTCATTTAAAGATTATAAAAAAGACGATTCTGAATTGTAAACCAGAATCGTCTTTTTATATAGTAAGTTAAATATAAGATTTACTGTGCACTACCTGTGGCAGTCTCATTTTCAAGACTTTCAACATACTCATCAACATTGACTGTTTCATCATTGTAAATCATATTCATAAGTTTGATTGCTATATTAACTGTGTCATAATCAGGAACAACAGTTGATGCATAGAATCCATATAAGTTACAGTAGTTAGACTGTGTTCTTCCGCTTACTGCATAAGACTGGACATTCCAAGGTGTCGAATCAGCAAGCTGGTCTTTTATAAGACCGGTAATCATGCTTGTTGGCATGTTGGTATATAAAACTTCTGTTGCAGCCTCAAGCACTGATGAATAACTTGTAAGTATAGAAGGTGAAGTGGCTTTGTTGATAATACCTGAAATAGCTGCCTGCTGGTTTCTTCCTCGCTGGAAATCGCCATTCATAAAGCACTGTCTCTCACGTACAAAAGCAAGAGTCATTGCACCGTCACATTCATTTAAGCCTTTAACGAAATGATAATTTTCAGGAGCAGCATCATTACCGTTGGTAAATTCCACTTCAGAAACAATTGTAATGCCTCCGAGTGCATCGACAATCTTGACACATCCGTCAAAGTTAAGTTTCATAAAGTAATCAGCTTT
>CAKUYO010000145.1 GCA_934716995.1 uncultured Bacteroidales bacterium | reverse complement strand
CCATGACGTTTCGTCCGCCTCAAATCCATTCTCTGTCACACCTGTCCTAACAATTTTCAAAATGGCGTAATCAGAAAATTACGCCATTTTGAAAATTGTTAGGACAGGTATGGGTGAAGAGGCATTTTTTATTTCGTCAGGTAATTCACGCTTATCCTTTCCTGCCGCGTCAGCGGCTCAGTTCAAGTAATTGGGAAATTCATTATCATCTCAGTTTCTGTCGAAAACACCCAAGAGGGAATCCTTCCTCATTGTAAAGGTTGGCACGATAGTGCGGGCGCCACATATAGCGAATCGTCTGCGGTTCCGGAACTTGAGCGGAAAATACCCGAAGTGCTCCTCCCGGCAGAAACTCGACCAAGGCGTTATGGAACTTTCCATCCGCCCCGGCGACTTCAAAGCCAGTAACCTGCCCATGAGACACCTTCCACTGAGAAACATTTGAAAATACGACTCGAACATCCTTGCCTTCCCTGCGGCAACTTTGCAGAACCGGGGTGGTGTTTCTGCCGCAATCCGGATGATAACAGGTGATTTCCGCCAAATGCGCGAGGCGGACTCCCACTGTTTTCTTGTCTGTCGGATGGATCGTGTTGAAATCTCCTGCGTCGCTGATAACTGCGAGTTGGAATCCATTGTCAAGAGCGAATTTTTCCTGAATACTCTGAAGAAGCGGTAACTTGGCGGCACGGGCGGCGTCATAACCAAAAGGTGCAATCTGTACCAGCAAAAGGGGAAAAGGGTTCCCGGTAATATTAAGGTTGCGGCGGAACCCGTTGATGCACTTTCCCAGAACCGCATAATAATTTTCCGCATCGGAAACATTGCTTTCCCCTTGATAGTAGATGATTCCCCGCATGGGGAAGCGGCCGATCGGAGCCACCATGCCATTGAAGTAAGCGCCCGTTCCCGCCGTCCAATCTTCCGCCCTGGTCGAGCCGACGGCGGCGAGAATGATCCCGACCGGGACTTTCTGTTCCTGTTGCAGTTGCGACGCGAAAAAGAACGCGACTCCGGAAAGCTGTTCCGGCTGCCGCCCGCCTTTAATCCATGTCATTCGCGCATCCCGTTGAGGGGCTGCCGCTTGATTTTTTTCGATGCGGAGCGTGCGGATCAGCGGGGACACAGTCGCCGCGGCAGCGGTTCCGCCATAACTTTTATCCAGAGGGAACTCCATATTGGATTGTCCGCAACAGAACCAGACTTCACCGACGAGGATATCTTTGAGGATGATTTCACCGACCGCGCCCCGGATTTGCATGACTTGCGGTTCGCTGTTCACCGGGAGGGGCGGCAGTTCCGCCTGGAATCCTCCTTGATCGTCGGCGGTACATTCCACCTGTTCCCCGGCAAAACGGATTTCGATCTTTTCGCCGGGGGCCGCGACGCCCCATACTGGAATCGGGCTTTGCTGCTGTAAAACCATGCCGTCGGAAAACACAGCGGGCAGCGATAAAGCGGAAAGAAACGGCGCCGTGCCGAACAGAAGATACGCAGACAACAGGAGAAAGTCTTTTTTCATTGGCTTTTACCTCTTACCGGGTTGCGACATGCCAGCCGAACGCGCCGATCCGGCAGGAACCGTTTTTCAGACTGCTCTTGAACGCGCAAAGTTCCTTCCAGTCACCTGTTCCTGCGACTGCCAATCGGAAATGCAATTCCTTTTCACAGAGATTGACGATGAAAACCATCTGGCGTCCGTCCGGCAGCCGCCGTGTCTGGATGGAAACACCGAGGCGATCCTCATCGGCAAGGCCTTCGATTTCGTATTGCGGGAGAATATCCGACCAGCGCAGGAGTTTTTTCAATTCGTCCCGGTAGAGAGGCGCATGTTCATCTGTACAGCGTTCAAAGACCAGCGATGCGTAGAGCCGGGTCGCGCCTTTCTGAAAACGATGCGTGATGACGGCGGGTTTCCCGTCGGCGAAACGCTCCTCGACTTCACAGCCTGCCGGAGTGACGATTGCTTTGAAGTCAAGACAGGGCAGATTGCCACACTTGTCGTCGAAAACTTTGTCCATATCGACGATACGGCAACCGAAAAGCTCCGAGAGCCCGAAGCCCGGCGTGACCAGTTGGTGCACACCGGACATATCCTTGATTGCGAAAGGGCTTTCCACTACCAGCCGTCCGCCGTTTTTTACGAATTCGCGCAGAACTTCCGCCATTTTTGCGGTGATCCACGGGCGGAACGGGATAATCAGAAGCTTGATGCCAGCCAGGTCGCCGTTCTCCAATTGTCTGCCGTTCATTACCTTGGGGCGAACTCCCGCGTCGCAGAGAGCGCCGTAGAGTTGACGATAGGTCGCCCAATAACGGTCGACGTCCTCCATCCGCCAGCGCCAATAGACGTCCCAGTCGCGGTGAAGCATTGCCACCTCGAAGGATTCCGGTTCGTGGGTCAGGAATTCTTCCTTATGTTCATTGAGCGTCCGCGCCAGTTGACCGAACTCTTCGGAGCGTTCCAGAACGGAACCATCCCAGCCGACGAGATTGAATTCCCCCGCCTGCGAGTCAGTCTGGCGGCTGCGGTACATCCAGCGCATGATGCAGCGGGCGCCATGCGAAACGAAGATCATGTCACGGGCGTTCATCTTGAGGCCGGAAAAGGAACGGGGCATAAGGTTATGGACCCAGTAGAGCGGTCCGGCTTCGGATTCCAGCTGCCAGAATCCGTTTTTGTCACTGCGCCACGGAGCGTTGTTGAGCTGAAAAAGCGAAGTCATGTAGTTCCACTGGCGATTGAGTTCCGCTGTCGGCATATCATAGCGTTCGTGACCCCGGTCGAAACACAGATAGGTCGAAGCGGCGGCAATGTCGCCATGACAATCGAGTTCCGAGAACTGCGGACCGCAGAAGTGCACGATCACCGGATGTGCCGGATCCTGACTCTTGAGCCAGGCGGAGACCTGATTGAATATCCAATCCCGGTTCCGGCACTGGAAATCCTTGTAATCGAGGAACGCCTGATAGCCGCCCTCTTTGAATCCGGCTTCCGTTGCCGGGAACGCCTCGGACCAATCGGCGAAATCCATGGGGTTCTCTGTTCCCCAAGCTTCGGAAAGCGCTTCGACGGTTTGATATTTTTCTTTGAGAAAATTACGGAAAAGCCAAAGCGTGTGCGGACACCGGCATTCCGGCCAGTCGCCGACTTCGTTACAGGCCGACCATGCTTCCAAAGCCGGAGAATCTTTATAACGGTCAACCGTCAGGCGGACGAATTTCTCCATTTCCCGCCGGAGAACGGGATCATCGTAACAGAGCTTGAAATTGTTGCTGTACAGTTCGTTGCCTTCAGC
>CAKUYO010000144.1 GCA_934716995.1 uncultured Bacteroidales bacterium | reverse complement strand
CTGGGCATCACTCTGCTTGAAGAAAGCCAGCGTAACACAATTCTTCCCATCATGGCGCACAAAATTCTTTCGCAATGCCGCACACTCTTCTATCTGGCACAGATCCTTCAGCTGCAACAGTCTGCCGGCATGCTTGATATAGATGTTGCGCACATCATCAACAGTCAATATCTGACTGTCAAAATGGATATTGTAACGATATATGCCATCCACTACAGACAAAGAAGTCAACTGAACGTTGTTGTCAGCCAAAGCACCCTGCAGGTCTTGAATCGTCAATCCCAGTGCCTCCATTTTTTCCTGCTCAGGAATACACTTAATCTCGGAAGAGACCATGCCGCTCATATCCACCATAGCCACAGAAGGCAACTGCTCCAATCTTCTGCTGGCGACATTGGCTGCAAAATCACACAATTGGGCAAACTGAGGGGAAGCCTTGCCCCATGCACGCTCATCCTTTATGGATATATCCAGGTAAAAAGCAGGAATATCCATGGCACTAGCTTTAATGATTTTAGGGCGTTCCATCTCCTTAGGCAAATGAACCATCGTCAAATCTACCTTTTCATTTACCTCGATAAAGAACATATCCATGTTGGCACCAGGCTCAAACTTCATCAAGACACTTCCCTTCCCCATGCGAGAATCGGAGTTGACGCTCTTCACACCAGCTACACGAGACAAGTTCAAGCGCAAAGGAGCAATAACCTTCTGCTCCATCTCTTGGGCTGAATATCCAGGCATACTGGCTTGCACCGTAACCTGGGGCACATCCATATCGGGCATCAGGGAAACAGGCATGTTCCTGATGCCAATCAAGCCAATCACCATGATGGCAATCAGTATCATGGTGACTGCAATAGGACGCTTCATCAAATAATTTATCATATCCCCCAAAATTAATTACTTATTCCTTACATGCACCTCGGTGCCATCAGCCAAGTTCAAGTTGCCCGACGTGATGACCACGTCACCAGCCTTGATTTGTGTCTCCTTCCGTTTGCATCCCCCTATTGCATAAGAATGTATATTGGAATGCAATACATCCACATAGGTCCATACCGCCTCGCCCTTGTCATAGAGGAAGACCACATGGTAGCCATCACGTTCGATGACGGCATCCTTAGGCACCACCAACGAATGCGGCACATCGTTTTCCACGATGACCTTCACATTCATACCATCCATCAGCTTGCCCTGGGCATTAGGGATGCGAGCCATCACCTTAATCAGTCCCTTGTCGCTGACCGCAGGATTCACATTCACCACTTGCCCCTTATATCGCTCAGTATCATCCGCAAAGAGATTCACCCATACCGTCTGCCCTACATGCACCTGCTTGATTTCTGCCTCCAAGACCTCAAACTCCACATCCAACTGGGTATCATTTACCAAGCAACAGAGCTTATCCACCCGTTGATGTCGCTTATTGACCAAGTCGGTAATACGACCAGAGAATGGGGCGACCAAGGCGCACTTCGCCAGCAGACGCTTGGCAGACTGCAATTGGTAAGTGGCAGCAAAATATCCAGAGGTAACCTTTGCCCTATGCATCACATCGGCAGGCACGGCATCCGAAATGCCATTATAACCCAAACCGATCAATTTATCGGCAAGGGCTATCCGGGCATTCTCCAAATCACGAGATGCTTTTTCCACACTCAGCTTGGCATCAGCAGCATCCGTCCTGGCTATGAGCTGCCCCTTTCTCACCACCTCACCATTATGCACGAATACCTGATCCACGCTGCCCCCATCAGCTAACGACAAATCACATTTTTCCAAGGCTCGCAACTTGCCGTTGCAAACCAACTGGCGATGGAATGTCTGCTCCCTCAGCCTCAACGTATCTACATAAATCTCTGTAGTCAAGCTATCAGCTGTTGGTATATCCTGTCCATCTCCCTCCGTATTCTTATGTTTGCATGCACATAAAGAGCCTAACAATGCACAAGCCACCATGAAATATAAATAATGTTTTCTAGCCATATCCTTATGATGTTATAGATTTACCCCTCCACGTCTTACTTGACCAGAGCCTCGAAATCGGCTATCAGGTCTTTATGTTCCACCCAATCATAAAGGGTAAACTTGCGCAGAGTATAATAATAATTCCAATACGACTGCAATTGTCCGATGTATTGCGCCTTTGCCGTCTCCAGTTCCTGCAAGGCTGTGTTCAGCTCCGTCACCGACACATTGCCTGTCTCAAATCTCTTCTTCGTGATTTCATAACGTTCTTCCGAAATTTTCTGGGCACGCTGTGAGGTACGGCATTGCTCTGCTTGCAAGCTAAACTGCATCACCTCTCGCTTGATGCTCTGCACATAATCGTTATCAGCTTGCTCTTTCTTGGTCTTGGCAAGCTCAAGATTCGACTTTGCCACCATCACCCTGCCTTTCTTCACTCCCCAGTCAAAGATGGGTACGGAGATGGTCAAGCCAATAATCTCATTGTCTTGCAGATGACTATAAGCGGATGCAAAGCCATCAGCCGTACGATTAAATCCCACTTCCGCATTGAGCTGCATCTGGATGCCTTGAGCCGCCTTTGCCTTAGCAAGATTCTGTTGAGCAGAAAGCAAATCCAAGTCTTGTCCTATGGCATGTGATGAATTATTCATCGCCTTTTGCAACACCTCATTCACATTGAGCACCTGTTCAATGACATTCTCGGGGGGCAAGAGTATTACTTTCTCATCATGACTAACCCTCATATAGGAGAACAAATCATAGAAAGCATCATTCATCTTGACCTGTGCCTCATTGCGTGTAACCTTGGCATTGAGCATCGACAATTCCAGTTGCAGCAAGTCGCCCTTCGTAATCGTACCCAGTGACAATCGCTTTTGCGACATAGCATAAAGATCTTCCAAATCCTTCAACTTAGTTACGCTCTGGTTATAATCTGACTGGGCAGATATGGCAGCAAAATAAAGAGAAGCCACCCGAATGGCGATGCTTTCGATACTCTCACAATATATCCGCTTGGCTCTTTCATATTCCTTTGGTTCCATCTTCTTTCGCCACTTCATCTCATTATATGATGTGAAAGGTTGGGAATAAGACAAGCGCAAAGGCAGAGTGTTGTAAGTAGTCATCTTATAATCAAACTGATCCAGTCGGTAAAGATAAGACTGCAACGACAATGTTCCTCCCAAGGAGCTAATCTGCTGTTCCAAGGATAAGGTCAGCGAGTTGACCAATGAGTTGTTATCCACATAATTGATTTTACCATCCTCCGCATTTCTAGCCTCTACGCGAGAATGATTAAAGTTCATGATGCCTCCCGTCAGGCTCATGGAAGGCAATAACTCTGCCCGAAAGGACTTATAGGT
>CAKUYO010000143.1 GCA_934716995.1 uncultured Bacteroidales bacterium | reverse complement strand
GCCTGCATCAGACCCCTTGATGCCGACATCAGCAAGAACATCAAGGGCAGAGTTTACCTCCTCGATAGGCTGACCAAGGGCATGACCGAATGGAGCCGCATTTTTCAATGCTTCCGCCAACTGGCTTACGTTTGTGGCAGAATGTGACGCTGTATAGGAAAGCGAGTCACTCACATGCGCCATACCTTCCACACCCATATTAAAACCATTGCTTACATTGGTCATAATGTCGGCTGCTTCTGCAAGGCCAATCGTATTGGCTTGGGCAAACTGCAAGGTCGGAGACAAAGCATTTGTGGCTTGGGCTGCATTTAGACCGTTTCGAGTGAGGGTCTCCAAAGCTCCTGCCGATTCGGCTGCTGTATATGCCGTTGTCGCTCCAAGGCGTTTTGCCTCGTCTGACATCATTTTCATGTCTTCTGCGCCTGCCTGTGTAACAGCATGAACACGAGCCATTCCGTCGTTAAAGTCTCTACCTACTTGGATTATCTTTTGACCAAATGCCATAATACCACCGCCAGTAACAATACCGGCGATGGTTGAGCCAACTTCCATGAATTTGCTTTTGATGCTCCCAAGAGCAGTTGTAACAGAGGTTGGATAGTTACCAACATTTCGATAGAACCGCAGCGTTCCCTCCTCGGCACCTTTCAGTTCGTTGGTAATCTGAACGATGTGGTTCTTCAATTCTTGACCTTTGGCACTATCACGCTCTGCCCTTGACATAGCATCATAGGCAGCAGTTGCATTAGAGAGTTCGGCTCGCAGCTGCTTCAACGAACCCTCGTTCTCCTTCTGCACCTTTATCTGGTTCTGTACTTGGCGACTAAGCGTATTGATAGCATCGCCCTGCTGCTTCATGAAAACACGGCTTGCCTCAGACTGCTTGTCGTATTCAGCCTGAGTGATTTTGCCGTCCTTGAGGTCTTTTTTCAAGGCTTTCATTTGCGCTCTGGCTTCGTCTATCGCAGCCCGATACTTTGCCATTGCATCAACAGCCTCCTGGTACTTTACTTGTATATCTACAATCTTGACCTTTGTGTCTTGACTTGTTGCCATTGTATTTACCTTATTTGCATTGTTAATTAAAAGTTTCTAAACGGTCGTATCAACGCAGTATTCGTTCGGTATCCATAAGCGCTAAGCGAATGGTTAATGCCATCGTGCGTAAAGCAGTGATAGACATAAGCCCTTACATTGTCATACCCCTTCGTTGAAGCCCAATAAGTGAATGAGAAAGACTTGACAAGCGGTGTGCCGCTAACGGCAGATATGAGTTCTTCTACTAACGAGTAATTATCATCCACAAGTTTCCATTCCGCATACGAGGCAATGAATCCCCGTTTACCATTGGGGAATATATAATTCCTTGCTACAGCTGCTGCACTATATGGTGAAGATTTGAAATACCCATCAGATGAAGTTACCTTATTGGCAATGATTGCCGTGTTCGTCTCTCCGTTAAAAGCCGATTTACTATCGGATAAGCCTTCGATTTCTTTCTGATTTCCACCAAAATAACACCTTTCGGTATCATCAATGGCGATAATTACACGGTGTATACCGTCTGACACAGCTATACCTTCGACATCACTTTTGTTTTTCCCCGTCTTGCTCCACTCTTCAACAGTGTGCATGGAATAATCTTTGCAGAGGATAAGAGCTTTCGCATTATCCAGTTTGTCATAGTCTACCACAATCTCGCCAACGACAGTAACTGATTTCGTTACACTGCGCATCAACCCATTCAGTCGTGCTCTTACTGTAATTGTCGTAGTCTCGTTAGTCTGCATTCCTGACACAGACAAATTAAATGAGGAATCTGATATCTGGGTCAGAATAACAGCTTCATTACTTGACTTCATAGACACATCACTAACTTTGACATCGTCAGGACCATAAGAAACCGTATATAATGCCGAACCTGAACCATTCTTTGCCTTAAAACTATCATCTCCAACGATAGACATATATCCGTCCTTAATTGGGGGTGTATTTTCTGGAATCTCGGCAAAACTACGACCGCGTATTCCAAAGGGTGTGTCTGTGTATTCAACATTAGCACCTTTTCTTGTTGAGGATAGATAGTCGCAATAGCTTGAACTATAATAAAGTTCATCACCTTCTATCAAGGATAATAACGAGTTAATTTGACTTCGTTTATCACCAACAATCTTCCACTCACCTAATGATGCACAATATTCTTTCTTACCACTTGGAAAGTCGTTTCTTTGTCGTATCTCGTGGGCAAAAGAATTTGAGAGCGCAGCTTCCACCGCATCCGTATTCTTCTTGCCACCAAAATCGCCAAGGGCTGATCTTACATCAGCTGCCGAGAACTGACCTTCAATGATAGCTGAGCCGGAGCTACAATTTTTGAACTCAAAGTTCTTTTTGGAAATGATAAAACGATGAATTCCATCAGATACAGCTATGCCGTCTGCATCATCGCCTTCATTTCCAGACTCTCGCCATTCCGAAGAAGAATATAATCTTCCATTTCTATCAATGATAAGTATTCCTGCTTCATCGAGTATCTTAACAGACCATGTATTGACATAGCGTACTGGAATTGTAAATGTCCCATTCATAGTAATTCCGTTATACTCCGCTATAACAGACACCTGTATGGAGGTATCTGCATTTACATCGGAAACAACAAGAGTGAAAGAACTTTCTCCATTTTGTGTAGCTGACGCATTTTTTGAATTTACGAAAACACTTTTAATAGTACTCCATCCACCGTACGGCTTTGTCACGACGTAATATTCTGCTGAACCATTACCATTTATAGCTTTCAATTCCAAACTGCCAGTCTGATGATTCGCTAATTTTAATGTTGGCTGCACAATGGATATTTCTTTTGTCTTGGTAAAGCTTGTACTATCTGTCAGCGTCACTGTCACGGATATGACCACAGGAGTTTCCATACTCGGCAAACTATTAGCTGTCAAGGTAAAACCTTCAGTAGTTACGTCTGAAACAATCACAAACATGGCCATACTATCGTCAACAGATACATTTACCGATTTTACTTCTACATCTGCATACTCCGGAGTGTAAGACAATGTATACTTGTGTGCTTCTTTGTCAGCAAGGCTGAGAATACCCGATATTGTAACATCATTTACTTTTACGGAATTATCATTCTCATGCTCGTCACCGAAATCATCTGTTATCATGTTTTCTTCAATATCCGACACAAAATAGTACAGTTTTTTACGAACTTGTTCAAAGCATCAGTGCCGTTTTACAAGGCTTGTATTTATTTCAGTACAAAACGATATTTGGATTTTGTTTTGCAAGGTTTTGCATTTTTTCCGTATAGCCGTTGATGCAAAAAA
>CAKUYO010000142.1 GCA_934716995.1 uncultured Bacteroidales bacterium | reverse complement strand
CAGCGGGTTGTTTGCACCAATGGGGAGTTGCAGGTTATAAACGGTGCTACGATAGTATCAGAAACGACTGACAGCACCAATCAAACGGAGTATATTGTGCAGTTTGATATTTACGCCCCTGTAAACAACGTTTATTACGGTCATACTTATTGCCTCTTCGAGGACAAATACCCCGATGCCGCAGACCCCTATGAGACAAGGGTGCTGACCTTTGAAGAGGTGAAAGAGAATAATGAAACCATTTAGTCCACCAACAATATGTAAGAACTCTTTTGAAATATCCTTTGCTTGCCGCTGGGCACGAAAAACGCCCTCGGCTGTGCAGACCAACTCTCTGACCTTTTGGAATGCACACTTACCAGCGAAAGCCCCGCTACCGAGAACGATATGTTCGTCCCACAGAGCGGGGCTTTCGCTTTGTCATATCCAATCCGTCATCACCACATATAGCGATTGATATTGTATGTTACTACCTTAATAGATGTAAGGTGGAATATCAGAGAGCACATAAAATTACAACTTTTTTCTTAAACAACCAAACAAACAAGCATCTATGAGTAAGATTTACACCCAAGCCCCGCTACCGTTTATGGGGCAGAAACGCCGTTGGAACGACCAATTCAAAACCGCACTGCGCAACGAGTTCGGCGATTGCACCACTTTCGTTGACCTATTTGGCGGCAGCGGTCTGCTATCCCATTTTACGCACACCGTCCGTCCCGATGCCCGCGTCATTTACAATGATTTCGACAACTACGCAGGGCGTCTCTCGGCTATCCCTGCCACCAACGCCCTCCTTGCCGAACTGCGCACTATCCTCTGCGACTACCCGCGCAACAAACGTATCATCGAGCCGTATCGCACCCGCGTATTGGACGCGATAGCCCGCTACGACCGCGCAGGCTTCGTGGACTATATCTCCCTCTCGGCCTCAATCCTTTCAGCAGCAACTACGTAACGAGCCTTGCCGCTCTCCGCAAAGAGCACCTCTACAACACCGTCCGCCTCAGCGATTTCAATGCCGACGGCTACCTTGACGGACTCACCGTCATCCGCAAAGACTACCGCGACCTCTTCCGCGAATATGTGAGCGAACCGCACGTCTGCTTCCTAATCGACCCGCCATACCTCTCCACGCAGGCACTCACCTACGAGGGGTATTGGAGACTGTCCGACTATCTCGATGTGCTGCACACTCTCAACGGCACCAACTATTTCTATTTCACATCGGACAAAAGCAGTATCGTCGAACTCTGTGCGTGGCTTGACAGGGAACACCGCCTTGCCAACCCGTTCTGCGGTGCCACCCGTATAGAGCAGACCACCAACCTCAACTACAACTCCCGCTATACCGACATTATGCTCTATCGCCACATTGATGCCGGAGAACACAAAAAAACTAACTCCATCGCTAACCACCAAACCGCTGCATAGTTATGAACAAGTATTATTCCATGCTCTCCACTATTATGTCCGAGGGCAAACAGCAAACCAACAAGAAAGGTTCTATCAAGTACCTCACCAACCAAGTCCTGCACCTCACGCCTGCCGACCTGCTCGACATCTTCGAGACGCACGGCATCGCCCGCAAGAAACTCCGCACCGAACTGCAAATGTTTGAAGCCGGCATCACCTCCACGGAGCAGTACCGCGCCGAAGGCATTACGTGGTGGGATTATTGCGGAGATACGCTGCATAACAGTTACCCGACCTATTTTAGGAAACTGCCGGCACTCGTGGAGAAAATCAAGACGGAAAAGAAAAGCAGCAAGAACTATGTGTTGTTTCTCGGTGAGACGGGTGCGGAAACCAACCAGCAACCGTGCCTGTCGTTGGTGCAATTCCAGATAGAAGACGGCGGTGTGATTGTATCTGCCTACCAGCGCAGCAGCGATGCCAGTCTGGGCTTGCCGTCGGACATCTACCACCTTTATCTTATGGCACGCGAAATAGAACTACCGCTCAAGTCCATCACCTTGTTTTTGGGCAACGTACACATCTACGAAAGTAACCTCCTCAATACTTTCCGTCTCTTGCAAGGCGAAAAAGACGTCAAGTTCGTACTCAATGTGTAGTGTAGTTGCAAGGCATTACTTAATACACTACAAAAGTACTAAAAAGTGGTATATGCGAGTTTGCAGAATGAAAAAACGTTGTAAAAACGTATTTTTTTATGAGGGCTTCAAATGGTGTTCAATCAGTGTTTGAATAGCGTTTGAACTCGAAAAAACACATACTCAAAAGGCACATCTACACAACAGAAGCGGACACCGATTCGATGTCCGCTTCTATTACTATACAGTTTGATTTTTTCGTGCACCTTTCGTTTTGCAAAAAGTGCACCTTTCGTTTTGCCGATTATACGCCTTGTTTGCTGGGGGCTTCGCGCAGAGCCTTTTCAATCTCGGGGTTGATAGCCTGTGTCTTGGTGTAGTAGTTGCCTTTCAGTTGGCGTTTGCACCAGTCTTCCACTTGTTCTTCGATACTTCGTGCCATAGGATAGGGTATTTGCTTTTTATGCAGGTTTTGATAGTTTGCTACATAAAAAAAGCGTGGAACTTGATTATTGTCAGTTCCACGTTATGAGGCCTTCGCATTGCCCTTGTATGAGAACAGACAACGCACAAAGCCCACACTTGATATGAATTACCGCTTTCTCTTTGCCATAAAGCAAAAAGGGCGCGAAATGCAACAAGGGCGGAATATCCATATCCCGCACGAGCATTTACCGTTGCTGTGTCCTGCATACATAGAAAGTTGCGAAGTTTCATAACGTCAGAACAGAGCGTCAATAAACGCTATTTTATGTATATACGTAGAAACAGGGTGTTCCCCGTTCTACGTCCGCAAAGGTACAACAAATTCCTGACCTACACAAGCCGAGTTTCATTTTTGTGCTATATTCCCCCAATATACACTTTATGCAAAAACGTACATCATAATACCGTTTACGGCAACGAGTGCTGTGGATAGAATGATGATAAGCCGCTCTTTTATGCACATTATGCATTATTTTATCAGCACATAATGGTATACTTTGCCGCCATAGGCGAATAAGATTTATAGCAATTTATGAATGCCAAAGCAAAGATTTTCTTAGATTTCTTGCCGCTTTGCGGCAAAGGAGTTTTATATCGAACTCACATTATTTTATTGCATACAATGCATATTTTTAGTGCGGCACGTGTTGTGCCGCAAGACAGGTTTTGTAAGTTTTGGCGTATGGGTCATTTTGCAGGCTGGAAAGTGGGTAGTATGTCTCTATGGGTCATTTTGCAGGCTGGAAAAATAGTGGTATAAATTGCCCCTAAAAATCTCTCTGTTGGGGATTGCGTAGTATGCGGCTTGGGGAGCCGCGTAA
>CAKUYO010000141.1 GCA_934716995.1 uncultured Bacteroidales bacterium | reverse complement strand
TTCAGCAGTTCCATCACCTGATCATCGGTCAGTTCTCCCGGACAGACCAGAAAGCTTTCCAGCATTCCGGCACGGGTGCAAAGACGATGCACACGCTCTCTCCGGTTCAGCTCCGACATCCTGCGTTCAAGGATCTTCTCCCGGTGCTGACAAGAGCGCAGCTTCTGTTCCGCTTTGGCTTTTTCATTGCGGAGGTAGGATAGGTTGTTTTTTGGTTGGGTCATGGCATCACGCTCCTTTTTTCTATTTGAATATTGATTTTATATTGTATTATATGTAAAATTATAAATGAATACGTTTGATTTTCGGAATTCAATACCCACGGAGGATACTTCATGGTTAAGAAAAAGAATGGTATCTGTTGCATTTGTGGAAAGGAAGGGAAGCTAACGTTTGAGCATATCCCTCCACATGCAGCATTCACCACTCTAATTTGAAAATGTACGATGTCATCAGATACTTACATGACAATCAAACTCGATATCCCTCACTTCAAAATGGGGCGGTTTTATGGCCGTTGTGCAGTTCTTGTAACAATCTAACAGGAACCTGGTATGGAAATTCATATATCGAATTTGCGGAACAAGGCATAAAATATTATCAGCGAAACGCAAATGGCATTATCGCCGTTCCATATACCATTTATCCTTTACGCGTTTTCAAGCAAATTGTATCGTGTTTTGCTAGTATAAATGGGCCAGATTGGTGCGAGAATAATCTCGCTGTTAGAAAGTTCCTTCTTGAACCCGAAGAACGATTTTTTCCTCCAAGCATTGACATTAGAATGTATTTGCAAAGTAATGGAGGATGTAAATTTAGTGGGCCAACCCCAATTTTTGATGTTTTCTCTAGTGAGCGATTTATTGGAAGTGAGTTCGCATATCCGCCCTTTGGCTTTATTTGCGATTGTGGGAAAGGTTACTCTCGCAGTAAATCTTTCAATGGACTTTTTTCTATTCGGGAATTTCTTGAGTATAGATACGACGATAGAGTTACGTTATATCTAAATATTCCAAGAAGACCGTGCAATCCAATTTTGCTTGATTTTCGAGAAGGAGTTCCATCCATCGAGGAACACGCCAAGCAATTGAGGGAATATCAACTAAAGACAAAGTAATAATTAACAGGGGGCTGCCATTGTAAGCAGCCCCCTGTGCGATATGTATTAGATTTCTTTATACTCCGGCAACTGTGCAATCAGCTCTTGCGTTTTGAGAGAAACCGAAATAATTGAAAGCAACAGGTCAAAAATATACTTTCCACCTGCGTAAGTATTTGGATCATTGACAATGCCACTTGCCTTATCGGTAGTAACAGCATACTGCTCCACGATCCATTCGATTGCTGACTTTCCGTTGACAATATAGTCGTAAGCTTTGGTTGGAATATTGCGGATGGTGATGTAAGGACTGTACTCAATAATGCTCTTATCCTTGCCTTTACCAAAGCGTATCTTATCCACAATGGTATAGTCTTCTTTACGCATTTCAACGGTCACGCCAATTTCTTCTGCGCTTACGGGCTTTTCATAGTTCAAATGCAAATCCGCAAGTTGACGGCCAATGCGTACGTACTCTGGAAAGTGGGCCAACATCGGCACTCTAGGCATCTCTTTTGAGAGATTGTCTTCATATGTTTTAAGATATTGTGAACATTGTAAAACTTCATAAAGATATCCGGGGCAATGGCTGCGAGGTAGACCTCACCGCTGCCCCTGTTTGCCGCCAGTGCAGCGCAGATGCGCACGTCAATGGTGATCTCCTCAGAGCGAATGGTACGGATGGCGTTATTTTTCATAGGCTTTTTCTCCTTTGTTTGCAAAAGAAAAAGACCCCATCGGGTCTTTCGTTACGGTATAAGTCAGCGTTCATTCTGCCGCTGCTGTTTGCGCTGCCACTGTTCCAGCAGCTTGATGATGGTGTCCTCCATCTGTTTCGGGGTGTAGCTGCGGGGAAAGTATTTCCGCAGGGTGTCGTTTTTGATGACCACCTTGTCCAGCTCGTCCTTTTTTTCTTCTCCCATAACCGCAAAGGCAACATCATACGAGAAGTGCCCTTCCTGCGCCAGCTTTTTAAGCCGCTGCGCTTGGGAAAGGGACGGTGCATTCTGGGTGTCGTTCATCGCTTCTAAAAAATCCCGCTGTTGGCTTTCGTCCAGATAGGACAGTTCCACAGCGGGATTGAAGGAGATTTTCTTTTCGTCCACCATATCCAGCAGTTCCGGGATAAGGTTGGTCAGACGGATAAAGCGCTGGACATTACGGGCACTTTCGCCGGAATCTTCTGCAAGCGATTCATCTGCCCGGAACTTCGTGCCAACTTGGCACGAAGTTAAATCCGACCTAGCACCTTGATTTTTTAGGGCTTCCAGCTTCATCTTGTAAGCGAAAGCCCTCTCGCTTGGCAAGATGGTTTCACGTTGGAGATTGCTATCCACCATGAGCAAAACTGCGGCATCGTCATCCATGTTGCGGACGATGACAGGTAGCGTATCCAGCCCGGCAAGCTGGGCAGCGTGCTTACGGCGGTGCCCGGAGATGATCTCGTAGCCACCCTCCGGGCGCGGACGGGCAATCAGCGGAGAAAGCACACCGTATTGTTCCACACTTTCCACCGTGCGCTGCATGGATTCATCATCCAAAACCTTAAAGGGATGGTTTTTGAAGGGGAACAGTTCTCCGATGGGAATCTGCTGCACCTGTTCCCTTTGCTGCTCCTGCCGGGATTCTTCGGTGGAGAAGATGTCATCTGCCCCTTTCAGCGACACGTTTAAGCTGTTTTTCGGCATTCGCCATCACCTCCCCAGTCAGAGATTTATAGGCTTCTGCCACCTTGCCTTTGGGGTCATGCTGGAAGATGCTCTTGCCCACGGCACTGATCTCCGCAGCACGGACAGACCGTGGAATGGTCTGGTCGTTCATGGCTTTCTGCATCAGGGTGGAAAGGGTTGTGGGCAGTTCATCGGGCTGCTGCCAGCCCATGCTGATGGCAATGTCCGCATGGCGGGCAAATATAAATCTGCACGTAGTGCACACAACTAGCCATAGGAGCGAAGCGACTATGGTCAAAGACCCCTGTGGGTCAGCGTCCACCAACAGGACTTTTTTGCCCTCCATCGCCAGCCCGATGCCCAGATTTTCACAAGTGGTGGTCTTGCCGGTGCCGCCTTTCTGGTTGACGATGGCAATTGTGGTTGCTTTCTTTGAAATTTTCATCACCTCCGCATCGCTAAGTCGTGGTTGGTTTGGTTCTGGTAGGAAAGCTGCATCGTGGTGGGTGCGTTGTACAGAGAAGCGAGCAGATATTGTTTCATGTTACGGATCGGGCTGCTGTTCTCTGCAAGGCACTTCAGCACAAAGCGGATATGGTCGGCATTCAGCTTCATAAACCG
>CAKUYO010000140.1 GCA_934716995.1 uncultured Bacteroidales bacterium | reverse complement strand
GGGATATTGTGACTGGACGCGGCACAGTGCTTGGATTTGAAAATCAGAATATTCTCATTGCCGATTTAAAACGACTCTCGACGGCCGGGATCGGGCTGAATCTTCTGCTGAACGGCAACTGTTACGGGCGTGACAGCCAGTCGCGGGCGTTTTTCGAGAAGATCGGTGACTGTGTCGATTATCTGCTGACTCATCTTTTTTTGCGTTCGGTGACAACTTCATCACCGCTGATCGCAAAATTTCTCAAGGCGAATTTTGAGGGACTTGAAATCCGTGCATCGGTTAACATGGAGATCGGCACAGTTCAGGGGATGGATTATCTTGCCGATTACTTCGACAGTTTCTACATGTGCCGCGATTACAACCGCAATCGTCAACGAATCCTCCAGCTGAAAAGCTGGTGCAATGTGAACGGCAAAAAACTTTTTCTGCTCGCCAACAGTGGTTGTCTCAATCACTGTTCCGCGCACAATTTCCACGACAATCTTGTGGCGCACGAATCCGAAATCAGTGCGATGGACAACGCCTATGAATTCCGGGGCATCTGCCACGATTATCTGCGCAATCCGGCAAAACAACCGAATTATTTGCGCGACACGAATTTCATCCGCCCCGAGGACATCGCGTTGTACGAGAAATATTTCACGGTGGCAAAACTCGCCACGCGCACCAGCCGCAATCCGGTGCAGATCTTGAATGCGTATCTCAAAGGTTCGTATAAAGGCAACGTGCTGGAGTTGCTCGAACCCAATCACTCCGAGGCGTTTTATCCCGCTGTTGTCGAAAACGGACGCATCCTGGCAGAGTTCGGAGCGCATCTGCTCGACTGCCCGAAAAACTGCGAAAATTGCAATTACTGCAAAGAAATTTTCCATAATGCAATCGTCCATTTAAATAAGGAGATTTCGGCTTATGCTGACAAGTGAAATGGTTAAAAAAGCGGCGCTCGCCGCTGGAGCCGACCTCTGCGGCATCGGTTCGATGGAGCGCTTCGAGGGCGCGCCCAAAGAGATGGACCCGCGTTACCTCTTCCCGGAAGCGAAGAGCGTGATCGGCATGGTGTTCCGCATTCCACGCGGCGTTCAGCGCGGCATCGAAGAAGGGACGCAGTTTTACCAGTATCCCTCGATGGCATACGGCGGCATCAACGAAATTTTTGCCCCCGCCGTCCTCTATCAGGTGGGAAAGCTCATTGAGGACAACGGATATGAAGCGGTGCTTTACCGCAACACCGGTGCGCGCGGTGTGGTCTCCGATATGGATGGTTCCCCGGGTAACACCCTCTCACCCGAAGAGCAGATCGAAGTCAATGAACAGGCTAAAACCAAAGCCGCCCACCACCGTTCGGTGCAGTTCACCCGCCCGGTGCGCGAGGGGGCGATTGCACCGGATTTGCAATTCCACTTCCGGCTCGCGGCGGTCGCCTGCGGACTTGGCGAAATAGGCTGGAGCAAGATGTTTCTGACCAAAGAGTTCGGTCCTTTGCAGCGCGTTGCTTTCATCTTCACCGATGCTGAACTTGAAGCTGATCCGTTGTACGACGGTCCCCCCTTGTGCCGCCGTTGTATGGCGTGTGTGCGCGAGTGTCCCGGCGGATGCCTGAGCAAAGATGAAAGCATCGTCGTCAACATCGGCGACAAGAAGTGCGAATGGGGCAAGCTCGACGAGTGGAAGTGCTACGCATTCTACACCCACGGCGGGCGCAAATACAACCCCTTTGTGCCGAAGGAGGTCTGGGATAAAAACGAAAACGGTGATCTCGATTTGCTCGAAGGCAAATGTGAAGCGTGCGAATCCGAGATCATGAAGGTTTACGGCGCACTGGAAAAATATTTTCCGACCTGGGTCGGCTACAACATGGCCAAATGCGGCGGTTGTATCCGCGCCTGCGTCAGCATGCTCGAGAAAAAAGGCGGCTGCATGGAAGGACGCTTCGAGAAACCGCTCCGCACCGGCAAACGCTGGATCATGGATCGCTGAAAGGATTTGACAAATGATGACTGCTGAATTGATTAAAAAAAAGGCGCTCGAATACGGTGCGGATATTGTTGGCATCGGCAACATCGATTTTTATGAGGGGACGATCCCGCAGCGCGATCCCCGGAATATTCTTCCGAATGCCAAATGCGTGATTGGCTGCGGATTCCGTGTGCCGCGCGGACTTTACACGGCGATGGATCGTGGTACACAATTCTTCAACTATACGCAGCTCGGCGTAAAGTACATCGACGAGGAGTTCGCTGAGATTTTCCTTTTGAAAATGAGCGCATTGATCGAGGATGATGGCTTTGATGCATGTTTGCAGCGCAACGTTTCCAACCTCCGCATCAAGGGTGACAAGACCACCAACGCCGAATTGGTCGATACCTACGAACTTGCTCACGCCGAAGCGGTTTCCACCGACAAGGTCGTACCGGAGGTCATCATGGATTTTGCGAAGTCCGCCGAAATTTGCGGACTCGGTTCGGTAAGCATGAAAGGAACGGTGCTGACACCGGAATTCGGTCCCTTCGTCCGTTTCGTCTACATCGTCACCGATGCACCGCTCGCATGCGATGTACCGTTTAACCGTTCGCTCTGTGATGAGTGTGGCGAATGTGCGATCGCATGTCCGGGACACGCGATCGCCGCTGACGGCGAATTCAATTCATGGCAGTGTGCAGTCTATTATCGTGGCGCACACAAATCGAATCCTTTTATGACCGATAATGTCTTCAAGGAGAACTCGGAACGCGAAGCGATCCTCAACGGAGACAAGGTGTTCGACTGCGAAAGCGCCCGTGCAATCTACAAGGAACTCGACTTCCTGCCGAGTCGCGCCACCGGATACGCACCGTGTCTCTGCGGCAAAAAGTGCGATGTCGCCTGTTATAAACACCTGAAAGCAAAAGGCGTATTGAAATGAGTCAGCTTAAAACCGATTTGGAAAATATTCTCAAAAGTTGCGGTGCCGATATCGTCGGTTTCGGCAGTATCGACCGTTTTGCCCATACCAGTGTCAGTAAAATTTTCCCCGGCACGAAAACCGTCATCGGTGCGGCGTTCCGCGTGTTGCGCGGTTCGTACCGCGGCATAGAAGAGGGGTCGACCTACTACCAGTACACCACCACCGGAGTGGAAACGCTCGAAGAAACCGTAATGCCGATGGCGATGCTCCGCGTCTGCGGCGTGCTGGAGGATGCCGGATTCGAAGCGCTTCCCCAGAAACGCAATCAGGTCATTATGCAGAACGAGGACGACACCAACCCGGAGATCAATTATTCCGAGATCTACCGCGGAAAAACAGCGGAGAACCAGTTCGATTTCAACGAAGCCGCCATTCTGTGTGGTTTGGGAGAAAAAGGCTTTCACGGACAGGTATTGACCGGTGATTTCGGGCCGTTCCAACGGTTCTGTTTCATTCTCA
>CAKUYO010000139.1 GCA_934716995.1 uncultured Bacteroidales bacterium | reverse complement strand
TCCGCCGTGCTGACCTTCCGCCCCGCCGGAAGCGCCTGCCCGCTCCCCCCGGTGGAAACGGCGGAGTTGACCGCTCCGGCTCCAATTCCGCTTTCGGTCGTCGAGACCACCGATACGGTCGAGGTCAAAGGGAGCTATCCGCTGGTGATCGATAAAAAGAACGGCATGATTCTGTGCTACGGTACGCAGATCGGGAAATCGGATATTCTTTCGGATATTGAAATCCCCCGGGTTCAACCCGCAATCCGTATCGACCGTTCCGCGGGAAAAGTTGCCGTCGAGGCGGATTTCGACAAAACGCTTAAATTGATTTATACCGTCGGCGCCGACTCCCTTACCGTGAAGGGAATCCTGCTGGAACACCAGAAAAACAGCCGCTACGCATTCCTGCTGAGCGCGACCGGTACAAAACGCTGGCAACTTTTCGGAGCGGACGGCGTTCGGGACGATTTTATTGATCCCGCATTGATCGACGTCGATACGCTCGGCTGCACGAACGAAATGCACCGCGAGCATCTCTTTTCGCCGGTTCTGCATCGAACGCTGGCAATGCCGCTCAACCCGGCTTTTCCGGTCATCCGGTTTTTCGATGCGGAAAAACACGGTCTGGAAATCGTGCAGAGCGATCCCTTCGACCCTTCTTACGACGAAGTGATGCTGCTCGACCGAATGAAACGCGACGCCGGAATCCATGTCGCGTTCTTCTGGAACCAGCCCGGCCCAGTCAGCACGGCGGCGGATGCGCCGCGTTCGTTTGAATTCGTTGTCCGCCCCGCCTCTCAAAAGAATCCGGACGAAGCGGCGGCGAAGATCAACGGAATCGATTTCCGCTTCTCCGGCGTCAACTGGCTGGCATCCACCGGTCGTTTCAAGGCCCATTTCGGCAAAAACGGCGGAGTTCTGAAGTCGATTCGCTTCAACGGCGAAACGCCCCAGCAGGCCGAAAACCAGGATGTGATCGCCCAGGGCTTTACGACGGCCTTCCGCACGCCGGGCCGCGCATCCTTCGACATGGAGACGCACTGCAGAATCCTGCGTACCGATTCGGGGGTGGAGTTGCGTTTCCTTTCCTGGCTGCGGAATTTCGCAAATTTCGGAGTCATCCTGCCGCCGATTTGGAACTGCGTGAGCTACCGCCTTGAACCCGCTTCCGACAAACTGGAAAGCGATTGGAATCTCTATGTCACCAAAGTACCGCAAAATCCCGAAGCGACGCTTGTCTGGCGCGCCGATTCCAATGGAGGGGAGGTTGTGATACCCGTCGATTCCGATATCACCCGGGTTCCTCAACGCCGCTGGCTGGGGTTCTCCGCCGACTTCACCGCTGGCGGCATCCGCCGGGTCAAAGCCCGCCGCGTATTGGAAAAACAAACCTATCCGCCCCTGATCGATTGGAAGATCCACTCGTTCAGCGATAGGAAGAGTCATCTTGCCAAGCTGGCGTCGGATTTGCCGGAAAACTGGATTTGTCAATACATCCCGGGCTATCAGGTGATCCCCAGGGGAAATACCATTTCTTACCGCTTCGATCTTCCCGTCATGTGGCCTCACACCGTCACCCCGGTTGCGCTGGCGAAAGGACGTTACCGCGCTTCGACCATGCTCCGTACACAGGGTGTCAAAAAAGAAGGCGGATCCGGTACGCTGCGGTTCAAGCTTTCCTATCTGGACGCCGATGGCAAGAAGCAGTTGATCGACCATGGATACACAATCCCCGACGGCGACAGCGACTGGCGCCCGGTGACTGTGACATTCGAGGTTCCGGAAGGAGCGACCGGAGGCGAATTCACCGTACTGGCTTACAAGGTTTTCGGCAAGGGGAGAGTTCAGTTCGATCTGCCGACGTTTGAACGCATCGAATAACCGCTTCAGTATAAGGTCTGCTAAGATATGAAAAACTGTTTTTTGCTTCCGGTTCCGCGACGGCTGACGCCGGGCGAGAACGAATTTCGACTCTCCGACCCAAGCCGGATTGTTGCGGAGTCCTCGGCAGCATTGTCGGCTGCGGAACTGCTCGCGGAATATTTGCGCCCGGCGACGGGATATTTGCTTCCCGTCACAATCGGACATCCCGGCGAGGGGGACGTCGTCCTGATGTCGGCCAATCACGAAATCCAGGACGAAGACGGTTTCTTTATTGAAACGCATACGATTTCCGTCACTCAGCAGAGAATCGTTCTTCGCGCGGAAAATCATTGGGGGTTGTGCCGGGCGATCCAGACTCTCCGTCAATTGTTTCCGCCTGAAATCTACAGCGATCAGACAATCCGCACGGTTGAGTGGAAGGTTCCGGAGACGGAGATATTCGACACGCCGGAATATCGTTGGCGCGGTATGCACCTCGACGTCGGACGTCACTTTTTCTCCGAACAGGAGGTGTGCCGTTTCATCGAGGAAATCGCCCAGCATAAATTCAATATGTTCCACTGGCATCTTACCGAAGACCAGGGATGGCGCCTGGAAATCAAACGCTATCCCCGCCTGACGGAAATCGGAGCGTGGCGCGAAGAAACCGTCATCGGTCATGACGGCCACGACAATGACCGTCCTTGCACATTCGACGGTATTCCGTACGGAGGATTTTACTCACAGGAAGCGGTTCGGCGCGTCGTCGCTTTTGCCGCCCGGCGCGGAATCACGGTTATGCCGGAAATCGACATGCCGGGCCACGCCCAGGCGGCGGTCGCCGCTTATCCGAAACTGGGTAACAACCCAGAACAGCCGGTCAAAGTCTGGACCCAATGGGGCGTCAGCGATAATGTCATGAACGCCGAACCGGAAACGTTTGATTTCCTTAAAAATATTTTGTCCGAAGTCCTTGAACTTTTCCCGTCACGTTATATCCATATCGGCGGAGATGAAGCAAGCCGGAAACAGTGGGAGAACAATCCGCGCATTGAACAGAGAATGCGTGAACGCGGTTGTTCCGGCTTCGATGCGCTTCAAGGGGAGTTCGCGCGGGAGATTGGGGAATTTCTTCGCGCCAACAACCGTCTCCTGATCGGCTGGGACGAATTGATCCGCTGCGGATTGCCCGAAAACGCCGCAGTCATGAAAGCCGGCCGGATCATTCCGGAACAAAGTGGTTTTAAAATGGTGAATGCAAGCAATGAACATGCATATCTTGATCATTACCAGGGAGATCCCCAAGCGGAACCGCTCGCGTTCGGCGGCCGAATCCCTTGTGAATTGGCTTATGATTTTCACCCGGCTCCCCTGGCGCTGCCGCAAGAGCAAAAGCGTTGGATTCTCGGTGGCCAGGGCCAGCTCTGGACGGAGTATATGCCGGATTTCCGGCATGTAGAATATATGGCATGGCCGCGCGCCTGCGCGCTTGCGGAAAGACTTTGGAGCCGGGAGGATTGCAATTATTCCGATTTCCGTACCCGCTGGATTTTTCACCGAAAACGTCTGGAACAACAAAACGTCCATTTTCATCC
>CAKUYO010000138.1 GCA_934716995.1 uncultured Bacteroidales bacterium | reverse complement strand
GTTACGGAAAGTTATCAGTGGTCTGTTCCGGCTACCATTGACTTTGGTGAAAATGCTGGTGCGAATAACACTTCTACGGTCAATGCCACGTTGGGCAAAAACGATACGGGCGAGAAGGCAGATGCCGACAACCAGTGGAAGGGTTCTGCACCGAAGATTGTGGTCTCCAAGAACGTTATTGGTATTGGTAAGAAATTGCAGATTACCGTTAATACTAATTATTACGAAAATGGTGAATTCTATGTGCTGTCCGGGACTGAAAAGCTTTTCTATGCCGTTACCAAGCTTGATGCTACTGGTGGTACCGGGGATGTACTGAGCAAAACTAACACTGCGGTCCTGAGTGTTCCCTCTGGTACGGACACTGCTGAGCAGAAGTTGGAGTTTAAGCTGGAAACCGCTAAGGGCACCAACGTTTCTGAAAAGGCTGGCAAGTATGAAGGCGTCGTCGTTTTTGAGAGTCGGATTGTTGACTAACCCCCGCACCCAAACCTGAATAATACCTGAAGCCCAAAGGGGAGACGGGAGCTGTTCCCTCTCCCCTTTTTTGAGTTTTGCGGAAATAACCCTCTCAGTCACGGCTTACGCCGTGCCAGCTCCCCCGAAAGGGGGAGCTTACCCCCTCAGTCTGCTCACTGCGTTCGCAGCCAGCTCCCCCAAGGGGACGCCTTTGCCGAGAAGGCAAACTTTCCCGCTACCGCTGAAGCCGTCCCCTTGGGGAAGGTGGCTTGACGCGGAGCGGCAAGACGGAAGGGGTAACCCCGCGATGACGGAGAGGGTTCGCCCAAAAGCAGCCACCCCACACAAGGAGGATACGATGAAGCATTGTGTAAAAAAACTACTAAGCCTTGCGTTTGCGCTGGCTTTGTGCCTTGCGGTGGGTGGAACTGCGCTTGCTGAAACGCCAATGCTGGCCGCTGTGCTCGCCGCCCTGCCGGAGCAGGAAATGCTGGACTACGAGCCGAATGTTACCACAGCAGAGGACACCACCACCATCGGTGATATTGCAACCGATGGCTATCAGGTGACTATCCCTACCACCGTGGAGGTGAAAAGCGGGACAAATAAGGGTGAGCTGGAAGTTAATGCAAAGCTGAAGCAGTACCGCACGTTGAATATCGGCATTGCATCGCAAAACGATTGGAAACTGCAATATGACGGTGCAACAGCGGGTGCAACTACGCCGGAGGTAGACTATAAGCTGTCGCAAGGGACGAGTGACGGCGCAAATACTGACTGTGAGTGGGAGTATCAGCCGGAAAGGAAAAAGCTCAGCTTCTCTACAACAAAGATGCAACCGGGTGCTTCGCTTGAAGCGGATATGGAGCGGCTCGGGAGTTCTTCCTATAAACTTCCCATTACAGTCCTGACCCCCAGCCAAGCTACCATGAGCGGCACTTACTCCGATACGCTCGAGTTTACTTTTTCTGTCGAAAAAAAGCTTGTTACCTATACCATCAAAGCGTATGGGCAGAAGCTGGCGCTGACAACAGACGATACGTTTGATGTAACTGCAGTGCCTGCAACCAAGCGATACATAGCAATCCATGCTGTGGATGTGGTCAATGAAGGTGTTGCAGAAAACGGTGCTGAACCGGTTTCTACCGTGACCGTGGAATATCCGAGGGATGGGGAAGCCTATACATGGACGCGCCTCCGACCTACGGATAATAAGGCTGAAGATGAACGCTGCTGGGAGAATTTGACTTACAACCTGAACCCGACAACGGATTTCTCGGATAGCGAAACAACCAAGACCATCAACCTGAACCTTGAACGCAAATGGTGCTGGCTGGATGTGAACGGCGTTACAGAAGGTGATAGCGGCGACCCGAAAACGACCGGCACCCAAGGCACGGAGTGTATTGCCGGTTATGTGGATATTCGTGTGTCCGCGGATAATGGTGAAACGTGGTCGGGCTGGTACTGGTATCGTTACGGTGATGACTATTGGGGCACTTTCCCTTACGGAACAGTGTTCCAGCTGGGTCTGCACCATGTGAAAGACGGCTATGTGTACGATGAGGATGCTCCCGGCGGCAATGTCAAGATTTATGCAAATGGTAATCCGGCATCCACCACGACCACATCCGCTAAAGATGAAAATACGACCTACCGTGTGTACCAAGGCACGCTGAAAGGTGAACCGGTTGATACAGCTCTGCATACCACAGAGTGGGGCGGCTACTACCACGATGGTGCAGTGGGCAAAAGTCTCCCGCGCTACTGCTACAACCCCTGCTATAAAAAGGGCATCACCTACGACGCCAACGGCGGCACGGACGGCACGGAGGATACCTATGTCCCGCCCAAGCCGCACTCGAACGTTCCGTATGACGCAACCGATACGCTGAAAACCACGGATGCGTTGGGGATTACCCCCCCTGCGGGCAAGTCGCTTGCCGGGTGGAGCACAAAACGCACCTATACCAAGGGAGACACGCTTTATCAGGTGGGCGATAAGGTTAGCAACGTCACATCATGGGACGATGATTACACCGGTGAAGAATCCCTGAAAAGACGACCTGAATTTGGTGGACAAAAAGACGCAGAAAACCGCACCCTTTACGCCATTTGGGGCTATGATATCACCGTGCAGTTTGAGGACGAAAAGGGCTACTCCACGAACGATGGTAGGGGCCCCGTTGCCACGCGTGGCGGTACGATGGATGGTTACTCTTTTACCCTCAAAGGTCAAGCGGTGGATGAGGACAAGGGCTGGACGCTGGATTTGACCGACCCTAAGGTAACGGCAGCAATTGATAAGGCAACCACGAAAGCAAAATTTGACGCAGGGGATAACCGTGCCACAACCACCAGCGATGATGTCTGGAAGACAGATATTGAGTACAAGCTCAGCGCAGCGGAGGTGAAAAGTGGTAAACCGCTGGTCATCAAGCGCAGGCGCTATTTGCTGTCGGTCATCAGCGCATTGACGGATACGGGCAATGTTCTGGGGGTTGGTAAAAACCCCGTGAAAGATGAATACGGGACATTCAAAATTATAGTAAACAATGACAGCACCTCGACCTTAAGCAATAATGATACATCTTTTTACCAGCAGGGTTTGAATTATGGCGCAAGCTATACGGTTAGTGACCCAAAACCGTTGGATGACACTTTTGTATATTCTGATTATGTTATTTTGCAGTCCCTTGCAGTCGGGAATCAACTGGGATCGCAAGTGACGCAGGATAACATAGAAGAAACTACAAGCTATAGTAGCCATGTAACGGGAAAAAAGAACAATGTTCACTATTACAAGCCGGGCGAGTTGAATCCAGAGCCTGTTTACACTGGCGACCCTGTCCGAGTGGCGTTTTGGAAGAAAACCACCACCGGCTCCACCACCCCCATGCCCGGGCCGAGCCTTGCCCCGGCGAAGAAAGCCCTGACCCTGCGCTACCATGCAAACTTTGATCCGACAGAGGAACTTGAACTTGA
>CAKUYO010000137.1 GCA_934716995.1 uncultured Bacteroidales bacterium | reverse complement strand
TCAAGACTTTTTCGAGTATCTTTTGTAATAGCGATGCGGTTTGATCCCGGACAGGAGCGCTGCAAGTTCTCGACTGGACAATTCAATCCGCCCTTCCGCTGATTTGGGAAGGTGAAAGGCACCGCTTTCCAAGCGCTTCATCCAAATCGTAAAGCCGTCTCCCTGCCATTGCAAAATCTTCACCATTTTGCGACTGCGACCGAAAAATACGAAAGCGTGACCGGATTCTGGATCCTGCCGAATATATTCTTCCACCGCTCCCGCAAGGCCGTCAAACGATTTGCGCATGCTGATCGGCGTGGGGCAGTAGTAGAACTTTATTGCTCCGCTGAAACCGAACATGCCAACGTCCTCAATACCGTCAAAACATTGAGCAAGGTCGCTTGATCGAAATCACACGTAACTTGAATTTCAAAACCTGCGGCGTGAAGGCTTATTCCGCTGTCGGAACCGTTCCTGGCTCCTCCTGCCGGCAAAGGAACTTCTACAAACTCCAACTCTCCGGAGGCAGGGGATTTTCCCTCACGCTCCTTCTTCAAGATCCCTATCCAGCGACGTACATTCTCATACGGCAAATCTTTCAGCTCGCAATATTCCTGAATCGTTAAACCGCCATCCCAATATTCCGACAACTGTTCCCGCCAGTAGTCACGACTACGCCTTTCTCGTTCCATTTGCGCCTCCCGGTTTCAAGTTACGGAGGCAAGGTAATCTCACTTCGGGAGGATTTCTAGATGGGGCTCACTGGGCATATACGGGAATCAGACGAAAAGTTTCTGGAATTTTGTGCAGAGGCAGAGAAAATCATCAAAGATCGCAATACAATAAACCTGACATTAACCTTTAAAAATGTTACAGATTCCCAATTCAAATATTAAAGTGTTCAAACTGTTGGAGGGGAACCGAAGCTATCGCAAATCCGGAACAACGAATTCAAAATCTGACAGAACAACGGCTCTGTAATAAACGGATACCGCCTCAGCGGAGCTATGTGTTTTTCAAATAACTCCGTACAATAGAAACCGGGATCGAAATCTTTGTTGTTCCGGCTCGGCTTTATTTCCGGAGTCCGTATTTCACAATATCCACCGTGGTAGACAATCATTGCGACCTTCCCTGGTTTAGCAACTCTTCAGTTTATATCTTCTCTAAAACATTGAACATGTAAAATATATCACATCGGGAGGATTTCTAGATGGGGCTCACTGGGCATATACTATACGACTGGACATGACTGCTCAAGTGGCTTTTTTCAAGACAAACAGATGTTACAGTTCATGACAAAGCTTTCTCGCTGATAACTCCAAATTGCAGTTATCGGCTGGGGAAGCTTTTAGGTTTATCTCCCGGCGCCTGAAATCCGGCCACTTTACACGCCTGAAATCCGGCCACTTTACACGCCCGTTGACAGTTCGTTTATGCCATCGGTCATTTCAGTGATATCATTTCTCACGCTTGCTCTTCTAAAGAAAAAAGCTCTCCGGCACCGAGTGTGCGGGAGTGAAGGCTTTTTCGCCAGTTCAACTTGATCGTTCCGGAGCGGGTTGCCTGGAGTTGGATTGAGGTTCGTCCTGCTTTCCGTTCCGCCGAGAAGAGGAAGCCGCCGGGACAATGCAGATTTTTTACCGAAAAATGTTCCCATGAATCCGGCACGCCGTGCAATGCGTATAAAATCGCGCCGCTTTCGTAGAGGAAAAGGTCGGCGATGGCCGCGACGATTCCCATCCCGGCGTCCATCTGCATGACTTTGTTGCTGCCGCACAACCCGAGCGAGAGGCCGTTGAAGTTGGGATCGTGAAGCGTACCACCCCCTTTATTCCGGTAACAGCGGCTCCAGAGTTCGATCAGGAACTCCGCCATCTCCGCGTTGCCGAAGCGGTTGTGAAGCATTACCGCCCACGGGATGCTCCAGCCCGCCCAGCGGCCCATTCCCATGCCGATCCAACGGTCGCGGGAACGTTCGAGGATGTCGCGCCACGCTTCGTCTTCCGGGGAGATCGTGTTGAAGGGGCAGAGCGCCGCCAGGTGGGAGTGGTGGCGGTGGCTTTCCTCGAGCGGAGTGTCCTGCCAGAGTGCGATTTCTTCGCGGCCGGGGTCGCCCCAAAGCGTTGCCTGCGGCAGTTCCGCTTCGATTTGGAGCCAGGCCGGATCGGGGGGGAGGCCGAGCATTTCGGCTCCCGTGATAAGATCGCAGGCGAGCCGGTGGATCGCGGCCAGCTGGAACGACGGATTTTCCCCGGCGGCGTCCAGGCGGTCGCCGCGGTATTCGGGCGAGACTCCGAAAGGCAGTGTCAACCTGCCTTCTTTTTCTTCCAGCATGGCGAGATAGACGTTCATCACCCCGACCATAAAATCCCATGCGCCTTCCTTCAGGAACGCGGCGTCGCCGGAGTAACGGACATAATCGAACATCATTTGCGCCATCCAGGCCGAACTTGCGTGATCGACGGCGCCGGTCCAGAACCCGCCCATGCAGACGCAGCGGTCGTCCACCGCGTGCGGCAACATATACCCGTCGTCGATTCCGACAAAACATTTCGCATTGTAACGCAGTTTTTCGCGCCAAGAGAGAATCATGCGGAACAGCGGCAGCAGATTGTGAAACCTCCCGCTGGAATAAGCCGGCCAATAGCACATTTGCACGTTGATGTTGAAGTGGTAATCGCCCGACCACGGCGGCAGGGCATCGTCTTCCAGCCATGGCCCCTGGAGCCCCGCCGGAGTTCCATCCGCCGCCGTCATGGATTCAAATTTGAATATCCCCAGGCGGTAAAGTTCGTTGATGAGCGCGTTGGGAGTTTCCACTTCCGGAACCTGTTGCCGGAACCGTTCCCAATACGCCGCGTTTTCCCGGCGGAGTTCGTCGAAGGAGGCGGAAAAATCAGACGCTTCCCCGCGCGTGAAGCGGCAGCGGAGTTCGCCGGGGAGCTGCCTCATTTCAAGCCGGAATCCGGGATCGGCGGGCATCGGCTGAAAAAATCCCGCCGTCGTTTTTTCCGGCGCGGAATAACCGATTTTGCGCAGGACATCGGAAAGCTCAAAGGCCGGAATCAGCTCCGCCCGGACTTCATCCGGCAGTTGAAGCGCGAAATATCCCTTGTCCCGCTGCGCGAGCGCGACGAAAATACTTTTTCCTTCATACGCGACTTCGATACAGCCGTTGTCGAGGTCCAGCGTCACCCGTTCCGCCGGGGCGGGCAAGGTCAGCGCCAGCCTGCCGAGCGGGATGTGCGAGGGGCGGGGCATCTGGGAATCCTCCCCGCCGTCCGCCGCGAACATGGAGCGGATTGTCGCTTTGTCGTTACATTCCCAGGCGGCGCGGAGATCGCGGAAATTCTGCCGGGGAGACCAGCTCATGCCACCCCGGTGGTCCCAGAGGGAGCTTGCCCCGACGGAGATGTTGACCGTGTTGCCTTCGCCCCAGACCGAGAGGCCGAGTTCGCCATTGC
>CAKUYO010000136.1 GCA_934716995.1 uncultured Bacteroidales bacterium | reverse complement strand
TTGTTGAACCACCCCGCAGGCATTTCTGCGGAACAGTTGGAAACTGCAAAACAGGAAGTTGCCGCAATTGCGGATGATCTGAAATTAGGACGGGAGTGGCAGGCAAAGCCGCCAGTTCTTTACCTTCCTCATCTTTCTGAACCACCGAAGATTGATGGCAAAGCTGGGGAGAGCATTTGGAAACAGGCTCTTGAGTGGAAAGGAAGTTATCCCTGCTCCAGTACCGTTCACAGGAATGACGGTTCCGTCTGGCGACTCGCATGGTATGGAAACCGAATCTTCGGTAGCGTGTTTTTTCCTGGAGCCAATCCTGTTTTTTACAAGGGGCGTGCTGGCGCCCCCGGTTCCGTAAAACGCGTCTGGCAGGGAAACTGTCTTGAAGTTTTCATCCAGCCTGAACCGGAAATCCGATACTATGCAGAATTTCTTTTCCGCCCCGATGACACACCGTGGAATCTGGATCATGTTCTGAATGGAAATGGTCGCTGGGTGACGGTGCATTTCCATTTGAATGCCGATGTCGAAGTTGCTGGACAAGTTACACCTGACGGATACGAACTGGAGTTCAGTATAGACCCATGTTTTATGAGGAAAGACTGGCGTGAACGAGGTTTGCGCAGAGGGGATCGTTTCAAAATGGCCATGGTTCGGATAAAACCGGTATTAGACGAACAGACCGAGCAGAGCTCCTTTTTCCCTCTACTCTATTCCGGACACAACATCTTCAGTTATGCTGTAATCTTGCTTGAGAACAACCGCCGTTGAAAAAGCGTTGAACAAGTTTTTTTTTGAGTTTTTTTTCTGTGGGATATCTTGTTGCAAACAATATTTTCGCATATAATACATAGAGAACATAAGCAAAAGGAGATAACATGGGACTGCAAAAGATCAAATGGAAATGGAGTTTTACCCTTGTAGAACTTCTCATAATAATTGCAATCATTGCGATCCTGGCAAGCATGCTACTGCCAGCGTTGAACAAGGCAAAAATGAAAGCAAATGAGATTTTATGCATCAGTAACAAGAGACAGTTTATGAGTGCACAGCAGTGTTATGCAGATGACTATAACGGCTATATGATTGTTCAGACACGCTGCAAAGCACATGGAGGAAGCTGGTGTACTTTTGCCCGTCATCTTTGCGGAGAAATTGACAAAACAAAACTTTACCTTAATTGGTCCGTAATGACCTGTCCAGCAAACCCAAATATTCCACGTAAATGGAACAATGGGTGGGATTGGCAGGTGCTAAACGGCGTGTATGGAATGCTTGTAGCAGTAAGTGGTGAAAAATCCCCGATAAACAACACGAAATTTATTTCTGTCATGGGCAAATTTATGGTTTCCGGCATGGAGGTCGATAATACAGATAATATGACACATTATCGTCTTGCCGGAGCCAAACGTAGCAGTGAAACCATTGTTGTTCTGGATACGATATACCAGAATTCCACTGCTACAGGTCAGCCTTCCAATGTCGGACATTACAAATTTCTTCGCAGAGCGTTTACTGCAGGTTCTCCTCTTAATGTTGGAATACATTTGATTCATGGAAATCGTACGACCGCAGGATTTTTGGATGGTCATGTAAACTCCTGTTCCGGAGTTCAGCTTGGAGTGAATCCCACAAATATAGTCAAATATTATGATGAATTTAAAATAGGCAGGAGCAATAATGATCAGTATCTGTAAACACACTTTTTTCACTTGTCTTTTTTCCACTTTTTCCATATCGCTACTCTATTGCGCAGAAGTCCGGGAAACCGAAAATGCCATTTTGCTGAAAGGCAAGAACTATACATTGCATCTTTCCAAAGCGGACGGAAGTTCTCTTCGGTTTGAGAATAAGAATGAAAAATCTATTAACTTAAACATGAATTCTCTTTGGCGCGCAAAGTTTCTTGACGGGTCTTCGGTAAATTCAAAACACGGTGTCATGACCTTGGGAAAGGATCGTGTTATCTATACCTTTGACACTCCGGAAATCAAAGTGCAGGTTTCTGTTGTTCCTTACGACGAATCCGTTGATTTCCTCGCAAAAGCCGAATCTAAAAATAAAGTGCTTGTAGAATTCAGCGCTCCGGGGACCTTCACATTCCACCCTGATGACATCAGCGGACTTGTCTGTCATATCAGTCATCCGCGTAATACAGGTCTAAAACTCAATGACCGTTTTTTTCGAAATCAGCGAATGCTCGGCAAAGATGGAGCATTGAAAAAACGCCTTGTAGGTTCCCTGCCTTACGAAGTGCTTTTCAACGGCACTGCATACATGCCGAAGTTCGCACCACACCGCATTCATAGTATAGCGGATGAAAAAGTCCTCTCCGAATGGATGGATCAGGATACCATCGAAAATCTGAAGAAACTGCGTTTCAGTGACATCCGTCCATTCGGAAAAAATCAGGTGGAAATCTCTTTCATTCGGGATCGTGACAATGGCCTGACTGCATTTGGAGTATCCCGTCTCGGCGGAAAAGGTGCGATTATTCGATTCGGCGGAACCCCGACCGATTACGGACACGGACCGCATCTGACTGGAGCCATGACTGGCATCATTCGTAAATTGAAGCGTGAGAATCGTTTGAACGGCAGAACAGACATCTACATGGTTCGTATTCCGTCCGGAGCTTTTACTTTTCCACATCAGTCAGACTGGCTGGCGGCGATGCGTGCAGTTGCTCCGGATGTGAAACTGATCGAATCGCCGGAAGATATGGCAAAAGCTGTAAGGAATCCCCAAACTGCAGTCATTCTCAACCCATGGCGGGAATGCTGTTTTTCTGCCCCGGATGTCCCGCTTGAAAAATTCATTCATGAAATCCGTTCTTACATCCGCAATGGAGGTTACTGGTTCGAGTGCGGCGGTTACAGTTTCTACTACGAAGTTCAACCTGCAGAATATTTGAACCTCGGTAAGACCAGTTCTCCCGGCGCATATGCGGACTTTTTTCACTTCAATATGAAAAATGGTATGCTGGCTCTCTACGCGGTTCAGCCTAGAACATACGAACCGTTTGCAGGGCAGAGTAATCGTTCTGCCATTTTCATTCCATCTATCCATGATGTTGGTGCGAATGCGGACGGTGGATTTGTCGAACGAGCGTTCGGTGGATACTGGAAACCCGGTGAAGAACAGGCATTTCCCGCAATGCGCATCCTGTTTGGACATGACACCATTGCTTCCGCCGCTGAATTTGCAAAAGACAACTGTGCAAAGCGTCCGCTTGAAGCAAAGATCAAGCCGGAACTCCTGAATACTCTGAAACATTCCATCATCTGCCTTGCGGATGAACCGCCGCGCAATCAAACGGCAAATCAGCTTCTGAAAGCACTGGGCAACCTGCCCTCACCAATTGTCATTCACATCTCACGCTATCTGCATGGCGGATTCGACAAGCAGTATCCAGATCATCTGCCTCCGAATGAAAAGTGGGGCACCATGAAGGATTTCGAC
>CAKUYO010000135.1 GCA_934716995.1 uncultured Bacteroidales bacterium | reverse complement strand
ACCTGCGGGGTATGCCGCCGGGCGGGGAACAGCTTGATGATCAGATCCCGCCGCCGCTGCAGCAGGGCGCAGACCAGCCAGATGGAGCCCAGAGAAAAGGCATATTCCAGCCCGATGCCCACAAGCGGGCGGTCGGCGTATTTTGCCGCAAGCAGATACCACGGAATGGCGGTAAGCTCCACGGTATGTATGCAGAAAATGTACAGGGAACGGCGGCCGATGGCCTCAAAAAAGCTCACCAGCGCATTCCGGTGCCGGTTCAAGCGCAGAAACATCCGCACAAACAGCAGACCGGCAAGGCCGTCCAGCAGAATGCTGATGGGGCCCATCGTCCACTCTGCCATGGAAACACAATCGGTGCTGCCGGTGGCAAACGCTGCCACCGGGATCAGCAGCACGGCCGCCCACAGGATGCAGGACATCCGCCGGGACAGGGGCTGATCCAGCCAGTGCTGACGCTTGGCAAGGTAGCCAAGGTACAGATACGGTGTGATCACCGCACCTTGGATCAGGCAGAAGGGCAGCTCCCATACAAGGCTGGCACCCCAGCCCAGCAGGGCAGCGCCGCCCACCGCCCACGGGATGTACCGCTCCGGGAAGATGTTCAGGATGACGTCCAGCAAGATCCAGCCCATCAGCAGCGCCAGCAGATACCACATGGGCCCGCAGGAAAAGAACTCCTGCCCGAAGTAGCTGGCAGTATGGGGCAGACCCAGCAGAAAACCGCCTGCCACCTTGATGCTTTCGGTCAGCGAACCGGACAGATAGTGAAAGGTATTATAATGAATGATAAAATGCAGCACCGTGGTGAAAACCGCAGTGTAGCAAAAGGGCTTGAGCAGACTTTTGAGCTGCTGGTGGATGCACTTGCCGATGGAGCGCTTGCGGAAGCCGTAGCCGCTGGCAATAAAAAAGGCTGCCATTAGGGTCTCGCGGTAGATAAAGCAAAAAAAGGCGAACAGCGACAGACCGCTCGACAGCTGGAGCGGATAAAGCTCTACCGTATGCCCCAGCACGATGGACAGCATCCCTGCGCCCTTGAGCATATCAAACATCCCGATGGAGCTGACCGTGCGGGGCTTGGTTGTTTCCATGAAAGTTCCTTCCCTGCGCCGGACAAATACCCCTTGAGAAAAAGCCGGATACGGCGCAAATGATCAGTTTTTATACAGCATCGCCATGATATATGGCTAGTATAATGCTTTTTATAGAGACTGTCAATTTTGTTTTGCAGTCCGCGCCATACCGGAACTGGTATTTTGCGCTAAAAATTGTAGCACAGGAATCCGCAGATTGCAACGAAAGGTAGAATTTGGCCAAACCGTACCGGAAGATACGCAAGTAAAAATTGTCAATACTGGAAATTAAATGTTGCAGAAGTATTGCATTGCACTGGAAGATATTGTATACTGGGCACAGCGCGGCGCACCGCTGCATGGAATGACAACTTGGGAGGGAAAAGCAATGATGAAGGTAAAGGTACTGGACACCGTATATGATCTGGTCACCCTGAATATGGAACAGCGTTTTTCGGAGCGTGTGGCGCTCCGCTTCTATAATAAAGATACGGACGAGGTGACCACCGTCCTTTATAAGGACTACGCACGGGACATCCGCCGTGCGGTCAGCTACTTCCAGAGCACCATCCCGGACATCAAGGGCAAAAAAATCTGCCTGCTGAATAAAAACAGCTATGAATACGCCGTAAACTCCTTCGGCATCATGCTGGCTGGCGGCGTGCTGGTGCTTTTGAACCAGCACAAGAGCTGGGACGAGCTGTCCTACGAGCTGGGGCTGGTGGAACCCACCGCCATCCTGACCGACGGCGAGAACTACGGCACCAAGGAGCAGTTGGAAGCCGCCTACGGCAGCATCCTGCGCCCCATGGACGGCTTCCGCAGCTATGAGCCGGTGGCAGAGATGCCCCGCTGCATCGGCCACGATGACCTGATGGTGCTGATGTTCACCTCCGGCACCACCGGACGCAGCAAGGGCGTGATGCTGAGCGAGCGCAATTTCTTCAGCGTTATGCGCGCCCATGTGCAGATCGGTGAGCACATGATGGAGTATAAGCAGGACCCGAACCTTGTGGTCAGCCAGTATGTTGTGCTGCCCATGTTCCACCTGAGCGCTTTCATCTGCCTGTTCTCCTGGGCACACGGCGGCTGGGGACTGAATATCAGTAATGATATCCGCAACTTCTATAAGGAGATTCAGCGGATGCCCAGTCAGGTCATTGCGGTGGTGCCGGTGATCATGAACACCCTGCACAAGGATCTGATGCGCGGCCGCCGCGACCATTTGGGTGAATTGTGGGTGCCCATCTGCTCCTCTGCCATGTTCGACCCGAAGGTGATGCTGGATGTTGCCAACAGCGGCATGTTCGTGGTGCAGGGCTACGGCGCTACCGAGAGCTGCGGCGATGGCATCATCAACTACGCGCAAGATGAAAAGCACATCGGCGCTGTGGGACAGGGCAACGATTATCTGGATTACAAGATCGAGCCGGACGGAGAACTGTGCATGCGCGGCGACAGCATCATGCTGGGCTACTATAAAGACCCCGAGGCCACCGCAGAAGTCCTTGACAAGGACGGCTGGTTCCACACCGGCGACCTTGCCCGGGTGGACGAGGACGGCTACTACTACATCATCGGCCGCAAGAAGAACCTGATCATTCTGGACAGCGGCGAGAACCTCAGCCCCGAGGAGCTGGAGGGCCTTGTGGAAAAATGCCCCGCCGTACAGGAATGTATCGTAAAAGAAATGGGCAAAAAGATCGGCACTGTGGTATACTGTGAGAAAGAGCAGCAGCAGACCGTGCGGGATCATGTCACCCAGTTGAACCGTACCCTGCCGCTGTATAAGCACATTGGCGTGGTGGAGTTCAGCGAAACTCCGCTGCCCCGCAATGCTACGGGCAAGCTGGTACGCTGAGTATAAAATAAACGGAACAAAACAGGAGGGTACCTACAATGGAAAAATTCGTGAACACGATGTACGATGCCATTACGCAGGGCATGGAAAAGGAATTCCCCGAGCGCGTGGCCTTCCGTTACTACACCGAGGAGACCGACACGGTGACCACCGTTCTTTTTAAGGAGCTGGCACAGGATGTCCGCCGGACGGTCACCTACCTTCAGAGCACCATCCCGGATGTGAAGGGCAAAAAGGTCTGCCTGTTGAGCAAGAACAGCTACGAATATGTGGTAAACACCTTCGGCGCAATCATGGCAGGCTGCGTGCTGGTGCCGATGAACCAGCGCAAGAGCTGGGCAGAGATGTCCCACGAGCTGGAGCTGGTGGAGCCCGCCGCCATCCTGACCGACGGCGAGGACTACGGCAACAAGGAGCAGCTGGAGGCCGCCTACGGCAGCCTGCTGCATCCCATGGACGAGTTCCGCAGCTATGAGCCAGCAGCAGAGCTGCACCCCATCGGTCACGATGACCTGATGGTGCTGATGTTCACCTCCGGCACCACCGGCCTGAGCAAGGG
>CAKUYO010000134.1 GCA_934716995.1 uncultured Bacteroidales bacterium | reverse complement strand
TAATACATCACTTGCATTAACTGTTGCATCACTTGTATCAGTTCCGCCACTTGATGTTGCAGTTTTTATAGATGAGATTTCATTTGCCATCTGACTAGGCAACATCTGATTTGCAGTACCTTTCTTATTTCGTATTGCATTGGCAATATTCTTCAGATTCACGTCATCAATAATTCTGTTAGCCATTAATAGTACTCTCCTTCCGCACTTGGAGGAATTTTATCGTTCACTTTTTCTTCAACAATTTGTGTAATCCTTTCTTCACTGATTCCAACATTCAATTTAGACAGTTCTATTTTTTTGACCGCATTTGATTGAATGAGTACAACGAAATCATTACTGTTTGAGCTTGTTGCTGTTGTTACTTCTGTTAATTTCTTATCTGCCATATATACTCCTATGCAATGAATCTGTTCATTGATTCATCTGTCAAAATATTTCCGTTTTCGTCAGTCAAGAATGAACTGATAGAAGATGATACAAGGCCATATGATTCAAAAATCATTGTCTTAGAGTTTCTTATCAGATTTCTTATTCCTGTACTGCCTTTATCTCCCTGCACACATGAAGGCTCACTGTAGATGATTTCACCTTTCTTGTTAATAGTTTTTAAACGCTGCCAGATGTAGTTGTTTTCTGCCCATTGAGGACTTGTTTCAGACCATTCACCACCTATTGGCTCTGTTGGAGATGTACTTACATACCACTCTGTTACTGCTTCGGACAGACTCGATGTGATAGTATTTTCTGTTGCTTCGTCAAAGCTACCAATCTGCAGTGTTTTGGCTTTGATTAGATTTCCGTCCATCTCACCAAAGGTAATTCTAGTTGCATTAATTTGTCCATCTGTAGTAATGGCAACATTGTACTTGCCGTTAACACCTTTATCAGTCCCAGCAATACCTTCATAGTTCAACCGCAATATCTTGGATGCTGTTTCTAAAGAATCACCGTCATACGCATACAGCTCATTGGTTTCTCCATTTGAGTTTACAGACAGAATCACATGACCGTTTGTTCCACCTCGAATCTTATCAACTGCTTTGTCGATACTTCCTTGCACAGCTGATATAGTATCTTTCTTCACGGCTTCTGCTTGATCATGTGCTTCCTGTTTGATGGTTTCTCCAAGTTTACTTTTCGCAGATCCAATAGATATCAATTCATATCGTTCTGCCAGCACATCATAAACAGTTTTGTTTACGATTGCCTTAACGTTAACTCCTAGTTGTTCGAATTTAACAGTTACTGTATCGCACAAACACACCCTTTCTAGAGGAGCTATTGCTTTGTATTCTTCGGTATTCCACAAAGGAATGAATTTTACATCGACGCTTACAGAAGGCTCACCTATACGGTTATTCACTGCGTAATCTGAGGCCTTTGTGTTGAGCTGTTCAACCGTCGGTGTATCTTCAAAGTCAGAAGAGCAGTCAAGCATGTAGATGTACTCACGAGGGTAACTGGTATGGTTTGTAATATATTGAATATCACTACTTAACAGCTCTTCTTTGCCTTCTTCCTTTTTCTGCCAGTACGCAAGAACACCTGTATAGACGGATTCAATAGATGATTCCATTTTGCATCCTGTTAAGTTCTTTGCATATCTGATGGATACACCACTGTTGGTTCCTCTATGCGCATGGAGTTTGACAACAAATCTATCGAATTCATATTCACATCCGGCAGAACCACTGAAGGTATCTAGTATGCTGCCTTTTGTTCCACCTAAAAGACTGCCTAAAGTGCCAGGCAGTCCTACATTGAATTTGCTTGATCCATTAACGATGTCTGTATAGAAGGTGAATGGATGCTTGATCAGACTGTTCTGCTTCAGTCCTGCAAGTGCATCATTGATTCCTTGTGCGCTGAAAGGAGATACAGGAATTCCATTCATTCGATATCTTACATGCTGCGCATAAATAGTCACAGTCATCTTATCCATTGAAGGAGTAATCTCCTTGATATCAAATGGTTGTGGATCTGACGTCTCGTTCGGTTTGGCATAAATGATTCGATTGTTTTCAATCAGATCATAATGCAAACCTCCGACTGGATATTCCATTTCAAGCTCATAGCAGCCATTTCTTTCTTCTGTTACTTTGCAAGAGATTGCATCAGGCAACGATCCCAGGCCGTTGCTCACAAATTCCATCTCTGTTGATTCATACAGTTTAGGTATCATAGTGTCCACCACCTTGGAGTAATTTCTACTTTAGTAATACCAGTTCCAAGAGTAATTCCATTACTGCCTGGAACTAACGTCGGAAAGTCTGTTAAAGATACATAAGAATTACGGTTTGCAGTACCCTCAAAACAGTCTTGGATATCGCAATCGATGTCGATATACTCCGTTGGAGCTTTCAATATCTCGATTGTCTGATTTCCGATCTGAACAATACCTTTGCCGTAGATACGTATCAATGGTTTAGCAGTCTGCACAGTTGGATTGTTGATTGATCCATTCTTTGTAAACACTGTTTTTTGTTCGCCACTCTTCAGCCACTTTTCAGGTTGACAGTCAAATGTGAGTCTAAATACTGCTTGTGTTTCAGTCTTTACAGACAGCTGCATTGCTTCTAAATACATAGCTTTCTTATAGACATCAGGTTCAAGCGTGTCTTCAATTCGTTGGTACCCATTTAAACTGTGTAAATAATTAGATAAACCTCGTACATTACTGATCATTGATTTTGGAATATACATGTCATACCACAGTTCTCGGTTAACAAATTTCTCTGATCCAGCTACTGTCAGAGTTCCGTTCCTTCCAGGCACATCATACGTGTCCACAGATCTACTTGGTGAATCAAATACATTTAAATCGTATATATAAGCATTAAAAGAGGAGGAACTAACTCCTCCGATTGTAAAATAATTCATTAGAATGTCCTCCTCTTAATTTCCTTATTTAAAATTTTGCTTACTTCTTCAGCAATCTTCTTTTCATCCTGGTCCTTAGCGTAAATATTGATAACAATTGGTCTGCTATCTTTATATTCGTTCTTTGCTTCCTGCACTGCAGTGGAAATATCACGCATTAACTGTGTTCTTCCATAAAGAACTTCTTGGCCTGCTTCACCACCGCCCAGAAATTTTCCTCCCATCGCACCAAAAATCTGTGCTCCATCAAGGATTCTAGGTTCGTTCATTGCTTTTGCATACCAGTCTATGCCAAGCTTAGGAATTTTGCCTTTCAGCAGGTCACCGACACCCCATCCTCTAGGAGTGATTGAAAAGTGAGGCATTGGAATATGTGGCCATGAAATGTTGAAATTGAAAAATCCTTTAATTGTATCGATAACACTTTTGACAATATTCTTCGCCTTGTTCAATGGTGTTTCAATTGCTGATTTAATTCCATTCCATACAGATGTAGTAGTGTTTTTGATCCCATTCCATACATTTGTAATTACAGATTTAACGGTATTGAATACTGTAGAAATAACAGAAGAAATCTTATTTACTACACCAGAAATTGATGAAGAAATGCCATTCCAAGTATTGACTGCAGTCGAAGAAATACTTGCCCAGAGATTTGAGAGAAAAGACATGATTGCATTC
>CAKUYO010000133.1 GCA_934716995.1 uncultured Bacteroidales bacterium | reverse complement strand
GCCTTTATTGCTAAACTCAAATAAAAACAAGCCATAAAGGTGTAACAAAAGAAAATAAATGATGTAACAATTTGGGCGCACATTAATAATCAACCACTTACGCCACACATGTTCATTGCGTAAAAATGGTATTTATTTACCCATTGACGCATAAAACCACATATTTTATTCAGTTTTTGCCCCCCCCCGAAGCATAAATTCGAGATATCAACTATTAATAAAAAGATTCAAGTTTATCTCCTTTTGTTAGGTATTTTCTGCATTAAGCAATCGTTTATATTCCGTTGGTGTCATTCCATACTTCTCTACAAAGAGTCGATGAAAAGTCTGACGATTAGAGAATCCACTATCCAAAGCAATACCTTCTATAGTATATTCTTGGTTGCTACGTATAAGCTCCAACGAATGTTCAAGACGCAAGTTATTGACGAATGATACAAAACCTGTAGAATACTTTTGGAACAGAGCAGAGAACTGCTTCATGCTCATAGGTACTATAGATATTGCATCATCACGACTAAAGCCTGGTTTCAGATATAGCTTACGAGTGATTATCTCGTTGTATATCACCACAAACATCTTTCGGTCTTCGTCATCATCCTCGTTTTCATCAACCGCTATGGTATCTGTATGTTGACGAGTACGCTCGTTGTATAGCTTACGCAACTCCTCCATAGCTGCAAGATTAGCCCTATCTTTACGTCTTAGAATATTATTATATCTTATTGATATTGCCAACAGCAAACCAAGAGCTACTACAAGAATCGTTGCTAAGAGAATAACAATCTGGCTGGTCTCAGCCTTTTGTTCATGCTTTATAAGCTGGAGTTGTATATCTCTATCGGCAAATACTTTCTTCACCGTCCTCACATAGTCTTTCTTCTCTCTTGCTCTAAGACTATCTGCCATAACCATATTTTCGTTAGCAGAAAAGGAAGCCTCCTTATACATATTAAGATGATAATAGCACTTAAACTCATTGCGGAGCAACACCTTATTATAATAATAGGTAACAATACTATGACACTTCTGCATATGCTTCTTCTTAATCTTTATACATCTAAGGGCTTCAGCATACTGTCCTGAGTTTACGAGATATGGTACAGCAAGGGCTATTCCATGATCTGTATTACCATATTTTGTTAGTCTCAACTTCTCATAGCATTTCTCTGCCTTCTTGGTTTCACCAGCACCATAATAAGCCTTCGAGCATGCTGCCATTAGTTCGGCTTCACGAATATCATTAAGACCTATGGTGGCAGAATCAGACTTATTAAGATAGTCTAACAAAGCCAAGCATCGTGGAATTAACGAAACTGCCTTATCGTAAAAACGATTACTTGCATACACATCAACTTGCTTAGTCAAAGCATATAACATATTGTTACAAGTAGCCCATCTTGCGCTATCTTCAACAATAGTCTGGTATATCTCAATACTTTTGTTCAGATAGTCTAAAGCATCATTTAAGTTGTCTATCTCTGACTTTGCACTTCCTAAAGCCATATAGAAGAAAGCCACATACTCTTTATCTTTTATTTTTAGTGCAAGTTCTATAGCTTCATTCGATTTAATTATAACTTCTGTATAATGGCTTTGCATATAATATATAGAAACCAAGACTTTCAAACTATTGAGCTGAGCTAAGGTATCTACATTTTCAATTGCGTTGGAATAGCCTTTATTAGCACATTCCAAAGCTTTTTGGGGATTATCAAGTCCATAGAAATACGACATAGCCCTAAGGTTTTGTATTTCTTCTATAGGTATCAGCCTATGTTGCTCTGCAGAATCAAGCATCTGCAGAGCTTTCTTTGGCTTATCAATATATATGGTTGTTATTTTCCGAAGAAGTGTTACCTCCTTTTCTTTTGGAGTAGAATACACTTGGCTATTCTTATTTCTTACACCACACGAAACCACAAATATTGCAAGAAGCAGTAGTAGAATATATTCTTTACCTCTCCGTAAAAAACTCTTTTTTATCATTCCGTCTATTATAGTTAGTAGTTGACTAAATCAATTTCGTATCATTATTCCACTAAGAACTTACCATCATTGGTTACTCCAGCCACAGATGTTTTAACTCTTGTTTCACGACTGTTGTTGTAGACGGTAACGTTGAAGTTGCCATCATCATCAGGCATGGCATTTGGGTTCCAATATAATGTGCGACGATAGTCTTTCTCATTAGCAGGCTTTGCCTTTGAATAATCTGGCGTATAGAACTTCTCTGGCTCAGCAAAACCATCAAAGAGATATCTACGATCGCGATAAGTATAGCGTGTGCCATCGTCGGGCAATAGCTGATACATCATATTGACATCCTCGGTATTCAAAGATTCGGTATGACGATCTTCAGGGTTGCGAGGTTCATAGTCAGTATAGAAACGGAACTTATCCAAACGCTTAAGATGCAAATTATTGAATACTACCGCATTGCTCCTATTTTTAACATTATCAAGATAACCACTATAATTCTGATAGAATACATATCCATCATCGAAAAAAGCCCGGATATTATAATCGCGAAATCTGTTCATGTTACCATAAACTGTAAAACAAGCTATCTTTGGGAAAGCACCCATATTAGGCACACCCCACGACAATCCACGATCGGTAGCTTCGTTATACAGGTCGTAGGCATCAATGACATAGGCTGGCTTTGAGAAGTCGACAGCTCGACGACTACGACGTTTGGCATCTACCTTTACTGTAGACAAGGTATGATCGCTTTCCATTTTCGATAATTCCTTTAAGGTTGCATCATCGAGTAAAAGGTTGCGCCACTCTGGCTGGTGTGTTTGATACCACGAATAGGAATGAGCAAACACAGGGAAGAACAAGTCTTGCTTGACATAGAAATCTGGATAAGACTCTTCGTCGAAACGACGTTTATCCTTTCCTCTTTCCATAGACTTCTTCACGGAGTCTTTCTCATTATATGCCTTTACAAATAATATTGCCTTACCATAGAAAGGTGGCAATTCAAAGACGAATCGACCATTATTGAGAGTTTTCTGCACACTTCCTGCCACCATTCCGTCTTTACTTATCTCTGCCTCCACAAGTACTTCCTTCTTCAAAGTACCATGGTTTACACCTAAATATGTTTCAACAGTTTCTTCAACTAATCCATCTTGAGGAGTTTCTGAAGTTTCTTTCGACGCTTCATCAGCAGCCTTAGCATTGCTTTCATCGTTGGCAGCATCAGCAGTAGCGCTCTCACCACTCATCGTAACACCACCTTCGCTAACTGCTTCTTCTGCTTTTTTAATTGCATCGGCAGCAACACTAACTTTGTTATCAAGACCCTCTATATCGTTGAGAGTAAGCATATCTACTCCCAACATCTTGTTTACAGTACCTTCATATGTGAGAGTTACCTCAGGACGGTATCTTAATATTGGCACTCGCTGATATCTACGCCAACCTTGCACCATCAGCAGATTGTCGAGAGCTTTTGTATGTGCTTCATCATTGCTTTCGAAATAATATGCAGGCGAAGCTACAAAACCTTTAAGGTCAGAACAGAGCAACATCTCTGTCATCATATTGCCATCATC
>CAKUYO010000132.1 GCA_934716995.1 uncultured Bacteroidales bacterium | reverse complement strand
TTATTTATAAAATTACCCACAACATAGCACACGACATCAATAACGTAGAACCAGCTAACCAAAAATGACACAAACATCATCTTACGGAAAGCAACAGGCTTGTCCAGTTCGGACCACGCCTTGCGACATCGGTACACCATAATCAATAAAGCCAATGCTCCACCGACAAGGTAGAGCATCAGGAAGTACAATAAAAAGTTTGCCATTACATTCATTTATCTCGGAATTTCATTAATTCTTTACGGTTTTCGTCATAGACGGCTGCAACAAGGTTCCAGCCCATAACGCACAACACAAGCTCCACGAAAAATGCGAAGGCTCCTGCTCCGATTAGCAAGTGCGATATGAGTGCTAATACTGTACATGCGAACACGAGTAGTGCGAATACTGCACTTACAGTATCTGCGCTAAAATAGGTTTTCATTATCTTCTTCATACGGAAGTTACTTTTTAGTTGTTGTTTTTATCTTATTTGCTATTGCAAAGATAGTGATAATTTATCAATTATGCAAGTTTTAGATATTATCTATTTATCATATTTGCAATATTTTTTTAAGGTGTACTATTCTCCCGAACCGCAAACCTCCATAGTTATTCACATTCCTAAAGGTATTTCTATATCCCGAGCGTTGCGCCAGTTACAGCTCCGACGCAATCTGCAAGAAGATCCTTCTTGTCAAACAGACCATAGTCAAAGAAGTCATAGACCTCTTTCCCTACTCCGACGATGACTGTTACAGTCACGGCAACCACATATCGCAGCCATGTAGGGAGCGGTAGTGTGCGCATCAAAGCATACGCGATAAGCAGACACACATTGTAGTGTATGTACTTGTCGGACGGCACGGACTCCAGTAGTGCCATTATCTCCTTATAAAACTTCTTCATAGCTCAATAAATCAGATAAGGGGTGAAATCAAACTTTTCTACATCGAATTCAAGTTCATCCGGATAAGCCAATATAAATGTGCGAAGCCTGCGCTTCAACATTTCTACGGTCGGCTTATTGGTGAACTGCACTTGATGATGGCGAGGGCGAACCTCGTCAGTAAACACATTTCTGTGATACAGACAAAAGGTTGCGAGCCACTGACCATTGGGGAGTTGTTGTAATGGAACGAAATTTTTGTTCATGCTATATTTAACATTAGTTGGTCGAGGAATACCGCAGAGCCACACTTGCGCATTGTTTGCCGTACCTGCTCGACTGGTTTGTATTGTTTCTTTAGTTTGAAAACTTCGAAGTGTCCTTGTATGTAAAAGTACTGAAACCAACCTCTATCTATCTTATTCACAGCTTGCCGGCGCACACCGTAGGAGTTGTGATGGCGCATCATGCCGAAGAATGAGTTAAGCGATTGAACGAAATGTTCTGCGTTCTTCTCGCCCTTTCCTTCTTTCAGCAACTTGTTATACTTGTATATCGTGTCAATCAGATGTGCTCGCGTTCTGTTGCTGATGTATGTTCTTCCTGGAAGTATCATAGCACCGACAAACAGCACGCCTTTCGTGTAATGCTGGAAGTACTTCTTCATCGGGTGAAGCTGTATCAGCAGCTTCTGTCGTAAGAAAGCATCTATCTTCTTGTCTGCCGACATCAGCAATTCACGATTTTGCGACATAATGACAAAGTCATCAACAAACCTCACATAGTCCTTAAAGCCGAGGATGTACATTATAAACCAGTCCATAACAGCAGCATAAAAGTTGGCTTCAAGCTGCGAAGGAAAGCGCCCGATTTGCAAACTCTTTCCTTTCGGCGCAAAGAAAGAACTCTTGTTCTTCGGCAACGCCTCCCACAACTCTGGTGCTGACAACTTACGGCAGTTGTTGATAGGATTGTCATATAACGTAATCCTCATTAAGTAGATGAGGCACTCCAAATCATCGCCTTTATAATTAGCTCTGATAAACGGCTCAAGCAAAGACCACAGAATTTCTCGATCAATGCTCATGAAGAAAGACTTGATGTCACCTTTGTATATCCAACAATCCTTTGTGTAGCCTTCGGACACGTTGTACATCATCTTCTTGACACGTTCTTGCGCTACAAATTGTCCGTAGCCTTTTCGGCAATTCATAGACACATTTCCCATTTGCTCAAACATGGATTCAAACAACGGGTTTATTCGCATACATATATAATGATGAACAACTCTGTCGACGAAGGCTGCAGCAAAGACCTCTCGAAGCACTGGGTAGTCAATAATGAACACAGTAGCCATCGAGGTCTCATATTGCCCGTACACGATGGACTGCCATAGGACCACAAGGCTTTCTTCTTTGTGCATATGGAACCTTTGGTAGCTGTTCGTACTTTTCTTCTTAATTTCGCAATCGTAGAAAGCAAGCACTATCGAACTAAAGGGTATGTCGAAGATTATCGAATTATTTGCTTCACAACTCAGACAAGGACGAACCCTGTTCGTGTTAGTCTTGTTGTTGTTGTTGTTGATGTTACCGTTACTAACGTTCACGTTCCATGCGTTGTTCGACGAGTACTCGGCAACACTCTCCGCTGCCTTATTCTTTACCACACTGAAATCAACGACTGTTCGCTGTTCCGGAATGGTGGGAGAGCCAATTAAATCTAATAATTCCTCACTCGTGAAGTGAACATGCGCTTCACAACTCTGGGTATTCTGCTCTTTGCTTCTATCCTCCATAAGTATTTGTCGCCTTTAGTGATGCATTATACCAACCTTGCGCTTGACGCGCTATAGTCGTCAAATCCAAAATCACCTTTGGCATTTCCTTTTCTCTGGACAACAAGTGCAGGTCATCGCACAACCCGATATACATCATATACACATCCAATTCCTCCAACAACTCGGCAAGATACTGAACCCTTCTCTGCTTATTTGAGTTGGCGCGTCTTATGAGAGTGAGACAATGTACAAGCGTGAGAAACATCTGGTTCGCAAACTCATACTTATAGTCTTTCGGGAATTTAACTTTCCGCTTCTGCTGCCATAGTAGCTGCGCACGAACATCTTTGTAAATTTTCAAGTCTTTACTTAACATTTCGTAATTTGGAATTAAATTTTACATAATTTATATCATTCAATAGCGTTGCTTTCTTAACGACTGCTAATTATATTAACATTCTTTCTCTTCATCCTCTTTGATTCTTTTTCTTCCGTCTTCAAAGACAGTGAGCCACCCTAACGGGTAACTCACTGAAAGAGAGGGAGTTTTCAAAGAGCCAAAGGGACAAAGAGACAAAGAGATTAAATTGCTTCACAACTCAGACAAGGACGAACCCTGAACGCGTTAGTCTTGTAGTTGCTGCTGCCGATGTAACCGTTACTAACGAACACGCCCCATGCGCTGTCCGACGAGTACTCGGTACTTGACCAGTACCAATCCTTAATAAGTGTTGAACCACTGATAAGGGTCATCATTTCGTCAATCTCGTCACGGTACTTCGTCATTGTTCGCATTTGCGCAATAGACGGCAGATAGTATTTACCGGCAGCAGGATCGTCTGAAGATAGCGAGTAAGCGCGGACACGCTCTGCGGCTGGATGTGAGCGGTTGTTGGCCTTGGCGTAGGCTACTATTTTGTCAGTATT
>CAKUYO010000131.1 GCA_934716995.1 uncultured Bacteroidales bacterium | reverse complement strand
GGCCAGCGCAAAGGCCGTGGCCGCGTTGACGCCTGCCAGGAAGCAGGGCATATAACTTCCCTCCACCGGACGCGGTTTCTGGGAGACGCCCACCGCTGCGATTTGGGTCAGATCAAACTCATGACCAAGCTCTTCCAGCATTTCCGGGAGTGCTACCGTGTGGTGGAACAATGCATCACTCTGGCGCAGCCCAAGCTGGCCCTCCTTGACCGGGAGAAACCGCTTCTTTGCGCAAACAACCTCTCCGGCTGTATCAAAAACGGCCAGAGAGGTTGCATAGTTGCTTGTGTCGATTCCAAGTGTGTAACAGCTCACAGCTCTTCAGACTCCATCGCATCGGCAGCATCGAGCCCTTTCTCGCGGGCTACTGCACCCAGCAGACCGTTAACGAACTGGTAGTCCTCGTCTGCGCCGTATTTCTTGGTCAGCTCAACCGCCTCGTTGATGACAACGCCAGGCTTTTTCTCGTCGCCGTACAGCATCTCCGCCAGAGCAAGACGCAGCACGGTCAGGCTGACACGGGGCAGACGCTCCATGGTCCAGTTGCGCAGATGGTCACGGATGAGGTCATCCACCTCAGCCGAGTGGCCGTAGTAAGCGCGCAGCAGGCGCTGACCGAACACATCCACAGGATGCTCTTCGTCGCACTCTGCGTGGTTATCGAGTGCTTCTTCCAGAGCGATATCACCAAAGGTCTGAGAAAATGCCAGCAGAAATGCATTTTCGCGTGCTTCACGACGGGGCAAAATTTTATCCATAATATTCCTCTCGCAGCAGGGCGTTCCGCGGCCACAGCCGCAGAAGCCCTGCTTTTGTTTTTATTCACATTCTTTGGGGTTGATCAGTCGATTGCGGCATCCTGTGCCGGAGCAAGGCCCGCGATCACAAGGTCTACACGGCTGACGGTGACGTTCGTCATGTTCTGGACGGCTGTTTTGACGTTTTCCTGCACCTTTTCCGCCACGGAGGGGATGCGCGCGCCGAATGCGACGACGAGATGCAGGGTGATCTCAGCCGTGCCATCCCGCATTTCTACCGTAACAGGAGACTGCACGTTAGCACGCTCCAAAAAGTCTTTTACTTTCCGGTTCTGGCTGCCGCAGGAAACTTCTGCAACGCCCGCTACTTCCAATGCGGCACAACGCGCAATCTTACCCAGGACTTCGGTCGAAATCTGCAGGCTGCCGCCTCTAAGATCCATATTCTGTAATTCCATTCTATGGTCCTCCATCCAAAATGAGCGCAAACTCATTCTATTTTGTTTTGGTCTGTGCAGAGAATTCTCCCTGCCATTGAATGCTTACTGTTATTATACCATAATTCAAGTCACAATTGCAATAATCTCTGCATAAATGCTCACAAGTCTTTATATTTCGTAGCAACGTAACTTTAATTGATAAAGGATTTTACATAAAACTTCATAAATCTTCGTAAAACGATCAAATTTGGTGTAGTAAATGGTGTGGTCAAACTGCCTCTTCAGAAAGCTTCACAAAGGAATCCATCGCCAATGGAGGGTTCACATGTGCATATACATCAAGTGTCATTTTGATTGTAGAATGACCCATAAGGTATTGCACAGATTTTATATCCATTCCAGAGGAGATCAACCTAGTGCAAAACGTATGCCTGAAAGTATGAGGAGTTATATGAGGCAACTGATCATCATGTACTTCATTATAACTCTTAACGATACGACGGAGTGTGGCCTCGATTCGATCAGACAGCAACGGATTGCCATTCTTTGTAACAAACACAAAATCCCTATAGCCGTCGATTACTTTTACTTTGTTCGGTTCTGCTCTGTTCTCGATTACATTCAAAAAGCTGTCGCGTGCAGCTTTCGACATTGGAATGGTACGAATTCCAGCAGTTGTTTTTGGTTCTCGAATATGATATTTTTCTTTGGAATTGTAGAGAAGCTGATGTGTAACGTGAATCTGATTGTTTTCAAAATCCACATCTTTTAATGTCAGACCACATAGCTCACCCGCACGCATTCCTGTTTCGTAGAGGATAATGATAATATCGAGTTGCTTTCGATATTGGCTATCAACTTTTACGAAATCAATAAGATTTTTATACTGCTGTGGAGTAAGCGCCTCTTTTACTTTTTTTGTTTTTGACATAATTTTGGATAGTGAAAATGAAAAAGGATTCCGCATGACAAGAGCGTCTTCACAAGCAGCCTCGAAAGCAGGACGAATAACAGCCAGAAATGAATTTATGGTTTGATATGACCATCCGGAATAGGATAAATTTTTTGTCCAAAGCTTTGCATCGCTGATCGTAATACTATTTGCCGGCCTGTTCCAAAAAGCATCATCCTTGAATTTGGCGATAGTAGATTCACGATTGATTCTAGTATCAGAACGCAAAGATCCTTTATGCATCTCAAAATATCGATTTATAACATCACGCATTGTAATAGTTGTATTTACGACATCACCATAAAGTGTGCGTGCTTTTTGGATAGAAGTTTCACGGCTTCTTAAATCTTTTAAATCGACAGAATAGATATAGTGCCGTTTTCCTGAACGATCAGAATAGCGATACTGATATGACCCATCTTTTCTTTGACTCTCACCTTCTTTTAATACGCGGCCTTTATTATCTTTTCTTCTTTCCATAATAAGCTCCTTACATTATATAAAGAGCCCAGATGTGATAACTGCATTATACCACATTTGGGCTAAAATATCCAGTAAAGCTCAAACTGAATAGGTTTGGTCGATATATTTTTCAAGCGGCTTCCGTTTGATAAGGCGTTTTCGACCTACCCACAGTACAAGCTGATTTGATTCATCGTCTGTAATTTCGCGTAGTTTATGAACACCAATCCCCGTATAAGCAGCGGCTTCTTCTAATGTAAGTGTTGTCTTTTCCCACACTGGGACCTCTTTCATTCAATCACCTTCTCTATCTTTTCTTCCCCATACTTTGCCACACACACATTATAAAGGAGCATCGCACGAGTCATCAGACCAACTCCACCGATACGAGGGGTCACTTTGATATCTTTCATATCATAAACAGTATCAGAGCAGTCCCCGTGCTGTTTCCCATTCTCGTCATAATTGATACCAACGTCGATACACACTTCAACCCGACCAAGACCAAACGGTGTGATAAAGTTGCGCTTGCCCACAGCAGAGATGATCACATCGACCATTTCAAATCCAAGAGTGGTGGCCTTCATAGCAGAGCCAGTGCTATTCACAGAAATTACGTTACAATGCCGCTTAATCAGCATATTGACCAACGGGCGACCTACGATATCAGACTGACCGCACACGAGTACATTCTTGCCATCCAGATCGTAACCGATAGAGTCAAAAATCTTCATAACGCCCAGCGGAGTGCATGGCTGAAATTCAGATGTAGTATTAAAACCATCAACATCAACTGCGTCTGGAATACAGATATTTTTTGGATTGATATGCTTTGGTAGCGGTAGCTGAACAATAATACCGTCCACATCTTCCCAATTATAATCTTCTAAGATTTTGTTATTCAATTCATCTTCAGTAATATTTTCTGGCAGCTTGATAAGCTCCGCTTCGATTCCAACCTCTTCACAGTCACGC
>CAKUYO010000130.1 GCA_934716995.1 uncultured Bacteroidales bacterium | reverse complement strand
CCCTGGACTACGAGACCAGCACCGTCACCGTAGCCGGCACAGATCTCAGTGCCGACCAGGCGGGCAACTGGGCCATCATCAACGACCTAATCTACGGCATCCTGACCGTCAAGCCCCAGACCGACCGGACACTGCTGACGTTGGTCTCGCCTCTGGACCTGATCACCCGGCGGCTCTACCCGCCGGAGCAGTCCGAAGGGCAGACGGTCGGCGGCTTTCTGGCCGACGCCATTACGGACAACTACGTCCTGTCAACCGACCCGGTCTACGCCATCCCCTACATCGTTGTGTCCAGTTTGGACACAACTGCATACGTCCCGCCGGAGGTAGACAATACCGGCTGCTACGCCCTGGCGGACTATGCCCGGCTGATGCGCAAAACCTACGGCGTGACCATGCGCTGGACCTTTGACCGGGAGCAAATCTATCTCTCCATCCGCCTGCCCGCCAAGCAGCACCACAACGTGCTCTTCGGCGGCGGCATCGCCCAGCTGATGCAGGCGGACTTTTCCAGCAGCGGCACGGCCAAAATCACGGCCGTGCTGTACGAGGACACCGGCGAGGTAGACGAGGCCGGGGAGAAAATCCAGCAACGCATTACATCGGACTGGTACCTGGGCGAGGACGGCAACGTCTACGACTCCCCGCCTGCCCGCCGTGCCTCCGGCACCTGGAGCATCCTGTCCGTCAGCAACAAGACGCCCATCCGTGACCAGGTGGCCGCGTCTTTTGCAAAAAATAAGTCCAACCATAAAATCGAGTTTTGGAGCGGCAGGTCCTACGCCGTGGGCGACGAGGCCACCTTCCGAGTGTACGGGCAGATCCTGCAGTCTGCCATCTCCTATGCCCGGGTGACGTCCGAGGACAGCCGCACCTACTACAAATCCGGCGAGCTGGCCGTGACCGCCGCCGAAAAACTGAAAGCGAGGTAATAACATGGCAGATTTTTCCGGCGTAACTTTTGCCAAGCAAAACGTTACGCCTGCCGACGACGGTCTGATCCGCCGGGCGCTGCTCAGTGACGGCATCCTGACCGGCTGCAATTTTAGTTACTCCGGCTACACCCTGAGCATGCGCGCCGGTGCCCTGATTGTCTGCGGCCGTCAGATCCGGCACCCAAGCGCCCAGAACTGGGCCGTGGTCGGCGCAAAGTCCGGCTATGCCCGGCTGGTGCTGGACATCGACCTGACCAAGTCCAGCACAAAGGAACTTTTTGAGCAGGTCTCCACCACTCTGGAGTATGCCACAGACGAGGCCGGATTTACGGAGCTGACCCAGGAGGATATTAACGTCTCCGGATCCCATTACCAGATCGCCCTCTGCGTGGTCTCTCTGGGCGAGGCCGGCATTACGGGCATTGTGTCTCAGCTGGACAGTGCTGCGGGGACCGGTGGAAATTTTAGCGTGGTTGGCGGCCTGACCCAGCCGGCCAGCCCGCGTGAAAATATGATCTGGGTCAAAGCCGACATTAAGCCTCGCCCCGCGTTTGTGGTCGCGCAAACGGCTCCCGATGCTCCAGCTGACGGCCTAATTTGGTTTTTGGCGTCGGCGCAGGGGCTGCTGACTAAGGCTTACGTCTACAGCGGCAGCACTTGGGTGCTCGCCGACACTTATGTGTATCTGGCGGATACTTGGGTACAGATCGCATCCGCATTTTTCGGCATCCTGTTTGACTCTGGCGTATTTAGCGGGATTTCCGGCTGGCAAGGGGATAACGTTACCGTTGGCGAGTCCATTGTCAGTACCGGCAAAGCGCGGGTAGAAAAATCTATCGGGCGCGTCAACGTTACAGAGTACACAACACTCACTGTTGTTGCTGTCGCCCAGACATCGTCTACGCAGACAAGTTACATCGGCTTGTCCGCAGACGGCGGTACCGATCTTGCTGCTAAAATATCGCTTAGCAAATCCGGCGCGCCCGTCAGCAAGAGCGTTGATATCTCGGCACTGACAGGAGAAATGTACGTCGTGGCAGATCTCCACACAAACTCCGGCGCTGTAACACTGACAATATCAAAAATGACACTTACATAAGGAGGTCCTTATCATGGCAATAGTAGACAGCAAGCTGGCCACGGAATTTTTGGCCAGTCCGCATTATCGGAAGGGGCGGGACCACCCGCTGACCCGGGTGACCATCCACCACGCCGTCATGGTCGGCAGTGCCAGACTGGTGGCCGCGTCCTTCCGTGGCACAAATCGCAAGTCCGCGACCTATGCCATCGGTACGGACGGCGGAATCGTCCAGTGCGTCTCGGAGGCTGACACCCCCTGGACGTCCAACAGCCACGACAATGACAGCCGGGCCATCACCATCGAGGTGGCCAACAGCTCCCGGGAGGCCCCCTGGCCCATCAGCGCCGAGACCATGGAGGCCCTGATTTGTCTGCTGGTGGATATCTGCCAGCGGAATCCTGGCATTGGCCGCCTGCGCTACACCGGCGACACCACAGGCAACCTGACCATGCACAAGTGGTTTTTTAACACCCAGTGCCCTGGTACATATCTGGAGGAGCGATTTGAGCAGATCGCCGCGGAGGTCAACAAGCGGCTGGACGCGGCGAGCGTGCCCAAGGTAACGACCGTGTACGACCTGACGGCTTCCGGGCTGCCGGAAACGCTGGCTGAACAGGTTATCACCGAACTGAAAGCTGCGGGCTACAGCGCCACTCTGACGGCCCGAGAAATCAAACAGGAGCAGACCGTCACACCCACGGAGCCGACCGGATACCACAGTATTGCGGGCGAGGCCGTGGCAACGGCGGCGCAGATGGTCGCCTACATCAAGGCAAAGCGGCCCGGGGTGGAGCAATCTGTTATCGACATAATCCCCCTGTACATCAGTGAGGGCAAGGTCGAGGGCATCGCCGGAGATATCGCTTTCGCACAGAGCTGCGTGGAGACAGGCAATTTTGCATTTCCTGCCGAGACCTGCGCTGTGACGCTGGCCCAGAATAATTTTGCCATGATGGGCGTAACCGCAACCTTTGCCAAGGGCGAGAGTTTTGCCACGCCGCAGATTGGCATCCGGGCGCAGATCCAGCACCTCAAGGCATACGCCAACAGCGAGCCTCTGCAGAAGGAATGTGTCGACCCCAGATTTTATCTGGTCTCCCGTGGCTCCGCGCCTTATGTGGAGTGGCTGGGGCAGCAGGAGAACCCCAAGGGCAAGGGCTGGGCTACCGCCAAGGGGTACGGCGACCGAATTCTGGCGGTGCTGGCGGAAATCCGGGGGACTAAGACCGCCGAGGACAAGCCTGCCGCTGACACGCTGGCCGTTGGGGATCTGGTGACTATGCATGGCGGTGCGCCGGTGTATGGGCGGAACCGAGAATTTGCAAGCTGGGTGTACAGCAAGAAACTGTATGTGCGGGCGATTGTAGGAGATCGCGTGACCGTGAGCATCTACAAGTCCGGGGCCATTACGGGCAATGTGCATCGTCAGTACCTGACCAAAATTTGAGGAGGCAGCCGTGGAAACGATTATCGCATCTATTATCTCCGCCGTACTGACCGGCGGGCTGACGCTGGTCGGCGTCATGATCTCCAACAACAAGACCCAGGCGGTCATGGAGACCCGGGTCGATGAGCTGACCCGGGA
>CAKUYO010000129.1 GCA_934716995.1 uncultured Bacteroidales bacterium | reverse complement strand
GTTTTCACGATGGATGTTTCCAACAAGTACGGCTATAACAACATGGCCATTGGAATGTATGCCGGCAACAGCGGCAACGCGCTCTACTGCCCGACGGGCTATCTGGAACTGCTTCGTTTGCAGGACCGGTTCGTTTATCTGCCCGAAATGCCCTACCGCAGGGTCGATCTTGATCAGGCGGCAAGAAACGTTCTCTCGCAGGAGCAGTTTGCGCATGATGGCGGCGAGGGCACCGTTGCAAGCTGGCGCAACACTGTGACAGTCCGCAATGTACACCCCAACACCACAGTGGCTTTCCGCATGAACAACCTGTCCGGCAGCACCTCCGGTCTGACCCTCTACGCCTATGGCGCGGACGGCAAGCTGGCAAAGGTCGATTCTACGCTGTGGTCGATCACAGATGAGGACGGAAAAGCTATGACGGAGCTTACTGCCGGTACGCTTTATGAGCTGCGCGTGACCGTCGCCGATGGCGGCGCTCTTGACCTGAGTGAGACGGAAAAGGAAATCAAACTCTCTGTTGTGCTTGGAAAATAAATCTGCTTTGGACTGGCGCAAAATAGCTTTCTGAAAAAATGCACAAACCCCGGAACCTTCTTCGGAGCCGTTATGGCTCAAAAGGGTCCCGGGGTTCTGTTTTTGCGTAGGAGCGTCTCGTTAAATAATCTACTAGCGAAAAAAGCCTTGTATCCAACAGAGCCCTGTGGTATTCTGAAATAGTAAAGCAAAAAGAGGAGGATTTGGAAATGTTTCAGTTCCCGCGCGAAGATTTCCGGCTGCATGTGGGCTGGCGCACCATCAAAACAGCGGTAACCGCTATGCTGGTGGCCATCGTCTACTGTTTGCTGGAGCGCAACCCGGCCTTTGCCTGTATCGGTGTCATTTTTGGCCTTGGAACCGATATGCCGGACTCGATCAAAAACGGCGGCAACCGTCTGTTCGGCACCCTGATCGGCGGCTTGCTAGCCATTGCGGTGTTCTGGGTGTACCTGCGGTTTTACCCGCAGGGCGGCCACAGTATGTTATTGGCGCTGCTGCTGGGTGCGGCCATTGTGGTGCTGATCTTGCTGTGCCAGTATTTCTGGCCGGGCGGTGTGCAGCCGGGTGGCGTGGTGCTTTGCATCGTACTGTTCAGCACGCCGGTAGAAACCTACGTCGTCTACTCGCTCAACCGTATCTTCGATACGGCAGTGGGTGTCATTGTAGCGCTACTGGTCAATTACTTCTTGCCGCGCGAGCGGGTCGTGGCGGTCTGGGAAAAGGCCAAAGGGCTTTTCCGTCCGCTTGAACATTCCTGATCAAAAGGGATGCCCGGCGCATTCTGCTTACAGAAACGGCCTTTTATTCGGCGTTTTCCGGTGTCTGCTCGGCGGGCTTTATGGTTTTGACACGCAAGGTGAAGTACAATAAATGACCTGCCCATACTACGGCAATGCAGACCCTGCCGATGGGTACATTTTTCATACAAATAAAACCGATTGCCATGATAACGGTGACCAGTGCAATGATCCTGCATTTGGTTCCCGCTGTCATGGCCTTTTTTTGCACAAAGCTGTCCAGATGCTTTTTATACAGTGCTGTACCTACAAACCAGTCGTGCAATTTTTGGGAGCTTTTTGCAAAGCAAAACAGCGTTGCCATGTAAAAGGGAACAGTTGGCAGAACGGGGAGCATAATTCCCACAGTGCCAAGTGCCATGCAAAGAAAGCCCAGTACGATCCAAACTGCTTTTAGTAATTTTTTCATCATCTTCTCCTGTTATAAAGTGTTAAGAATGAGCCCGCCATACCAAATGTTAGATATAACTAACTTTCGGCGCTTGAATAAACCGCCCATCGGCGGCTTGTCTGGAAAGATGATACGATATTCCATAAGCTTTGTCAAGATGGAAACCGCAGCTTTGCAAAACAAAAATCCTTTATGCAGCAGAGAAATAGAGCTTTGGATTTTGCCTGCTGCTTGCAGGAACCGGCAGACGGTGATAAAATGAAGTCAAATCTGCAGAAAAGCAAGGAGGAGCTGTCATGGGCATCGCAGGAAATGAATGGGGTTTTCAGGTGGGCAAGCTGCCAAAGGGAGCGCTGGATAAGATCAGCGATGTGCCGGGTGTGACGGTGGGGCACTGCACGCTGGCAGACGGTGCGATCCAGACCGGTGTAACGGCGCTGCTGCCGCACCAAGGAGACGTGTTCCACGAAAAGGTGCTGGCAGCCAGCCATGTCATCAACGGCTTTGGCAAGACCACCGGCCTTGTGCAGATCGACGAGCTTGGCACGCTGGAAACGCCCATTTTGTTTACCAATACCCTCAGCGTGGGCACGGCACAGACCGCGCTGGTGAAGTATATGCTGGAAAAGAACCCCGATATCTGCGAGACCACCGGCAGCGTGAACCCGGTGGTTTGCGAGTGCAACGATTGCGGTCTGAACGACATCCGGGGACTTCATGTGACCGAACAGCACGTCTTTGCCGCGCTGGCAGACTGCAAGGCGGATTTTGCCGAGGGTGCCGTAGGTGCCGGGCGGGGGATGCGCTGCCACGGGCTTAAGGGCGGTATCGGCTCTGCCTCCCGGGTGGTGGAGCTGGACGGCAAGCGGTACACCATCGGTGCGCTGGTGCTCTCCAACCATGCGCTGTTTGACGACCTCATCGTGGCAGGCACACCCATCCACACCCTGCTGGACGACAGCATCCCGCCCCACGAGGATAAGGGCTCCATCATCACGGTGCTTGCCACGGATATCCCTCTCAGCGAGCGGCAGCTGCGGCGGCTTTGCCGCCGGGCGCTGGTAGGGCTTTCTCGCACCGGGTCCTACTGCGGCAACGGCAGCGGTGAGCTCGTCATCGCCTTCACCACTGCCAACCGGATGCCGCACTATTCGGACAAGGCTCTGCTGCCCATGACCATGCTGCACGATGATGCCATCAACCCTCTGTTCCGGGCGGTTGCGGAGTGCGTAGAGGAAAGTGTCCTCAGCAGCCTGCTCCATGCCGAGACCGTCACCGGCAGCCATGGCAGAACCTTCCGCAGCCTGACGGAGCTTTTGAGACAGAACGCCTGATATAACAGGATAAAAAGGGCTGCTGTCCCCGCAAAAATGTCCGGATGCCTTGACAGATGCAGCCGCAGGGCGTATTATTTGGTCGGGAAGGCCGCTGAAAGGCGGCTTTTCTCAGAAGTGAAAGTTAGCTTTTCCTAACTGTTGCTTCTGCCCTGCACAGAGGATGTGCAGGAAAAACGATAATCGTCCTAAGATGCTGAAAGAAGGTATACAAATGTTCCAGATAACCGTAGAAGTAGGCGGCATGGCATGTTCCATGTGCGAAGCCCACATCAATGACACGATCCGCAAGGAGTTCCCGGTGGAGAAGGTCTCGTCCTCGCATTCTAAGGGCAAGACCGTGATCCTTTCCAAGGAGCCGCTGGACGAAAAAGCGCTCCGCGCTGCCATTGAAGGCACCGGATACCATGTGGGTGAGATCCGCTGTGAGCCCTACGAAAAGAAGGGACTGTTCTCCTTCTTGAAAAAGTGATAGTTTACGCCCGCACATCCTCCCGGCGTAAAAGCAGCCATGCCAGAAGGAACATCGTCCCCAGCCAGAAGATGCAGCTGAAGGCAAACAGCCCGTAGCTGCC
>CAKUYO010000128.1 GCA_934716995.1 uncultured Bacteroidales bacterium | reverse complement strand
TTCAAAAAGGTTCTGGAACCATGCAGATTCTGGCACTTCGCTATCAGGGAAAGATTTCACGCATTGTGTCGATGAATGGGCAGACGTATCTTCCAATGTCGGAGTTGCTTCCATGGCTGAATGTCACGGTGGAACAGGACGATGAAACAGCCGCACTTAGAATAACATCGGATTCTAATTCTTTATGGGAATATGTTGGAGACACAGCAAACTACAAATTCAATCTTTACCAGCAGATGCAGGGCTTTACAGGTGGAACAACTTCTCTGAAAGCTATTATGGTAACAGATGTGGTATCCCATGTGCGATGGGACGCAATGTTCAAATCGGCAATTGATACCGATATTAGCCGTTACGATACCACTATTTATCAAGATGTTTTTTATGAGTACAGCAAAGAACTGTTTGACCCAGATCTCGGATATATGCTGTCTGATAAAACGGCCACCGTTTGGGATACTGCTCAGAAAATCAATAAAAAGTTGGACAGCGTCGAAGAAATGTTCGACATAGATGAAAATGCTATCATTTTGAAACTTGATGATATTCTGCGTGAGCAGTATCTGACAGAACAGTTTGGATCGGCAGTGGGATTCTTACGACAGTTCTCCGAACTGCGAAAAGCAATCACGAAGCTCTCACCTGTACATCCGTTTTTGATGGCGGCACTAGATACCATGAAAAAGTTTGATGCGGCCACTAAAACAGGAACTGAGTATCGTGATTTCTTAGGATATATTTCAACTGGAGGAGCCGGACACTCGCTGGTTGGACAGCAAAATACACCATTTACACTAGGGCTGGACGATGCAGCACAGTTTTACCAAAGTACTCGGTACAGCGTAGAAGGACTTTATCTGGAAGTCGCTGTAGAGCGATTTGGCAACTACATGAAGAGCCATATCACGGATATTTATAGCTCGATTGGAGATGCACTTGTTGCTGTTGCACAGGAAAATGGTGCAGACTTTGTTCCTTATGTTTCGATTGTAAAAGGGATTGGTTCTGGATTTGATCTCCTGCTGCCGGATTTGAGTAAGGGCTTCAGTGAAATGCGGAAGATGCCCGTTTATGCAGATGTCGCTGAAACAATGTGGCGAGTATCGCAGGCGCTTTTGCAGCAGGATATGACGGCGGAAAATGTGGCTTATATTTGTCAAAGTCAGATGATGAGTTTGATTCTATCGAAAAAATGCTACAGCGCATTTAGAGATGTAAATAATGGCAAACTCTTCTTTGACGATACAGCCAAAAACGCTATCCAGACAAATCAAATTGACCCCCTTAACACACTTCTTGCAGAATTTTCGCTTACAGCCTCTTGCCGTGTGAACGATTCGGTTGAGGGAAAAGATGAAGCCCAAACCAACATCAAAACTATTTTGCAGTCTGTAGTTGAAACGTCTTCTGATGCAATTGAAGATACACCCTCGTCCAGCGAAGAAACCGCACCATCCGAAGAAACATCTGCCGAATCGGAAGTAGTAGAAGAACCTTCCAAGGAAGGAAGCGTTCCAACCGCACAAGAAATCGAAAATATCTATCGAGATTTTGTTGCGCAGAACTTTAGTGGCAAATATGTTGCACTGAAAGCTGATGTGACACATGATGGTATTGAGGATCTGATAGTGGTTCATTATGAAGACGCTGAAGGGTGGGATGGTGCTTATGAACAAAACGGATATGTTTACACATGGACTCCTACAGAAATCAAGCTGTTGAAGCAAGAATATGCTGCGAATATCCATAACTACACCGGGCTACTGTGGTATCTGAGAAAAATTGATGGTGGAATGTACAATCTGATTGACATAGATTGCTATATTAATCAAGGCTATAATACCGCAACCATTAGGGAAATATCATTGACGTCTAATGGAGATGAGGTTTTGGAAAAGCCGACCGATAAATTTGGCACGGCACAGGGTGAACCTATTTCAGACGAAGAATATGATGCCTTTACTGCAGAATGGGAACAAATAGAGTTTGAAACAATTTTTCTTTCGCCGTTTAGTGAAAACATTGACCCAGCTATTGTTCTTTGCCGAGGAAACACTTGAAAATAAGGAGGAGCTTATGAAAAAATCAAGTTTAATCAGTCGCGTGGTAGTTCTTGTTCTGACAGTTATGCTACTAACTGCTTGTAGTGGTTCAGGTGGTGGTGATTCTGTTTTTGAACGCGCCATGTCCCATGTTTCGCTTCCAAGAGGATGCTCCGGGTGGAAATATCTTGTGAACGACTATAACGGTGACGGCAAAGTAGAAGCATTTGCATTTGGTGGCAAGGAAGATAGCCAGTATCCCGAGTGGGATTATCTTGAAATCTATTACATTGATCCTATTGGGAATGTGACGCCTGTCGTAACTAAGGCGGACAACAGAGCCGGGAATCCTTACAACGCAAAAAGCATAGACCAAACTGATTTCAGAGACAGCTATCTCACGATTGGCAAACAGACATATGCCTTGTTCAATGCTGGTAGCGTCTATGGCTCGTGTGGATACACGATTGCACTCAGTGTGTATAACGGAAAACCGACCTACAGCGATTTGGACGGTACTATTGAACGGGTAACCGATCAGGGGCTTGTAATTGTGCCTTCTATGGGAATGGACGAAGATGACGTATATGTTTCTCAAAACGGTGAACTTGTACTAGCTAAGCGTTTTGATTATTAACTACAGCAAAAAGAGCGGGGCTTTGCAAAAAGGTTCCGCTCTTTTTGTTTGAGAAGGTATTGCATTTCGAGGCCGAAAGAATATACTTGTATTAACGAGATTCCAATACTTAATGGAGGGACTATTATGGCTAGACCAAAAGGAAGCAAGAATGCAGTGCGTACCAAGAAAGCAAAGATTGACTATGCAGCTATTATTGCTGAAAAGACCGCTGCCAAGAAACAAATTGAAACCGAGATCGCCGCGCTGTCTGACAACATTAGCACACTGAAGGAACAGTTGAAAAGTAAAAAATCTGCTTTGAAGGTTGCAGCAAAGGAACTTTCTAAAGCAGAGGCAAAAAAGGTTGCAGCCGAAAAAAAGGCCGCAGAAGAATCCAAAAAGGCCGAAGCGGAATCCGTATTGAAAAAGCTGCTTGCCAGCGGTATGTCTGCCGATGAAATTATTGCCAAGCTCCAGTAAACTTTTATGGGAGCCAGCAAACGGATCTGTCCGAACTGCGGACGCAAAATGAAACAGCAATTCATCGGTCTGTTCCACTGCAAATGCGGGACAAGTTGGCGGCGTGATATAGGATTTTTTGAACGTACTCCAGATATGGTCTTTGCGCTTGGACGCAAAACGATTAGCGGCAAGGTAAAGCAGCTGCCTGTAATACGGCACAAATAAGAGAATGCCCACCAGCTTGAAGCTGGTGGGCATTTTTACTGTTGCTCTTAACTACTTGACGATAGTCTTTATAAAGGCTGCAAGAGCTTGAATCTGTTCTTCATCAAGTTTATCGAGTTGGTCTACAAGTGCATTGATTCCATCAGCATGGTCTTCCTTGAAATCGAAAAATTCTTGCGGTGTTACGTTGAGATACTCACAAATATAGAAGAAGTTCGACATGGCAGGAAATGCTGATCCACTCTCGATCGTGCGAATGTATCCGGGATTCTGTCCGAGGGAAAGGCTCATATCC
>CAKUYO010000127.1 GCA_934716995.1 uncultured Bacteroidales bacterium | reverse complement strand
CGCCACCCAATAATCGCGTCCCTCGCGTCCCATGCCGTCCTCCTGTTGTTTCGCTCTCAGAAGAACATAGCACGTCATCAATCTCAAAAATAGATGTCGCTCATTGGGCGCTTACAAACCAACAGTCCTTTGGGAGTATTGGCTTTCCTGTCATCACACTGAAGATGTTCGGGTCTACTGCCTGTTATAAGCATTCACCCTTTAACGGCGCCGGAGGAGAGGCCGCGGATGAAGAGCTTCATGCAGAAGATGAAGAGGATCACCAGCGGAATCGACGCGATCGTGTAGCCCGCCATGAGCTGCCCCCAGTTCTTCGTATATTCGCCCTCCAGATAGAGCAGCGATACGGAGATGGTCTGCAGGTTCGTATCGCGCAGATAGAGCAGCGGCGAAACGAAGTTGTTCCACTGCCCGATGATCGAGAGGATGCCGAGCGTCCCGATGATCGGCATCGACAGCGGCACCACCACATGCCAGATCTGGTAGAACATATTGCCGCCGTCGATTTCGATCGCATCGAAAAGATCCTGCGGAATATCCTCGATGAAGTTGCGCAGCACGAAAATGTTGAACGCCTGCCCCCCCGCGATGGCCGGAATGATCAGCGCGAAATGCGTATTGTAGAGCCCGAGCGAAGTGATGAGCTTGAACATCGGCACCATGTTCGCCACACTCGGATACATCATGAGAATGATGAACACCCCGAACAGAAACTTCGACCCCGGCATTTTGTAGCGCGCGAAGAAGAACGCCCCGATCACGGCGATGACCAGAGTCAGCACGGTCGCGGTGATCGCCACGAAAGCCGTGTTGAAAATGGTTCCGCCGAGATGGTTCCAGCCGAACACATAGTTCTCCCAATGGAAGGGAGCCTCGGGAAACCACGGGTTCCGCGAAAACTGCTGGTTGTCCTTCAGCGAAATATTGATCATGAGATACATCGGAACGAAGGCGAAAAACAGCACCACCAGAATGAACAGGTGCTTGAAAAATTCGGCGGATCTGGACCGTACCACGCGAGCCATATGTGAACTCCTATTTTCTAACCCGGACGAAGCGGTTGTTGATCAGTGTCAGGACGAGCGTGACCGCGAAAATCACGAAACCGATCGCGCAGCCGTAGCCGAAAAGCCCGCGCGAAAACGCCTCCCGGAAAATCATGAGCCCGGGCACCGTCGCGATGCCGCCGGGGCCGCCGTCCACGCCGAGGAAGAGATAGATGTTCTCCCAGCTCTGCACCGTGTCGATGATCATCAGAATCAGGTTGATCCTGACCTGGGTCATGATGAGCGGCAGCTCGATCTTGAAGAATACCGTGAGCGGTCCCGCGCCGTCGATGTCGGCCGCCTCGTAAACGTCCTCGCTGATGCCCTGCAGCCCGGCGAGGTAGATCAGCACGCCGAACGCCCCGACCCACGGGAAGCCCATGAAGACCAGCGACGGGATCACCAGATTCACGTCCGAAAGCCACTGGACCGTATCGGTCGGCGAGATGAAGCCGAGCAGCCGCAGCAGGTTGTTCAGGATGCCGCTGTTCGGCTCGTAGAAGTATTTCCAGATCAGGATGCCGACCATGCCCGGGATGATCATCGGGATCACGAAAAGAATCCGGTACAGGTACCCGAACCGGTCGCTGATCACATGGTGCAGCACGACCGCCACGACGATCGGCAGAATCATCTTGACGACATTGGCGACGACGAAGATCGTCACCACCCAGAAGCTCCACCAGAGCGACGAATCGTTCCACATCTTGACGATGTTCCGGAAACCGACGAACTCCTCGACCGTGTCGCCGTCCCAGCGGTAGAACATATGCCACATGCCGTTGACGATCGGGTGGTAGCTGAAGACCAGCACCAGCAGGAGCGGCACGGCGATCAGCAGATAGACCGGCCAGTAATACCGCAGTTTCTTCAACGGAACTTCAATTGCCATTTTTGCCGTACTCCTCCAGCTTGCCCAGTTCTTCGACCAGTTCGACGTTGTTGTCCACAGTCTTATAGCGGCTGACGATGCCTTCCAGATTGATGTTCGAACGCATCATGAAAAGCCCGTTCTCCCGCGACCCCGGTTCGGTGATCTCGGCGCCGACCGCCAGCGCCGAACGGGTGCCGTCCATGCTCCAGAGATTCCGCATGACGCCGTAATTCGCCTCGACGATCTCCTCGATCAGCTGCGGGCGCGCTTTCAGGAAATCGTCCCAGAAGTACTGCTTCGGGTCCTCCGGCTGGTGGATGATGCTGTTTTCAAGCCGCTGCAGCGTCAGCCGGTTCGCCAGCGTTCCGGTCGAAGTGAAGGGCGTGGTGACAGCGGTGTGGCTCGTATTCGTGACCGGCTCGAAATCCTTCATGGCGCCGGTGTATTCGACCTCCTTGAGCGAGGACATCCATTTGCAGTTCTCAACCATCACGAGCTGATTGACCTTCCAGCTGGTCAGGAACCGCAGGAAATCGAGCGCAAGGTCGAAATGCTTCGTCTTTTTCGGAATGCCGAATTTGCCCTGGATGCCGCTGCCGAGTTCCGTGATGCGCCCGAACGCCTTCGCGCCGAGCGGATGCTTTTCGTCCAGCACCGGAATCTGGATCACTTTGACTTCGAACGGCGCGTTGTTGATCATGCTCCAGGCGTTGTAGGTTCCGTCGATGAAGAAGGCGACGTTGCCCGCGAAAAACAGGTATTTGGTCTGTTCGAGATCGATCGCCGAAAAACCGTCCGCGAAATATTTCCCGATTTCGGTCACGACTTCGACCGGTTCGAGCAGCTTGTCCTTGTCGAGTTCGCTGGCGTTGATCTGGCGGAAGATCTCGCCGGTCGCCACGCCGTAGCCGTACGGCGAACCGGTGTCCGACAGATCGGTCGTCAGTTGCGAGTTGTAGGTGCTGAGCAGCTGGCCGATGGTCCCCTTGTCGAAGCCGCGCACGCCGATCGGGATGATCGGCCGCTCCTGCTGCAGGCCGTATTCCTTCAGCCTGGCGCAGTCCTCGAGCCACTCCGTCAGCGTATCCGGCAGCTCCGTCTTGCCGGTCGCCTCCTCATAAAGCTTCATATTCACATAGACGCGAGTCGTGTGCATGAATGTGCAGACCGAGAAGAATTCGCTGTACGCGGTGTCGAGCGCGCTCAGCATATCGTCCGCGAAGCTCTCCCGCCAGCTCATGTTTTCGAGCGGCGTGCCTTTGTTCCACGGGTTTTTCTCGCCGATATACGGCGAAAGCGGCGTGAAATACTGGTTCTGGATATCCGAACTGCCCATGACCTCGAGGATATCCGCCGGCTCTCCGCCGATCAGCTGGGTCAGGTACCACTGCTGGTAGCCGCGCACCGGAACCGCGACCTGGCGCACCTTGACCTTCACCCCCTGGGCCAGCTTGGCCTTTTCATACTCCTCGATCGCGGCGCTGATCCCTTCGCGGAACCCGTCCTCTAGCTGCCAGTGCGCGATGGTAATCACCTTTGTATCCGGCGAAAAGACGACCGACATGCCGCCGTGATTCCGGATCACCATGATCACCGAGAGAATGTAGAACGCGACGGCGAGGATGAGCCCGACCTTCTGAAAGCGGCCGGCGCTCTGAACATCATCAAGTTTTTTCATTTTTCCGCCCCGCCTTCCCCGAGCTCCTCCAGGAACCGCCTGGCGACCACCGCCTGCC
>CAKUYO010000126.1 GCA_934716995.1 uncultured Bacteroidales bacterium | reverse complement strand
TCCTGAATGGCGTGCAGGGCATCCGCATCCGGGTGCGCCAGATTCAGGTAGTTGCCCAGCACCGCAATGTCCAGCTCATTTTTTGCAAACAGGCGGCGCAGATAGGCCGCGTAGCCGGGGGTGAGGGCAGAGGGGGTGTTGGGCACCTCCTTCAGGGACTTGCTCAGTGCCAGATGCACGCAGGAAAAGCCCTTCTGGCGCACCAGCGGCAGCACCTGCTCAATGGGCAGCTTTTCCGCGTCGTGCAGACGCAGACCGAATTGGATCATGCTTGGTTCCTCCTTTTGTTCCGGGGCATGTTTTCTCTATTATACAACAAGATCCGCCATTCGCAAACACCCGGACAGAGAAAAAAGTGCAGGTTTTATGCTTCTTCGATCCGGCCATCCTGCATCCGCAGCACCCGGTCTGCCTGCGCTGCAAGCCCCTGGTCGTGGGTGACATACACCACGGTCTGGTGCTGCTGTGCGGCTACCTCCCGCAGCAGGCGGAATACCTCCACGCTGTTCTGGTGGTCCAGGTTGCCGGTAGGCTCGTCTGCCAGCACGACCGCAGGGCGGGTGATCAGTGCCCGGGCAATGGCGGCGCGCTGCTGCTGCCCGCCGGAAAGCTGGGTGGGCTGGCGCTGCAGCAGCGCGGTCAGCCCCAGCTGCCGGGTAAGCAGGGCAAGGTATTCCTCGTCCGGCTCCCGTTTGTCCAGCAGCAGCGGCAGCAGGATGTTGTCCCGCACCGTATACTCCGGCAGCAGGTGGAAGGCCTGGAACACGAACCCCAGCCGCGTGCGGCGCAGCCGGGCAAGTGCGGCATCCGGCAGCGCATACAGATCCTGCCCTTCCAGCAGTACCTTGCCGCTGGTGGAGGCATCCAGCCCGCCAAGTATCTGCAGCAGGGTAGATTTGCCGCAGCCGCTGGCCCCGATGATGGCGGTAAACCTGCCCTGCTCGATCTCCACATCCACCCCGCGCAGGGCGTGGGTGGCACCGGTGCCGGTGCCGTAGGTACGGGTCACCGCCCGGGCTTCCAGTACGATCTCTCTCATCGCGTTACACTCCTTTTTTCAGATTGTCCATGGGCTGGCTGCGTGCCAGCCGCTCCAGCGGGGCCAGCTGCAGCGCCAGCACGAACAGCAGATAACCTGCGCATACTGCAAGGTGCAGCGCCCAGGGATACTCCGATACGGCCATAGGCAGGGCCGCAAAGGTCAGGATGCGGCCGCTCTGCCGGGTGACCAGGCTGTGCCAGCTCCAGCGCCACAGGCCCCATACGGCCAGGTTGCCCAGCAAAAGCGCACCCAGCACTGCAAGCACGCCCTGCCGGATGCCGCAGTGCCGCAGCATGGCAGCCGAGGTGCCCTCTGCCTGAAAGATACCGATGCGCAGCCGCTGGTGCTGCCAGTACAGCCCGAACAGGTTCCACAGTAAAAACAGGGCCAGTGCAGCGCCCACCACTCCGGCGACCGCCCAGAAGAACGCGCCGGTGCTGCCTTCCTGATACATCCGGCTGGCAGTTTCGTAGCTGTTGGTGCGCAGTACGCCGCCCCGGCGGGTCACCAGCCCTGCAATGGATTTCTGGGTAGCGTAGCTGGCGTTGGCTTTCAGTTTCAGGTTGATGGCGGTATACCCATAGGGCGTGCCGTATTCTTCTGCCCAGAGGGCGCGGCCCAGCGCCTGGCTGCAGTACAGCTGGTAGGTGATGGGGGAGCTGTCTGCAAAGGGCAGGCTGTCCATATCAATGCTTGCAATCACGCCGCCGATGGTCAGGCTCTTTTGGCTGTGTGCGCCGTCCAGGGTAGGGTACTCCAGCACTGCCGTGCAGCCCGCAAAGGGTGCGGCCTGCGTGCCCCACTGGGTCTGGCCGTTTTCGTCCAGTACAAAATCCGGCGCATACAGCAGCACGGCCTGCCCGCTGCGCAGTGCGTCCAGATCCACAGGGGTGCTGCACTGCGCAGCCAGCGCTTCCAGCTCTGCATCCGGCAATGCGGTGACAAGGGTGTTTACCGTGTCCGCATCCTGCATGGTAAACATGGTGTAAAGGCTGTCCTGGTGAGTATACAGTCCCCACAGGTCATGCGCCGTAAAGGCATCGCTGGAAAGGCCGCACAGATAGTTCATATCGGTGCGCATGGCGGCCTGCTGGACGTCCGGCAGACGCAGCAGATCCTCCGCAAGGCCATCGGTCAGGGTGTTCTGCCCGGCGCTTACCTGCACCGCTGCCGAAGCCGCCGTGCGGCGGTAGGGAAGCAGCTTCCAGGTGCTCAGGAACACACAGCACAGCGCCAGCGTAAGCCCAAGCGCATTGAGCACCACCAGCCGCAGCGGCAGCGGCGTAAGCAGCCGCACACGGCGCTGTAATCTTACCTTTTTCTGGGGCAGATGGGTCAGCTTTTGCCCGGCCTGCCGCAGGGCAGGCAGCAAAAAGCCCAGCAGCACGGCCCCGGTGCCGGTAGCCCACGCCAGCGCCAGCTGTCCCCACGGCAGGCTGAGATAGCGCCCGTGCCCCTGCATGGCAAGGGTGGCGGCACACAGGCCGCCCCCCAGCAGACTGCCGATCGGCAGGCAGAACAGCAGCAGAAAAACGGCTTCCCACAGGCACAGCGCCACGAGGGCGGTCTTTCCGGCACCGATCATACGCAGGGTGACAAGGCTCTGCTCCCGGCGGCGCAGCTGCAGGGTGCACAGCCCGAGCACCGCGCACAGGGTCAGCAGGGCACAGCCGCCCATAAAGGCCCAGCTGCCGCTCCGGGTCAGATCCGCTTCCGGATAGGCGTAGGTGTTGCGCACCCAGGTGGGATCCTGGCTGCCGTCTATATAAGGAGCCAGCGGCACGGCACCAGCATAGCAGCACAGCAGCTGTACTTTGCTGTCCCAGCTTTGGGGCAGGCTGTCGGCGGTGACCAGCGCATCCACCGGCAGATTGCTGCCCACCGCCCAGTAGGCATCGTAGGAGGGCAGCACCCCGCACAGGGTAAATTGCAGCAGGACCGGTGCATCGTCCCCATACACTGCCTGCAGGGTCACGGTCTGCCCCAGCTCATAGGAGGCACCGATGCTGTCCAGCACCGAGGTGGTCAGCGCAGCCTCTCCGGCGGTGCCGGGCAGCCGTCCGCTGAGCAGCTGCAGCTGCCCACAGGCGAGATATCCCTCGTCCACAGTGCCCAGCGCGCCAAAGGCAAGCCCCTTGTCGTTGACAAGGGCCGCATACTGCGCCGCGCGCCCCACCGCAGCGGGGGCTGTCTGCTGCACAAAGGCATCGGCATCTGCGGCGGTCAGGTCGTAACGGGCAAGCTGCCAGGCACCGTAAAGCTCCTGGCGCTGCGCCTCCATGGCGCAGCTGCCGCTCTGCTGATAGCACAGCACCGCCGTAAGCAGCGCAAACACTGCCGCCAGCACGCAGAGCATCATAGCGGTATCGCGGCGGCGACCTTTCAGCCCGCGCCAGGCGATGGTTCCCAAAGAGTGACGCATTCCATTTTTCCTCCTGTTAGTTGCTGTTGCCTGTATTATACTGCTTTTTTTTACAAAGACAATATTTTTGAGGCATCTTGCACAAATTTTACGAAGGAAGTCGTTCTTTGCGCAGGAGGGAGCCTGTGTTCGGCACAAAAAAATCCCCGGACCCAAATGGATCCAGGGATTTTGTATGGAGCTGGTGACAGGAGTTGAAC
>CAKUYO010000125.1 GCA_934716995.1 uncultured Bacteroidales bacterium | reverse complement strand
GGCGTGAAGCTGGCAAAGGAGATGTGGGGTGACCGCTTTGAGATCATCGTCACCACCCACCTCGACAAGGAGCATGTCTACTGCCATTTCTGCTTTAACTCCGTGTCTTTTCGGGACGGCGGCAAATATAACTACTCCAAAGCCGAGCGAAAGCGAATGATGGAAATCTCCGACCGGCTGTGCCGGGAATACGGGCTGTCTGTCATTGAGAAGCCACACAAAGCCCCCTCCCGTCCTGTTTGGCTGGATGAGAAAAACGGCAAGCCCACCCGCTACAATGTCTACCGTGCCGATGTACGGGAGGCGATGGAGTTCAGCAGAACCCCCTACTATATGGAGGACTATCTGCGGCGCAAAGGGTATGTGACCGACTTCACGGGCAAGCACTGGAAACTCCGCCTGCCCCAATATGAGCACTTTACAAGGCTGGACACTCTGGATGAAAGGTGGACGCCGGAGAACATACGCCGCTCTATGGGCAGGTATGCCACCTTCGGCAATCGCAGGGCGTATATCAGTTATCCACCCCAAATGCCGCAGGAGCTTTCGGATTGGTTCCGTCCGTTCCACAAGACCAGCCACATTTACAAGCAGTATCTGCACTACGGCTATCTGCTGGGGTATTTACCGAAGCATACCGACTATAAGCCTACCAGCCCGTATCTGAAGGAGGACTTGCGGAAGCTGGACGAGCTGTCCCAGCAGGTGCGGTATATGGGCAAATACGGTATTGAAACGCTGGACGATCTGTACGCAGACAGGAAGAAAATCCAGTGGGATATGGACGCTCTCATTACCCGCCGCACTAAGCTGCAAAACAGGATCCGCCGTGCCGCACCAGCCGAAAAGGAAACGCTGCGGCAGGAAAAGGCAGGTGTGACAGATTAGATCACCGCCCTGCGAAAGCAGCTGAGGCTGAATAAGGCCATTGAGGTGCGTTCCGCCAAAATACAGGAAAAGACGGATTTGCTCTATGCCAACGAATACCGTGCCAAGGAAGCACAGCAGCAAAAGAAAGCGCAGAGAAGGGAGCGTGACCCACGATGACAAACGATAACGAAATCTATACACAACTTGACCGCATTACAGACCACCTTGCGACAATGACCAAGCAGGAGCGCATTGCGTGGTTTCGCAGAAGCGCCTATGCGCAGCCGCTGAATTTCATCAAAGAAATTGACGGTACGGTATATGCCGTAAGAGCCTTTTTCAAAGAGGACGCAAGAGAAAATATTACCGACAAAGTGCAGCGCATCATCCTGAAAAACGATGATAAAAGCAACGAACATTAAAACTATCGCATTAAAGCGTTGAAGTTTACGGCCGGATATGGTAGAATAAGCTCACCTACAAATTCGATCATATCCGGCTGTGGAAAGGAGAACTATGACAAAACAACCGGATAAAATTACAGCCCTGTACTGCCGCCTGTCCCGTGACGATGAGCAGGACGGTCTGTCAGGATCAATCAAAAATCAGCAGGCTATTTTAGAGAAATATGCTCAGGAAAACGGCTTCAAAAACACCCGTGTGTTCATTGACGACGGCTGGTCAGGTACGAACTTCGCAAGACCGGCGTTCACGGAAATTATGGAGTTGGCGGAAAAGGGCCTTATCGGCGCCCTGATCGTCAAGGATCATTCCCGCTTGGGGCGGAATCGCCTGATTGTGGGACAGCTTCTGGAAGAAGGCTTCGACAGTCTTGGCATCCGCTACATCGCCATTATGGACAATATCGACACCGCAAAGGGCATCAGCGACCTTGTCCCGATGCAAGACCTGTTCAACGAGTGGCACGCTAAGAACACCAGCCAAAAGGTACGCAATGTGTTCAAGAGTAAGGGAATGTCCGGCGCACCGCTGACCACCAATCCGCCCTATGGGTATCTGAAAGACCCGGAGAGCAGGAACGGCTGGATCGTGGATGAAGCTGCGGCAAAGATCGTGCGGCAGATTTTCGCTTGGTGCGTGGACGGCCTCGGTCCTACGCAGATTGCCAAACGCCTGAAAGTGGCAAAAGTGTCCACACCTACGGAGCATTGGAGCAATATCGGCAGAAATTGCAGTAAGCTGCCTGCTGTTCCGTATAACTGGTGCTCTGCCACCGTGGCGGATATACTCGGCAAGCAGGAGTACTGCGGCGATACGGTGAATTTCCGCAGCACCACCAAATCCTTCAAGAACAAGAAGAAAATTGACCGACCGCCGGAGGAATGGCAAATCTTCAAGGACACGCATCCCGCCATCATCGACCGGGAAACCTTCGCCTTGGTGCAGGAGCTTCGCAAGCACCGCCGCAGGCCCACGAAAAGCGGTATTGTCAGTCCCTTTTCGGGTTTGCTGTACTGCGCTGATTGCGGAGAGAAGCTGTATTACAGTGTCACCAACAACTACAAACGGGAGCAGGCGTACTTCTTCTGTTCCTCCTATCGCAAGAACTCCGAGGTTTGTTCTGCCCACTATATCCGTGAGAAAGTGGTGGAGCAAATCGTCTTAGAGAGTATGCAGCGCATTCTCTTAAATGTGCAGGTGTTTGAAAAGGAGTTCGCCCGCAAACAGATGGACTGCTACACGGAGGACAAGAAGAAGCTGCTTGCCGCCAAGCGCCGGGAGCTGGGCAAAGTGAAGAAACGCATTGCGGAGATCGATACCCTGATTCAGAAGATCTACGAGGACAACGTCAGCGGAAAGCTATTTGACGAGCGCTACGCCACTCTGGCCCTGTCCTACGAGGAGGAGCAGAAAACACTGAAGGCCGCTGTGCCAGAGATGCAGTCTTTCTTGGAAACCGAGACGGACAAGACCGAGAGCTTGCAGCGGTTCATTCAGAAAGTCAAACAGGTCACGGAGCTGAAAGCGCTGACGCCGGAGCTGATCCACGAGTTCGTGGATAAAATCGTGGTGTATGCACCTAGATACCTTGACGGCAAGCGAGTACAGCTTCTGGACATCTATTACAGCGGCGTCGGCATTCTCCACGAGCTGACCCCGGAGGAGATGGAAGAAGCCTTCCAGCACCACCTCGCCCAGCGCAACAAAGAGAAAACGGCATAGCCACAAGGGTTACACCGTTTCCGAAAACTTATTAATCTGAGATACAAGAGCCGCCCCGGGGCATCTTCCTTACGGAGGGTGCCCCGATCGGGTGTCTTTTTTTATGTCATGCCATATCAGAATAGATTTCCCGTCGTCCGCAACAAGAAGCACCCAATTGGAGCATATGAGATGCTTCCTTTCCGGCGGGCAACTGCTTACAATAGTCTTATTGCTTAAAAGGAGATGAGACTATGCCGAAAGAATATCCCGCTGAATTCAAGGCCAAGATTATCAAGCGTTATCAAAAAGGTGAATCCATTCAATCGTTCAGTCAGGAATTGCATATCGCGCAAAGCACAATCTACGACTGGAGAATACTGTTCCATCAAAACAGCGAACCGCACCTACACGCCAAAAGAATTTGACATCCTTTCAAGGCGGCTGGAAAAGTTGGAGCATGAACTGGAGATCATTCGGCTCGCTGGGTACATATCAAATGTGCCCTTACAGAAAAAGCTGGCTTTCTTGGAAAGCCTCTACCAAAAGCAGGGCAATCCGTATAGTGTCTACGAGCTCTGTGAAGCGTTGGATGTTGCCCGCGGAACCTTCTACAACCACATCTTCCGCCGAGC
>CAKUYO010000124.1 GCA_934716995.1 uncultured Bacteroidales bacterium | reverse complement strand
TATGGACACACTATAAAATACAGGAATAGAAATGTAGCGATATCAAAGATTGAACTGATTGGTCCGAACGACAACATGAATCTTCCCAGTGTTTTTCCTGACCAGTCTTTTGGAGCAAGTGTATCTTCAATATCAACGTTATCCCATGGCAGAATAATACATAGCACATCGTATAACAGATTCAATAACAGTATCTGTATCGCAGTCATTGGAAGGAATGGCAAGAATGCACTGGCACATACAATGGATAGAATATTGCCAAAATTGGAACTGGCAGTAATCTTGATGTATTTCAGCATATTCGTAAATGTTTTTCTTCCTTCTACAATAGCTTCTTCTAAAACACCAAGATCTTTTTGTAAAAGAATGACATCTGCCGCATCTTTTGCAGAATCCACTGCGTTATCGACAGAAATTCCTACATTTGCTTCACTCAGGGCAGGAATATCATTGATGCCATCTCCTAGAAATCCTACGGTATGTCCGTTCTGCTTTAATATATCTACGATACGGTATTTCTGTCCTGGTGTGAGTTCACAGAATACATGGACCTGTTCTACAGCATCAGCTAATTGCAGATCTGTCAGCGCATCAATCATTGCACCAGTATAGACAAGTTGCGATGGAATGCCAACTCTACGACATACAGATACCGCTACATCTTTTTGGTCTCCTGTGAGTATTTTTGGGATGACTTTCAAACGCTGCAATGCCTCAATGGAAGTTTTGACTGTTTTCTTCGGGGCATCAAAGAATGCCAGGTATCCCATTAAGATAAGATCTTCTTCATCCGATGGTTCAACATGTGTTTTTGTTGAGACATTTTTCTTTGCAATGGCTATGACTTTCATACCATCCTTTAACATTTCATCAACAATGGCATTGACACTTTCTATCTTGTCTTCTTCCATTGGCATTACTTGATGACGATATTCAATGTATTTGCATCTTTGCGTAATATGAGAAATTTCACCTTTGACAATAAGAATATTTTCGTCACCATTTTCCACTAACGTACTTACAATTTTTCTGGAATAATCAAATGGAATTTCATCTGTTTTCTGATAGTTTTGAATCAAGTCTTGAAAATACTTCTCTTTTCCTGGCATTGATTCACATGCCACGATCGCATGATCAATTGGATTGCGTACACCAGAATGATAGTAACTATTGAGATAAGCATAATCTAAAACTTCTGTACTTTCATTGCCTAGTACATCCATATAGTATTCTAGCAGAATACTTTCATTTGTTAGTGTACCTGTTTTATCCATACATAGTACATCCATGCTTCCAAATCCCTGCATGGCATTGATATCTTTAATGATTGTTTCTTTTCCTGACATGATAAGACTGCCCCTGGCAAGACATGCACTGATGACCATCGGCAGCATTTCTGGAATTAAACCAACCACAACGGATAAAGCAAATGCAAAAGATTCGAGCCAGTTGCCACCCGTAATCCCTAGTAGAATGAATACGATTGGAATTAAAATTGCAATGAATCTTAGCATGACAAAAGCAATGGAATTGGCACCTTTTTGAAAGTCATCTTTTTCATTTCTATCTTTGGAAAGAAAGCTTCCATAGAGCGTATCTTTGCCTGTAGCGATGACAATGCCTTCTAGCTGCCCACTGATAATTGTTGTTGCCATAAAGGCAAGATTATCTATCTGCATCAAATTTATATCACAATTGTATTTCAGCTTCTCTGCATGTTTTTCTAGAATTGCACTTTCTCCTGTAATTGCAGCCTGAGAAATAAATAAGTCATGTACATCTATTAAACGCAGGTCTGCGGGAACACGGTCTCCTGCAGATAGAAATACAACATCCCCAACAACGAGTTCTTCTGCAGGTATTGTAATCATTTTACCATCTCGTTTGACTTTGATTGTTTCATGAATCAGACGATCCAGCTGCATTGAAGCATTCATTGCACGTAATTCCTGAATGAAACGAATGATTCCACTGACTAAGATCATGATAAAAATAATAATTGCGGTTGTTGCATTTTTGGAATAATGAGAACTTAAAAAAACATCCGTGATCAATGAAATGATTCCAATGACAAATAGAATCATATGAAATGGATTAATAAATGCACGACGCAGTCGATACATCATTGTATCTCGATGTTGTTCATCAAAACAATTGGAACCATATGTTTTACGCATTGTTTCAATCTGTGCAGATGATAAACCATTTTCAGATGTTTGCAAGTCATGATAGATCTTAGATAAATCTAAGAATGCATATCTTTTGATACGACGATTAATGAATTTTGTTTTCAGCACAAGGAGTCCTCCTTTGTACCTTTAGTTTAACATTGTACATATTGATCATGTCGTCTCATTTCTTGCTTTTTTCTTGCATTTTAGATGAAAATGAAGTTTTGTATATGAAAAATATTATTTGAATTCTTCACACATTTCTACATATTGTTTCAAAAGTATTTTCATGTCTCTCATAGTAAAATATAAGTGGCAGAAATGCCATAAGTTACAAGAAACGGTAAGCGGTTGGCTCCCTCAAATGTTAGCTTTATAGAAAGGAAAACAAGAGAGGGGTTCTTTTCTTAGATACCCTCTTTTGAGGGGCTGCATATGACAATGGATTCGCTGATTGGTGTAATATCGTTGATATTCTCGATCTTTAGTTTTTGTATCGCAGTTGATTCTTATCTGGAATCAAAAGACAAAAAGAAAAATGACCGCTAGACTCTTCCAAACTTTAGTGGTCATTTTTAACTAAATGTGGAGTCAACCGCTCAAGGGTAACTCTTCATTAATATAATAGCATAAAATTATTTTGCCATATGTTCTTTAATGATATTTGTGATTTCAGTTGCTGCACGATCCACATCATCATTACATACGACATATTCATACTTGTCTTTTAATGCAAGCTCACCCTTTGCCTTCGCAAGTCTAGATTCAATAACATCATTACTTTCTGTACCTCTGCCACGAATTCTCTTTTCTAATTCTTCCATGCTTGGTGGTACGATAAAGATTGTTAATGCATCTTTTACTTTCGCCATGACTTGTTGTGCACCCTGTACTTCAATTTCAAGCAGAACATTCTTTCCTTCATTTCTTAAACGTTCCACTTCCTTTAAAGGTGTACCATAGCAGTTTCCAACAAATTCTGCGTGTTCCAGTAGTTCACCATGATCAATGGCTTCCTGGAATCTTTCCTTTGTAACGTAGTAATAGTTTACGCCTTCTTCTTCACCTTCTCTTTTTGCACGTGTCGTCATAGAAATAGAGAATGCAAGTTTTAAAGATGGATCATTCACAAATTTCTTTAAAATTGTTCCTTTTCCTACACCACTTGGTCCACTCAATACAATCAACAAACCTTTATTTTCCATCATTCACCTCTTTTGTTTGCATACTAGATTACTCTTTTTCATTTGTTGCGTCAATGGTATGATAGTACTCATTAAAGGATGTAAAGAACAATGGCATTAGATGGTATTTTATTACACAAGATTATTCCGGAACTCGCTGGCAGTCTTCCGATGAGAATACAGAAAATTTATCAGGTTTCTACAACAGAAGTATTATTTCAGGTACATACAAACAATGGCAAAAAACAGCTGTTGATCAGTACGCATTCTGAATATAATCGTTTGTTATTTACAACAAGAAGCTATCCGACTCCAAAAG
>CAKUYO010000123.1 GCA_934716995.1 uncultured Bacteroidales bacterium | reverse complement strand
GATGCGAGGAAGGTTGGCACTGTGGGAGAGAACGGGAAACCCATCAAGGTTGACTTGGATCGTCAGCTTCTAAAACCCCTTGCTGGCACAGGAAAAATGTTTTGTTATGACAGCCCGGAATATGTGAAGGACATGGGTACACCAGAGCGTTATTATGCTGTCTGTGAGGATTACAAGGCAGGACGTGTTTCCGGAAAGAATCTGCAAAACAAACAGAAGGCCGTATTCCTTGATCGGGACGGGACAATCAATAAATATGTTGGATTCTTACGGGATATTGATGAGTTTGAACTTCTGGACGGTGCAGCGGATGCTATCAAGAGAATCAATGCTTCTGGGTATCTGGCAATCGTTGTCACAAATCAACCCGTGATTGCTCGCGGGGAAGTGTCCTTTGAAGGACTCGAAGAGATTCACAACAAAATGGAGACACTTCTAGGCAAAGAGGGCGCATATCTGGATGCCATTTACTTTTGCCCGCATCATCCGCATAAGGGATATGAAGGAGAGCGTCCAGAGTTGAAGTTTGATTGTAACTGTCGCAAACCAAAGCCGGGGATGCTGTTGAAAGCTGCGCAAGATTTCAACATTGATTTAGCACAGTCTTGGATGATCGGCGATGGCGAAAACGATATTAGAGCAGGTCAAAATGCCGGTTGCCGGACCGCCCTTATTGGAAATGAAACTTACGGTCAGACCGTAACAGTATCATCTCTGAAAAACTTTGTGGATCAATATCTGAACTAGGAGAAAATTATAAAATGCGTGAACTTGAAAATCGACTGATGAAGCACATCAATCTGTTGGTGGAACGATACCCTTCTTTGGAATCGGCAAAAGATGACATTATCGCGGCATATCTTATAATGGAAGAGTGCTATGAAAATGGTGGAAAGCTGCTCGTGGCTGGCAATGGCGGCTCTGCAGCAGATGCCGAACATATTGTCGGCGAACTGATGAAAGGCTTCAAAATGCCTCGCAAGCCAGAAACGACCTTCGCAGAAAAACTCGTAGCTGAGAATCAAGAACTCGGTTCTGTTCTTGCTGAAAACTTACAGGGAGCACTTCCTGCCATTGCACTGGACGGTCATCCTGCTCTGTCCACAGCGTACATGAATGACTGCGAGCCGCTGCTCTGCTTTGCACAGCAGGTCAATGGTTACGGTAAATCCGGGGATGTGTTCCTTGGCATTTCCACCAGTGGTAATAGCAAAAATGTGCTGTTTGCGGCGACAACCGCACACGCTAAGGGAATGAAGGTCATTGGACTGACGGGGGCAAAGGACAGCAAACTGAAGGATATGAGCGATGTGTGCATCAAAGCTCCGCAGACAGAAACTTATATGATTCAAGAACTACATCTGCCTATCTATCACTGCCTGTGTCTGATGCTGGAAGATAAATTTTTTGCATAAGGATAAGGACAGAGTTATAGTGGCGTACATTCAACAGGGGCAAAACAGTTCAAACAATTCAAATAAGATGATGTGGGAATACTTCAATGGGAAGTGAAGGACTCCGTGAATGATGAAAATAAAAGAATTATTGGCCAAAATCACTGTATTATGTAGAAGAGAAATACGAAAGCAAAGCGGTATAGGGTTATTGCTTGCAATTTTGTATCGTACACTATCAAGTTCAGTTGTTCAGTGCTTAATAAACGCTTTTTTTGCATTTTACGCATCTGCATATGCTATGATAAATGAAAAGCTTAACTGGGGTGGAATTACAGTATATTGTATAATTCTTTTATCAATGCTGGTGGTAAATCAACATCGAACAAAACAATACAAGCGGGCAGATTTAGTAACAAATGTTCTTGAACAATATGCAACGGTTATCGATTTAACTGGAGATGATATGTTTGACCTTATGAAGCTGCAGGAAACTGTGAATATTTTGGACAACACCTCACAAGCCGTGGTTTCATCCGTGTATGAAGCTTTTCGTGAATATTATAATGAAAAAAACTTTAAGATTAGCATAGTCCAGAATTTTGAAGATAGCAAAAAAGGCCTTTATTGCAAAATGACTGCATATAAAGCGGTTAGGGCAATTCCTGAACGGCATCGGACGAAATATTATCATTCAGATATTGTAAATGGAAAACCCAATGATTACCCTTTCTTTGCTAGAGTTTTATCAGAAGTTAAAAAAGATAAAGAACATGTAGGAAACCGGGGAGAAATTTATATCAAAAATCGTAATACAATAAAGCAATTGTTTGAAGATTCACAACGCAGAAATGGAACGCAGCAGTATTTGGGGATTTTAGCATATAGTGTGGAGCAACATCCTATTATGCTGTTGCAAGTATGTGCGAATTTTGAAGATGGATTTGGTGATGCAGAAGATGTTGACACTATGCTAAATATGGTACTGGTTCCATATATAAAACAACTATATCTTGCTTATGAAATTCAATGTATGTATGAGCAACAAAAACTAGGGACTTGAGGTGTTTGGAGATGAAAGAAAAAATATCTGAACCAGTAAAATATAAGATCTATGTTTCGGATTTTGCTCCTGATAAGCTGGAACGAAATTATGAAAAAATGCAGATAATCCAAAAAAGACTTGCAGCCTCAAGAAAAAAGATGTTTGGATGTATAGAAGTAGGAAAAGCAAAAGATTGAGCGTATTCAATCAATATAATATGTCTTGCGAACATATAGGAATGGTGCTATACTGAAGCCATAAAAATGTCGGAGGTGTCCCTTATGCCCCGTCCCAAAGGCAGCAAGAACAAACCTAAGACCGTAAAAGCAACCGTTGACTTTGCTGCACAGATCGCTGAAAAGCAGTCTGCAAAGGAAGCTGTCACTGCCGAAATTGCATCCATCACCGCTAATATCGATGCGCTGAAAGCCGACCTGAAGACCAAGAAAGCAGAGCTGAAATCTATCGACAAGGAAATCGCCAGAATCGAAGCTAAGAAGGTCAAAGCTGAAACCAAAGCGGCGGAATCTGCAAAGAAAGCTGAAGCGGAGGACGTGCTGAAAAAACTGTTGGCAAGCGGTGTAAGCGCAGACGATATCCTCGCAAAGTTGAAATAATCTTTTTAAACCTCAAACCGTGTGGGTGTGGCTACAAAATCTCATCCATACGGTTTTATAATAGAATGATTGTTTCATATCGAACAATAATATATCTGCTTTTTATTCCATAGTCCAAAATTACATCCGGTGAAATTTCAATAAAAGAGGTAGCAGGGGAGAGCACAGGCAAAGTAGGTACTGGGCAAATAAACAGCAATGAATATATCACCCCCACCCTGAGGAGCGCATCTGGGCAGGGCGGACGCCCCGGCGGAAGCCCCGGGTCCCGGACGCTCCGAGGAGTGGCATGCTAAAGCACATAAAAATAAACGCGCATAAAAGTGATAGAGTAAATATGATAATTCTAAAACACAAAATTGCGAAAAACCTTGAAAATAACGCTGAAACGTGGTATAATTTTGGTACGAACAAGCCGGTTTTGGTACGACAACGGTATGCTGTGGTACTGTAACTGTTGTTTCGAAATTATGAACGACTACAAAAAAATGTGTGAAAATTTAGCGTAGCTACGACGACACCTATCAGGTTCAGGTCGTGTCCTGGTACGACAACGAGAACTCCTACACCTCTCAGATGGTCCGTACCATTAAGTACTTCGCTGAGAACTGCTAATCACA
>CAKUYO010000122.1 GCA_934716995.1 uncultured Bacteroidales bacterium | reverse complement strand
TATTGCAACGGATAGAAAACATTGGATACTTGAAAGTCTTCAACCTATATATATCGGATTTGGAATAATGTCTTTCATCAATCACCGCTTTTCTCGGTCGACAGCGTTGCGATATGTTGTGTGACCTCAAATTTGAATTCTCCGTAAGGCATAGTTATTCTCCATTATTCGCCGTCATTGGTTTTGCTCTCGATCAGTCCTTTTGCGTAATCGAGTGCGCCATTCAAGAGCTTATGCTTAACGGATTTCTTGTTAGTAGAATCTTCAACATTTTTAAACCATGTTGCGTTACGATCAAACACTCCTTGAATCTGTCCTCTTGTAGCACTGTAACCAAGAATATCAGTCATAATCACCTGAACATCATACAACGAGAACTCGTCGCCACGGCCTTCTTCTTTTATGATATAAAGAATAAGCATCATCTTGTCTTTGAAGTCCTTGAACGATTTAATCTCAGGATACTTTTTAAGGTTCAAATCGTCTGCAGACAAATGTGCATAAACAGACTCAGCTTTTGCCTGCTTTTTTCTCGGCTTGGATGAAGCGGTTTTTTTCGTTTTTGCCTCTTTAGGAACATAATTATTCACATAATCCGTGCCGGTTTGCGTAAGATAATACCTCTTTTTGTCATCTCCGTTCATTATGAATCCTTTGCTGAAAAGCCTATTGACAGTCATACTGGGATTTCCGGGCATAGTGATTTTTGATTCCTTGAAATATTTTTTTAAGTCTTCAGTTGAAAAGTCTGCTGTTTTTTTATAGACTTCATAATAGTAAATTAGACCAATGGCAATATCTTCTTGTGTCCGAAAACCTTTACTTTTCACAAATTCATTGACGCTCATTGTGCTCAAATCATCGTTAACTTCTAATACTGCGGTCTCTTTGATCGGTTCTAACGCTGGAGTTGTTGCTTCCGCTATATATGCCTGCGATGATCTGGAACTCTTTATTGCATCCACTGCCGCCGGTAAAATAATATTTGTAAAATTCTGGCGTTGCGCCTCAACGTCGGCAGTTTGTCCTTTTGCATAGAATTCGATTTCGCCAATTTTGATTTTAACTTCAAGTTCGTTGTTGCTCATATTTTTTCCTCCTTAGATTAAGCCCGCGCGATTATAAAGGTCTTCCATCATCACTCGGTAATCGCGTTGGATATCCGTTATATCTTTTTGTCCAGCTGTGTATGTAATGCTGTGTGCCGAATTATTACCTACCTCGCGGAAAGCGTCGAAATTTTTACTGATCCTCGCCGGGATGCCCAATGCTTTATTCTGCACCGCATCTTTAACAATGGCTTCCAGCATAAAATACGTTCCGTCTGGCTTTGAAATAGCAGATTCTATTCCAGTGTTCTGATAAGTTAGCACGAGAAGAATCTCAAACAGCCGTCTCATCAATACCGCACAAGCATCAAAACAGTTGTGGCTGTATGTATGATTGATTTGTTTTATTATCTTGTCAAGAAAACCGCGTTTCCCACAAAACTTGCTCTCGTCAATCAACTCGCTGTTGGATTCTATGGTTTCTGTGTTGTTCCATAAAGACGAGTACCGAGACTCAAGCTCTTGTAAAATCGTCGGGATAAACTCAAGCGTGCTCTGCATTCCTTTGATCGTGCGCATCTTGTGTTTTTCGGTCAATGCTTTTTTAACACGCGATGCGTTAATTGCATTGAATCCAAAATCGGAAAATAGCGTTTGAATCCCTTTAGGTTCAAATTGGGATTCGCCCGTTTCCTTATAATGGTAATAACAAATCAGCACAGCTTGATCAACCTGCTTTTGATCCTCTAATTCAACAGCTTGCTTGTAGTCAATTTGTTTCATATTACTGATCCTCGATTTTGTTTTCATCATCTTCGTCTGGCAAGATCTCCACAATATCATCTATTGTACAATTGAGAACGCGGCAGATCTTTGCCAGAACTTTAACGCTGACAGGCAGATCTTTACCCATGTTTGTCATAGCATTGGAAGTGATTCCCGCCTCCTGACGCAGACGCGTCTTGTTGATTTTTTTGTCGATCATCAGCTTCCATAGCTTGTTATACGAATAAGCCATTTTTTCGAACCTCCGCATCCCATTCGCGTTTTCTGCGGATACAATACCTTATTTTATATTATATCAAATCTTCTGGCAGATTTCAACCAATTTCAGCAATTTTCAAAAAAATTATTGATTATTCAACGATCGTTTTCGACTGGTGTTATTTGAACCTACTTGGGGCGATTGACTCGTTATTCTTATTTAAGAAAAATTACTCTATGTAATTGTCCTGTCGTTTATCTGCTTTTCAAGGTATAATAGACTCATCATATTTCCAAGGAGCAAGTAAAATGCAGCACTATAGTGATGAGTTAAAAGCAAAAATACTTACAGAATTCAAACAAAAACAATCCGTTACGACATTGTCAAAGCAGTATATTATTTCGCGCACCACTATCTACCGTTGGTTAAAAGAAACAGAAATCTCAGAAAAGTATAGTTCCGCGAATAATAAAGAAATCAAACGACTTCTGCGACGTGTTGAACGCTTAGAAGAAATTATTCAAATCATAAACGAAGCAAACTGTTTACCTTCTGCTCCGCTTAAGGAACGGCTTTATGCGCTCGAAAAGATATACGGCACTCATAGCGTTCATGTCCTTTGTGAAGCACTTAATGTTGATCGAGGAACATTCTACAACCATATTTTTTGAAACAAAAAAACTAACACCATGTATGCACAACAGCGCGAAGTTCTCCGTGTTACCATTCAAAAAGTCTATGACGAGAATCGTCAGATTTTCGGAGCTGGAAAAATTACTGCTATTCTTAAAGAACAAGGATATGTAACAAGCGAAGACACAGTACGCAGACTTATGGCTGATATGGGCTTAACAAGCATTCGTCAACGAGCAAAAGCCTTATATAAAAAAGAAAGAAAAGCATATTGCAAGAATCGTGTTAATCAAAATTTTACAGCTATTGCGCCCAATCAGATATGGGTTAGCGACATTACTTGTTATAGTTTTCAAGAGAGAAACTATTATATCTGCGTTATTCTTGATTTGTTTTCAAGAATGGTCGTCGGATATAAAATAAGCTACAAAAACAGTACGCAACTTGTAAAAAGCACATTCAAAATAGCATATGCGTTTCACAATCCACACAAAGGGTTAATCTTTCATACCGACAGAGGCGCGAGCTACAAATCATATACTTTTATGTCTTATCTAAAATCTTATGGAATTGTTCAATCGTTTTCAAGAGCGCATATACCTTATGACAATTAAGCTGTAGAATCTTTCTTAGCTTCAATGAAAAGAGAAGAATTGTATCGACGAAAATATAAATCCGAAAAAGAATTGCGTGACGCTATTTACGAATATATCGAATTCTACAATTTAAAGCGACCTCATTCAAGCAACAACTATAAAAAGCCCCCATCAAAAGAAAGCGAATATTTATCAAAATAGATTTGTATCAAATCAAGAGTTCAAATGTGACTGTTTTTTCTTTTATATCTCACTTTTCACCTATTTTCAAAATACGTGTCACATTTTGCTTCTTCCAAAAAGCAATTAAAACACATCACAAAACATAATAAATATACCGAAAAACAAGACATAATAAAAAAATTACTATAATGAAATTAAATGATAATATTACTATAGGTGATATGAAAATTTTATGTATT
>CAKUYO010000121.1 GCA_934716995.1 uncultured Bacteroidales bacterium | reverse complement strand
AAAACAACAAAACAACAAAAATATACGTTTTTTATGATGATACATTTGGAGATAAACATAAAAAGCAGTTCCTATACTTCATAATACCAATTACGTAGAAAAGACGTAGAAAGGACGTAGAAAGAATAGGCATTTTTGCAGTGCATAAGTTGCTTTTTTATACACTTTATGCACTATATGTATCGTATAAAGTGCATAGATATTGTTTTGATGCGGCGGTCATACTCCTTTTGGCATAAAATTTGACCACTTGCAAAATTGTAACAAAAAATCCTCATTATGACCCGTAAAATCTTTTCCGTTATCTGTGCAATGTGTGTTTGCACGATGTCTTTTTCCCAAGTGCACCAAATTATTGGCAACTGGAAAACCGTTGATGACAAAACCGGCGACAGTTACTCAATTATACATATTTTCAAGGCAACGGACGGACTCTACTATGGAAAGATTGCCAAGATGCTGGTCGGTCCTGCCGACTTGGTTTGCGAAGCATGCGAGGGGCACGACCATAACAAACCGCTGGAAGGTCTGCTCATCATTCGCGGTATGCACGACGAGAACGGAGAACTCCACGGCGGCAAAGTATTAGACCCCGAAAGCGGTAAGTTTTATTATGGTAAAATTTATTTGAAAGACGGCAAGTTGGTTCTTCGCGGGAGTATTGACAAACGCGGAATACTCGGGCGAAGCCAGACTTGGCTTCGTGCCAATTAATCGGTAAATTCAATCTTTTTTTCATAACAGGCTGTCTGACAATGCAAGTTGTCAGGCAGCCTGTTTTTGTTTTCTCATTCCTAATTAAAATTTGCAAACGTGCAAAAATTGTAGTAACTTTGCAGCGCAAAAGTTTCCGTTGGGGATAGTGGGGCGGGAGTTGCCAACCGGCAACCTCGTACGATAACGCCCATACGCTAAAGAAACTTTTGCAGACATATTTTATAAACGGCGTTTATTAGCGCTTGTTTTGGGACTATAGAATCCTGCAAAATTCGACCATCCAAAACAAGAAAGCAATAAATGCTCATTGGTGTGTATCCGATACATCGTTTTTCGGTGTATCCGTACATATCGGCGTGGGCGTTATTGTTTATTCTTATGGAAGGGTCTTGCAGGAACCTTATAGTCGGGAATAAGCAAAGATAAGGTTCCACGCCTTGTTTTGTTTACGGGAATGGTAGGAGCCGCCAATCCAAACAGATTCAAACCATTATGGCACAATTTGTCATTATCCGAGGCACACAAAACTCGGGCAAAACCACCACCGCATGGATGGTGTATCAGTATCTGTCGCCGATGACAGATTATGGTAGTTACCACATTTTCAGTGTAGGGCACGGCGAAGTCCGCCCCCCCGCTCCTATTCCTTATCTCCTCAATGTGCGGGAAGAAGACGGACGCCCCGATTTCAAGGCAATCCTGACTATTCTCGGCAAGAAAGTGGGGATTGCCAGTGCGGGTGACTTCGCGGAGACCGTAGAGCAAGACGTGGACGACTTTCTGCAACGCGGTGTGGATATTATCATCTGCTGTACACGCAGTTACAACCGCGAGAACTCCTCCTATCGTATGATTGAAGAGAAGTACGCCCCCAACTACCCGATACAAGACTTTTGGGTAACATGGGACGCAGACCCCGCCAAGATGTGGGAGGTAAAACAACCCACCGCCCTGCAAGTGGTGGAGTTCGTACTGCACACTCTTCTTGGTCTGCAACAACCATAAGGCATAACCTGAAAACCGTATTAAAATTAGCGTTATGAAGAGATTTTATATATTTACATTGGTTGCCTCAATGGCAATTCCTATATTTGCAGATAAAATTGTCGAATTTAACGGTACCGATTTCGCTGGAAAAGGATCTGAATATCCGGGCAGTGAGGTATTAGTTGTAAAAGATGGTGTTACATTCAAATGTGACTACGGAAACGGCGACCGTAGATATAATGATGTTAACTGCTATGGGGCTTCTACTATCACTATTAGTGCAGAAGAGAATATAAGGCAAATTGATTTCAGTTTCGCGAAACAAAATGGAGTAGACCGTAATGGTTGCCTTTTGTCATCTTATGGTGTGGGTGCACGCGAATGGGCAACCGTTGTAGGAAATACTTCTGCATATATAACCAAAGTTGTTGTCACGCTTGGCGCAGGAAAGGGCGAGACTGAGCAATTAGAAATTGTTACCCCAGAGCAAGCAAAGAAAATAGGTACGACTGAAAAGCAGTACATTGTAAAGGGCTATGTAACTCATGCCAAAGAGTATGATTCTAAATACAAGAACCAAGTTTTTACAATGGCAAGTAATCCTAATTATGATGACCCGAGAAATTTTAGGGCTTGGCGTGCTGTAGTTCCCGAACCTATCCAAGTAGGTGATTTTGTTGTTGTACAAGGGATAATTTCGAGAGATAGGGATACCATTCAAATTAAAAATGGTATTTGCCGTTTTGCAAATCCGGAACCGATACCGCAATACACCATCACCGCCAATGTCAACGATGTTGCACGTGGTAGTGTGAGCGAGGGTGCAACGGCTGATATTCTAACCAATGTAACCCTTACTGCCACAGCCAACTACGGCTATCATTTTGCCCGTTGGACGGATTGGAATACCGACAATCCGAGGACAGTGTTGGTGACAGAGGACAAGACCTACACCGCTGTATTTGAGAAGAATACGTACACCATCACGGCACAATCGGCAAATGACACACAAGGTTATGTATCGGCATCTACTCAGGCGGAGTATTTGGACGAGGTAACATTAACCGCAACTTCTGAATATAATTGTCACTTCACTCGTTGGAACGACGGTAATACGGATAACCCGCGTTTAGTGACTATTACGAGGGATACAACCTTTATAGCAGAGTTCACTGTCGACCCGGTTTTGGTACTTAAGCCTTCCGATGCAAGTATGGGCTATGTGTCAGGAGGTGGGCAATATAAACCCAATACGGATTGTACAATCTCTGCCACCTCCCAATACGGTTACCATTTTACGAAATGGAATGACGGCAATGCCGACAACCCACGTACAGTGAAAGTGACAAAAGACATCACCTATACCGCCTATTTTGCCCCCAACCGATACACTATTTCCGCAGATGTCAGCAATGCAGAGCGTGGTAGTGTGAGTGGTGGAATGACAACGGATTATCTGAACAACGTAACCCTTACTGCCACAGCCGATTACGGCTACCATTTTGTCCGTTGGATGGATTGGAATACCGACAACCCAAGGACGGTGCTGGTAACAGAGGATAAGACCTACACCGCTGTATTTGAAAAGAATACGTACACCATCACGGCACAATCGGCAAACAATATACAGGGCTATGTGTATGCGCCCTATCAGGCAGAGTATTTGGACCAAGTGTCGCTTACCGTCTATCCGAATGTGGGTTATCATTTCACCCAATGGTCGGACGGCAACACCGACAATCCGCGGACGATTGTACTGACTTGCGATACGACCTTTACGGCAGAGTTTGCACAGACGTTCTCGGGACAATGCGGGTATGACCTCTACTGGAAATATGCAGGGCACACGCTCACTCTCTCGGGTACGGGGGCAATGTACGACTACAATGGGAACGATATGCCGTGGCTCTTGTTCCGCGATACCACGGACGCGGTTGCATTGGAGCCGGGCATTACGCATATCGGCAACAATGCATTCAATGGTTTCGCTAAACTAAACAAGATAGAACTGCCGAGTACGCTGACTTCTATC
>CAKUYO010000120.1 GCA_934716995.1 uncultured Bacteroidales bacterium | reverse complement strand
ATATTAGACACTATTAAATGGGACTCGAACCAACGACCTCCGCATTTGTAGTGCGGCGCTCTACCAACTGAGCTATATTCCCGATGATTGTGGAAATAGAAAGGAATAGCTGTTCGTGTCTATGAATTTATTAAGAAAGGAGGTGATGCTAAAAGATTAGACGCAGAACGGAATCGAACCGTAAAAGACTGTTTGAATCATTCTTTTTAAACCATTAAAATTTATGGATTGCTGTATGCGTCTGTGGTGCGCCTAGTAGGAATTGAACCCACATAAAAACTTTAGAAGAGTTTTGTCCTATCCATTGAACGATAAGCGCATATAAGCGACCTTGCTCCCGTAAGAAATTCGTGCGCACGAACTTGATTTTTAACTCATCAACATAGACTAGCTATTGATGTTTAACTTAACCAAACAAAGTCTAACTGGCACACCGAGAACGATTTGAACGCTCATGAATCGGGTTGGAGCCGACCATTCTATCCAGTTGAATTATCGGTGCATATCCGAGGAACTCTCGTTCCTCTTGACACCCTTATTATATCAAATTTTTTGTCATTTGTCAAGGGCTTTTTGGAAAATTTTTTAAATTTTTGTCAGAATATCTGGATTGGCAGACTTAGCTTCATCCAAAGTGGCGTAGATACCGCCACTATCCTGACAGATGATATTAGGTACGCTCAAAATCTCATTGAGGTCACGTACGTGTGCCATAATTTTAGCTTTATTGTCGCGGTCAACCTCAATCTTAATATAAATAACAATACCTTTATAAATATAGGCTTCTTTGTTATACATGTTCTGAGGTCTTACAGCATACACAACATCACCACAAGAAAACGGAATGTTAATATCCATCTTTATTCACCAACAAAAACCAATTTGTCGATATAGTCACGTCCTTCGCCAGTGAATTTCGGAATCTCGTGGTCGATAGACCATCCGTTCCCATCTCGTACACAGCAAGAACCGCGCTTTAATTCGGTTGCGAGGTCATTCCAGTTGATAGCCTTTTCGGTCATCAACATATCCTGAATTTCAGATGTACTCTTACCATTCAGAACGGTGTGTGAAAAGTTTGCCTGACCAACTGCCTGAACACTGTTTCGTGAAGCGTCAAGCTGTCTCCATAGGAAACAGTTACATACTTCCTCTTTTGGGATATTAAAAGCACGAGAATCGAAACACAGACCCTTTTCTTTGCACTTTGCCAAAGTAGCAGAGTAGGCATCAATCTCAAACTTATTTACACCAGCGGATAAAGCCATTTTGGTAAGAACGCGGTTTGCATCACGCTCAAAATATCTGTTGAACGCAAGAGTAGCCATTGATGCAGTAAGACTTACCAGCTTGTTTAGATTATACCCAAACCAAGCATCAGTTTCCAGCTTGTCATAATCAACCAGACACAGCGTAATCTCATCAGACTGCGTATAGCCGATAACACACCCCTGAATATTCTCACACAGATATTTCATCGTGTCCTGCATAGCCGCAGTGAATACAGAATCAAACGGCTTTTTCAGACCTTTTGTAAAAGTATGCCCTGCGCGAGAATCAATTCGGATAATCACAGGCATACGCCGTGTCAGATAAATCCGATATGCACCCTCGTAGTATGTTTTCATTCTCTCGTCAAGTGTCACAATTAAATACACTCCTTCCTCTATACCATGTACCGCCTTTATGGAATGGGTCATACTTTAACCCATTAGGCAGTGCCATATACATAATACGATAGTTTCCATCTTTTAGATGTTCCATCTGTGGCATATTGCCACTTCGCTTCAAGCGATTATACAAACGCTTAACATCGTTTTCGGTAACTTCGTTGATTACTGTAGCGATTGTTCGCGTCTTAGGACATTCAGTTACGGGGACTAATTTACGTTTGTCAGCGTATTTCAGTTCATAGACAAAGAGCATCATATTGTCGCACCTCCTTGGAACACCTATATTCTATCATACTTTCTGCGATTTGTCAAGTGGTTTTAAGAAAATTCTGGTGGGGCATCCCCGACTCGAACGGAGAAATTCACTTTAGGAGAGCGATGTTTTGTCCAGTTAGACTAATACCCCATATAAAAGCAGGGCTTACGCCCTGCAAGAATCTAAAAGAGAATGATTACTGATTGTCGCCATCAACATGGACGTTCACAGTAGAACCATTGTTGGATGCAGCCAGCTTACCACCCAGAACACCAGACAACAGCATCATGGGATTGAAACCAGTGGCATCAGTAAAACCATCGGTAATCTGCTTCATCGTCTTGGTAACGTCACCAGTCAGCTTAGCAGTATTGCCCTCGCCGTACATGGTAATGTTACCAATGTTTGCCATAGGTGCGGCAACAGCGGCGGCAATCTCCGGCAACTTGTCAATGTAAGCCTTTGCAACTGCCAGCTTCATATCCATAGTTGCGGCATCACCATACTCACGCATAGCTTCTGCCTTCTTCAAAGTGCCCTCTGCTTCTGCCAAAGCCTTGGCCCGAATAGCCTCTGCTTCTGCGACACCCTTCGCCTTGATACCAGCGGCCTCGTTTTCAGCGGCGATACGCTTTGCCTCAGACGTAATCTTCTCGGCTTCTGCCCTCTGTGCGGCTTCGACCTTTTCAGCTTCGGCTTTCTTCTGGCGGTCAAACAAAGTAGCCTCAGACTGGCGCTGAACGGTATACAAGTGCGCATCTGCGGCCTGCTGGTCAGCATAGCGCTTTGCTTCTGCGGTCTTTTTGACCTCTGCTTCCAGAGACTTTTCCTTGATGGCAACCTCGCGTTCCTTCAGTTCGATTTCCTTCTCCTGACGTGCAAGGTTAGCGTTTGCAGTTGCGATTTCCTGTGCCTTACGCTGTTCCTCGGCCTCAATGCCATGTGCGGCATCAGCACGAGCCTGTTCGACCTCTGCAACCTTCTTCAACTGGGCTTTCTTAATAGCCAGTTCATTCTGCTTCTGTGCGATTTCTGCATCGGCAACAACCTGTGCTTCATTTGCGGCACGTGCGCTTTCGGCTTCTGCAATGGCAATCTCGGCCTTTGCCTGTGCCTGTGCTTTCTTGGCATCCTTGGAAATCTGAACAGTATTCTCGATACCCAGATTTTCAATCACACCGTTGCTGTCCTTAAAGTTCTGGATGTTGAACGTAGTCAACTTCAAACCAAGGTCGGCAAGGTTGGGAGTTACGTTCTCCATAACCTTTTCTGCCAACTGCTTCTTGTCACCCTGAATCAGCTCCTTCAGGGTAGTCTGAGAGATAATTTCGCGGATGTTACCTTCCAGAATAGGCTGGACAATCTTCTGAATATCAGCGATAGAATAGCCAAGAAACTTAGATGCGGCAACTGCCATACGTTCCGGGTCAGTATCAATAGCCATGTTAGCAACTGCATCAACATTGATATTGATAGCATCCTTGGTGGGAATTTCATCACGAGACGTGAAGTCTACCTGAATATTCTCCAAGGACATATAGTCAACGCGCTGAATCAGCGGAATGACGAAGCAAGCCTTGCCATGAACGGTCTTGCTACCAGACGGGCCAGTGATAACCATTGCCTTATTGGGCGGCGCTTTCTTATAGCAGGATTTAAAGATGATAACGACCAATGCGATTACAGCGATAACTGCAACCAGCGGAATAAATGCGGAAAGATTAACCATACTTTCTCCTTTAGATTATAAAAATTAACGGTGGCGGTGTTGCCACCGTTTAGCCAAACATTAGACGTGAATCTGTGCGTAACGCTCGCCGTTCAAGACCTTCAAC
>CAKUYO010000119.1 GCA_934716995.1 uncultured Bacteroidales bacterium | reverse complement strand
TTGACGCTGGAGGCTTTGATATCGCATATCCGTTGGATACACCAACTTATACTATCACTATCGAGCTTAACGATAAATCTTCTTGCAATCTGGGTGTTTTTGGAGAAAATGAGCTTTGTTTGGCAAAAATGATGATGGATAAAATTAAAGAGGGTTTAGCTAATAATATTTCTTTCCTTGACCTTGATGATTACTTGAAAATGTGGAAAAAGAAATTAGAAAAAGAAAAGGAAACTAAGAATGGATAATGGATTTAATTTAAAAGAAGATAGAATTACTTTTGACTGTATGCCAGAAGATATGCAAATGAGTGATGCAGGATTTAACGCTCTTATGGGATGTACTATCCTTTGGGGCTTGATTTGTAATTTCTTCATCTGTATGTTCCTTGAGGTACAGGTTTTTAACTTCGTAGCGGCTCATCCTGTTCTTTTTATTCTGGGATATTTTGTTTTAGCTTTTCTTGGAGCTATTGTTATTAGTGGTACAGAAAATGCTGTAATTGCTTTCCTTGGGTTTAACCTTATTTGTTTGCCCATTGGAGCACTTCTAAGCGTTTATGTAGGCCAATATACAGTGTTGAGTATTAGCTATGTATGTCTTCTTACTGCTATTATTGTAGTAATTATGATTATTGTTAGCACAGTATTTCCAGAGTATTTTTGTTCTCTTGGACATATCCTTCTTGTATCTTTAATTAGTATTATCTTTATTGAGGGAGTTTTAGTATTCTTCCTCGGATACGAAGGTCATGTAATTGATTATGCAGTTGTAGCACTATTTTCTCTTTATATTGGCTATGATTGGTACTGTTCTCAGAGCTATGCTGCTACACCTTATAATGCCATTAGTTGTGCAACAGACCTTTATCTTGATATTATTAATATCTTTGTTCGTTTGCTTGCAATTCTTGGCAAGAAAAAAGATTAAATACTTGACAACTCCTTATTCTTTTGGTATTATTTAAGTATCAAGAATAAGGAGTTGTTTTTTATGGAAAAGAAAAAGTACACTTATAATTTAACTTTTGAGGAAGTTCTGGAAGAGATTTGGTATAAAGATTGTTGGTATCAGGGTAACAATTTTGCTGATGGTTCTGTTCTCGAAGTTACGCCTGAAAAGGAAATTTATATAAAGACCTTTGTACGTACCGTTTCTCATTCTACTCGTGTATTTAGCTCCCCTCTCATTCTTACTGAGGGAGTTTATGAACAAATGTATCGTCGTGTATATACTCAACCTGATGCTGAAAGGAGAGTTTGATGTTATATCATCTCTCTCGTGACCCTAATCTTACAATTCTAACTCCCAAAATTCCAGAAACCGCTGTAGCCTTTAATGAGGATGTTTCTATTCCAAGAGTTTGTTTTTCTCCTACTATTAAAGGTTGCCTTTCAGCTTTGCAAGATATTGGCACAGAATATTATGTATACACTCCTGTTAACCAAAAGTTAAAAGGCTATTCATGTAAAACCCGTGTAATTGATGCCGTTATTACCGGCGAACGTTGGATTAAAAAGCCTGTCCAAGTAAAGAAAATCGGTAAAATTAAATCTGTTTTTATCGGCATCGGAGAAAAGAGATTCATTAATTACAAAGGGCATAAAAAACTTATTTCTAAATTTATATATACTTATGAATGGAAGGAGCGCTATTAATGGAACGTATTAAAAAGGGACGCAGAGAACCTACCCGCGACAAGAGAGAAAATTGCAACGTCGTAACCTCTCTTCTTGATGTCAATGGTAACAATATTATTACTGGTAATTTATATGAAATTAAGGGTAAGAATCATTCCTATATGGGAAGAGTGTTTTATAATAGGTATCAGAAAGCCTTTGGCGTTTTTATGGGTTGCTGGTATGGAGATAGGAACATCTACAATCCCGATAGTTATGGTAAATTTGTAGCTATCCCTAAAGATAATGGCATGAAGAATCAAATTTTTCCTGTTGAAGAAATGGAGCTTTGATATGAAAATTAAACATGTTAAATCCAAAGTTGTTTTACCAGAAGAAAACTATTGGTATGACATTAATTATAATACAGAAATTGCAACTTGTTCTCGTTGTAAACGCAGAGGAAAAATTAGAACCACGATTACTAAGTGGGGTGGTTACGCAATCAGCAATCCTTATTGTCCCGCTTGTGGTGCTTTTATGAAAAATGGCTGTAATTGAGGTATAATATGGCAAAAATTGTTTGTGCTGCTATTAAATTTACAAGCAAAGCAGATGAAGATAACATTATTGTTCTTCCTTGTATTCGTCATGGTGATGGATACAAGCAGTTTGCTTATCTTAATTTTGTATTAGCTGGAAATTATTCTCGTGGTGATTGGAACAAAGAAGAAGGCTTCGTTGACAACAATGGAAAATTTCATTCAAGAGAAGAAGCTTTTAAAATTGTAAAAGATTCTCTTCCTGCTTCTCTTATTTACTTTAAAGAACAGCATAAAGAAACCGAACTTTACTCGGAGGACTTATATTAATGAATAATAAAAAACATCCTGATACCGTTTCTTATGGTGTCTATGAACAAGTTGCGTGGGAGAGAGACCTTGTAGAAGACCAATTGAATACACTTGGCTTTGGAGTAGGTAGTAAAGTAACATGTAGGAAGAAACTTGTAACTACATATCAAAAAGATGGACGCTATAATATTGCTCGAACCTTTGAAGTTTGTTCTGAATGTGGAGAACAGTTACATTCAGATATGAATTTCTGTCCTTATTGCGGAAGGAAAATTTTAAATGACTAAGATAAAAGAATTTTCTAAAACTCTTACCTTTTGGATAATTTTAATTAATATTGCAGTTTATATTACAATTTTAATTAATCCCCCTTTTATTTATTATCTATGGAGTTACAATTTGCTATATAACAGTCCCGTTGAAATTTGGCGATTTGTAACTCCTATTTTTACTCATGCCCAGTTATGGCATCTGGTAGCAAATTTGTTTAGTCTTATTTATTTAGGGAGTCTTGTAGAAAAATATCTTACAAAAACTGAATATCTCTCTATTTATTTGGGAACTGGTATTATTTCTGAAATTGCTACAACTATTGCTTATTCTTTATTTAGACCTGAGACAATTGGATTTGGTGCGTCTGGCGCTATTTATGGGTTGATGGGTTTTATTATTACCACTGTCGTAGATGATAAAAAAGATAGACTTAAAGTTTTAATTGTAGTAATTATTTCCGCTATTGGTGTAAATCTATTTATTCCCAATGTTGGCAATGTCGCTCATTTTGCAGGACTTGTTAGTGGTCTTGTATTTGGTTTTATCTTTATGAAATATTGCGAACATAAGAAGATGAATCAGTTTTTAGAAGAATATACTGTTGGGAGTAGATTCTAATGAATAATATTTTTGCCATGCCTATTGGTCTTAGAGGGACAAGTACTGTTTGGCATAACGACACTAAAATTGGTGTTTGTTTAACTTCTAATAACTCTCCTTTGCTTGGAAACTTTGTTCCTTTGAATGAAATTTCTGTTATGAATAATAAAGGTAATAATCCCTTGTCTGAAGATGAACTTAAAACCATTACAGAAATTAGAACAGATATTTATGAAATTAGCCCTGAACATGAGAGATATATATTGCTTGATGAAGAAGAAGTAACATATCTTGGAGAAAGAGTAATTCATTTGTTTTACTTATCTCATCGTGATGAATTTCTCGTAACTGGAATTAATTATTCTATTGCTGACCCTGAAAAAATTTGTTAATAAACCCTTGAAATAATCCTTTTATTTTGTTATAATTACTGTATCAAAATTGAAAGGGGATAAAGCTGATATG
>CAKUYO010000118.1 GCA_934716995.1 uncultured Bacteroidales bacterium | reverse complement strand
AAATTGAATTTTATGACACCCGTTGAGTGTTTTTTTCAATTTTTTCACTAACTTTGCACTTGCTTGTTGAATCTACGGAGTTCTTGCACCATTCGTTTTTTTTGCGTATCTTTGCACCCGTATTGAAAGATTTGAAATGTAAGATGATGAAAGCATTTGTTTTTCCCGGACAGGGCGCGCAGTTTACAGGTATGTGCAAAGACTTGTACGATGCCTATCCGGAAGCACGTGAGATGTGCGAAACGGCGAACCGGCTATTAGGGTTCCGCCTTACCGATATTATGTTTGAAGGGTCTGCCGAGGACCTCAGGCAGACTGCTGTTACGCAACCTGCCGTTTTTCTCCATTCCGTGGTGGCTTCCCGCCTGATGACTGTGGAAAAACCGGATATGGTGGCAGGGCATAGTCTTGGCGAATACTCTGCGCTGGTTGCCTGCGGTGCACTTCGTTTCGAAGATGCACTGCTGTTGGTCATCCGTCGTGCACACGCTATGCAGCAGGCATGCGAAATGCAACCGGGTACTATGGCTGCGGTTTTGGGATTGGAGGATGAAAAAGTGGCGGAATTATGCCGTCAAATCACCGATGATGTGGTAGTGGCTGCCAATTTCAACTGTCCTGGACAGGTTGTTATTTCGGGAACGGTTAGTGGGGTGGAAAAGGCTTGCGAACTGATGAAAGCCAATGGTGCCAAGCGTGCTTTGCGTCTGCAGGTAGGAGGTGCCTTCCATTCTCCGCTTATGCAACCCGCAGCAGAGGAACTGAAAGCAGCCATTCTGAAAACGGACTTCCAAACTCCTGTATGCCCGATATACCAGAACGTGGACGCACAGCCGCATACTGATCCCGAGCAAATCCGTCAGAATCTGCTCTTGCAACTTACATCGCCCGTCCTCTGGACGCAATCCGTAAAGAATATGGTATCCGCCGACAATAAAATAATACCGGAAGACAATATCATTTTCTACGAGTTCGGTCCCGGCGATGTCCTCAAAAACCTCATCCGCAAAACCGTCCCCTCAGTATCCGTTGGTTAATGGCGGATAATGTGAATTATGTAAAATAGGGTATTTTTAGATATTCTCCTACCCGGTTACAATACCTACAAATTAATGACAACGATAACGAACAAGAGGAAATATGATTTATACACTGAATAACGACAACGGGAACGAACAAGAGGGAAACGGACAGCGTGTGGTTTCGATTGTGCGGGGGCATGACGATGTAAGGAATGTGTCGCTCAAAGACGATGATATCCTGGATGTGCTTCCGCTGCGCAATATGGTGCTGTTTCCGGGTGTGCTGATGCCTGTGGCTGTAGGACGCCCCAAATCGCTGAAATTGGTAAACAGCGCGTACAAACAGGAGAAACTGATTGCAGTTTGCTGCCAGAAAGAACGCGATGTACAGGAACCCAAAGAGAACGATCTGTACACGCTCGGTGTGGCTGCAAGAGTAATACAAACCATTGAATTACAGAGCGGTACGCTGATGGTGATACTCGAAGGCGTGGCGCGTATAGAGGTGGCGGAATTTATACCGTCGCGGAACGGGTTGCGGGCACGCATCAAGCGCAAAGAGGAGATTTTCCCCGAAAAAAGCGACAAGGAGTTTCTCGCCTTGGCAAGCAGTATCAAAGACGAGGCAGCGCAGATTCTGAAGAATGCCGACAATGTACCGCCGGAAGCGGGTATGACACTCAAAAGTATTGAGAATCCCCCTACCCTCGTCAATTATGTGTGCACCAACTTCGAAATAAAAATCGAAGAAAAACAGGCGTTGCTGGCGATAGACAATATATATGAACGCGCGTTGAACCTGCTGGCTGTGTTGCATGAGGAGTTGGAAATGCTGCGTATGAAAGCGGATATAAGCAAAAAAACGAAGGAGGAGTTGGACAAGCAGCAGCGGGAGTTTTATCTGCACCAGCAGATGGAGACGATCCAAAAGGAATTGGGAGATACCGATGCCCAGACTATAAAAGATATGCAGGCACGCGCCGAGAAGAAGCATTGGGGAGACAAAGTGCGGGAGGTTTTTGACAGTGAATTGCGCAAATTGGAGCGAATGCAAACCCATTCGCCTGAGTATTCCGTCCAGCAGAATTATCTTGATACGTTGCTTGACCTGCCTTGGAACGAGTATTCGGAGGATAATTATGATATTGCCCATGCCAAAGAGGTGCTGGATAAAGACCATTACGGGATGGACAAGGTGAAGGAGCGCATTATCGAATATTTAGCGGTGCAGCGGCAACTGAATCTGCGCAGCGACAAGGCGAAAGAGGAACATAAAATCAACTCGCCTATTCTGTGTCTGTATGGTCCTCCGGGCGTGGGGAAAACCAGTTTGGGAAGGTCTGTCGCAACGGCGCTCGGTCGCAAGTATGCACGTATCTCGTTAGGCGGATTGCATGACGAATCGGAGATAAGGGGACACAGGCGCACGTATATAGGTGCCATGCCGGGACGGATAATAGAGAACCTGCGCAAAGTGCAGACGAGTAACCCCGTTTTTGTACTGGACGAGATTGACAAGACAGGTGCAGATTACAAAGGTGATCCGACTTCGGCATTGTTGGAAGTGCTTGACCCGGAGCAGAACAGCACATTCCACGATAATTTCCTGGACGTGGATTATGATTTGAGCAAAGTGCTCTTCATCGCTACTGCCAATACGCTCGATACCATTCCGCGCCCGTTGCTGGATCGCATGGAACTGATAGAGATGACGGGTTATTTGCAGGAAGAAAAAGAGGAGATTGCCAAGCGGCATCTTATTCCGAAGGAATTGGAAAATCACGGTATCCGCCCGTCGCAGTTGCGTTTCAAAAAAGAAATTATTGCGCATATTATCGATGATTATACGCGCGAATCGGGAGTGCGATCGTTGGACAGGCAGATTGCTGCCATTTGCAGGAAAGTGGATACCAAGATTGCGCTGGACGAAGAATATAATGTGTCGGTTACGCGCGAAGATTTGATTGCTTATTTGGGGCAACCGAGATACAGCCGCGACAGTTGGGAAACAAACAAGTATATCGGTGTGGTTACCGGTTTGGCATGGACGCAGGTAGGGGGCGAGATACTCTTTATAGAGGCTTCGCTGTCTCCGTCGAAGACACCTACCCTAACCCTGACCGGTAATCTGGGCGATGTGATGAAGGAGTCTGCAACTATTGCGATGGGATATATAAAAGCCCATACAAACCAATTCGGCATAAAACAAAAAGATATAGAGAGCCGGTCGGTACATATACACGTACCGGAAGGAGCCATCCCGAAAGACGGTCCCAGTGCAGGAATTACAATGACTACGGCATTGGTCAGTGCTTTTACAGGGCGTAAGGTACGCCCGCGTATTGCGATGACGGGAGAGATGACCCTGCGGGGTAAAGTGTTGCCGATTGGCGGAGTAAAGGAGAAGATTCTTGCTGCCAAACGTGCGGGGATAACGGATTTGGTGCTTTGCGAAGATAACCGCAAAGATGTCGCCGAAATTCCCGAAAACTATTTGAATGGCCTCACTTTCCACTACGTGCGCGATATACAACAGGTGATTGATGCCGCACTGATGTAAAATATTTTCTGTATATATTAGACCAAATTGGTATTTCTCCAACCGCCTTTGACACGTAATGTCAAGGCGGTTTTTTCATGCCATAACGGATAATACGGACAACAGACAATATATTTAGGTCTATGGGTCATTTTGCAGGCTGGAAAGTGGCTTCATGTCCGATGAATAGGGCGTTGCAGGCGATTCAAAAGGTTCAGACTAAAAATCGACGTTCAGAATCGCTCTATGGGTC
>CAKUYO010000117.1 GCA_934716995.1 uncultured Bacteroidales bacterium | reverse complement strand
GTATCCGATACATCATTTTTCGCAGAGAATGCGTCCGCAATGCTGGCACCAAAATAGCGTCCAAGTGCCTCGTCATTTTCTTGCGCCGCTTGCCGGATTTTCTGCTGAAGCAACGCAATTTCTGCTTTTCTTTGCTTAATCTGCGTGCAGATGACTTTCACATGGGCGGCATCCTTCGATTCCACGTTCTGAGCAAGCACAACAGCGTTTTTAACCGTTTCTTGCATTTCCTGAATCAACCGCTGCAAACCATGATCGTTTCCAGTTTTTGCAGCAAGCTCCTTTGCAACAGCTTGTTCCCGACCGAACGTACTATTTTCTTTTTGTATCTGTCCAAGCGTATTTTTCACCCAGATGCAGTTTTCTTTTCGCCCCTGCTCAATTCTGCGCTGTTCTTCAATGGCTCTCCGCTGGGCAGCGGTCAATGTATATCTTGATGATTTCGGGCCAGACATTGCGTTCAACTTCTTTCAATGTAACAGTATTTTTTCTGGGGAACATCTAATTTTGTATATCGTTCCTCCAGTTCTCTCGCTGATTCGCTGGACGGCTCAAGCAGTTGCAACAAGTTTATAACGTTTGATTCGTTATTGCTTTCTCGTGTAGCCTTATACTTCTCATTTTCAGACGCAGCTTTTTCTGCCGCCAAAATCGCTTCTGCTGAACTAAACTTAAATTCTTCTGTAAAATCTGCAACCGAAAAACGAATTTTCCCGTATTCCATCGTATCATAACGATAATTGATTCGATAGTTATTTCTATACCGGAGATCCATGCTGCCATCCTTGCAAGTATGAAGCCAAGTGTGTCTTTCCTCGCCCCTATCAATACACTTAGAATCAGCTCCAACTGCATTGCTCGAATAGCCCTTGGTTTCCAAATTAAAATAAGCTCGTTCCCGGTCACGCTGCACATTCACTCTAAAGTAGCTTCTTTGCAATGCTGTAACAAATTTTCCATCCAGTGTAAATATCAGAATTGTTTTAGAGAAGATGCAAAAGCAATAGCCCATCAAGTGCAGGGTAACAGGTTTTGTTTGAGATTGGAAATATTTTAGTTCACCGGGCACCGACACCTCTGTCACAGTTTTCCAATCAATATTGCCCATGTTTCGTACTTTCTGGCTTTTTCCAATTTCCGCGATAGCATTACGAACATCTTCAAGTTCTTGAGAAGTAGTTTCATTCAGAACAATTTTTCGATTATCCTGCGGCTTCTGTGCATCCAGCAGTTCTTCCTTTAGCTTTTTTAATTCTGGCTCTTTCTGTTTCAAATATTCGAGATTTTGTTCTCCTGTTGCATAATTATTGTAATTCAAAATCTCCTGAATTTTTGTTCGTAGCCCTATAATCTTTCTCTCTTGTTCCTCTGCTTCCCGAATGTAGGTTTTTACGCAGAATACGACTTCAGAATCCACAAGTGGGTTGTCAATTTCTGTTATACCGGGAACATTGCTCTTTGCCACATCATCTTGAACTGTATATCGGCCTACAATTTCCGAAATTTCATCTTGAATCCGCTTTCTGCGCTCCTGTTCTTTTCGTTCTTTCGATTCTTCCGCAGATTTTACAATGCCTTTAATTACTATTCCAACAAATATAATATTAAATATCAACGCTATAAATGCGCAGAAACTGGCAACTTCGTTACCTGCCATTTCTGCCCTGAATTGTCCAGAGAACAGAAACAACTCTCCAACCAAAAATACAAAGGCAAATAAGCAACCTACTCCTGCTTCCAATTTGAAACTTCCCCTTTACTTTATACAAGTGTCTTTTTCCACTGCTCAATCTCATTGCTCTTGCCCTGTGCAATCAGCCATGCTTCGAACTGCGGGTCAAGAGAATTATCTGCGTTGATAATATTTTTACAGAACATATCAAACTTATCGAAAGAATTCGTAAGTATTGTGTTCATATACTCTGCCAGCGCATCAATCGAATCAAAATGTCTACCTGCCAGAACAAATTCACAGTCTCCAGAAATCAGGTAGGCCAGCAAATAATAATCGAGAGCCATCGTTTTGGCATTCGCTTTATTCAGCCGCACCGAAGATTCAATGGATTCTGAGCCGTTCACCTGTGTCTCGCTGAACTTATGAGCTTTCATATACGAAGAAATCAAACCATAAGACAGCATTTCATTCCACACAGGGCATTCATCTACATTGCCACTACGCAGCTTTTTCATTAAGTCGGTTCCAAAAGCATTCAGAGATTCGTACTTCTGATTTTTCCAGAAAAATGTATTCACGTCCGGAGCCATTTTGTACAAAAGTTTCCAGAATGCAACATCTTCATTTTCGCCGCGCTTTGTTACACTGTCCTCTGCATCCATGCAGGCTTCTGCAATTTCCGGGTCACAAGCCATGAAAAATCCGGTAAGCAATCCACGATAAAGCTGCTTTTTGCCATTGTCCCAATCAGAGGCTAATGCCTGCACCAGTTCTGTTGTGTCTGTGTACAGTTCACCTCGGAATTTGTAAGCAGGGATTCGGACAGTATTGGATTCCATGTTAGCCTCGCCCGGAATCGGCTGATATTTTCCGCTGCACCAGTTGCAGACTTCTTCGTAAATCCAACGACGATTGGGATTTTTCTTGTCATTGCGGTTAGCGAGATCACTATATGTCAGTCCCGCAATCAATTCTTTCAGTGCTTTCGGCATCTCATCCGGGAACGGAATCTTTTGGATGGACATATACTGTGTAATTTCATCGTTTGACATCCCCGCATACGGAGTGCGCCCACAGAACAGCTCGTAGAGCGTAATACCAAGCGAGTAGTAGTCCGATTCTTCCAGAAAAACGCTGCGGAATGTTTCAGGCGCAGAATATTCTGGCGTCATTCCGGTTTTGGTAACAAGCACCGTTCTGCCATCGTCAATCACAGAGCTGATACCGAAGTCAATAATAGCAACATCCCGACCATTATCAAGCCGCATAATATTAGACGGCTTCAAATCTTTATGAATCACACCGATTTTGTGCAGTTCTTTCAACGCCTCATTGATGCAAGGGATCACAGTTTCCCGTAGCTCTTGGTACGAAAGCCTTTTACCCTGAAGGCTTCCGTTCTTATAGTACGGCAAAATCTCTACCGTTTTTCCATCGACCATTCCAGTATCAATCATATGCGCAACATACGGCGATTGGATTTCCTTTAACGCCTGCATGACTTCGCTTTTGATTGCAACATCTCTGCGGTAAATTTTTGCAACATACGATTTTTCTTGATAGTTGCACAAGTACAAATCAGCTTCACCCGATACAACATCCAGCGGTTTCACCACAGAATATTTTCCCAACAGCAACTGTTCCTGCACTTGTGCTTCAATCCCATGCGCCTGCGCAAGTTCTGAATTGACTACCGTTTGCGATGCCGTTTCCTCTTTCTGGCTTGCTAAATTCGGATTGACTTTTGTTACCGCATTCAGGATTCTGGCAAAAGGATTGATTTTCGTTTCATTGCCCATTTTGGTTTCTCCTCTATCTATCGTATTCATCTCACTGGATTGAAAAGCAATTTTTATTTTGCTTTCATTCTACCACGTTCTGCATCACATCTCAAATTTTGAGCAAATTATTTTCAGCTTCTGTAAGGATTCACAAATCCGCTATGCAGATTTTGTGATGCTCGCTAAAGAATTTGATGTAGCATAGGCACAATGTGTTCATATAAGTCCTACTATCACCACTTTACCACAATAAAATTTGCAAAAGCATCTTGACGCACCTTGCGAACCATGATATTCTCTGTCACAAATCCCACTGATTTTGTGGATTGGCTTGAAACCATCCACAAGATGTGGTCGTGTTCATTTTGAACACTGCCTCAC
>CAKUYO010000116.1 GCA_934716995.1 uncultured Bacteroidales bacterium | reverse complement strand
GGCTTCTGCAAGCGAGCAAGACGGACCACTATCCTCGTCCTTGACTTCACTGAGGTCGAAAAGCTCGTCAACACATTTAAGTGTACCCGAAGACTCTATTTTGCGTTTCTTTGGCTGCTTGACTGGGTTTATTGTACCGAGAACGACCTGACCAGTATCTGTTGTGTTACCAAAATCGAGCCAGTAGTATGGCATGGTATAGTCTTTATCGCCTACGCTTCCATTCTTGTTCTTGCGGAGATATTTGCCTATCTCTATGCGAGCCTTCACATTGTCAACACACGTTATGGTTATATTGGCGGTAGCACAACTCTCGTATGGATATTGCTCACGAACAGCATTCCAATCAAGACCGAAGAAGCGGTTGATTCGTGTTGTTAGTACAAATGCTTTATTCAAGCCAATTTCCGTTGGTGCGAATAACTGACGACCAAGATTTGACGGTGTTACAACATCATCGTCAATGACGGTTACATGAAGTCCAGGGTGTCCCAGCTGTATTAGAGCGCAGTTGATCCTCGCAAGCGAAGTCAAGACTTGGCTTCCAGTGCCTCCTGCTCCTATCAAGTTCACCTCAATGGGATGAACTGGGGCAAGTAGATAATTTTCCGTATAGTGTATTTTCTTCATCGTAGTAAATCTTGTAATTTGCATTTAGCTTGTTTGAGCATATTGTCGGGGAAGGGCTTCCCATTAAGTATGCAATCTTTTGTTATCGTAGCAAGGTTGCCAAGGCAAGGGTTCTCGCCAAGAATGTGAGAAAACTCTGACTGCCAAAACATTGTTTCCCAATAATTGATAACATTGGTAAATGTCCTTTCATCGGGAGTCTTGACTTTTGAGTTGCCGAGACAGACATGGCTGGAATCAGTATTCATGAATGGAGCGAGATACAGAACACTCTTGGGTTTGTTACCCTTGAACGCCAACACTCGAAGCTGCTTGCCACTTGCAACATACACAAGACCTGGAACTCTCATATCTCCATCTGGTATTTCAAGACTCTTTGTAAAGAACAGCTTACGAACCTCTGGCTTCCGGTACCAAACAAGTTTCTCGTTTCCAACTCTTGTGTCACAATACAACACATTCTCGGGTACAACGCCATAAAGACTGCTGTCAAGTTGCTTGTTAGTGCGTGACAGCGCATCAAACAAGTTCGTTATGGTCTTTTGGCGTAAAGGAAAGCCAACACCAAGACTACCGTCTTTTTTGGATATTTTGTGCTGCTCCAAGTAAAACGACTGCTCTCTACTGTCGGTAGTTCTATAAGCAATGATTGCCATGAACGGCTCATATACTTGGTTAAGCAAATTAGTTATCTTGCTCATTTTCTTAATTCTGCTATTAGTTGGTCATTAACATCTGCCCATCTTTGAGGGAAAGAGCTTTCCATTCTCTCCTCAATATCGTCATCGTCAATAAAGGAGTAGCGATACATATTCCCGACGCTAAGATTATACGCTTCTGCATTTATCATTTCGATTGCTCCTTGTGTTATGCAATCGTCATCATCGTAGCAAAAGAAAAATAATCTCGCCAAGTCCATAAAATCCTCTTCGCTATCATCATTATCAAAATCGTAGCCAAATTCATTCTTCAGCATACTGATATGGTATTCAGATAGCCAACCTTCGCGACAAATTTCAAGTTCATTCTCTATGAGGTCCAACAGATGTGGGTTGTGGTAATTCTCGACACGATACTGTGAAATCATATCTTCAAGCATATCACAAAGTGGCTTGCCTGACTTATATTGCAAATCTGCTGTTTGCTTTATTTCATTGAAGAGTTCAGATATGTCACCCTCGACGTACCTTACCGCCATTTCCCTATAATCCTCACCCCAAAAATCAGTCAAGTCCTCATCGTACTTCATCTTTCCGTCTTCGTCACGCTGATAACAGTTGTCGCTTTGAGCGAGGTTGTACTGGAAGTCATAATTATCCTCGGGAAGCTCATACATATCGTTCCTGTACATAACAGCAAAGGTGAGAGCAAGCAACTTGCGAGTCTTGTCATCAACCTCGCCCATTTTTTTGACTGGTACTGCCCATACTGTATATTCGGGAAATTCAGCGTAATCGTAAACCATGAACTTGATAGGACCATCCTCGCCATGTTGCTGTACCGCTTCCACCTTCCATTTTTCATCGGGGAGGTTTGACTTGAGTAGATTGTAAAGTGCAAGAACATCGTTTTTGAAGTTCCCGGCGACAGTGGGTAACTTGCATGAAATGCCGTATTTAGAGAAGAACTTTGTTACATCTGCTTGAAGGTCAAAGATATTCTGCTTAATATCTTTGACAACAAAGACAGCTTCATCATTACATATATCACAGCCATGGATATTAGCAAATGAGGCATTTAGAAAATGATTGCGCCCATTGCGTCTGGTGTGATACGCTTTCCTTCGGCGTGAAGCTGTTCTGCTTCCCGTGATAGAACTCGTCCTATGTTTTGATAAAGCTGCCATTGTTCTTTGCTTATTTTAGGTTCACACATTGATTATCCCTTTGTTCCAACCGTTGTTTTGAAAGTATAGACGGCACTGTCGCCATCTATCTTCGGACCGTGCACGTTGCTCGTTGTAAGCTCCGGATATTGGTTAGAATAGAAGTTCATTACCTCTTCAGGTGACATCTCCGGATTTGGATCTGCGAGTGTTGCTGAACCATGCTTGAATACTCTCTTGTAGTTGTTGATTTGTAATGCCATGATTATATCCTCCTTTTATTTATTATTCGTTCTCCTCGTCTGCGTCTTCCTCAGCAGAGGCTTTGGGTGTCTTCTTGATGTCAATCTTGATGTTCTTGCCATCAGACTTGTCTTCTGCGCCAAAGAGATTTGCAGCCGACTCATCATTGACCTTCTTGATAAAAGCCTCTGCCTTTGCTTGACCACCGGCAACGTCTCCTGCCACTTCGAGCGCCTTCTTGGCACAAGTGAGAGCGTCTTTGTACTTGCTTTCCTTGCGGTTCTGTTCAGCAAGCTCCATCCACTTGTCATACTGAACCTTGCTAACTGCTGCTTTCTCTTTAGCTTTCTTTTCCATTTCGGAAGCCTCCTTTGCAGCAGCCTGTGAGTCCTCAAACGACTTCATGTCAACGAACATCTTGCTTGTTGTGGCTACTGGCTGAATGATGGCGTTTACAAAACCCTCATCAAGCTCACTTGCAGAACCACTTATATTCAGAGGAGCGATTTTGTTTTTCGCTGCATCCTTAACAAGAGAGTTTCCGGGGAGAACACTAACGGTCATGCCGTTCTTTGTCTTGGCGATAGTGATTGCCAATGTGCAACCATCGCCCATAATTTCTGATAACTTAGTGAATAATTCCATTGTTATATTGTTTATTGGTTTAACCTTTATTCTTCTTGTTTTTGCAGACCTGCAAATTTCTGCAGGTGCTTTATCGGTTTCGGCAAATGCTTTGCCGGCTCGTATTGGGGACAAGAGCGTCTATGGCTTGCCACCTCACGACAATGATGAGCACTGCAGTCTGCTATTATCGGGTCATCGCCCCACTGCATCAGAGTAGCGTTATCACATTCTGTACAAGATACAGATGTCGTGTCCTTGGGTTTAAGCTGCGGTTTCTTTGCCATTATATACGCTCGAATTTAACTTGATTAGTAATGTCGATGCCAAATTCATCAATGGCGAATAAACCGCCTGCCATTGTCATAACCTTGACACGGCTTGTGATATTTGCTCCGAACTCGTCAAGAACTCGGTATGCCTTGGTTCTTTTGGCTGTAAAGCCGAACTTCTTTCTTAACTCGTTAAATGTAAGTTTTGCCATAATGTTTAGAACTTTAAGTGATTGCTTTTTTATCTTATTTGCTAATGCAAAGAT
>CAKUYO010000115.1 GCA_934716995.1 uncultured Bacteroidales bacterium | reverse complement strand
CCTATATGTATAAGGGGTAATTACCCCTCGTGATGACCGTACTTGGTTGCAACAAACGCATCCTTGTCGGCAATCACCTTGTCGCGGTTCTCGGTAACGAGAACGATTGCGGCCTCCTGTGCCGCAATCTCATGCTCACACTCAGCAATAGCGGCTCGCAGTGCCTTGATGTAACGCTTGTGGTCTGCAATCTTGGCATCCTTCTTGGCAATCTTGTACTTGAACTCTGCCAGCTTCTTGCCGAAGTCTGCATCAAAGGTATCATCTGCGTGGCATACAGCCATGACCTTAATGCGCTTACCGAACTCGTGACCCATAGCGATAACGCGGTTGTGATTCTCATAAACCTTCAGCTTCATAAAATGTTTCTCCTTTGATTCTTTTTATTTTTGTTTTATTGCCTTTCGACTGTCTATATTATAACACAGTTACTAGCCAAAGTCAAGGGCTTTTAAAAATTTTCTTAAAGAAAAATCTGGGCTGGCAACCGTCTACAATGACAGTATACCAGCCCAGACACAAGAAGTCAAGGGGTTATTCTAAATTTTTCAGCTCAGAATTGATATATTCTAGCTTTTGTTCGATAAACAACAACTGTTGGTTGTAATAGTCAGATTGGTACACTTCACAAGACTGAAGCAAACCGTTCGTTTCGTCAAGTTCTGCATTGACACTATTTAATTCATCTAACAGGAATTGCTTATACTCAGCTTTCCCCTATTTAGCAAAATACTCCGAATATTCATAGTAAAGCTCTGTAATTTCAACAGTCGCTTTATTTTTCTTCTGGCCGTTTGCTTTTCGCTTTTTCACAGCCGCTTCGCCACAGGTGTAAATATAGAACGCATCTTCCATATTCGTAGCTTTGTCCATTGCGTATCTAAGAATCAATGCGCCAGCTCTGATATTCGTCTCAGGATTGTACAATCCTTTCTTAGATGTTTTCAGACCATTATTGGAAAGAAAATTAAGAATATCAGAACTATATCCAACTTGCATCAAACCGATGTAATTTGTACCAACATCACTATTGAATCTTGATTCGTGATAGATAATAGCAACTAATGCAGAATATGGAATATCAAGTTCTTCGCTAACTTCTCTTGTATATACTTTTAGGTTCTTACTCCACGATTCATACAATTCAAACTTGTCACTAAAATCTGCCGCTTTTGACGGAACTGCCACAGCGCAAATTATCGCAAATGTTGTAAGCAAAGCAATGATAGCTCCTAGCAGTTTCTTCATGCAACCATCTCCTATTCATAAATAATAATAAAAAAATTGGGAACGAATCGTACTCACTCGTTCCCATCCACCAAATATCGCGTGGTCGTATTCTCTAGTCCCGACCCGGACTACCGCTTTCTCCCACGGTGGGGCGTGATACCCTTCCGAGTATCGTTTCTCAAGCCAGCTTGAGGATAAATGATGGGGTGGCGCGGACACCGTTTGTTTGGCATCAAAACCACTAACGGAACACCGAAGGGCGTAATAGTGTACATCTACCACAGCAGTTCAGTCTGCTCCTAAAGGCATCCCTTTACCAATCCGCTTTAATTCTCATTTATTGGAGCGTCATATTGGAGTTGAACCAATCTAAAAGAGATTTGCAGTCTCTTGCCTAACCGTCCGACCCATGACGCATATTGCAATTTAGGTTTTGCGAACCACGCATCGAGCATATACTCCGCTTAATCCCCTCGTGGCACAATCACTCCGGGACGGTTTTGTAACACCGTATGCTCTATTTTGTTCATCTTTACGGTCGTGGCGTGGCAGAAGGGATTTGAACCCCTGCACGGCTTACGCCGTCTACTTGCTTTCCAAGCAAGCCCCTTCGACCTCTTGGGTACTGCCACACATTAAGCCTTTATCACTAAAGGCATAGTACGAATATCATTACACCCAGCAGTTTCATATCTGGTAAATACATGATATTCTCTGGTAGGTTTTAGCGTACTTTTATAATGCTTTAAAATCCTTGTACCGTATTTCTTTTTAGATGTTTTATTATCAACTTGGTAATTAGCCCAATCAATAATCTCTTTTCCAGTAAATACAGCGCCGTTTTGATAACTCAATATATTTCTCATCTTGTTACCTCATATAAAACGCTGTCTTTCCAGCAGCCATCGGTTTATCTGTTTCGTATTTGGTTCCTTGATACAAATACAGCATATCGTCATGTCACGCATTTACTATATTTTTTACGCACACCGACTACAATAGTTGCAACTCGAAAACTACTTACCGCTTGGTGCGCCCGAAGAGACTTGAACTCCCGACCCATCGCTTAAAGGGCGATTGCTCTAACCAACTGAGCTACGGACGCATATAAAAGCACGAATACCCGCCCACGTGCATGACGCTTGCTCTTCTATCTTGTCAGCGCCTCCCAAGTCCATTAACTCTATGGACACGGTAGTTAAAATACTTGCCTATACCTATTCTACCACAGCATAGGTGCGAAAGGAACGAATGTCAAATGTTAAACCATTTAACCCAAAGGACTGTCTGCCAGAGCAGACTGGTGCTGGATGACAGAATCGGACTGTCGCCAGAGGGTTACAAATCCCCCGTACTACCATTATACTAATCCAGCTAATCTAAAAGACACATTAAAAATTGAACAATAAAGCTACTCAAAATTTAATAAAAGTTTGCTGGATGTGTCTTTCTATGCAAAAATAAAGGAGAATTTTACTTTCTTACCTTCATATCTAGCATGATAAGCCTATCTTCACGTCTGAAAGAGATAATATCATACCACCTCTTCAGAATTTCCTTGAATTGTTCAAGTTCGCTATTCGTGAACGGTTCACGTTCATCTCTTAGATACAAGGTAACTATACCGTTTTCTTCACCAATTTTCAGTCGGGAAATCTTGCTCATGATATTATCACCAGCAACTTCTCCCAACATCTGAAAGAAAACCATTGGATTGTTATTATCAATCTGCATTGGATTCATTCCGTTTCTGTTAGATTTTTGGCGGCTGTGCATGGACTCGAACCATGAACCTCGTCCGTGACAATGGAAAAATGTGTAGCTGTTACTATCTAAAATAGATAGCTTTTACGCGCTCTAACCAGTTGAGCTACACAGCCATAATGGTGAGTTTAAGGTCACTCAACCGCAAATTAAGTCTTTGATTCATGACAGAACTTTTTTAGCTTATAAACTGTCTCATGGTGCGAAATACAAGGCTCGAACTTGTAACTTCCACCTTGTAAGGGTGGCACTCTCCCAGTTGAGTTAATCTCGCATAATAAATACAGGAGTTGGGGTCGAACCAACATCTTCGTCTTGGCTTTTAAGAAAAATAATTGCGGCTTATGTCTGCATAGACACATTCTTATTTTGGCGATGTTTTACCATTGAAACCATCCTGTATTTTGGTGTGCATGGTGGGACTTGAACCCACAAAACACGGCTTCTTAGACCGTTCTCTATGCCAATTCGAGTACACGCACATATAAAAGTCGGCTTGCGCACTCTCGCGAGATAGCATCATCACCGATAACCAGCGCCCCTGCTTGCAGAGGCCCCTTTAAGGCTAATCCTTTGTGCAACGCAATTTAAGATTCACTTCTCTGGTACGGCAGACAAGACTTGAACTCGCAACCTATCGGTTCGTAGCCGATTGTTCTATCCAGTTGAACTACTGCCGCATATAAAGTGCTGTCTTTCCAGCAGTCATTGTTAGCCTATCCAAGCGGCCCCGGATTCCTTGAGCGTCTATTGGGTCATCAGCTAAAATGGTGGTCTGGGCCTGAATTGAACAGGCGATCACGGTGCTTCAAACCGCAGCTCTACCAACTGAGCTACCATACCATAATTACCCGGTGGCAGGCTTGAACTG
>CAKUYO010000114.1 GCA_934716995.1 uncultured Bacteroidales bacterium | reverse complement strand
GTATAACATAAGATCACCTCTTTGTAGAAAAGTCTACAAATAATGGCCCCGACATCTTGATTTTTAACGGATAATCCGTTAAAATGAGGAAAAAGAGGACGAAAACGAGTGGATGCGCAGAACCAGGAAAGGGAAAACGAGAATGAAAGTGAGCGCGGAAGCGGGGTTGAATGCGGCTTTGCGTCAGCTTCCGGACGGTCCGCCGGAAAGCGGCGGAATTTTGGGCGGACGAGATCAGACCGTCACAGACATCGTACTTGATAAGGGAAGAATCGGCGGGCGGCCCTGCAGTTATACGCCGGATGTTGCTTTTCTGAATCGTGAGATCAAGAGGTGGGCCGAGAAGGGGCTTCGATTCATGGGCGTGTTCCATGTGCACTTTGGCGGGGCGGAAGCATTGTCGGAAGGGGACCGGAATTATATTGCCCGAATCATGGATGCAATGCCCGAGGGGTATGATCGCTTATATTTTCCCGTTGTTATTATGCCGGAACGCAGAGTCGTTGCGTATCAGGCAGTGCGCACAAACGAGAAAATAGAGATAAAAAGGAACGAAATCGAGTATCAAGGAGGAAATTGACATGAAAAACGAAACTGTAGCGGCTGTTACGCTGCCGGAAGGCACTTTCAACGGAAACTGCTCGGACTGCGTCTATGCAGACCGCAGCGACTGGCGTGACGGCGCGGTGTACTGCCTTTGCGAAAAAGGCTGGACACATGGTTACAATCGCCCGAGCGACCGCAACGGCTGCGCATATTATGAGGAACGCTGACGGCAAAAGGGAGAATGGATATGTGGCTTTCGATCATCATGATCGCCCTGCTGGTATGGGGCACATGGCTTTCATGGAAAGATATTGAACAGGGGACCGGCTGGGTCTGCGGTTTCTTCTCAGCCAAAATGCTTAAAAGCTTGAACGACAAAAAGAACCTGTGGAAAAAGGTTCTGCTGGCGGTCGTGCTGGGCTATATCACGGTGGTATTTAAGGTGACGAAGTGGATCATTCTCTTTGTGATGCGCATGGTGGATGGTTCGCTGTTCCGTTAATAGAAAAAGGAGGAATGCAACAATGAAAAAGATCGCTCGACGGAGCTTTCTGAAGATCGCGGGGACAGTTGCAACAGCGTGTGTCGTGAGTGGTTTGAGCGGTTGCGGAGCAAAAGAACCACTGGGGAGCCAATCGTCAACTGCAGGAGCGTCAGAGTCTGTGACGAGTAATGAAGTTCTTGAAGTTGCCAGCGAGAGCACAGATTCGGCATATCCGACACTGACGGAAGTGATGAAAGAGTATAGCGGATGTGGCCTAAGTTATCCGAACTTTGAAGAACTTTCGGTTGGAATGCTTTATAAAGGAGAAGAACACAAGTACTGCCTGTTTGATAAAGATGGTAAAGTACATCATGTTTTTGATGAGGACACTAATGTTGTTTCCGGATTTTATAATGGCATGTGCTTGACCGGTGGACGTGTAATGTCTACAGAAGATGGAACAACTTTTCGACCGTCCTATATTCCGGCAGAAGAAGTTTTGGTTTCCTATTTTAAAAATGACAGCGGGACGATTCTTTGGTCTGTCAGGCAGGAAGATACCATTGAAGGTTCTAAAACGATATTAACGGCATGGGATACGACAGATGGTACGGTTCGTTTTCAATGTGATACAACACAGCCTGCATTTGTAAAGGTGAATAGTAATCCATCGTCGTTGTATGAAAAAATGACATGGGGATTCGACAATATCATCTACGAAAACGGCGGTACATATCTGATCCGGAGTGCGGGATATCTGGGAAACGTAGAAGTAAATATTTACGCAGGAAGTAATGAAGCTTCCGAAAAGTATAACCTTGGGATATCTGGCGGAAACGGTACGATCATGTATATTGCTGTTAGAGATGGAAATCTTGAGAGCTTTCCGGAATGGGAAAATATCGCTTCAAAGCGCTCACGCTATCCCAGCCTTTGTGAAGGGCTTATTTTTATGCAGGCGTGGAGAAATACAGGACACGGAGAAGAATATCCGTTGGGCTTTTATGATATCCACCTGAACTGTGTAATAGATCTCAGCGAGTACAATGTTCGGGCAATCAATGAAAACGATGAACCGCGATTTATGAATGGGTATGCGGTCCTCCAGCTGCAAAATCCGGATGGCGTACTTTTTTGGGGAGTTATGGACAAAAAGGGAAACTGGACGGCCCAGCCGCAGAAGGGAAAGCTTAAGTGCGTTTTTCCGACGGCGGACGGCGTTATGATTGGCGTTTGTGACGAAAGTACCAACCGATACTATGTTTACAATCAGACTGGTGCAAGGCTGGAAAATTGTGATGGAGTACAGTTCACCAGCGGATATGGCTATATTGAGGAAGGAGCAGGGGTCAACAGCGCCTGTGAGGTTTATGATGGATACCTTTATACGGGAATGTATGATGCAGCGTATGATTCACATATTGCCAAAATCAGCAGCGATGGAACATATGAACTGATGTCCTGAAAAGTGGATATGTTCCCCAAAACTGCAAAAAGAGGTAAAGTATAATGAAAAAATTGAAACTGAGCGATATCCTGCTGGCGGTGTGCGCGGTCGCTGTAGTCGTAGCAATCGGCAGTTTAACGACCCATGGAAAGAAAAAGACCGAAAAACTTGTAGTCGGAGACTGGTATAGACAATGGTCGGAAAGCCTGACTTTTACGATCTATGATGATGGCACGGTGAACATCCCAGGCTCCTATGGGCTGGGCAAGTGGTCGGTCGCAAATGAAGATCAACTGATCCTAACTGATTTTTATGGTGAAACTACGATTTTGAAAATCGTGGGGATCGATGCAGACAACATGGAAGTTCGTGAAGTGGTGAACGGACAGGAAAGCGAGCAGACGGTCACTTTTTGGCATACAGCGGAAGGCGCACAGATGGTGCGAGTGAAAGGATACCAATAAAAATATCATGAATAAGGAGACGAATTATGGCAGACAAGATGGAACGCCGCAAATTTTTAAAGCTTGCGGCAGCGGCAGCCATGGTGTGCGCAGCAGGCGGGCTGACCGGCTGCAAAAGGAATGTGAACAAGCTGGTGATCGGAGACTGGTATCTGGAAGGCTCTGACCGCCTGCGTTTTACCATTTACGATGATGGCACAGTCAATCTTCCCAGCACCTACGGAACGGGCAAATGGTCGGTCGTAAACAAGGACCAGCTGAAAATCTCGGATTTTTACGGGGAGACATTTGTTCTGAAGGTTGAGGATATCGACAAAAAGTCCATGACCGCGCGTGAAGTGATGAATGGCCAGGAAAGCACGGAAACGATCACCTATTGGCATAAAGCAGAAGACGCGGTGAAGCACTGAACATAAATGAAAGGAGGAATGCACTTGTGAAGCGCATAGGAATGATTGCGGTACTAGGCCTAATGTGCGTGCTGCTTTTGAGTGGCTGCGGCGGTGAAGAAAACAGCAGTTTTTCAGAACTGATGGCCTCTAAGAAAAATGGAGCACAACAGTCTCCTTTGACGAAAATGCCTGAACACATGAAAAGCATGTATGGGCTAGAAGAAACAAGCGAAGACGCAAAATAAAAAGCAGCGGTCCGGTACGGTGTGCAGCGGGAACGGCTGATATGAAAAAACGCAAACAGATTTTGGGGCCTGTTTGCGTTTTTTATGTTTCGAGGTCCTTGGCCGCTGTGACACGATCTTTGACGAATAAGACGAATAAAATGATTGCAAAGAACCGAAATATCATAATTGGACGATAAAAGATATAAGTATACTTTAATCTTTCTGACTCTTTTGCGCGGAAAAGGCACAGCACATGCAAAAAATTCATACAAATCCTTCTTTATTTTGTCATAACTCTTCCGTATAATAAGAAGTGGAATACTTTGCTGCTCTGCCCGCCC